>NZ_JACVUO010000034.1:0-30674 GCF_016625145.1 Pantoea sp. S61
CGGTGCCTGTACCGTTATCGTAGATGGGCGACGCATTAATTCATGCCTCACGCTGGCGGTGATGCAGCAGCACGCTGAGGTCACCACCATTGAAGGCCTGGGGACGCCGGACAATCTGCACCCGCTACAGGCTGCATTCATCAAACATGATGGCTATCAGTGCGGTTACTGCACGCCGGGACAGATTTGCTCTTCCGTGGCCGTTCTGAAAGAGATTGCAGACGGGATCCCCAGCCACGTTTCCTCAGACCTGCTGGAGCAGCCAACGCGGCATGCAGATGAAATTCGCGAGCGTATGAGCGGCAATATCTGCCGCTGCGGGGCCTACGCCAATATCCTTGCCGCCATTGAAGACTACGCGGAGGGTCAGACATCATGAAAGCCTTCAGCTATGAAAAAGTCACCTCTCCTCTGGAAGCCGCCAGGCGCGTACAGCAAAACCCCGGCGCAAAGTTTATTGCTGGCGGCACCAACCTGCTGGATTTAATGAAGCTGGAGATAGAAACGCCCGCTCATCTCATTGATGTGAACGGATTGGCGCTGGATAAAGTTGAGCCCACCCAGCAAGGTGGGCTGCGTATCGGTGCGCTGGTGCGTAACACCGATCTTGCCGCTGACATGCGGGTGCGCAGGGATTACGCGGTTCTTTCACGTGCCTTGCTCGCGGGGGCGTCCGGTCAGTTACGTAATCAGGCCACGACCGCAGGAAATCTGCTCCAGCGCACGCGCTGCCCTTACTTCTATGACACCCATCAGCCCTGCAATAAACGTCAGCCCGGCAGCGGCTGTGCGGCGATCGGGGGTTACAGCCGTCAGCATGCCGTGGTGGGTGTCAGTAACGATTGTATCGCGACCCATCCCAGCGACATGGCCGTAGCCATGCGACTGCTGGATGCCACCATCGAAACGGTCAGCCCGGATGGCAGCGAGCGCGCAATTCCTATCGATGAATTCTACCGCGCTCCAGGTCAGACACCTCACCTTGAAACGGTGCTTAACGCTGGCGAATTTATTACCGCGGTCTTACTGCCGCCCCCGGTGGGAGGCACGCATATTTACCGTAAGGTGCGCGACCGCGCCTCTTATGCTTTTGCGCTGGTTTCTATTGCCGCTATCGTACACCGCGATAACTCAGGAAGGATCGCCGTGGGCGGTGTGGCGCACCAGCCCTGGCGGCGGACATCGGCTGACAACGAACTGCCCAAGGGTTCTCAGCCGGTTTTCGATAAGTTGTTTGAGGATGCGCAACCTACGGCGGATAACCAATTTAAGCTGGTACTGGCGAAGCGCACCCTGGCTTCGGTGCTGGCAGAAGCGAGGGCAAAACCATGAAATTTGAGAAACCTGCCGGCACCAATCCTATTGACCAGCTCAGATACGTGGGACGCCCCTTAGATCGCATTGATGGTCCGCTCAAAACCACCGGTAGCGCGCCTTACGCCTATGAATGGCATGATGAAGCGCCCGATGTCGCGTATGGGTACGTGGTGGGCAGCCCGATTGCCAAAGGAAAAATGACTTCACTCATTACCGCAGCCGCTGAAGGTGCTCCGGGCGTCTTAGGCGTTGTCACGGCCAGAAACGCGGGCAAACTCGGTAAGGGAGAGATGAACACGGCAACGTTGCTGGCTGAATACCATATCGAACATTACCATCAGGCTGTGGCATTAGTTGTCGCTGAAACGTTTGAACAGGCACGTGCGGCAGCCCAGCTGGTAGAAGTTAGCTATCAGCAAGAAGAAGGGGTTTACAGCCTTGAGGATGCGAAACCCTCCGTCACCTCTCCACCCGAAGATACTCCGGATAAAATCGTAGGAGATGCAGAGCGTGCCCTGAGTGAAGCGGCGTTTGTGCTGGACCAAACCTATACCACGCCGGACCAAAGCCATATGGCCATGGAACCTCATGCTTCAATGGCCATGTGGGATAAAGACAGGGTAACGGTCTGGACATCAAATCAGATGATTAACTGGTGCCGATCCGATCTCGCGAAGACCCTGAACCTGCCGCTGGAAAAAGTGCGGGTGCTGTCGCCTTATATTGGCGGGGGTTTTGGCGGAAAGTTGTTTCTGCGCAGTGATGCCCTGCTGGCTGCTTTAGGTGCACGTGTCGTTAAACGTCCGGTAAAAGTGATGCTGCCCCGGCCAATGATCCCCAATAACACCACCCATCGACCGGCGACGATCCAGCATATTCGCATGGGTACCGACAAGTCCGGACATATTACGGGCATTTCGCATATTAGCTGGTCGGGTAACTTGCCGAACGGTACGCCTGAGACCGCAGTACAACAGACGGAACTCCTTTATGCCGGAGCCAACCGTCTGACGGGCCTGCGTCTGGCAACGCTTGATCTGCCTGAAGGCAATGCGATGCGGGCACCAGGTGAAGCGCCGGGATTAATGGCGCTGGAAATTGCCATTGATGAGATGGCAGAAAAAGCGGGCATCGATCCGGTGCAATTCCGCATACTGAATGATACTCAGGTTGATCCCGCCGATACCCAACGCCCCTTCTCACGCCGCCAGCTGATTGAGTGTCTGCGCACCGGCGCAGATAAATTCGGCTGGCAAAAGCGTAATGCATCACCTGCGCAGGTGAGAGACGGGCGCTGGCTGGTGGGCTTAGGTGTGGCCGCTGGATTCCGCAACAATCTTGTTGCACCCTCCGGTGCACGGGTGCATCTGGATGCACAAGGCATCGTTACCGTCGAAACTGACATGACGGATATTGGTACCGGCAGCTACACCATCATCGCCCAGACGGCGGCAGAAATGATGGGCGTGCCTGTCGAACAAGTCATAGTGAAACTGGGGGATTCAGATTTCCCGGTCTCAGCGGGATCGGGTGGCCAGTGGGGCGCGAATACCTCAACGGCCGGCGTTTATGCCGCCTGTGTGAAACTGCGTGAGCAAGTGTCGACAACACTCGGCATCAATCCTGATGAAGCAGAGTTTGTTGAGGGTGAAGTTCGCTCGGGTCATCGCAGCGTGCCGCTGACTGCAGCAGCGGCTCAAGGCACTCTGACGGCAGAAGACACCATTGAGTTTGGCGATCTCGATCAGCAGTATCAGCAATCCACCTTTGCCGGGCATTTTGCCGAGGTAGCCGTGGATATCTACACAGGGGAAGTGCGCGTGCGCCGCATGTTGGCTGTCTGTGCAGCGGGTCGAATACTCAACCCGAAAACCGCGCGTAGTCAGGTCATCGGCGCGATGACAATGGGCTTAGGTGGCGCACTGATGGAAGAACTCGCGGTGGATACCCGGTTGGGATTCTTTGTCAATCACGACATGGCGGCCTATGAAGTGCCGGTTCATGCTGATATTCCCGATCAGGAAGTCATCTTTCTTGAAGATGCCGACCCGGTCTCTTCGCCGATGAAAGCCAAGGGCGTGGGTGAACTGGGATTATGCGGTGTTGGTGCGGCTATTGTGAATGCCATTTACAACGCGACGGGTGTCAGGATAAGGGATTATCCGGTTACGCTGGATAAACTTTTAGCAGCATTACCTCAGACCGCGTAGCGCTGCCCGGATAGAATGACCCGCTGTACTGTCAAAAGACCGTGCAGCGGGTTTGCGTCATATTCATATTAATAAGTCTCGGCCGTCAACGTAACAGCATTATTGAAATGCCAACCCTGCAATGAGGCTAAAATTCGCTGAAATAGATTAGCTAGTTTGAATATCATTCGAAATGAGAACTCATTGATGTCAGAAAACAGAAACAGGCATCGGTTTTAAATAATTGATATGCTGCCAGACATCCCAATTATCAAAGGGGTCTGCGTTTCCGTTCCCAGCATAGAGATATCGCTGAGCATCATTCGTCATTCTTCCTTTCAAAACAGCATGAAATCTGAACTTTTCATATTTTCCCGTTACAGGATTTTGTACATCAATATGGGTACTACTGCGTGGCACTTTCGTAATATAGGGTTTCTGTCCTTCTCTGAAAATGATGCAATCGTCCATAACGCCTCCTATTAGTTAATGCTTATAAAGCATAACGACTGACGAAGGGATGACAATAGGCATTTGTCCGATAATCACATTGAGGCAACATTAACAAACTCGCGTGATGGATATCATTAAACACCTAATGTTAAGAAAACATGTTAAACCCTCCCCTATTAGAATCAATATTTCCGTGTAAAATGTTAATATTAAGCATTATTTTTGAAATATTTTTTAATAATTTAAAATACACCTAATTTATATTTTCGCCATCAAACCAAAAAGTCGAACCTAACTCCCCTCCTCAAACGCCGACTTAACCGCCACCATAATCTTTTCCGCCCTTGCAGCATCCTCCAACTGTGGATACTCCTTCCTCAGTTTCCCCGACACCTGCCAGCCATTTTCCTTCAATGACCGGATAATGCGATTTGCATCCTGATCCGGCATCTCCAGCACTTCTTTCAGTCTCTCCTGCGCCTGCTGGAAAATCGTCAACACTCTGGCTTCATCGGCCATTTCCACGCGCACGGTGTGCTCAATCACCTTAGCGGTGTACAGCACGTGCGAGGTTAAATCCGGATAGCGCCAGGCGAAACGGGCATCATCATAATCAGAGAAAGAAAAGTTGCTCGGTGTACCGTCGTCATACGTCACGATCTCGCCGAAATGGCAGGAGGTCGCGTAGCGGCGCATCAGACGTTTTGAGAACACTTCAAGCGTGCGGTCATAGCCCACGCGGAAATCCAGTGAGCTGGTAATACTGGCCGAGACCGGCAGAATAACGCCCTCTGGGATGGCGCCGTCGCGTATCAATGAATCATTAATCAGGAAGCGGTGAATACGCCCATTCCCGTCGCGCATCGGATGAATATAGACAAAGCCGAAAGCAATCACGCCCGCTCTTGCCAGAGGCTCGGCGCCACGCGTGGCGAGCTCAAATTCTTGCAATCCACGCATAAACTGCGGCAGGTCTTCAAATTGTGGCGCCACGTAATGCACGATGTCCTCGCGCATCGTGGCCTGTCCGACAAACACCGGCGAGCGTCGCAGCCCTAAACCGAGGGCATCATGGCCAAGAATCCCTTTTTGCAGAATATGCAGGCTTTCGTCACTGAGTGGATCGTCGATTTGGCCGCAATATTGCGCGATCACATGCGCGAAACGCTGAATACGATCGGCCTGTTCTGCCTCTTTCTCAATCAAAAAGCTGGCCCTGGATTCTTTGAAGGTTAGCCAGCTGGCGGTTCGCAGCAGAACATCTGCGCCAAAGGTATCATCCAGTTCATGCAGTGCTGCCGTGACATCAAAGGCAATGGCATGCTCAACCTCAGGCGTGCGGCGAATCACAGGACAAAAGTCAGGTGAGCCAGGTAAGTTATCGTTGATTCGCCAGCGTTTATTCTTGATTGCTGCAGTTCGCGTCAGATAATCCTTCGCGGGAATCGCTGCAACATAGCCGCCGTTGGCCACATCAGGCACGTTGATGAGCGTATTACCCGTCAGCCACTCATAGAGAAAGCCGGTGCGGCGTGCGTACTGGCCAAAGGGTTCTCGCAGGCACCAGCTTTCAATCGGTTCAGGGCCGATGGCAGCGAAGAGGCGGGCAAAAAACTCCAGATGGATCTCTTCATATTTGAGGCCGAAAGCAAAATGGCCTGAGAAGCTATCATCAGGCTGATAGCTGGCAGGATAGCGCTTCTCGATGCGTCCCTGGTTCTCATGCGTGGCGCGAACCGTGCCAATAGATGATTCCACCCGCAGTGGCTGAACCAGTTCAATGTGATAGCGCTTACAGAGCGCCTTAAATCCCACCAGCATCAGCTGAATCCTTTAATTTCTAAGTGAAAACGATAATTTTAAACCACTGTAGCGCTAAAATGATAATTTAGCGACGCAACTCTGATAATTCGCTCGCAAAAACACTAACAAAAGCGCGAGGTAAAACGAAAATGATAATGGCAGGATGGCGAAGAGATAATCAGATGTAAGGCGCGTAGGATTGATGAGGTTTGAGGTTTGAGGTTTGAATACGTTAGAGGACAGCCGCAGTCATTCCCGGCTGCCATCATAAACATTGCGGTCTTCGGACAAGCCATGATGCTACGACTGACACACTAGCACTCAACACTTAATCCCGGACGAGATTGCTAAAATTCTGGAACGACTCTTCCACCAGAATATTGACGTGACAAAAGACTTCCTGATCAGACTGGCGGTCATAACGGAAAAAGCGTGATATCACGACGCCCCGAAAAGAGGAGAGACTTTCATCCTCATCTGGATTACCGCCGATTTCCACAAAGTCACCCACTGACGGAATGAACATGACCGGTGTTTCCTCACCGGAGGTGCGAATAACACTGCCTGCGGGACTTGGCGTTTCGTCGCCGCGTCGTTTGTACTGAAAGTCGATGCTGTAGGTTATTTCCAATGTTACCTCTGGATGTTATCCGCTCGAATCGTCCATACGGACTGTGTCGTCCTGGGACGATAATAATATCAGAGGTAATAATCAGGAATAAATAGTAAATCATCGGGTTATTGCGTAAATAAACTTTCTTGAAGATTTATCTGCCAGTCAGGGGAAAATCATGCAGGAGTGACAAAGCACTGCTATATGAATATCTAATTGATAAATTGGAACATTAATTTCAGACAACATTTCCCGAATGTTACTGATTAAATAGAATTTCATTACCGCTTCGCTTTATTAGTCACCCTGGATGAACATACCGGTGAAAAAGCATTCCTGATGCGTTGCTCATCTCTCAAGATGTCATTCCCTCTGAACAGAGTTCAGCACGTCCTGCACTGAACCCTGTTCATTTTGAAAGGTTATGGCTAAATCAGAGCGCAGCAGCAAAAGCGGCTAAGTCATGATTAAAACGCGCTGACTCCTCAATAAAGGGAGCATGGCCGGAGTGACGATAGATGCGCGTTTGAATAGCGGGATTCATCTGCTTCGCTCTGTTCAGCGATGCCGCAGGATTAATCAACGCGTCATGCTCACCGTAAATAAACAGTAACGGTACACGGACGTGCTTGAGCCCCTGCGCCAGTGGGATTATCATCGACATCACTGCACGCTGCATCGGCCAGCCAGCCATTGCAGCGTTAGCCAACAGCCGTTCAAAGGTTATGCGGTCTGGTTGTTGGTAGAAACAAAGCTGCAAAAAGGCTTTCTCACCATCGAGATGCGTTTTTAAATCTTCCGAGACCATGTCGCGATAAACCTTGTCGTGCGCGGGGATTAACTCAGGGGTAAGTTCCACCACACCATCAACATAGATCGCACCACTGATCTGCTGGTCACCGAATGCCGCCAGATAGTTGGTCATCACCGCGCCGCCAAGCGACCATCCCACCAGCAGAGGATTTCGGGCATGGCTTTGTTCGATCACCGCTCTGAGATCCTCTGCCCAGCGCTTGCCATCGCTATAGGCCTGTGCCTGCTGCGGTTTGTCTGAAAGACCATGCCCGCGAAGATCAAACGTTATCAGGCGAAAGCGCTGGAGTTGCGGATCGTTGAGCTGTTTTTCCCAGTTAAGATGACTGCCTAACAAGCCATGGATAAAAATAATCGGCAATCCTCCAGGATTACCCGACTCTTGTACCGCGATCCGCACACCATCGGGGGCGGTGACGATGTAGTTCTTTTCCGCCGCAAAAAGCGCGGTAGAAAATAGCATGATTAAAAGTGCACAAAACGTGCGTGAGATGTTTAACAGCATAAAAAGCCTCCTGATATGAATGATTCCTGGCTATCCTGAACCCTGACATTGGTGTCAGAGTCAAGCGTCCTATTGGAGATGATTTATGCAGTTGGCGATTAGAGAGGTGGCGAAGCAGTCAGGCGTCAGCGTTCGGGCAATCCGTCATTATGATCGGCACGGTTTACTGACTTCAAAACGTGCCTGTAATGGTTATCGTTATTTTCCACCTCAGGCCGTAACACAGGTGCGGCAGATCCAACGGCTCATTAATATCGGTTTTAGCATTGCCGAAATCTGCTCCTTTCCCGATTGTATGCTGATGGTCGAAGGCGCGGCTTTCTGCCCGGAGACCCAGGCATTGCAGTACAAGCGGTTGGAGGACATCGAGCGCCAGATTAGCGAGTTGGAATCACGGCGGGTGCGATTGATGGCCACTCTGGCTGAGGGCATCGCTAAGTAGTTCCTTAGCGTTCGTTTTGATATGCGTTTTAAACCTTCATAACTCAAAAATGATGAGTTCAATTTTGCACTGATACAGTGCTTATCGACCAGGGAAGAGAGTGATGTTTCATCTGATTTTCAGCATACCGAGTTGGTATGTGATCGCACGTTTCGTTTTTCCATTAGCCATGCCATTAGTGTTAAAGATCATCTTATCTTTGGTGGTGTTACTGGCTTCACAATACTTGTTGATCAGCCGATTTACGCCGGGTGGCATCTTTTCCCCTGAAATGCCACGCGCGGTGATTATCCTGTTTAACTGGGCATTCGGAACGGTTTTGCTCCTCGCTTTTACCCAGTTCCTGATTGACGTTGTGACAGTGATTTCACTGCTGACCCGACACCCGCTGGTGATTACGCCCGGCGTGCGCTATCTGGCTGCGCTTTTTGCCATGGTGTTGTCCACCGTGGGCGTGCATCAGGCCATTCGTGTACCGCCGGTGAAAGAGGTGACGATTAACATCGACAACCTGCCGAAAGAGTTTGAAGGATATCAATTGCTTCAGCTCACTGATTTGCACATCACAAAACTTTTTAACGCAGCATGGACCACCGCCATGGTGAAAAAGGCGATGACGCTGGATGCTGACCTGATTCTGGTAACGGGCGATGTCATTGATGGCACCCTGGAAAATCGCAGAAATGACGTAGCGCCACTGAGGGGTTTGCATGCGCCAGACGGTGTTTATGCCATCACCGGTAATCATGAATATTTCTTTGAGCAGCAGCGCTGGACCGAACACCTCGCGACGTTGGGGCTACAGCCGTTGCTCAATAGCCACACAATCATTAAGCGCGGAGACGCAGAGCTAGTGATTGCCGGTCTTCCCGATGTCTCAGCTTCCCGCAGAGAGGCTACTGGCCCCGATCTCGAGCAGGCGCTGGCAGGTGTTCCCGCTAATGCCCCGGTGATATTGATGGATCATCAACCGCGTAATGCGCGTCAGAACGCCACGCATAAAGTCGATTTGCAGCTCTCCGGTCATACGCATGGCGGACTGATCGTCGGATTTGATCGGTTGTTTGTGAAACCCAACGCGGGCTTTGTTTCAGGGCTTTATGATGTGGATGACATGCAACTCTATGTCAATAACGGCACCGCGCTCTGGCCGGGAATGGCGATACGATTGGGACGACCTTCAGAACTCACGCGAATGACGCTGCAGCGAAAAGAGTAATGGAGAAGGGATTAGCGGGCTATTCGGTACAGAACGAATAGCCCGCATCATGAAGAACATGAAGCGCCATAAGTCTGCTGTTAAGGACTTATGGCTAACATCAAGGTTGCAGCCTTAACTTTTCAGAGGCTAAGTTTGCTAACAAAACGCAAAATCCCTGTTTCGCCCATTTGACTTGCCTATACGCGGCTGGCAAGCCCAAAGCGGCTTTGCAGCACAGCATCAATTTCCCCTTCCGCTAACTGCTGTTTTTCCACACCATGCGCTGTGACCGTTTTCAGCATATCGCCCAGCAGGATCTGCCGTCCCTCGGGGCGATGCTGCACGATAAGTAGTTTCTGCACAAAGATCGCATCAGGATGCGTAGAATTGAGGTAATTCGCCGGGGCAAAATCGATCCACTCCTGAGGTGACAAATCAAAGCCGTATTGATTGCACCACTCCCCCTCCACCTTGGCCTGCAACAGATACTCGCCATGCGCATCACGAGTGAGTTTGAAGGTGTCAAAATCCTGCTTAATGTCGCTATCAAGCTCATCTAACGCAATCGGTGCACGAATGCCGTAGCTGCCAAAGCCGAGATCGCACAACCACTCACGTCCATCAACTTCAGCCACCAGCGCCATATGGGTTTTCGGACGGCGCACCGGATAGAACATCGGTCTTGCTGCCACAAAACGATAACCGATGCCCAACGCTTCCAGCGCCATGGCGAACAGCCCGTTGACTTCATAACAGTAGCCGCCTCGCCCCTGGTACAGAATTTTTTCGCAAATGTCTTCGGGCACCAGCGAGACGATTTTCCCTGCCTGCACATCGAGATTCTCAAAAGGCACAGAGAACAGTTGATGGCGCATGATGGCATGCAGCGTGTCGGAATGAGCGGTCGCAGGGCCGTTGTAATTGATACGGCGGAAATAGCGGGAAAGATCGAAGTTATCGCAATGCATAGTGCCTCCTTGTCTGGTTCATGTTCGACACTATAGATGGCACCCGACATCGTCTGTATAGTCAGATTCATCAAAAATCAGACTGTACAGATCGACATGTCCGCCCTGCGATTATCGTCCCCGCATTACCGCCGCATTGCTGAAAGTCTGCGACACACCCTTGCCTCCGGTGCGCTGCGACCCGGCGATCGCATGATCTCCGCACGCAGACTGGCTGATCGTGAGCAGGTTAGCCTGCCAACGGCGCTGGAAGCGCTGCGTTGTCTGGAAGCAGAAGGCTTGATTGTTGCGCGTCCACGCTCGGGTTACTTCGTCTGCCAGAGAGGTATCTCACAGGAGATGCTGCCTGCGCGTGCACTGTCGGGGCCCGTGCCCGTGACCTTAGCAGCTGTCGCGCGTTCATTGTTCAGCAGTGCGGAAACCCGTTTGATACCGCTCGGCGCAGCGCTGCCCGATCCCCACTGGCTGCCGACGGATACACTGCAGCGAGCGCTGCAATCGGCAAGCCGTCGTCTGGATGCCCATGGACAAAGTTACAGCCTGCCACCAGGCAGGGCCGATCTGCGCAATAAGATCGCCGCACGCGCGGCACAGTGGGGAGCATGCTTTGGCGCCGATGACCTGGTGATCACCGCTGGTGCGACCCAGGCGCTTCGTCTGGCACTGCGTGCCGTGTGCCAGCCTGGCGATGCCGTTGCCATTGAGCAGCCAGCCTATTTCGGCACGCTCCTGCTGCTGGAGGATTTGGGCTTGAAGGCATTGCAAATCCCTACCGATCCGAAAGAGGGCTTGTTGCTGGCCCCGCTCGCTGACGCCATTAAGCAGCATCGGCCCGCTGCCGTGCTGGCTTCTCCTACCGTGCAAAACCCGCTTGGCGCCAGTATGTCCGTCGCGCGCAAGCAGGAACTGGTCGCATTGCTTGAACAGGCGGGCGTCCCGTTAATTGAGGATGATGTGTATGGCGATCTGGCCAGCGAGGGACAGCGGCCACCTGCCTGCAAGGCCTTTGATCAGAGCGGCAATGTGATTTATTGCAGTTCACTGTCCAAAACCCTCGCGCCCGGCTGGCGAATCGGCTGGATAGCCGCCGGGCGCTACCACACCCAGGTATTACAGGCGCGCATGGCGGGCGACTGGGCGGGTGCGCCATTACTCGAAGCCGCCACCAGCGACGTCCTGGCCAGTGGTGACTACGATCGGCATCTGCGGCGATTGAAAGTGCGGATTGCGGATGGCGTGCGCACCGTCATCGCACAAGTTGAAGCGAGCTTCCCGAAGGGTACGCGCGTCACTGCGCCAGAAGCGGGCTTTTTACTGTGGGTTGAACTCCCACCAGCGGTTGATGCGCTGGAAGTGCATCGTCGCGCGCTGGCGCTGGGCATCGGGGTGAGCCCTGGACCATTATTTTCACCTGGAGCGGCGCTACAGAACTTCCTGCGATTAAACTGTGCGAACCAACCAACGGCACAGCTGCTCAATGCCGTGGACCAGATTGGCACGATTTGTCACGAGCTCACGACTTCATCGCGCCCAGCGGGGTTCGAGATAATTGATGGCTCAGAATGTTGAGCCATCGGTAGAGTTCAAATTAAACCAGCGTCCCCTTCACACCATGCGGTTCAGAACGCAAATACTGTGACGGGGCTTTGACCTGCGCATTCAGCGCGGCAGCAGCCTGCCATGGCCAGTGTGGGTTATAAAGGACTGCTCGAGCCAACGCGACCAGATCGGCGTCACCCTGCTCCACCACCGATTCAGCCTGTTGCGGATCGGTAATCAAGCCCACGCCGATAACCGGAATCTTCACCTGCTGGCGGATATCGCGTGCGAACGGCAACTGATATCCCGGCCCCACAGTGATGGTTTGCTGTGGTGATAGTCCACCGCTCGACACATGCACATAATCACAGCCCTGCGCTTCCAGCTTCTGGCTAAACACAATGGATTGCTCAACATCCCAGCCCCCCTTTACCCAATCGCTGGCAGAGAGACGCACACCAACCGGAATCGAAGCAGGCACGGCAGCACGTACCGCCGCAAAGACCTCGAGTGGGAAACGTAAACGATTCTCCAGCGAACCACCGTATTGGTCCTGACGTTGATTGCTCAGCGGTGACAGGAACTGATGCAGCAGGTAACCGTGTGCAGCATGGATCTCAATCAGCTCAATACCCAGACGCACCGCACGCTTCGCGCTATCTACAAATGCCTGTTTGATACGTGACAGTCCCGCTTCATCCAGTGTGGTGGGTACATGATCCTGCTCTGCAAAGCCCAGCGCTGAAGGAGCAACGGTTTGCCAGCCACCTTCACTCTCCGGCAGTTGATGTCCTCCCTGCCATGGCGCACGGCATGAGGCTTTACGCCCTGCGTGGCCCAGTTGGATTCCCAGACGGATGGGTGACCAGGCGCGAATGTCAGAAAGCACACTGTGTAATGCGGCTTCTGTCTTGTCATCCCACAGCCCTAAATCTCCCGGTGAGATACGACCTATCGCTTCTACGGCGGTGGCCTCCAGAATCAGCAATCCTGCACCAGACAGCGCCAGTGAGCCTAAATGGATGCGGTGCCAGCTGCTTGCGCATCCCGCATCGGCGGAGTATTGGCACATCGGGGCAATCACAATGCGGTTCTCCAGCTCAAGCTCTCCGATATTTACGGCACTAAATAGTTGACTCATCTCGATTCCTTATCGTTGGTAGCGCAGCGCTGCGCTGGTTACTCAAGGTTATACCGTTTAACTCATTTTGTTGGTAAACAATGCCGTTAGCGTAAACAATGTATAGATCCGCATGTTAACGGCAGTATTAATAATGGAAAATCCATTGACGACGAAAACATTCAAAGTAAACAAACAAAACCTGCCCGTCCGCTATTGCAAACAGTGTCACAAACCCATGACCTGGCGAAAAAAGTGGGAGAAATGCTGGGAAGAGGTGCAGTTCTGCTCGGAGCGCTGCCGCCGTGCGGCGAGGAGCCACACGGACAGCAGCGAGTGATAGCTGGATTTCAGGCGCTACGCTGTTGGCGCAGTTTCATTAGGACTCTCGCCAAAATGTTCACGCATATGGGCTTCGATCTCCTCCAGCGATTTACCGCGAGTTTCCGGCAACATCACCGCGACAAACACCAACGATGCCACGTTGATGGCGGCAAAAATGAAGAAGGCATTATTCCCCACCAGCGACAGCAATGGCGGGAAAGCCAGGGCGACGAGGGCGTTACATATCCACTGAAAAGCCACGGCTGAACCCGTTAATACTCCGCGAACTTTCATCGGGAACAATTCAGACATCAGCAGCCAGTACACGGGCGAGATACACATCTGCATAAAGAACAGAAACACCAGGATGCAAGCTAACGCCAGCAGGCTCTGCGTCAAGCTGTGCGGCAACAGCACCAGCACAGCGCCCAGCGCCAGCTGCATGGCGATCACCACCGATAGCCCAGTCATCAGCATAGGACGGCGACCGAAATGGCTGATGGCTTTGATACCGGCAAAAGTTGCCAGCACCGACACCACGCCGTTGCCAATCGTGGCGGCGATCGACGCACTGGTTCCCAGACCGGTGCTTTTGAGAATGATAGGCGTGTAATACATAAAGGCGTTCACACCGGTGAATTGTGCAACGATCCCCATGCCGCAGCCCAAGAGCAGCAGTCGCACTATCCATTTTTCTTTCAGCAGTTCTCGAGCGGGTGGCCCCTGGCGGGCTTCGCGCGCGTTCTGCCGCATCTCCGCCATCTCTTTTTTAATTTCGCGCGGGTTCTCTCGCAATTTACGCAGGATACGCAGCGCCTCATTGACGCGCCCTTCGGCCACCATCCAATGCGGTGAAGCCGGGACAAAGAAGGTGCCAATAAACAGCAAAATGCCGGGAATCATCGCCAGCGACAGCATATAGCGCCACATACTCGGGTCATGCAGCAGCAGGCTCATAGCCGCACTGACGATGTAAGCCAGTAACTGACCGGACACAATCATCAACTCGTTACGACTGACCAGAGGCGCACGACGTTTCGGACCCGCAATCTCAGCGATAAACACCGGAACCGTTGAGGATCCTCCCCCCACCGCAAATCCAAGGATAAAGCGCATCACCACCATAATTTCAAGATTAGGGGCGATGGTCGTGCCCAATGCACCCGCCACAAACACCACCGCAAGGCTACGCAGCGTAATTCTGCGGCCAAAGCGGTCAGAGACATAGCCGCTAACGAAGGCTCCGATGGCGGAACCGAACGTGAGCGCGGAAGTGACCAGCCCTTCGGTAAAAGGCGTGAGATTCAGCCCACCCTGCGAGATCGGCAGAGTCATATAGGGCAGCGCACCCGAAATGATGCCGGTGTCGTAGCCGAACGCCAGAGCGCCCATGGTTGCCACTAACACCACAAAAAACAGACGTTGCTTAACAGTGAAATTCAGAGGTCCGCCGTCATCAGACGGTGGCTGGGAAGGGTTTTGCATTTGAGCTTCCATGGGTTGCAAAAAACACGGCCAAAGCCCGTGTAAAGAAAGGTATGAGTATAGTCAGGATTTGAAAAATGAGATCTAAATCACGGTAATTCATTAAGCCAGTGTCTTTTTGCCGACAGGTTCACCGTCTTATTTCAAATCCTCATACAAGCGTGACCATTGACGGCGTGCACATCACACGAAAAGCGATGGATGCGCGACAGAGGAACTGCGAAGGTGATTAGGGCACTGGCTTAGAACAGGCGCAGCAACCCTCAGGGGTTAATCCATTGGAAGGATGTCAGACTTCCCGATGGGGAATAATTCAAACGTGCCCTGCGGTTGTCATTTCGCTGTAACTGAAACAAATCCAGTGACTCCGCCTGAAAAACCAGCACACCAAAATGGCGCTGACCGTCTTCCCCGCCCTCCTCATCTTGAGCATGACGAACAGGTTCGCTCTGAGACAGCAATGCATCTCCGGGCGGCCCGCCGGTATAACTCCTGCGCGTCCAGACTGATAGCCCTAGCCAGGTTTGCTCGGCGAGAGCGCTTGTTGATTCATATTGTTTAAAATGACCCTGCAAACGTAACTGCAAGCGCGTTTGTGAGCAAAAACCTAATATCGTTGCGGCGGGGTTAATGGCTAATTCCTGCCATTTTGCACTGCGGATATCGGTGTGAAACTCAAGCAGCCGATTTGGGTGGTCCGTTCGCCTTAACACCATCATACGAGCCTGCGGTTTCAGTTCACTATCGATGGTGCAGACATTCAGATAACGAAACCCAGCGTGGGGATCGTTTGCTGCTGCGTTGAGTTCCTGCCAGGCCATGGCATCAATATTTTCAGGTTCTGCTGTCAAAAGTCACCCCCTCTCATGTAAAGAATGACGTTAAGTATAGGGACTCGTGCGCTTTCATTGAGGTACTAATAGCTTTAAAAGGGGGGAAACACTGGAGACGCTGAACCCTCCGCACACAAGGTACGAAGGGTTCAGACAGCAGATTATGCCAGGGCCTTTCTCCGTGGAGAATTCAGCCGAATCAGAATCGGTAGTTCGCCGAGATGGATACGTTACGCGGTTCGCCGTACACGGTGTTTCTGCCGACATCAATGTTGTAGGTTTTGTCGAACAAGTTGTTCAGGTTAGCCTGCACAGAGAGCTGTTTGGTGACCTGATAGCGACCGAACAGATCCACCAGCGCATAGCTGCCTTGTTCAGCATACAGCGTTGAAGTCCCGCCAGGACCTGCCACGTTATCCCAGGTGTGCGTCTGCCAGTTCACGCCGCCACCCACGGTCAGATCCTGCAGCATCGGCAGACGATAGCTGGTGAACAACTTCAGTGAGGTACGAGGCTGCGTTGGGTTCAGCGCGGCATTATCGCCATCTTTCGCCACGTAACGTGTTGCACCAAAGGTCATTTGCAGGTTGTCGGTCACTGCGCCGTTGATCTCAAATTCAACGCCTTTGCTCACCGTACCGTTCTGCTCGTAATAGGCGTAATCGGTGCTGCCCGAAACCAGCGCATAATCCGTCGCGCCCAGGTGATCCTGTTCGATGCGGAACACCGCCAGCGACGCGGTGAAACGGCTGTTCATCCAATCACCCTTGATCCCGGTTTCATAACTTTTACCGGTGACAGGTGTGAGATAAGCACCCTGCGCGTTACGATAAGTCTGCGGTTTGAAAATCGAGGTGTAGCTGGCGTACGCGGAATAGGTGTCGTTGATGTCATACACCAGGCCCGCATACGGCGTGATGTTGTTCTTCTCCATATTCTGCGTCAGCGTTTTGGCGTTGTATTGCGTGTAACGGGCGCCAAGGATCAGATGCAGTGGACCGGCCAGTGAAATGCGCGTGGCTAAATAAGCGGATTTCTGACGGATCACATTATCCTGAGACAGTGCCTGGTCGTCCCAATCCGGTTCTGGATAATTACCCCAGTCATTAAAATCACCCACGTCTGCCGAGGTAAAGCTGGTGGAAGCACCGACATAGCGATCGTGCTGACGGATATAAGTGACACCCGCCATTAACTCATGCTGGCGACCAAAGAGCTCATACGGCCCCGTGACATAGGCGTCTGCGGTATCTTCTTTGCGTTTTGCGGTGTTGTAGCCAGTGCCGCCTAACAAATCATAGCCTTCATAAGGGCCTATACCGATACCGGTCGATTTATCAAAGTAACCATCGATATACAGCAGCTTACTGTCCATGGTCGCTTCAGTGTGCGAGCCGCTCAGGTTGAGCTCCCAGCCGTTATTAAATGTCTGCTTCAGGCTGGCGAACACCTTTTTGGAATCGCTGTTGTTATAGGCCCAATCTGGCGCGATATTGGTGCTGCGGGAGTAATTGCTTTTGCTGCCGTCGAGGTAAAACGTCGGCAAGCCACCCCAGGTCGCACCTTGTATGTTGGTTTCCTGGTAATCGTAACCCAGTGTCAGTGTCGTGGAGTCGGTGAGATCGGCCGCGACGGTGCCATACAGGAATTTCTTCTGTGTATGGTAGTGATCCAGCCAGCTGTCGCCATCCTGATAGCCCGCCACCACGCGACCCCGCACGTTTCCTGATTCGGTCAACGGACCCGAGAGATCGGCTACGTAGCGCTGGGTGTCCCAGCTGCCATAGCTGGCTGAGAGATTACCCTGAAACGTTTTGCTGTCTGCCTGCTTGTGTACCATATTCACGGAGGCCGCCGGGCTACCCGCTCCGGTCATCAGACCCGTTGCACCACGCACCACTTCAACGCGGTCATACACCGCAGTATCTGACAGGGTATCACCCAGATTCCAGGCACTATCAATCAGTGCTGGCACACCATCGATTTGGTAGTTATCGATCATGAACCCGCGAGAGTAGAAGTTGCTGCGGTTGGCACCGGAGTTGAACTGGCTGACGCCCGTTGTGTTGGTTAAGACGTCAGTTAACGTCTCCAGCTTCTGATCCTGCATACGCTGTTTGCTGATGACAGAAATCGATTGCGGCGTGTCGCGCGCGGTCAGCGCTAATTTCGTCGCTGCACGTGTAACAGGGACGTTGTAGTCCGTGTCCTGACTGTTGTTACTGCTTCCGGCAGCCGCGGTGACTTCCAGCGTTTGCTCCTGAGTGTTGGTTTCAGCAGCGGAAACTTTCGGGCTGTGTATAGCGGTGGCGATAACCAGTGCCAGCAGTGAGAGTACGGGCAAGGTTTGGATGCCACTAACGTTATTATTCGCTTTTATTAACCTGGCTGGACGTGAAGAACGAGACATTATCATCCTTTGAAATTTGTTATTAATGAGATGACTGGTGGGTGTTCAGATGCGCAAACGCCCAACTCCGTCAGGATTTGAGACAGAATTCCCTGTAAAACCTATTTTCAGATCCGACTACAGCAGGGAGCGTTTTCGCGTGAAAGAGACGCACAGCAACAGATTCCCCACCCGCCCAAGAAAGCGAATGAGAATTATAATTATTATGATTCACTGAGCAAGTTATTTACGGTAATGACGGAAAATAAACAGAACTTACGCTAAACTTATTACTTCAGGTGATAATCCCTTACGGACATAGTAAAAATAAATCGGTCTTAGCGTTGAAACTTATTCAATTTCTTTGCTGTCTCAAATATTGAAATATCGTAGCAACCTTCCAACAGACAGTTATTGAGGGTGACTCGATGAAATAATTAATAACGCATTTATTTTCGCTTTCGCATTAATCTCTATTCCCGCATGTTAAATGGACAATACAGGCCGGAAGGCGTTTATTTGACTTAATCACACTAATGATTCATTCCCTGATTCAATTCAGGTTCCCAACGACAGTCTCATGATTGTTAAATAACCGCAAAACTGACCCAATTAAACCCTCTCGAAGTGAAATCATAACGATATGATATGTAACAACATAAAACATGGATTGACGACCTCGGGGTTTAGAGGCAGGAACCTACACTGACCTGAAATAGTTTTTTCAGTTTCTGCGCACGATGCTTATTGCAGGGAAAGCAACGCTGCCCAACCTCAGCGCTGGGTTGGGAAATGAAGATATAGCGAAGGTGACGATTCCTACTTCCAGCTCGTAACGCCATAGGCAATCACGTTCAGCGGTTCACCGCGTTGCGGACAAGGCTGGCGGAGAACGATACGGCTGGCAAATTTTTCAATGCCGATATCGTCCTCCAACAGGCGCTCCATTAGATCCTGAAACATCGATATGGTGGGCGCGATAATCTTGAGCAGGTAATCGTAACCGCCACTGACGTTGTAGCAATCCACAATCTCTTGGTGACTGCTCCTCGCCCTTTGGCCGGGGAGCAGTCAACCACTGTGACAGTGAATAACCCTAACTGGCAGCGGCGAATATCGGAACGCGTCTGATTGGTATTGAAGACTATGAAGGCGGGTCCATCTGGCTATGATTGTGTGGTGGGATAACTTAACGATGAAGTTAAGGTTAGTGAACAGGCTGATAACCTACATTAAGATGATTGGCTAACTTAACGAGCCGTTTATCGAGCGTCCAGAGCGTTGCTCCGGGGGTAATGAGAGCAGATGCAAGCAAGGTGATATCCACCAGGCCACACCCGTGTCCGTACAGCATTTTATTTTCAATAAATGCCATCACCTCACCCATGCTGGCTTGGTGGCATTGCGGTAACAGATTCAGGTCACGGAGTGTGCGCACGCGGGGCGCTGGCGGAGTGCCGCAGGCAAGTTCTCCAATCACCATTGGATGAATCAATACCAGGTCCCCGCTCAGTAACCGTACTAACTCTTCATTTCTGTTTTTGAAATGATCTACCCAGACAGATGTATCAACCAGAATGGACATTATGCAGACGGTTCCTCGCGACGGCGGGGAATGCTTTCCATTTCAGGCGCGGTGCCACCCAATGAAGCAAGGCGCTTTGCCGCTTGTACCCGAACAAACGTTTTCATCGCTTCACGGAAAATATCAGCCTTGTCCATATCTGGATCAGCCATATCCAGAGCCTGAGCATACAGCACATCATCAATCGTCACTGTAGTACGCATCTTGCCACCTCATATGATTCAAAAACTGATGTCATCATGCATCAAAATATGAATCAGGTCAATTTCTCACCGCGATGATGACTCTGGTAAAAAGCGAGCAACATCGACGGTAATGATGTTCGTAACTAAGCGCATACTTTTCACCAAATTTCACCCTTCATTGTCCTGGTTGAAATCTTGCGAAGACGATCAGGACATCAATCGCGCTGCTATCGGAGATGTGAGATTCCATTGCGGCACGATTAATTCCATGCATGACAGGCTTGCCAGAGACGTTAAACCGCTGGCAGACTTGTTCCAGCGTATAAAAGCTTTTCCAGAAAACGCAGCCCGGTTAACTCAGTTGATAAAACGCCCCAATCTCAGCTTCACTCAGCGCAAGTTTCTGCACCGAGCCGGTCTCCGATGAGCGCACCGCGGCTTCAAGCACCGCCATGACTGCAATCGCCTGAGCGGGAGAAACAGGATTGGCCTGCTTGCCCGCCAGCGCATCACGCACCTGAATGTAGTACTGACGCTGGTCGCCTTTGGGCGTTTTAACTGACGTGACTTGCAGATTGCTGTCGAAAACCATCAAATCATCCTGATCTTCGCCCCAGGTCGCAGAGCCCGGCACGATTCCCGCAAGGAGCTGTGCTTCCTGCTGGTCGGCTTTGGGTTTAACAATACTGCCTTTATCCCCGTGAACGGTAAACCGTGACACGCCACCCGCGGCGAGCATGCTGGCATGCAGGATCACTTTATGCTCCGGGTAGCTCAGTGTGACGTGCGCCCAGTCATTGCTTTTGCCGCCATGACGCAGGACGGCGATGTCACCAGCAATGGTTTCAGGCAGCCCAAACAGTTGCAGAGCCTGATCGATCACATGAGGACCAATGTCGAACCATAAACCGCTGCCAGGAATATCGTGCTCTCTCCAGCGATCGCGCACCTCCGGACGGAAGCGATCGATGTGAGACTCATAATGTTTAACCTGACCAATCGCGCCAGAATCGATGACCTTCTTGACCCCCAGGTAGTCGGTATCCCAGCGGCGATTTTGAAATACTGAAAGCAGTAATTTCTTCTCGCTGGCCAGTGCCGCCAGTTCTCTGGCCTCTTGCAGATCCAGCGTGAAAGGTTTATCCACCACCACATGCTTGCCGGCGTTCAGCGCCATTTTAGCTAAAGGCGCATGAGTCGCATTGGGCGAGGCGATGACCACCAAATCAATATCTGTATGCTGGATGGCCGCTTCCGGAGAATCGAGAACAATGACCTCAGGCAGGTCTTTTTTGACCTTCTCCTCACTGCCGGATGAAACAACATGAAGTTTCAAACCGGGAACGGATTGAATTAAAGGGGCATGAAATGTTTTGCCGACAAATCCGTAACCGATCAGTGCAACATTAATTTCTTTCTCAATACTCATCTCTGTCTCCTTGCCATTAAGATTGTGTGATGCTGACCTGCGTTGAACCGCTAACGTCAAACTCATTCCAGGGCGCATCAAGGAAGAGTTGATGGATATCGGTCAACGGTGCGACCAGATAGGGTTCACAGCGGTTGAGCTTCATATGATCGGCCACCACCCAGTGTTCGCTGCTGGCTGCCAGCATGGCACGCTTCACTTCAGCGTCCCCCTCCTGGCTTGCACTCAGTCCAAAGCGGGCATGCAGCGCACAGGCACCCAGAATGGCGATGTCTGCACGATACTTTTCAAGCAGAGATAGTGTGGCGCTTCCGGAAAACAGCCGTTGTTGCTTGTCCCATTTGCCGCCCAAAAGAATGAGTTCGACATCCGGCTTATCACTGAGGTGATGGGCAATATCCAGTGACGTGGTAATAACCGTTGCTGGGCCTTTAAGCAGCGTGGCGACAGCCAGCACTGTGCTGCCCGCATCCAGAAACAGCGTGGCACCTGCCGGTATTTTTTCCGCCACTCGCCTGCCAAGGTCGATTTTGACGTCGGGAATAAGAGCACTGCGCTGGTGGCGATTCATCGCAGACAGATCCAGCGCCACGGCTCCCCCATGGTTTTTTTGCGCCAGTCCCCGTTTTTCCAGATCGGCCAAATCGCGACGCACGGTGTCCGCAGAAACCTGCAGCTGCTCTACGAGCTGCCCAATTCCCACCTGCCCTTGCTCAAGAAGCAGTTCCATCAATAATTTTTGTCTGGCTGTTTTATGCATGCCAACCTCAAAGCCGCAAAATACTGCAATAGACAGCAGAATACCGCAAAAAAGTTGCAGTTAATATCTTTTCTACAGCATTCGAACGCTCGCTGGATCAACAGCACTGGCGAGCGATATAAGGATAACAGTCAAAGGGATGGGAATGTTAAGACACGGCACGGACGGGATATCGGGTTCGGATGCAGTTGAAGCCGTCAAATCTGCTGTTCTTACCGCCGCGACTGATGGTCCTAACAGAGTTTGTTAAGAGGGATCGTGACTGCATCGGCACTTACGGCAACTGTAATAATGATGTGACCGCCTATGCGCTGCCGTACAGAACTTAATGAAATAATTAGCCGGGTTACGGGTGGCGTAATCCGGCTTAGGGTGCAGATAATCGGTTGCGTTCTACGTCTGCTACATAGCCCTTAATGCTCCATGTCCCAACTTTCCTGCCAGGCAGTCCAAAGCAGCGAATCCTCCATCTCAAGCGCATCAAGCTTGATAAGTTCACCTGCCGCCACATCGCGAGTCAGGACTTTATTTGAGAGCAAGTAGTAAGGGGCCACCTGCTCAGCGTCCGCTTTTGCTAAAAGGCGTGCACTGACATCAGGAATAGTATGGTGATGTCCGCCCATTTCCAGCAGCTCGCCCTTTTTCAAATCACGATCCGCATAACCCGCCATCACGGCATATATTGCTTGTTGGGTCGATCCTGATGAACGCTGATGGAGTACGGCAGAGAAGATGGAGTGCGGTGATTCCAGACCCATAAAATGGTACGGCAGATAAATACACGCGTATTTACGATTGCGTCCCACCACATGCCCTTTACCCGCGAGCATTTTCCAGGTGGCATCATCCTTACAGCGTACAATGATAAATACCCCGCCGCCGAAGCTGACTTCATCATCACGGCGCAGACAGTTGAAAACATCGACCACCCCGGTTTGCGTCAGAATGCCGCCCTCTTCCACCGGGATGAAGACATCTGCCAGTTCACTGATGTGACAGAGCGGATAGTTCAACGCATCACAGGCGGGTACCAGCGCAGCTGAGTTTGCGACCACATTCATTTCGCAATAATCAGGTGTGGCACTCAAAGGAAGCATACTGAGCAGAGCTTTACGTTCAGCCAGCGTGTGTTGTACGTCCTCTCCCAGCGCCCAATGCCCGGCTAGCGCCTTCGCATCAACCTTGCGACCGCAGTAATCCAGCTCCCCGCTGGCTTGTGACCAGACATAGTCATATTCACTGGATTTACCCGCAGCGATAACGTCGAAGCCAAGGACGCGAGCCCAGGTGATGAGTCCCAATAAGTTGGCAGGCTGGTCACCATCCACTGTGGTATAAACGGCGTTATGTTTTAACGCCATGTTGTTCAGCCAGGGCCCTGCCACCGAGTCAGTCTCTTTGCTGACCATTCCCACATGCACACCGCGTTGTAATGCATTCACTGCAATCCGCACACTGATCTCAGGCTTACCTGTGGCCTCAATCACCATATCCAGCTCAAGGTTATCCAGCAGATTAAAATCAGCAACAATGGCTGTCTTCCCCTGCGCCTGGGCGTCCAGTGTGGAAGCAGCATCGTCACACACTGTGGCTTCTTTACCGTAGTTCAACTCCTGCAGCAGGTCCTGTGCACCCTGCGTGTTCAAATCGCACAATGCCACGATGTCCAATGACGGAATGTCACGGCACTGCACCAGTAGTGAGCGGCCAAATCCGCCCGACGCTCCGGTCACCGCAATGCGGATACGGCGCGATTTCAGTGCATCAAACAACAGTTCGTAATTCATGATGTTACCTCAGTATCAGAGCGATCGTTCAGCCGACAAACATGTCGAGCAGAAGAACAAAAATCAGTCCCAGCAGGGAGATAAATGACACCAGTAGCGTCCAGCTTTTCAGTGTCTCGGCAACCGTGAGCTGGAAGTACTCTTTGAACAGCCAAAAACCAGAATCATTGACGTGAGAGAGCATCAATCCCCCGGTACTGGTTGCCAGCACCAGCAGTTCCAAATTGACGCCACTGTGTGCGGCAAGCGGTGCCACGATTCCGGCAGTAGTGACCACCGCCACGGTTGCGGAGCCAATGGCGATGCGAATTAGCGCAGCGACCAACCAGGCAAGCACCAAGGGTGAGATGTTCCAGTGCAGCGCTGAATCGGCGATTAACTTGCTGACGTTGGTGGCAAGCAGCATCTCTTTAAGCCCACCCCCTGCCCCCAGAATAAGGATGATGGCAGCACAGGGTCCAAGGCATTTACCGAGGATTTTTTGCAACTGCGCCATAGTGAGGCCGCTTTTGATACCCAGCGCCCAAATGGCAAACAGCACGGCAATCAGCAATGACACGATGGGATCGCCAATGGTGTTCAGTAACATTGATGCGTTACCGTCTGCTGCCAGATGCCCTTTTGCCAGTGTTTTCAGCATCATCAAAATCGGTGGCAGTAAGATAGTCAGCATTGACAGAAAAAAAGTTGGCGAATGATGGCGCGCAGAATCTATAGCCTCGGGCTCGATATCCTGTTGTGAGAAATCCTGACGCCTGAGATCGGGAAACACCTTCAGCGCCCAGCGGGTAAACAAGGGCCCACACAGGATGATCATCGGCAGAGCAAGCAGGATGCCAAACAGCATACACAGCCCCGCATCAGCACCATAAGTCGTCATCGCCAGGGTGGGTGAAGGATGCGGTAACATCAGCCCATGAGCAATATACAGACCTGCCGCCAGAGGAATGCCAATACGCATCAGCTGGCTACGGGTGCGACGTGCAATCGCATACACCAGCGGTACCAGCATGACAAAACTGACATCAAACAAATGAGGAAGGCCAATGATCAATGCTGCGATGCAGATGGTCAGCGGGATCATGCGTACCGACCCTAGCCGGATAAAGGTGTTGGCGATTTTATCGGCCGCACCGGACTCCAGCATCAACCCTCCCAGCATGGTACCGAGGCCAACTACCAGCCCGGTAGAGCCCAATACACCACCAAAACCTTTTTCAAAACTTTTTATGGTTTGCGTTGGCGATAATCCCGCTGCAATGCCGAGAAATCCTGCAGTGATAATGAGGGCAAGAAAAGGATGGAATTTAAACTTGCTGATTAAAATAATGAGCAATGCTATTGCGCAAAACAACTCAACAAACTGACTTATTTCAAAATGCATAAAACCTCCGGGCATGTCGTAAAAACACACCTCATATTTCTATTATTATTAACGTGAATATCACGCCATGCAGGGTTCAGACCAATTGATTCACATATTGACTCTCCTAATCGGCTACCGCAGAAGACACCTGGTGCAGGCGCAAATTTAATTCCTGCAGTTTTGGGATTATTTCAGTGGGCAGTTGGTTATCACATATTATGTCGTCCACTTGATCCAATGGGCTGATATGAAACATGCCATATTTGCCATATTTACTGCTGTCCGAAACCAGCACTTTACGACGTGAAGCCGCCAGTACAGCTTGCTTAACCAGCATCTTACCTTCATCCGGCGTTGAAATACCTCGCACTGCATCCCATGAGCTGGAGCTGATAAAGGCAATATCAATGTTATGCTGACGGATGAATTGCGCAGCGCTGTGTCCGACCGCAGAGCGGTTGCGTACATCAACCTGTCCGCCAGTATGAAACAACTCAATCATCGGTGAAGCCATCAGGAAATCTGCGATAGTAAAGTCATTGGTGATCACCGTGATCTTTTTTAACTTACTGGCAATAACCCTGGCGATTTCATAGGTTGTCGTTCCGGCATCCAAATAAATAACGCTGCCGGACTCAATTAATCGCTCAGCTACCTGACCAATATTTCGTTTCACAGCATGACGCAACATGGTTTTCTCGGTGTAAGGCAACTCCTGGATTAATACCTGATTAAGCTTTGCACCACCACTAATTAAAGAAACTTTGCCTTCGCTTTCCATTTCTTTTAAATCCCGACGAATCGTCATATGAGAGACGTCGAGAAGTTTTACCAAATCACTGATGGCCGCATGAGCGTGCTGATGCAGATAGCTATAAATATAAACGCGGCGTTCATCAGGTAGCATCAATTATTCCTTAGCAATCCGTGGGGATTTTTTTCGTTCGGTAGACGGTTTGCAGTTCTGCTAACTGCTCTTCATTTAAAATCACCATGCCATGAGGTCGCAGGGTAAACCATAAGCGAGCCGTATCTTCCAACTCTTCCGCATTGAATACCGCATCTCTGAGCGTAGCACCGCCGATAACCGGACCGTGGTTCGCCAGCAGCATGGCATTGTAGTTTGGCGCCAGTTTTGCCACTTCATCCGCCAGTCCTGGGTGTCCTGGTCGCAGATATGGCACTAAGGGCAGTTTTCCCACACGCATCACAAAGTAAGGGGTGATAGGCGGCAGGCAATCGAAAGGGTTTAAGCCTGGTAAGCAGGAAAGCGCGGTTAAAGACGGCGAATGCAAATGAACCACACCACCAATGTCTGCACGTTGACGATAAAAAGCCAAATGCATCAACGATTCTTTTGACGGTTTCTCACCCGAGACCCAGTTACCTGCTGCGTCCAGTTCACTTAAAGTCGCCGGATCAAGGGAACCAAAACTGGAGTTAGTGGGCGTCACAAGGAATCCCCCCTCTGGTAAGCGCGCACTTAAGTTCCCAGCCCCTCCACTGCTATACCCACGCATGAACATGGACTGCGCCAAAACCACCATCTGTTCACGTAAAGCTGACGCACTCATGCAAAGATCTCCTGCGCTTTAAAAAAGAAGTTTTCGTCACCAAAATTGCCTGATTTCAATGCCAACCAGAGGGAGCGATGAACATCTTTTACCCAGGGGACGCCCGGGGTGATAGCATCGCCAATGGTAAACCCCTTAACACCCAGTTGTTGCACCAGCAGACTTGAAGTTTCTCCACCCGCCGCGATGATTTTGTTCACCCCGAGCTGGTTCAAGCGCACAGCCAAAGCAGCCAGCAGGTTTTCGATTGCCGATCCGACAACTTCCAAACCAAATCGAGCCTGCATAGCTTTAACTTCTTCTGCTGGACGGGTGGCATAGATCAGGGGCGCCCAATCCTTTGGCTGGGACTGATACCAGTCAGTAAGTTCTTGTAGGTATGCATCGCCCGCTTCAACGGCTCGCTCGACGTCAATGGCCTTAGCCGGTGCGGTCTGTCGATAGCGCGCGACCTGTTGATTGGTCATTAACGAGCAACTCCCCGCCAACACCACACTATTCCCTTCCCGCGCTGGTATCGCTTGATCTTCGCGCATTGGGTTGTGCGGTTGGCTTGCTGCGAGCGCGCCTGCCAAACCGGATCCACCGGTTAACAGCACATCTTCAGGCAGTGAAGCGGCTAAAGTCATCAGATCTGCATCGGTCAGCGCATCCAGCACGGCATAGCGCTTACCCGCCTGTTGCAAGGCGAGCAGATGCGACTGAATGGCCTGTTTTCCCGCCTGAATGCAGCTCAGTGGGATCAGTCCGCACTCGCCTGAAGCTTGTTTTTCCATGACGCGCAGCAGATTTGCATCTGTCATCGGAGTTAAGGGATGATTCTGCATACCAGACTCATTCAATGGTTGCCCATGAACAAATAAATGCCCGTGCACCACTGTGCGGCCATTGTTGGGCAAAGCAGGACAAAGCACGGCCATATTTAAACCGGTTTCCGTCAATAACAGGTCGGTGACAGGCCCAATATTTCCCAGCGCTGTGGAATCAAACGTCGAACAATATTTAAAATACAGGCGCTTGCAATGCTGGTGATTTAACCACTTCATGGCCTGACGGCTTAATGCCTGCGCTTCAGCCACCGCACATGAACGACTTTTCAGTGAAATCACTACCGCATCAACGTTGGCGAGATCGACCTTATCATTAGGGATGCCATTCAACTGGATGACTTTCCATCCGGCGAGCGCAATAAAACTCGCGATGTCTGTCGCCCCTGTAAAATCGTCAGCAATTATGCCCAGTTTAGGCGCCATAACCCGTTCCAATCATGTTGTGAATATGTGAGATATTTTGAACGGATTTGTTTCACAAATAGATGAGCAAACTCACAGTTTTCACACTAATAATTAGTAGGCTAAATTATTTATTTATCTGAAATTTAATGACTTTATCTTAAAACACTTTTTCACACTCCATTGTGAGGTTTTGTGATAATTGTTTGAATACCGGGATCGGTGTTGGTGTTGGTGTTGGTGTTGGTGTTGGTGTTGGTGTTGGTCAACGTGCCGCGCCACTCACCAGTGATAGGGTAGCGAAGGCATGAGCGGATTTGCATGTTAAATCATGATCAGGGAAGAATCAGCCACAGTCATACCTGCGCCTTGTTATGTTATGCTCTGGCATGGCGTTTTTTTATCATGAGTTGGTTTGCCGGTTGATGTGTAATAACTCTCAATGTTTCAATAACAGGGCTCGCTGTATTCCTAGACGACTGACATAAGTTGAGAGACGCTCTGCGTGTCTTTCAGCGGCCACCAGACCGATATAGCCGTCCGGCCGAATTAAGTAAGCCGTGTCTTTTTTGAATCCTCTTTTCTCAAATGCATCCTGCCAGGGAAAAACCTGCCAATCCATACTATGACGATCACACCAGTTCCTGACGTCTTTAGTTGCTCTGCCGTAAATGTGTATTTGCCAGACTATCTTTCTCAGTGATGCATAATTGTCAGTCTCACCCACGGCGACATACGGCAGGCGATCGCCCGCACTGATCTCTCCCACTTTTCCCTCACTTAGGGGGCTGTCCAAATAGCTCATCGTCGTTTGCGAGATGATCCGGAAAAGGTATTCGCGTACGCGTCCATATTGATAGGCTTGACTGGCTATCGCTGGTGCAATGTGCGTACGCACGAAATCGGCGAACCCGCCAGCGGCAGTGACAAAGGTGAATACCCGATCTGTGGTTTTCACCAGTTTGTGAGCGAAGGCTTTGCGCTCCGCTTCATAGCTGTTCAATAAGGTTTCAGGGGCCTGAGCTTTAATCACCGCAGCCAATTTCCACGCCAGGTTTATCGCATCGGCAATGCCGGTATTCATCCCCTGCCCTCCTGCCGGGCTATGGACGTTCGCTGCATCACCCAGCAGAAATGCGTGGCCATCACGGAAAAGATTGGTCACCCGGTGATGAACACGGTAAGTAGAAAACCAGTTAACCTGTTGGATGCTGAGCCCTAGTCCACTGATGGCCCGTTGGCTCACATCGTCAAAAGCGTGCTGCTGCCTATCTCCTTCTTCACTCTCGACAGTGCCGATCAAACGATATTGATGTTCTGGTCCATAAGGCATAACTAAAACAAAATCTGACTTGTCGAAAGCGATATGTCCCTCATTCGCGGGTGTCACTCCACTGGCCAGAACATCGGCAACGTAGAAGAGGTGGTTATAAGTGCCACCCTCAAAGTCACTACCCATTTGATGGCGCACCGGAGAATGCGCTCCATCACAGCCTGCAAGGTAGGTGGCAGTGCAGATTTCGGTTTGCCCTGTTGGTGTCCTGATCGTAGCAACGACGTTATCGCCCTCTTCCCTGAACGACATGAATTCTGTTTGCCGTTCGACGTCGACACCTGCAGTCTGTAAGCGTGCGATCAGAAGTTTTTCATGTATGTCCTGGGGCAATACAAGCACAAACGGATAGGGGGAAATAGTTTTACCCGCATTCATCAGGGGAATACGCGCCTTCGATTCTCCCCTCGCCCACATATTCATAGCCGGCATTTTATAGCCTGCTGCTACAACCTCTTCAGCGATATCCAGCTGACGATAAAGCTCAAGCGTGCGAGCCTGAATAGCCATTGCTCGTGATGTTTCACCTGGTCCCTGACTCATGTCGATGATTCGAACCGACACACCTTGCCGGGTGAGCCAGAGCGCCATCACCAAACCGGTGGGCCCAGCTCCAACGATGAGAACGTCGATATTGTTCATAGGAGTATCCGACTGTGGCGCGAGTAATACATGCAACGCCATGGTAAACGCCTGAGGTTAGTTTGATTCGCACATCTAAATGCAAAGTATAATTGCACTTGATAGCGCCGGACGTGCTTTAGCTCACCGTCTTTCTAATACTAAGAATAAAGCATTCTCAGAGGCAGTAGATGAGTACCCTCCCCTTCCTGGCTTGCGATCATGGATGCTAATGTCTAAAGCGTGAAATGACATTGTCACGTTTTCAGATAGATTTTCTCACCGACCTGAAAACGCTATAAGGTAGTGTATTAGAAGAAAATTTCAGAAATTTTCAGGCTGAAAATCACCATGTTTTTTTTGGTGAAGATGAAGAGACGGCGATGATAGCTATTGGGTTGTTTGGACTCTACGTTTTGAATCCTGACAAGGTATGTCGATGCATTCAGCGTGCCGTATTTTTGAATTGTTCATTTCTTGGCAACTGCTGGCTGGGCAAGTTTCTACAAGAGTGAATATCCATCTAAGCGATAATCGGCATTTAGTTATAGTTCTAGTTTTACGTGCACTAATGCGTCATTGCCAAAAACAGCATACAAGCCTCATCCTGGATTCCGTCTTGTCTATATCATCTCTAAGGTGTGATTAATCACTTTTGTTGGTTATAGAGATGGAATGGATCGAATCTGATAAATGAAATGCTTTTGGTGCCAGCAATATTGGATTGGCCGGATAGGTTGAGTTGTTTGGATTGTATTGGATGCTGGATGCTGGATGCTGGATGCTGGATGCTGGATGCTGGATGCTG
>NZ_JACVUO010000035.1:0-28895 GCF_016625145.1 Pantoea sp. S61
GTTATCCGTTGCGGCCTCCATTAAGATCTTAACTGACAAGCATTATGCCGAAGGGCAGCCATTTTTATTTGGGCGATGAAAAAACGTTACTGAGCAAGCACTTCTGCAGCCGGTGCCACCTGATGGCCGCTGGCTTCGATTTCACTGCGTACGATGCTGGCGAGGGCCAATGAACCCGGCGTATCGCTGTGCACCAGGATCGAACGCGCGCGGACAGCTATCACTTCCCCTTCGAAGGTGGTGACAGTGCCATGCTGCAGGAACTGCCGCACGCGGGCACGCAGCGCCGTTTCCTCTTTGATCACCGAGCCAGCAATGCCGCGCGGCACTAAGCGCCCTTGAGCATCGTAGGCGCGGTCGGCGAGAAACAGCGTCAGGGTTTTCAAGCCCGCTGCCTGTGCCGCTCGCTCAATAATGGTATCGGGTTGTGCGAACACAATCAGATCCGCATTGATACGGGCAACGAGCGTCATGACCTGCTGCGCTAATGCCTCGTCGCGATTGACGATATTGCCCATCGCAGCGTGGAAGCTAAAGTGCGACACCTTCGTGCCTTCTACGTGAGCAATCGCTGTCAGCGCGCCGAGTTGATAAGCGACCTGCTGGCAGATCTCTTCGACACTGAACGGCAGCTCGCGACGCCCAAAGCCCTGACGATCGGGCAAGCCAGGATGCGCACCAATGCCGACACCGTTCTCTTTCGCCAGTCGCACCATTCGGGTCATGATCGCCGGATCGCCGGCGTGGAATCCACAGGCGATATTGGCTGAGGAGACCACTTTCATCAGCGCGGCGTCATCGCACAGCTGATAAACGCCGAAGCCTTCGCCCATATCGGAGTTCACATCAATCTTCATGGTTTGGGTTCCTTCGGAAAATTATGCGGTTAACGCTTTACGCAGCGGTGGGCAGCTCACACGTAAGCGGCTCAGCCAGCCTGCGACCTGTTGCTCGATGGCGATGGCCTCACGCGTATCGCTCTGGATCAGCTGGATCGATTGGCCGGGTAATACCTGTCCTAAACGCCACAGATCCTGCTCGATCACCCCGGCGATCTTGGGATAACCGCCCGCAGTGTTGGCATCGCTGAGCTGAATGATCGGCTCGCCGCCGGGCGGCACCTGCACAATGCCAGGTATGAGCCCGTAAGAGCGCATCTCAATGGTTTGTGACGGGAAAATCGGATCGCCCGCCAGTCGATATCCGGTGCGATTGCTTTGATTGGAGACCTGCCATGATTGCTGCCAGAAGCGTCCGGCATCGGCAGCAAACAAGGGATATTCGCCGGATGGAATGGCGCGCAACTGAATCTCACCTGCGCTGTTACGCGGGAAATGTGAACGCAGGGCGCTGTCGGGCGGCTCAATACCGATACCGCTGGTGGGCAATGGGGAAGCCTGTGTTTCACCCAGCGCCAGGCGGTCGCCACGCTGCAGTGGGCGGCCTTCCAAACCACCAAAGCCGCCGCGCAGTGCCGTGCTGCGCGAACCCAGCACCATTGGCACATCAATACCGCCCGCTATACAGAGATAACCGCGTGCGCCACTGCGCGGGTAACGCATTTCCAGCACCTGTCCGGCACGCACGCCGCAGCCCCACCAGGGCGGTAAGGGCGCACCATCAAGGGTGGTGCGGCAGTCAGCGCCGGTTACAGCGATGCTGCTGTCCTGCAAAAATCGGACGCGAAACGGGAACAGTTGCACTTCAACCGCAGCCGCATTCTCAGCATTACCCAGCAGCAGATTACCCGCACGTAACGCTAGCGGATCCATCACACCACTCACCGAGACGCCCATATGGCGGAAGTTGAAACGGCCCAGATCCTGAACGGTGTTCAGCGCGCCACTCTGTTCAATTTCGATCACAGTTCAATCCTCTGCGGCAGAAAACGGATACGATCGCCCGGTGCCATCAGCGCGGGGGACTCAGCCAGAGGATCAAACACTTCCAGCTCGGCAAAACCGATGGCGTTCCAGCCGTTGGGGCCAGTCAGTGCAGAGACACCCGCCTGGGCACCGCCAATGGTAACGGTACCTTTCAACATGCTGAGCGATGGGACTTTCTTGCGTGGCGTGGCTAATAGCGGATCGAGCCCATGCAAGTAACCAAAGCCCGGCGCGCTGCCGAGAGCAAACACGGTGTATTCGCTTTGATGGTGACGCCGCACCACTTCGCGTGCGCTGAATCCGGTGTGACGGCAAACCGCATCCAAATCGGTGGCGTGCTCGCCGCCATAATAGACCGGGATTTCAATCAGTTTGCCCTGCGGACTGATCGCCTGCGCTTGATCCCAGGCGGCATGCAGCGAGGCACGTATGGCGGCTTCGTCCTGGGGGATGTGTCGGAATAGCACCAGCAAATTGGTGACGCCGGGGATCAGGGCTTCAACCGCCTCATCCGCCTGCAGCAAACGTGCCAGTGACCAGATGCGGCGTTGAGCGGAGAGATCGAATCCGCCCGGTGCTTCCACCAGCCACGCGCGGGCACCGATGGTGGAGAGCGTAATCGAAGAGGAACAAGCCAGCGCAGATGCGCTGGCGGGCTGGATATCCGGTTGCGACATCACGGGCATGATTATTCCAGTGGTTCAAATTTCAGGCCGGAGAGCGGCTGTACGCGCTCTTCGCGCACCATTTTGTATTCGGTATTTGGCCCAATCCAGGTGTTCCAGATTTTGTCGATGGTGCCATCGTCGTCCATCGCTTTCAGGCCGCTATTAACGCTGGCCAGCAGGGCAGGCTCATCCTTTTTCATGCCGACTCCAATCGGTTCCAGCGCCATTGGCTCCTTCACCATCGCCAGATTGATGCCGTCTTTTTTCGCCTGGGCGATGGTTTTCATCCCGGTCATGGTGTTAGTGACAAAGCCCACCGATTTGTTCTGCTCCAGTGCCAGGAAGGCGGAGGCAGAATCCTGGAAGGTAACGGCTTTACCGCCTTTGATGTGGATCGATTGCTCGGACGTGGTGCCCTTGGTGGCGCTGATACGTTTGCCTTTGAAGTACTCCAGTGGTTTATCTGCCAGCGGCGCTTTCACCAGCAGCATCTCTTTCGCCACGTAGTAAGGATCGCTGAACTGGATCTGATTGCCACGCGTTTTGGTGTAGGCCAGGTTAGCAATCAACACATCGGCACGGCCGGTGGCGATCACCGCGATACGCGCTTCAACAGAGGTTGGCACCAGAGTCAGTTTGACGTTCATCTGCCTGGCCAGAGCGTTGCACAGGTCGATATCCATGCCAGCCAGCTGACGCGTTTGCGGATCTGGCGAAGAGAAGGGCGGTACATCGGAGTAAACGGCGCATTTCAGTTCACCGCTCGATTTAATGTTCGCCATCATATCTGCCTGCGCCGCCGAAACAGCCAGCAACGGCAGCATTGCCAGGCCAAGGGTGGTCAGTTTTTTCATGGTCATGTGCATTCCCTCAAGGGTGGATACTGCTTAGGAGCGCAAAATCTCGCTTTTCTGGACTATATCGGCTTTGTTTTGCGGCGAAAAAGAGGGAAAGCGTGTTATGCAATAGGGAAATGATATGACCGATGGCGATAAGTTATTTCTATTCAGGCAGAGCGAAAAAGTGTTATCCAGCGCACATTTTTCTCCCTAGTGTTAGACGCGTTGTCCTCTCGGCAGCCCCGCCGATTGCACGTGGTAGAGAGAGAAGAGTGAGAGCATGAATCCCCGATTAGGCGTGTTATTAAAGATATTCGCCGCACTCAGCGCCACGCTGATGCTGGCCTGTGTTAAAGGTCTGAACGGTGCTATCCCCACCGGCGAAGTGATTTTTTTCCGCAGCTTTATCGCGCTATTTCCACTGTTAATTTGGCTGAAAATGCAGGGTAACGTGCTGGAGAATCTCAAAACGCGGAATCTGTTTGGCCATTTCATTCGCGGTTTCTCTGGCACCGGCGGCATGTATTTTAACTATCTGGCGCTGGTGTATATCTCGCTGGCGGATGCCACCGCACTGAGTTACGCCGCACCGCTTTTCACGGTGATCATGGCGGCGATGCTGTTGAAGGAGCGGGTGCGCGTGTCGCGTTGGGTGGCCGTGGTGGTAGGATTGTCGGGCATTCTGATTATGCTCTCCTCCAGTCTTGCGGCTAGCGGCGGCGTGTTGGCAGGCGGTGCCAGCAGCGCCACGGCCAGCCTTGGTGTTGCTTTTGCATTGATTGCGGCACTCTGTACGGCCACCTCGAATGTGCAGATCCGTTTTTTGAATGGCATCGAAAAACCGGGCGCGATCGTGTTCTATTTTTCGCTGATGACGACGTTGATTGGCCTGGCAACGGCATTTTTCGGCTGGGTAAAGCCCACCGGCTTGCAGTTGCTGCTGTTGGTGGGCTGTGGTTTATTTGGCGGTCTGGCCCAAATTCTGGTGACGCTCAGCCTGCGCTATGCTGATGCCTCGCTGCTGGCACCGTTTGATTACACTACGCTGGTGTGGTCGATGCTGATTGGCTATCTGTTCCTCAATAGCTTGCCAGGCACGACAACCCTCTTTGGTGCTTCGATTGTGGCGCTGGCTGGGATCTTTGCGGTATGGCGGGAAAACCGTCAGCGCAAATTGGCGATAGTGAGCAGTACGCCGTGATGCGGTGCTATTGCGGGTTATTTAGCTGCGCGCTCAGCGAAAGACAGGCCACCATGGATGATGACCTTTGCAATTCTTCGCTGTCATGCTGGCACGTTACCGATAAACATCATCGATAATTTCCACCTGCTTGTTTTGCAGTGCTTCCGCCAGCCAACCGCGTTCCAGAGAACCGGTTTTCGCCAGCTCAAAGTTGTGTTCATCGACGATCAAGTAAGCTTGTGCCGCTTCGAGAATGCGCGCGGCATCCTGGCGTGGAATGACGATCACGCCATCGGCATCGCCCAAAACGATATCACCCGGTGAAACGTGAATTTTACCGCAGGCAATCGGCACGTTGATTTCGCCTGGGCCATCTTTGAAAGGGCCACCAGGCGTGTGTCCGGCGGCATAAATCGGAAAATCCATGCGGGATAAACCCTCAATATCGCGTACCGGACCATCCAGAACGATGCCTGCCATACCGCGCTGTATGGCGTAAGTGGCCATCACTTCACCCATCAATGATTGGCTGCGGTCACCCTCATTCGACAGGATAATCACATCGTTCGGCCCGGCCATATCCAGCGCTTTATGCAACATCAGGTTATCGCCAGAGCGCGCCTTCACGGTAACTGCCAGGCCGCACATGATGGGGGCTTTAGGCGCAGTTTTCAGGCTGATCTCTGCGGATAGTGCAGGCAAGCGACTCATGCAGTCGGCGACTACCGCAGCGGGTAAACGGCGGAACGCTTCCAGTAAGGGCTCGGCATCGGAAGGGCGGCGTAAATAAATACGATTTCCTGCGGTCATTTTATTTCTCCTGTCAGGGTTATTAACTTGTAATCGATAAATGATGACCAGCGAATCTCGCCGGTTAATAAACTGAGTTTTATTTTCAGATGATCAGTGAATGGATAATTCACTGAATTCAGGAGAGTGTAAGGGATTAACGGTGTGTTACGAATACGGTGTTACAGCGAATAAAATCAGGATCACGAAATAATATTCCCACCTTATTTAAATCGCTGATTAATAATTTTATTGGATATTGTTATGGCTAAATACTTTTAAAGTATGGCTGAGCGTATTGCATATTATTTATTTAGCCCGCCGAAGAAGATATTCGGCGGGGAAGTGAATCAGGGTTTCAAATCACCGTACCAATAAGATGCCGTCACGCCACCATCCATCAGAAAATCACTGCCGCTGATATAGCCGCCTTCAGGCCCCATGATGAGGGCGGCCAGCGCGGCAACTTCGTCGGCGGTTCCGCCTCGGCCGACCGGTGATTTTGCCAGCATATTGCGATAGCCCGCACCGCGTGGGCCATTCAGTTCATCATTCGCCAGGGGCGTAAAGATGATGCCGGGGCTGATGCTGTTGACGCGCGCGCCACGCTGGCCCCATTTCGCCGCTTCGGCCATCACAAGCAGAGCGTTGCCGCGTTTGGCATATTGATAGGCCAGCAAAGGATCGCTGAATGCGGTGTTCTGCAAAAATGGCAGGCTGAGCAAATCCTCAGTTGGCGTGATGGCTAACGCTTCGTTTTGTTCTACCGTGAGCGCAGGCAGTCGATGCCCGGATTGCGAAGCAATCACGATTCCGCAACCGCCTGACGCGATGTGCGGACCGAACTCTTCCAACACCACGGCCGTACCGTAGAGATCGACCTGCAAAATGGTGGCGGGACTAGCCTGAGAAGGCGAGACACCCGCCGAATGAATCACACCTTTGATGGCGCCCAGTGCAGTGGCCTGCTGCACCAGATGTTGAATCGATTGACGCGAACTGACATCGACCTGGCTGGTTTCTACTGTAAAGCCTGCATCACGTAAGGTTTGTGCGGCGGCTGCGCAGTTTTCCGTGTTGAGGTCTGCCAGCAGCACGGTTTTACCCTGGCTCACGCGACGCGCGATAGCTTGTCCAATCGCACCTGCCCCGATAACCACCATCATCTCTTTCATTGTGTCTCCCGCCTTGAGTAATGAGTGATGCGGCAAGCATAGCGGGGAAGGCCTCTGATGACTGTAGGGGCAATTGGCATGAGCTTATGAATGCTGCTCATGGGTTATCAATCCCGGTACAATGCTGTTTAATCATTAAGCTGAAACAGCCGATGACTCAGAGTGACAAACGCAGGTTATTGCTGACCTCGGCAATCAATGAATTGGGCACTTCCTGATCACGAGCGAGAAGAGGCCACTGCGCCACAGTTTCGACTGTTTCATCAATGACCCGATCCAGATTGCGTTTGTTGAAGAGTGGGCTTATTTTTTCTAATGCGTAGAAGTCATTGCGGGTGAAATCATCGCGTTTACCATTCAATGTCATCCAATGGCTGTTAACCCACTTACTACCGGGTTTATAGCTGTAGGCCAGATCGTAAGCTGGAGCCAATTGCCATTTGTTGTCCTTCAGCATGAAAGCAAAGTTCTTGGCATGATCGTCATGGTTGCGTGCCACAATATTAAAGACCATCCTTTTTATTAGCTGTTCTGCATCACGCGCGGGAAGCTTGAGCTGTCGCGCTACGCTGAACAGCTCTGCATAAGAAAATGAGCCGGGCTTTTTATAATCGACATGGGCCAGTCCATTCAGAGTCTGTACATGGATTTTGTGATTTCCAATACGGTCAAAGCGCTGAGTTATGAAATGGCGCCGATGACCTTCCGACAATAATTGCGAATGCATCATCTCGATACCACAGGCTGTTGCCATTTGATAATAAACGTACTCCATGGCCCCAAATCCCAATGGATCACCAAAGGTTTCCTGACTGCGATTATGTTCACTCACGCCATCAAATTTCATCAAGTAGTGTGTGTAATCATCCGGGACCATGGCCTGACCAGACCGCACTTGGGTGAAATCTTTATTAAATGCGAGAACAGCTTTAGGCCTTGCTCCACCCGCACTCATGCCCACTGATAACAGCGAAAGCATGGCTTCACGATCCTCCTCTCCGTCTCGATGAAGCGTTGCTGAGAAGGCTCCTCGGGCATCAAGGATTTCCTGTGCGATAACGATAAGGGAGGCTATTTCAATCGGGTTTGAGGCATTGAGACTGCGAAGTTTTGTCGCTGGGGTGTACTCCAACGCACCCATACCGCGCTTGCCCGTGTATTGCAGCCGTTGCAATGGTGTAATGTCGCCAGGTTGTTTACCCTGGCCCGCTACCCAGGCATTGAGCACTGCGTTACCAAAATCATCTGGTAATGAGTCGGCAATCAAACCGGGTAGTCCTTTAAAGGTCGTAAACGCAAGCTCAGGGAAACTGTAGATTTGTGTTGCCAGCGGCATTTTGAGAGGAGAAAGTTCTATTCCTTGTTTGATAAAGTTGGGTGCATATTCAAATGCCCCCGATCCTTTTTCTAAATCGAAACTAACTGCGCCCACCTCTTGTTGTGCATAGGTAACATTGATAACTTCCATTACCATTCTGACGTTCCCTCCCTGAGCGGTTTATCTTTACGTTGCCCTGAAGCTCTACGCCTTTGTTTACCCTGCAACTTTGCAAGTTGAATCGGGGATATTTCCTGACGTGGCAGAAACAGCTCCAGCTTTTCTGTGAGCTCCAACGCTATCATGATGGCGATAAAGACATCGAACTGCGCTTTTCCTTTTTCAGCATTGAGCACAGACTTTCGTTCAATACCTGCGCGCTCAGCAACCTCCGTTTGCGTTAAGTCACGATTAAGACGGGCCTGCTTGAGTCTCTGGCCGATGTCCTCTGCCAGAGCGGATGCGGAAGGAGTAGTCATATCTTTAAAGTCCCAATAAAGACACTTTATCGTCTGTTAAGCGTTTAATGTCCTAATTATAGAACTCTATCGGATTATTGTCATGACAAGCGGATGCTTTATAAAGTCCCTTATATTGCACTTTATGTGACTCTAAGGGGATTTAAGTCCATAAAATGGGACATAATCAAGTCGAGAGGGGGATTTGAAAATTGGATCCGGTTTAGAAATGACAAACGCAGAAAAGCAAAAACCCAGCCATAAGCTGGGTTTTCAAAATGTTGGTGCCCGGACGCGGAATCGAACCACGGACACGGGGATTTTCAATCCCATTGCCGAAATGTTAAAGATTTTGCCTCTTTGTTATAGAGATGTGATTATTCATTTGGGCATGCATCCAACACCTTGATTTGGATGTGCAAAATGAAAATACTTCCCGTTATCTCTCCCAAAGGTGGAGAAGGCAAATCCACGTTTGCTGCTTACCTTGCTGGCTTTCTTGCTGATGCCGGCCTGAACACCCTTCTTGTCGATGCGGATTACTCCCAGCCGACTGCCAGCAGTATCTTTGCGCTGGAGCTTGAAGCGCCTTTCGGCCTCTATGAACTGCTGATGCAGATGGTCAGTGACCACACGCAGTGCATTTCGCAGACCGCTATAAAAAATCTTGATGTAATTTACTCCAACGATCCGGATGAGTTATTGCCGACGGCGATGCTCCATGCTGCGGATGGTCGCCTGAGGCTGCGTAACATACTTCAGCATCCCTTCTTTGCCCGTTATGACGCCATTATTGTGGATTCGAAAGGTGCAACAGGCGTCATGACCGAACTTTCCCTTCTGTCATCGTCCGGGAACGTGATGGGGGTGGTAAAACCCATTCTGCCGGACGTCCGCGAATTTATCCGCGGCTCCCTTCATATGCTTACCCGCCTGAAAACGTATGAAAATTACGGTATCCGCCTTCCTGATATTTCCATTCTCGTCAACTGCATCGAAAACACCCTGCTGGATCGTGAAGCGATGGACGGTCTTGCCGCCATCATTAATGAAAAACACTACGATGCCACGGCGCTGGGCAACCGTGACGTTTATCGTCTGCTCGACACCCGTATCGAGGCGCTGGATATTTTCAAACTGGGTCACGTCAAACAACAGCCCGTGCACCGTCTGGAGTACAAAACGCGGCGTAAAGGCCCGGCCGCAGCGGTCACCATGCACGATCTCGCCTGTGAACTGTTTCCGGAGTGGCAACCCCGCTTCGCTGACGTTCTGACCCGGGAGGTGCGCTATGTCTGAGGTGATAATGCCCTGCTCCTATGAGGCTGAGCAGGCCGTACTGGGCGGACTGATGCTTGATAATGACCGGTGGGATGAGGTGATACTGCACATCTCACCGGAGGATTTATTTTCCCGGCCGCACCGCATGGTCTTCCGCGTGATGGCTGAGCTTGCCGGGGAAGGGCTGCCGATGGATCTCATTACCATCACTGAGCGCCTTGAAACCCGGGGTGATCTGGTTCATTGCGGTGGTTTCGCCTATCTGGCTGAAATGAGTAAAAACACGCCCTCTGCCGCCAATATCCTGGCTTACGCGGGAGTGGTGGCGGAGAAAAGCCGCCTGCGGCAGCTGATGACGGTAGGTAACAGTCTTCTCTCCGATGTGCAGGCCCCGAAAGCAAACTCGGCGGGCATCCTTGAGTCGGCCGAAGGTAAGCTGTTCAACATTGCAGAACGTGGGGCCATGCAGCTCAACAGTGAGACCGGGGTTAACGAGGCGCTGGGTAAACTGCTGACGCAGCTGGAAAGCATGACCGCCAGTGACGGCCTCACCGGGACACCGACAGGGTTCAGCGAACTGGACGCGATGACCTGTGGTCTGCAGCCAGGCGATCTGGCGCTTCTGGCGGCGCGCCCGTCAATGGGGAAAACCTCCCTGGCGATGGCGTCCTGCACCGCTGCCGTAAGAGGAAAACCTGACGATTTCGTCTTTGTGTTCAGCCTTGAAATGCCCTCAGAGCAGCTGATGATGCGCCTGCTGGCAATGGAAGGCCGGGTGGAGCTGAGCCGGCTTCGCAGCGGCAATATGGATGATGAAGACTGGGCCCGGGTGTCTGAGGCCACCGGTCGCATCATTGAGTGGCAAAACCGCCTCATTATCGATGACACCAGTTACCAGACCCCGGCCACACTGCGCGCCCGCGCCCGTCGCTATGTCCGCAAATATGGCCGTCCTTCTCTCATCATGCTGGACTACCTGCAGCTCGTCCGCTCCCCCGAGCAGGAAAACCGTACCCAGGAAATCTCAGAAATTTCCCGCTCGCTCAAGGCACTTGGTAAAGAGCTGGGCTGCCCGGTACTGGCGCTTTCCCAGCTCAACCGGCAGGTGGAGCAGCGGGCCGATAAACGCCCCAACAATGGTGATCTGCGTGACTCAGGGGCGCTGGAGCAGGATGCGGACCTCATCATGTTTATCTACCGGGATGAGGTTTACAACCCCGGCACCCCTGATGCAGGGGTGGCTGAAATCATTGTCGGTAAACAGCGGCAGGGGCCAACCGGCACGGTGAAAATTAAGTTTGACGGGCGTTACACGCTGTTTTCGGCGTTTCAGGAGGGCAGTTATGACTTTGGTTACCACAGCGGGAGGAAACAGGCATGAGCCGTAAACGTTCTGATGTGGGGGCCGCCATGCTGCAGCCGGGACGCCAGTCGCAGGCTGCCGGCAATATCAGCGTCATGCCGGCAGCCGAAATGCCCATGGTGCTGACGCTCGACCAGTTAAGCCCCAATCCTGATAACCCGCGGACATCACGTAATCCGCGCTATGACGATATCAAGGCTTCCATCCGCTCGCGCGGGCTGGACACCGTGCCCAAGGTGACCCGGGATCCGGATGGAGAGCCCGGTATCTACATTTTCAGCGACGGGGGGAATACCCGCTATCAGATCCTGTCCGAACTGTGGCAGGAGACCGGCGAAGACCGGTTTTTCCGGGTCCATGTGCTGTTCAAACCGTGGCCGGGACGGCTGCAGTGCGTTATCGGCCACCTGGCCGAGAATGAAGTGCGCGGGGACCTGAGCTTTATTGAAAAGGCGAAGGGTATCCACAGCGCCCGCGCTATTTATGAAGAGCAGATGGGAAAAACGGTTTCATTGCGTCAGTTGTCCGAGCTGCTGACCCGTGAAGGCCTGCCGGTTCATAATTCCACAATCAGCCGCATGGAAGACACGCTGAAATATCTTTATCCGTGGATCCCTGACCTGCTGGAGTCCGGGCTCGGCAGGCCGCAGGTGGCAGCCCTGCTGGCGCTCCGGAATGATGCGGAACGCGTGTGGGATGCGTTTTGCCTGATTTCAGACTCAGGCGAAAAATCCTTCAGCGACGTTTTTGGTCAGTGTTGTGGCCGCTTCAACTCGCCGGAACTGTGGTCAGTTGAGATGTTCCGTGATGAACTGATCGGTGATTTACTCCAGGCGTTACCCCATCCGGAGCTGGACTATGACCGCTGGATGATGGAGCTTGACCCCAAAGAACGCAACCGCCGGCATCACTTTGGTGACCCGGAACCCGTTGCCCTGCCTGCCGCAGACAAGCCTGAAAATCCTGAACCCGCCCTGCCTGCCACGGGATCAGATGAGGATGAGGGCGTCCCGCTGCCTGTCTCCGGTTCACGTCCTGAAGCCCCGGGAGGCGCGGTATCGCCCGTTCCGGGTCATGCGTCTTCGCTTTCTGAAACACCGGTTACTGAGTCCCCCCGGCATGAGGTTCAGCCGGATATGTACGGTGCCGCGCCGGTCATTTCAGGTGAAGGCGGGGAGGTCAGCGGGCTGGTTACCTTCTCTGAAGAACATGAAGAAGACGGCCTGCTTTCCCTGCTGACACCTGAGCCGGAAGTGGCCACCCGGGATGATGCACCGCCCATTAATGACAGCCTCTGGCATGTGCCGGCCCATCAGGACGATATCGAGCACCTGCAGAATACCGCCTTTCGTCTGGCGTGGGAGCTGGGTGAAGTCCTTGGCTGCGAAGATGAAATTTTGCCGCAACGCGACAGCGATATGTCCGCCGGTTACGGCGCGGCAGGTGAGGTGTGTTCTGAAGCGGCCGCATTCCTGCTGGGCCTGACCGGCGATGCGCCTGCAGTGCATCCGGCGGCCGGTGTCTGTGACCTGACAGCGCTTTTCACCGGCGGGCCGGGGGAGCGTGAAGCCCCCGCACTCAGCGATGATGATGCCATGAAGCTGCTGCGCCTGATGCGTGTGATGCGCCGTCTGCGGGAACTGCAGCGCGGCGTGACGCCTGAAGAGGAGAAGACCGATGAATAACCCACAGCGGCAGCTGCGGCTGCTGAACCTGGTCAGGAAACTGCTGGAGCTGGGCCGCAGCAACAGCAATCCCCATGAGGCCGGTCTGGCACTACAGCGGGCTCAAAAGCTGATGTCACGGTATGGCATCACCGAACTTGATGCCGGCCTGTCATCCGTCCGGGAAGTCTCTTCCTGCACGGCCCCGTCGGAGGCTGAAAAAATCCCGGAATGGATGGTGAGCATGGTGTGGGGTGTCTGTCATGCTTTTGGCTGCCGCGCGTATTACTCATGGCGTCAGACCTCTGCCGGGTCTCGCCGCGCCGTAACCTTTTACGGGTTCAGTGAAAAACCGGAGATAGCGGCGTATGCCTTTGATGTGCTGACGCGCCAGCTGAAAGATGCCACAACGTCTTATCTCAGAACCCAGAACAGGCGTCTGAAGCTGGCCACGCGCCGGGCGAGAGCGGAACAGTTCCGTGACGGCTGGGTATGCGGGGTGCGTGAGGTGATATCGGCGGCTGACCTCAGCCGCGAAGAGCAGCAGGTGATGAGCCACTGGCTGGAAAGCCGCAGTATGAAAACAGTCACAACCCGCGAGCTGAAAGCCTGCCGCGGGGCAGACACAGCACGTTATCAGGGGTACGAGGCCGGGCAGAATGCCCGGCTTCATCAGGGTGTCAGCGGCCGGGGTCCGGCAGCCATCGGTTACCGTGAGGATTAAGGGGGGAATGATGAACAGTTTATCTCAGGCTGCGAACGGGCTTCTGATGCAGCTGGTAATGGATCTCAGAAGTGGCTATCTGCGCCGCTGCGAATCGCTGGGACTCAACCGGGAAGAAATGCAGATGCTGCAGGGGCTCTCGCTCGAAGAGCTGCACTACCTTTCCGGCAGTGAGGTGTCGATCATCAGTGTGGGCATCAATCACGGCAATCTGGTGCGTATGCTGCAGCAGGCCCGGACGGAACAGAAACGCCTTCAGCGAATCGACCGGGCGCTGGCGCTGGGCGGCTCCATTGAGCTGATGGCGCACTATTTCGGGCTGTCGAGTACGGACGTGGCGGCCCGCCGGCGCATTGCCGGTATCGATGTCCGGCCGGGGCGCGGTAATGCGCTCGGTGATGACGATAATGCTGCGCTCTGGCGACAGTGGCAGAAGTCAGGTGTTGACGATGCGGAAAGTGCTGACGGGCTGGACGTGATGATGCTGGCTGCAGAGCAGATGAACGTCTCGCTGACGTCGGTCTGGCACGCCGTTCGCGGCTGGCACCGTACCCGGGAGATGCAGACGCCTCCTGCACGGGCGGCGGTAAGGAAAACGGCATGAAATACAGGGTGGTTGCGCCGGGTCTGCGTGCCCCTCACGGTACGCCGCCACAGTGCTGTCAGAAGGCGTTACGGCAGGTTCGCCGCTTCCGTCAGGGGGCACGTAATTACACCCGGCTCGATGAAAAAGGGTGTGGTTACTACAAAATCGATCTGGGCCCGTTCTGGCGGCTGCTGAGCCGCAACGAAGGCCGGACGTGGCTTCTTCTCAGCCACGAACGCTACAACAGCGTCATACGGAAATAGCGGCACGCCAGCCTGTTTACCCTGCACCCGTACTCGGGTGCAGTACTAAGCATACTGACAGAACAGAACGGCCGCGAGGGTGGCCAGAAAAGGAAGAATAATGACTCTGCCTGCAGAAAGCCTGATAGCTTACACGCTGGACAAGATGAATGCCCGTCTTGCGGCTAATCCCCGGTGGGATGAGGGGCGGATACGTAACGGCCTGCTCTTTACCGGCAATGTGCATGACGCCATTCCCCGCCGGCTGTTGCTCGACACGCGCCTGTCCCCGCTGGACAAAATGGGCTGGATGATGATCCGCCTGTATGCACAGAATAATGAAGGGGCGGTTTTCCCGAGCTATGATGAACTCCAGCTTCAGCTTGCGTCGCCCGGAAAAGGAAAGGCATCAAGGGAGACGGTCAGCCGCGTCCTGCTGATGCTGCGAATAACCGGCTGGCTCAGTCTCTGCAAACGCGTGCGGGATGATAAAGGGCGGGTGCGGGGTAATATCTACGCCCAGCATGATGAGCCGCTGACATTCAGCGATGCAGAAGCGCTCGATCCCCGTTTTCTGGACACTGTGGCAGACGCCTGCCTGAGTAAAAACCGCACCGTCAGCCAGACTGCCCGTGACGTTCTTGACGATATCAAAAATGACCCCACCATGCGGCATTACCGCAGCCATCTTTCCGTGATTGAATCGCGTCTGGGCCATCCTCAGACAGCCAGCCAGATGGCAAAACGTCACGCCCGAATACCCCATCCTGCACCGGGTTCGGAATCCGGACTCAGTCAGGGCCGGCAAAAAAATGCCGCCAAAACACCGGGTTCGGAAACCGAACTCAGTACTCAATCCTGTGAAAACGCACTGAGTTCGGAATCCGTACTGCCAGTAAAATCAGGCGGTTATGACCGGGTTCGGAAACCGAACCATTACGTACGTAGTATCACACACAGTGTGAATAAAAATACGTACGTACCGGGCAAATCTGTGCTGCCTGACAGCCTGAAGGAACTGATCCCGGCAGAAGATATTGCCATGCTGACCGCTCAGCTGCAGGCACTGCCTGAGGAGCAGGCGGAACTTGTGCTGCTCAGCCTGCAGAAAGTGATGTCACGCCAGCGGCTCAGTAATCCGGTTGGCTGGTTGCTGGCCGTGATGAAAAAGGCCCGTGAGGGGAAGTTGTATGCGCCCCGTCAGGCTGATGTTCCACCTGAGCGTGCCGGGTACAAACCCGTGCAGCGTCCTGAACAGCAGCTGTGGAAGCCAGAACCACGCCCCTCTGCCCGCCCGGTGTCAGAAGAAAATATCAGAAATTTGGTCAGGGATATCCGCAATAAGCTAAAAGACTGAGCCGTATGAAAAAAGAGCTATCAGTAGCTTTACTGGCTAAAAAATGCACACTGCTGCCAGTGGCAGCAGTGGCTAAGAAATGTACAGTGCTGCCACTGGCAGCACTGGCTAAAAAAAATACACCGCTACCGCTTGCTGCACATTTTCGGTCACCAACGTCATGTTTTTGTTACTTTTGACCAACACCTTCACGTCTCTCATTAAGAATTCACTTTATTACGGATCTGGTTTCTTGTTGTCCGGAACATCTTACCTGAAGAGTATCAGTGCCTCGGGTCGAACCTGACCGGGATCTAACAGGAGATGGCTGTATGACTACAGAAAATGAAACGCGAAGCGATAAAGCGGGAGGACTCACCTCCTCCCTGAAAATCGAGATCCACTCAAATTATGCTATCCGTCTCTGGGAAGGTCGCCAGCAATCCCAGTCAAAGGCGGGGGAAAAGAAAGGACGGCATGCCATTATGAGTATGCCACAGGCGATCAAGCGCTCAGGCGTCATCTATCAGGACTCTATTGAAGATAATCCGTGGGCAGATGAGGCGATGTATAAAGTTGAGATGCTTTTGAATGCTGCTGGCGAGCATATCCAGCGCCGGGTTGAAGAGCTTGAAGTCATATTGAAGTCTGTTCCCCCTGCGGTATCGTTTTCCGATATTGTTTCCACATCACCTCTTAATATAGGCGTGTTCAGCCGCTCCCCGCTGGGTTACAGATGTGTCTGGGTACTGGTCGGCTATGACCAGATGGCGCTCAAAGCATTTCAGGCTGCCCATTATGGTCTTATTTCCCGCAGCCAGCGTGATGAATTACTGAGTCATGGTGCCCACCTCATTCGTAAAGTATATGGTGTTTTGCGACTGTACCGGACCGTCAAAGTCAGTCGTTCTGACATTGCAGCCCAAACGCATGCCTCACTTCAGGCCAAAGAAAAGCTGGGATCACCCGATCCTGAAATCTTTTCAGGTAAGAAGCGTTCTTCTTTTTCTCCTCCTTTACGAAAACCCCTGCCAGAGGAAAAATAATATGATCCGCTTATTGTTTCTTCCTGCCGCCTTCTTTTTATTAAGCGGGTGCGCAACAACGGACTGGGCTGCGATTAATAAACAGGTCAGTGACACAGCTGCAAACCTGACCAGGACTCTGGGTGGCAGCAGCAGTGCTGAAAGTGGCGGCATGCCGCTGATGAGTCCGGCGGGGCAACAGGCCATGCAGTCCGTCGACAAAACGTTCTCCGTGCCGGTCGATGTGGATACCGCAGCGGCCCGCCTGAAGCGACATTACAAATTTATCTCCACGCAGGAGCTTGAGGCACTGCGGCAGTCCTCTCATGACGGGGACTGGAAAGCAGCGGCTGAGGATGATGCGCATCCCGTCTGGGATGCCATGCCGGGCAGCTACTACAAAATGGGGTCTGACTGGAACGGACGTGATCACCTGGATATCGAAATCGAGAAAAACGGGTCCGGCAGCAGGCTCTATGTCGTCTATAGCTCATCGTCATCCCAGCGTCTGGCCGGATCCGGCGTCACGAAGCTGATGAATGATGTCCGCGCTGTGGCTGCGGGCGAAAAGCGCTGATGCGGGAGGCACTGTATGCAACTCTTTCTGTGTGAAAAACCCTCCCAGGCAAAGGATATCGCCCGCGTGCTTGGCATCAGCAAGCGGGAGCAGGGCTTTATCAGCGGGGGTGATACCGTGGTGACCTGGGCGATAGGTCATCTGCTCGAAACTGCCAGCCCTGAAGCCTATGGTGAGCAGTATGGCAGGCCGTGGCGTGCCGATGTTCTGCCAGTGCTGCCTGAGGCCTGGCAAATGGTCGTCAAGGAGCAGACAAAATCGCAGTTCACCGTTATCACTAAGCTCCTTAAGAAGGCATCTGAGGTGGTCATCGCCACCGATGCCGACCGCGAGGGAGAGGTGATCGCGCGTGAGCTGCTGGAATACTGCAGTTACAGTGGCGCAGTACGCCGGCTCTGGTTATCAGCCCTGGATGAGGCCAGTGTGAAGGAAGCACTGAGCAGTATTCTTCGGGGAGAAAAAACAGCCCTGCTTTATGATGCCGGCAAGGGCCGGAGCCAGGCTGACTGGCTCATCGGCATGAACCTGACCCGCCTCTATACCCTCAAGGCCCGTGACTCAGGGGTGTCAGAAGTGCTGTCCGTCGGGCGGGTACAGACGCCGACGCTCGCCATGGTGGTTAACCGGGATAATGAAATCACGTCCTTCGTGCCAAAGCCCTGGTGGCAGGTACATGCGCTTATTGAAAAAGAGGGCGTCCGGTTCCGGGCGGGCTGGGTGCCCGTTGAGCAGTACTGTGACGAGGAAAAGCGTTGCATCAATCCCCAGGCCGCCAGGGCGGTGGGACAGCTGTGTCAGCAGCAGGGCAGGGCCGCGGTTCTTGAGGTAACACAGAAGCGGGAGAAAACGGCAGCACCCCTCTGTTTTGACCTGGGCACGCTTCAGCAGGTCTGTTCCCGAAAATTTGGCATGGGCGCAAATGATGTGCTCGCTATTGCCCAGTCACTTTACGAAACCCACAAAGCGACCACCTACCCCCGTACAGACTGCGGTTTCCTGCCGACATCGATGCAAAAAGAAATACCCGACGTTCTGGCGGCAGTGGCAAAATCCGATCCCGCTGTGGCCCCGGTACTGAATCAGCTGGACAGGCAGTTTGTCTCGCGTGTCTGGAATGACAAGAAAATCACCGCGCACCATGCCATCATTCCCACCCGACAGGCATTTGATTTGTCGCGCCTCAGCGACGATGAGCTGAAGGTTTACCAGCTGATTCGCCAGCATTATTTCGCCCAGTTCCTTCCGCTGCAGGAATCTGACGTGACGGAGGCGTCTTTCAATATCGGTGGACAGCTGTTCCGTACTCGCGGGAAAGTCGGTGTGGTGACAGGCTGGAAGTCATTGTTCCAGGCTGAAAAAGATGACGATGAAGAGGACGCCGACGGTGACAGTATGGCGCTGCCGGCGCTGGCAAAAGGGGATATCTGCGCTGTCACCGGTGCTGAGGTTAAGGATATGAAAACCAGTCCGCCCAAACCCTTCACGGAGGGGACGCTGATTGCTGCCATGAAGAACGCGGCCAGTTTTGTCAGTGACCCGAAGCTGAAGAAAGTACTGCGTGATAACGCCGGTCTGGGCACCGAGGCGACGCGAGCGGGTGTGCTGGAAACCCTCTTCAAGCGTCACTATCTGGAGAAAAAAGGGAAGCACATCCACTCAACGCAGATGGCCCGGGAGCTAATTGCGGCGCTGCCGGAAACGCTGACGAGCCCGGGGATGACGGCATTATGGGAGCAGGCACTGGATGATATTTCTCAGGGGAAAATGTCGCTTGCCACCTTTATGCAAAAGCAACTGCAGTGGACGCGTCACCTTGTCGAAAAAGGCCGCCAGGACAGTGTGAAAATCACTGCTCCCGTCACACCTCCCTGCCCGCTGTGCAAGGGGCCCACGCGTAAACGAAAGGGTAAAAAAGGGGATTTCTGGAGTTGCACGCGTTACCCAGACTGCAAAGGTATTATTAACACCAACGGGAAAAAGACCACAAAGCGCAAAAAAGCAGCAACAGGGACAAAAACAGAATCATCCGCACAGTGATGAGTTATTTCACTGTACAACCCCGGGCCGGGTTCTGCTAATGTGACTACGCTTCGATATGTACCCCATTGCCGGAGGCAGCCAGCTTAACTTTAACGGGATTAATCTGGCAACCGGCACGACGGTCTGCCATCGCACATCTGGCAGGAACTGTAAGACGCATGCGCTCCGTGAAAATCGCGTCGGGAACGGATCCCCGGAGTAGTGAGATACATAAAGGTCTGGTACAGCCCCCACGGCGTTGCTTATGCAGCGCCGTTTTCATTTCTGGTTTTATGGGTTGACACCAGGCTTATTTGGTTTAAAAATCAACAGTGCTTACCGCTGTTTTTTACAGCCAGCTAAAGTTTCAGCAGTCTGAGAGAAACGCCTTCGGGTGACTGCCAGCTAACGTTTCACCGGTCTGAGAGAAACACCTTCGGGTGACCGGAAAATCCTCGCAGCCTGAGAGAGGATACCTTCGGGTGGTAAATCCGTTTAACCTCTGGAAACGGATATCACTGCACAGTGATTGAGGTCCTTTCAACATACCAGACTATCAGGATTCAGCTGATCCTGACCCCCGACGGGAAACCACTCCCGTCAGGGCAGATGGTTTCTCCGCCGTACCTTTTTTTACCTCCATGGAGAAAACATCATGTCTGCAAACAACAATTCTGCATCTGCAAAATCTGAGTACTTCAACCTGACTATCAAAGGCATCGGGTATCTCAGCAACATCCGCCAGGTTAACCATCAGAATGGCTCGTTCCTCAGTTGCGTAATCAATGCACTGAGTGGTCCGACTGATAATCCGGCCTACGTCCGTTTTGACATTTCTGTCGCAGGTAAAGAGGCTACCAGCCTTATCGCTCGTTGCCAGAAAGCCGTCGATGAAGACAAGAAAGTCCTGTTGGGCTTTAACCTGAGTAACCCGTCCACGGACATATTTACGCTGAACAAGGGCGAGCATGCCGGCGAACAGCGTGTCAGTCTGAAAGCCCGCCTGATAAAGGTGGACTGGATCAAAATAGGCCAGGACATGGTCTACAAGACTGAAAAATCTGACTCCGTGCCGCCGCAGAATGGCTCTGCTGTACAGCAAAACTACGCAGAGAACTCGTTCTGATGCGCACCTGACACACCCCGTTCGCGGGGTGTTTCTTTATTCTTTACAGGAGAAATGATTATGTCCTCACGCGGCGTTAACAAGGTGATTCTTGTCGGCAATCTCGGCCAGGATCCTGAAGTGCGTTATATTCCCAATGGCAGTGCAGTCGCCACCCTTTCTCTGGCCACGTCTGAGAGCTGGCGTGATAAGCAGTCCGGTGAACAGAAAGAAGTGACCGAATGGCACCGGGTGGTTATTTTCGGCAAGCTGGCAGAAATTGCGGGTGAATATCTGCGTAAAGGCTCCCAGGTTTACATTGAGGGCCAGCTGCGCACACGCAAATGGACCGATCAGTCCGGCCAGGAGAAGTACACCACAGAGGTGGTGGTTAACATTGGTGGCACTATGCAGATGCTTGGTGGCCGCCAGTCTGGTAGTGGTCAGAACACGTCGTCCAGGAACGACTGGGGGCAGCCTCAGCAACCTTCAGGCCCGGCTCACAGCGGGCAGGCTTCCGGTAGCAGTGCCGGTGCGCCTCCGATGGATTTCGATGACGATATACCGTTCATTGGATTCGGGTATGGAATGCCAAAATCGGCAATCCATGCACTCTGAATTAACGGAGCTTTGACTGTAATGACTGTCTCTGACAAACTTCAGGAAGCAACTTTTTTTGTTGCATCTTATGCTATCTCCGGAGCATATCTGTTCCGGCGGTTTCTTCACTTATTGACTAACGGAGGCTTGTATGGGCGCACGTTACGATTCAGACGTTGTTGCCTGGGCCAGTGAACAGGCAGCTTTACTGCGTGCCGGAAAGCTCAGTCAGATTGATATTGAGAACATCGCCGAGGAGATTGAAGACGTGGGCAAAAGTGAAAAGCGTGAGCTGGCCAGCCGTATGGCTGTCTTACTGGCCCACCTTCTTAAATGGAAATTTCAGCCAACCCACCGTGGTAAAAGCTGGGAGTTAACCATTAAAGGACAGCGTGATTTGATAGTACGTCGTCTGAACAAGACGCCGAGCCTGAAAAATGCGCTTTCTGATCCTGAGTGGCTTGCGGATGTGTGGTTTGACGCCCGCGCTGATGCTTCCAAAGAAACCGGCATAGGTCTGGATATCTTTCCTGAAGACAGTATCTGGACAACAGATACTATTCTCAGTAACGAATTTTACCCGGACTGATTACTTTCTGTTTCACCGCAACGCCATCCTTTCGGGTGGCGTTTTTTTTCATCAACGGAAAATCAGTTGTTAATTGAGTGAAACCGGACCGATTCCGCACAGTGAGGGCTGTTTTATCACTGTACAGGAAAATTCCGGATGAAACGTAACACCTCTCACAACGTATTTTCACCAGGCAGGCTTGCCACGGTTCTTCCCCTGTTGTTTCTTGCGGGCTGTGTTTCCCAGCCGCAAAAGCTGCAACAGCGTGCGCCTGCCGACCCTACACCCGGCACCACCGTCACCCGCAACGTTCAGCCGGTCTCTCCCGACGAGTATGCGCGGACGCCGGAAGTGGTGCGCTACGATCGTTATCTGCTGGTCAGCACCGATCCGCAGGCGGCCCAGCGCGACCCTCTCTCGCAGATTATTGATATACGCATCCCCTCATCCCTGCATCCTACCGTGGCGGATGCGCTGCGTTACGCCCTGCGCCAGTCAGGTTATTCCCTGTGCGCGACCGGCTCCGCCAACGGCGTGCTTTACCGCCAGGCATTACCGGCAGTCCAGTACCAGCTGGGCCCGATGCGCCTGCGTACTGCCCTGCAGGTTATGGCCGGTCCGGCCTGGCAGCTGGAAGTGGACGATGTGCAACGGGTGGTCTGCCACAGCCTGCGCGACGGCTACCAGCTGCCGGCTTCCCAGCTTCCGCCTCCGGTCAGCAGCGGGTACGTGCCTGCGCCGTCAGCAGTGTCACAACCGGTCATCAGCGCCCCTCAGTCCGTACCGGTTAAACCTGTCGGCGGAGGGTTTCTGAGAAAATGAGCGAACAGCAACCCTTCCATACGGACCCCGCGCCGGCCCGTAAAAGATTCAGCTGGCGTCCCCGCCGCCGCCTCATCTGGGGCGGTGCCGCAGGTGTGGCGCTGGCCGTCATTCTGGCGCTGGGCTACACCGCCTTCAGTCTGGGCATATCGAACCTTGATGAGCGCCTTACACGCCTTGAATCTCAGGGCAGTACTGCGGCCTCTGTTGAGACAGTCGCGGCCCTGCAGTCAGATGTGACCACGCTCAAAACCGGTCTGCAGGATACCCGGAAAAAACTTGGTGAGATGCAGCAGGAGCTCAGCGCAGCAGCGAAACAGACCGGCAGCGACGAAGCGGTGCGTCAGTCATTGCGAACCCTTCAGGACGCCCAGCAGGGGCTTGAAACCCGCCTGAGTGCGCTGACTGAGCAGCTGACAGCGCTGAAATCACAGCCGGCACCCGCACCCGCCGCACCGGTCAAAAAAACTGAGCCTGCTGCAAAAAAGCCCCGTCCCGCTGACACACATCGTGCTGCTCCGTCCCGCCGCGTGGCCCGCAGCGCGCCTTTTGTGCTGACGGGCGTGGAGAAGCGGGGGGCAGAGTCCTGGGCTGCCATCGCGCCCCGGGGCTACAGCAGCCTGTCGCAGGTGGCCCTGGTCGGAGAGGGCGAAACCGTGGCCGGATGGACGCTGGTCAGTGCCGGTTATGGTGAGGCGACGTTTCGGGTTAACGGCCGCCTGACCGTGCTCAGAGCAGAATAACGGAGCGAATGATGAAACTGAAACATACCTTTTTAGCCGCCATATTGCTGAGTTCCCTGACCCAGGCCGCGACCTCATCAGGGCAGACGGATGTCAGCCAGCAGGAATCAACACAACGGGCGGACTCCGCACAACAAAACCTGCAGCAGCAGGCCGGTCAGTGGGGACTGAGTGCCGACGATTATAAGCGGTATCAGCAGCTGATGAAGGGCCCCCGCGGTATCCAGTCGCCGGGCCTCGATCCGCTTTCCACCCTGGGTATTGAGGCGCAGACACCGGCAGAGCGCCGTAAGTTTGCGGAAAAGTGGGTGAAGGAAGAATTTGCCCGCACCCAGAAGGAGCTTGATTTCCAGCGTGAGGTGAACGCGGCCTGGCAGCGCCTGTATCCGGGCGCACTGCCGGTCAATATGGGGAACGCCTCGGGCGTGGCGCACGACAGCGGCGGCCGGCTGGCGCTGTTCGTCAGGTCAAAAGACTGCGCTACCTGCGACGCAAAACTGTCTGCCGTGCTGGCTGACAACCGGCCGGTGGATATCTATCTGGTTGACAGCCAGGGCAGTGATGATGCGCTGCGCAGCTGGGCGCGGGACCATCACATTCCCGTGGAAAAGGTCCGCAAGCGCCAGATCACGCTTAACCACGACGGCGGCCGGTGGATGCGCTTTGGTAACGGCCTGATGCCGGTTTTACTGCAGCAGGCGGGAGACGGTAAATGGGCAATCGCAGCGTTCTGACCGGCGCACTGGCGCTGGGCGTACTGATGGCGGCCGTTCCTGACGGCCATGCTGACCAGACGGTGCCGGAGGGTTACGTCCGCGTGGCCATGGCGCACGGCGTGCCCCCTGAAGCACTTTACTCGGTATCACTTAGCGAGTCTTCGCGCAAACTTCCCCGCGGCGTGCGGCCATGGCCCTGGACCATCAATGTGGCAGGGAAGGGGTATCGCTACGAGACGCGCCTGCAGGCCTGGCAGGCGCTACAGGTCTTTATGAAGCGTCACCCGCTGAAGCGCATTGATGTCGGTATTGCCCAGGTCAATCTGGGCTGGAACAGTCATCATTTTGCCTCGACGTGGGATGCGTTTGATCCTTACACCAACCTGAACGCCGCCGCCACCATTCTGCGTGAGTGCTGGGCGCGTAAGCCCGGCAGCTGGCTGGATGCGGCCGGCTGCTATCACCATCCCGCAGGTGGCCAGCCTGCAGCCCGCTACCGCGCCATTGTGAGCGGGCATCTGGCAAAAATCAGCCCTTCCCCCCGTATTGCTGCGCCGGCAGCGCCAGCGCCCCGTTCGGTCGCTGCGCTCACCCCTGACCCAGGCTTCGTCTGGACTGAACCCGGGAGATAACCCTGATGAAAATGCTTTCATTACTGCTTCTGACACTCCTTCCCCTGACCAGCCATGCTGACCTGAACGTCATTGCTGACCTGGGCGGTCAGGATGCGGCCCCGTATTTTGAGGCCGTCAATAAACAGCCCGGCGTGAGCACGGAAAACGACACCGCATCTTCACCCCCGTCACCCGTGCAGCAGGGCGAGGCCGCCATGCTGCCGGTGTTCACGCCGGAGTTGCGCCCGGGCAGCATTCCCGACCGGCCGCTGCAGCTGCCCGGCATCGGGGCGTTATTTTTGATCGGGGATGATGCCCTGTCCCGTGACTGGCTGAAGGCCAATGCCGGCGCACTGGCTGAACAGCATGCGGCCGGCATGATAGTCAACGTCACGGACATGACTGCCGTGCGCGAGCTGCGCGAGCTGGCACCCGGTGTCAGCCTGGCCCCGGCTTCCGGCAGCGAGCTGGCACGTCGCCTGCAGATTGCGCATTATCCGGTACTTATCACCGACACCGGCCTGACGCAGCAGGTTAAGCCGTAATGATCGCGCCACATCTCAACGGTCTGCTGACGGCGCACCCTTTCAAGGCGGTCATACTGGTCATTCTGTTCCTGGTGGTGATGGCCTTTCTCAACCTGCGCCGTCGTGAGAGCGCCAGCACCCGTCGTCACCGGCGATACCGGGCAACAGCGGACCGGGTACTGAATAAGCTGACCCGTCTGCCGGGAGACGGGCAGCGTCTGACCTATCTGCGCAAAATCAGCCCGTATGTCTTTGAAGAGCTGTTGCTGTCTGCCTTTGAACGCCAGGGGCTGACCGTGGTGCGCAATGCCTCTTACAGCGGTGACGGCGGCCTTGATGGTCAGGTCATCATCGACGGTGAGCACTGGCTTATTCAGGCCAAACGGTACAGCCGTGCTGTGTCCCCCGCACATGTTGAGGACTTTGACCGGCTTCTCCTGCAGTGCGGCCGCCGTGGGATGTTTGTCCACACGGGCCGCACCGGAAAGATGAGCCGCACCCTTCGTACGGCGTCACCCCGCCTGCGCATCATCAGCGGGCAACGCCTGCTGGCCATTCTCGCCGGGCAGGACGTCCGGCAGTCTCTCTGAGGACTCTCTTATGCACATCATCCTGAACAGCCTGCGTTACGCATTGTGGCTTCTGTTCTGTTTATTCCGTCATGCCGTGTTCCTGCCTGCCGCTTTCGGCGGTGCAGTCCTGCTCGCCTGGCTTGTTCTGGGCCATCCGGTCAGTGACCTGAACGACCAGCTGCAGAAGGAGGCAACGGCATGGCGCACCGCGCCGCCCGGACACTACATGTGGGAGGAGTGCCCGGTGCCTGACAAAGCGGCTCCGCCTGAGGCAAAGCAGGCCGCCTGTACCGTCACTGCCGTCTCCACAGAAACCGCGGCGAACAATTACCTGCTGTCATTGCGGGCCGTATGGATCGTTTTTTTCTTTCTGTCGAATGTTCTGTATGTGCTCTGGCGCTTACTGGCGGATGCCCTGTGTTACCACTTTCAGCCCCGCAGGGAAGCCGGCTACGCAAAGGGGACGTATACCCGCATGGCCGACGGTAAAATTATAAAGGAGGCAGACGATGAGTAACCGTTACGTCATTGAAGCCCTGCTGCGCCCGGCCGTTGAGCTGAATACCGCCGTGGTATCGGGCATAGCGGCGTATGTCTGTGTGCAGGCACCCTGGGCTGTCGCCCTGGCTCCGTCTGTCAGCTATGTCACCGCGGCCGGGTTTGCGGCTCTGGCAGTAACCCGCACGCATCAGGGGATGAAGATTATTCGCTATCGCCGGAATCTTCGCCGCCTGCCGCGCTATGTCATGAGTACTAAACAGATCCCCGTCAGCCATCGTCGTCTGTTCCTCGGCCGGGGTTTCCGCTGGACCCAGAAACACACCCAGCGCCTGCAGGATACGCTGCGCCCGGAAGTGGCCCGCTACCTGCAGCCGAACCGCTTTTACCAGGGGGCACGTCAGCTTGAAATGCTGACAGAGCATCGTCTGCCCTGGCTGGGTAAGCTGCTGAGTGCCGATACGCCGCTGAACCCGGTACGGCCGTTGCCGCCGGTGGGCGGGAATCCGGCGCTGCACGGTATCGAGCCCGACGAAAAAGACGTCACCCTGGCTCTGGGAGAGAGGGTTGGCCATACGGTGGTTTATGGCACCACGCGCGTCGGGAAGACCCGGCTGGCAGAGCTGCTGGTCACACAGGATATCCGGCGGGGGGAAGTCACCATCGTGTTTGATCCGAAAGGCGACGCAGACCTGATGAAACGCGTCTGGGCAGAGGCCCACCGGGCCGGGCGCGGGGATGAGCTGTATATCTTTCATCTCGGCTGGCCTGAAATATCCGCCCGTTATAATGCTGTCGGGCGTTTTGGCCGCGTGTCAGAGGTGGCTTCACGCGTGGCCGGTCAGCTTTCAGGGGACGGCAATAATGCCGCCTTTCGTGAATTTGCCTGGCGGTTCGTCAACATTATTGCCCGTGCGCTGGTTGCCCTGGGGGAGCGCCCTGACTACACCCTGATTATGCGCTACGTGAACAATATTGCCGATCTCTATATCCGCTACGCTGAGAAAATCATTCATGAGCAACTGCCGGCTCTGCAGACGCAGATTGAGAATAATCAGCAGGTACTGGGCGAGGATGACGTGCCCCGTAATATGCAGGGACAGCCGGATGCGTTACGCATCTGGGCCATCGAGGTTGCCCTGAGTTCAGAAGAAGGCAAGAAGCTCTATGATCCCATCCTCGACGGGCTGCGCTCAGCGGTGCGTTATGACCGCACTTACTTTGACAAAATCGTGGCCTCTCTGCTGCCGCTGCTGGAAAAACTGACCACCGGCAAGACCGCTGAACTGCTGGCCCCTGACTATCTTGATATGGATGACTCACGGCCCATTTTTGACTGGGAGCAGATCATCCGTAAAAAGGCCGTGGTCTATGTGGGACTTGATGCGCTCAGCGACAGCATGGTGGCGAGCGCGGTCGGTAATTCCATGTTCGCCGATCTGGTGAGCGTGGCCGGACACATTTATAAACACGGTATCAATGCGGGCCTGCCGGGCGCGAAAGAAGGGAAGTCCCTGATTAACCTGCACTGCGATGAGTTTAACGAGCTGATGGGGGATGAGTTTATCCCCCTCATCAACAAGGGGGGCGGTGCCGGCATGCAGGTGACAGCTTATACCCAGACATCTTCTGATATTGAGGCACGCATCGGGAATGCGGCCAAGACGGCCCAGGTTCAGGGTAACTTCAACAACCTGATTATGCTGCGCGTCAGGGAAAACCGCACCGCCGAACTGCTGACCACGCAGCTGCCGCAGGTGGAAATTTACACCAAGACGCTGGTCTCCGGGCACCAGGACACGGCAGATGTCAACGCTGACCAGGACTTCACCTCCAGCACCCAGGACCGCGTCGGGACGGTTAAAGTCCCCCTGCTGGAGCCGGCTGATATTGTGACGCTGCCGAAAGGGCAGGCGTTTGCCCTGCTGGAGGGCGGGCAGCTGTGGAAAATTCGCATGCCGCTGCCTGCCGGGGATGCTGATGATGTGCTGATGCCGGAAAGTATTGAGAAAATCGCGGAGGAGATGCGGCGCAGCTATCACAGCGGTGAATCCTGGTGGCGGGACGGTCCGGTCCTGAACGTGCCGGTCACAGGAGGCGAGAATGGCTGAGGTAAAACGTTCCCCACAGCAGCAGACGCTGCCGGAGCGCAAACATGGCATGCTGTATAATCTGCTCTGGGGCTGGCCGTGGGCCCTGGTGGGTGTGGTGCTGTCCTCGCTGCTGCTGAGCCTGCTGATTGAATATATCGGCATCGCGTTCTTCTGGCCGGAAGCCGGGGCGGCGCACAGTGAAGCGGTTATGAACACCGAGCTGGGATGGCTGTCCACGGAGTTCACCCGCAGCCTGTTGCTGTCTGAGCCTTCCGTGACCGTCGTCCGGTGGGTGACTATTACATATCAGTGGGCCTTTGTGGACAGTGGCTTCCTGGACTGGGTCCGTCAGCAGTATGCGCACCAGATGCACAGTGACAATGCCGTCACCCGGGAAATCAACAGCTGGAGCGGCTGGCTGGCGGGCTACCTGCGTGAATACCTGCTGGCCACGGTATGGATAAGCATTATCACCCTGGTCCGCGTCACCATCCTGGTGCTGTCCGTGCCGCTGTTTGTGCTGGTCGTGGTGGTGGCGCTGGTTGAGGGGCTGGGGCGGCGTGATCTGCGGCGTTACGGGGCGGGGTACGAGAGCTCCTTTGTCTATCACCATGCCAAAAAGCTGGTCAAACCGGCCGCTGTGGTGCCCGCCATGCTGTACCTTTCCTGGCCCACGGCGGTTTACCCCAATCTGCTGTTGTTGCCGGCGGCTGTTCTGCTGGGGATCGCCGTGACTGTGACCACGGCTTCGTTCAAGAAGTATATATGAGCACCTCCCGTATGCCAGGCAGTTGTGGGGTGATGACACTAAGGCGATTGCAGTTATATATCCGGCCTTGCTGCGTCAGCATGAGCTGTCGCGGGCCCTAATGAATTCCGCTGGCGCACGCCTCATTACCTT
>NZ_JACVUO010000036.1:0-25765 GCF_016625145.1 Pantoea sp. S61
AATCATCACCAGCGGCGTGGTGGCCGCTTTGCCGCCGTCGGAGTAGATGGTCTCGGTGGTAACGAACGTCTTGCGTATATCTGGATGCATGGTTAGAACCTTTAATGAGGATTGGGTTAACTTCATACTAAAGATGAATGATGGTATGCCATAATATGGGATTCTTATCTGACATCGCGGAATTTATAGGTGGGAAGTTAAAAGGTGGGTATTCAACTGGAATGTAAGTGCGCTTAAATATAAAAGTTATTGTTTATAAGTGAAATCTTCATTGATTTTAATGCACTATCTCAATGCGTGATTTTTATCAATACTTTCAATTAGTTGTGCTTGGTTATCTTTTTTATTACATTAATTTGGTGCAAATTTACAATCTAAAATTCAAAATTAAATAAAAATATACCCATTTGAATAATAAAAGTAAGTTGTGCTAATTTTGTGAAGAAGATAATCTGCATCATTGAGTTGGGGGGAAATCTTTAGGATGTGTTCGTTTGTGTGTGTAGTAATAAATATCCGAATGGAATTATAGTTTTTTCTTATGGCGTTAGAGATTTAATGGATTATTTACTAGTCGTTAGTTATTTAAATAAAAATAAAAAGAGTGTGTGAGCATTAATTTTTAATATTGAAAATTAGTAAGCTTCATCATTCTCAACGTAATGAATAATAGACAATAAACGTATTGGAACTTGCAATAATTTCTCAGGGCCGTGTGGCACCCCGCCGTCGAATGAAAGGCTATCGCCCGGAGACATAGGATAGAGGCGCGTGCCATGACGATAAATCAGTTCGCCTTCAAGTAAATAGAGAAACTCATGCCCCGGATGGCAAAAATTGGGAAACTCTTCACTGGCATCGTCCATGGTGACCAGAAAGGGTTCGTAAAGTTTTTGTGGGCCTTGAGCATAACTCAGCAAATGATAAGAGTGGCCGACTTCCGTGCCGGTGCGCACCACCTCCATCCCCTCACCCGCTTTAATCAACTGGGCGCCGCGTTTGGCCACATCATAGTCGCTAAATAACTTCGAAACCGGCAAACCAATGGCGTCACACAGGCGACTGATAATATCGAGACTGGTGGAAACGTGGGCGTTTTCCACCTTGCTGACCATGCCGACGCTGACACCTGCAATACGTGCCACATCGGATATTTTATAACCCTGTGAAATACGCCGCTGCTTCAGCGAGCGCGCGATATGCTGCTCCAGACTCAACGGGCTCTCTCGCTGACTGGTGGTAACCGGTTTGTTCATCGAGGCTTAATTTTCTCCGACATTTTGCGCAGGTTCCCCAGCTCAAATGATATACGTTGCGCGGTGGCTAATAACGCATTGCGCACCACCTCTTTCTGATGTGGGTCTTCCATCAGCGCATCGGGTCCAGAGACATTGATCGCCGCCACAATCTGGTTGTGATGATCGCGCAGCGCACAGGCAATTGCGGTGGCGAAATCGGACTGATGCTCAACCCAGCCCTGCATGCTGTCCTGCTGCACGGTCTGCTTCAGTTCCGGTAAGGTGCGCGGCGCTGAAACAGAATAGCCATCGAGTCGCACATGTTGATAGAGGCTATCCAGTTCTGCATCATTTAAGCCGGTGAGCAACACCCGACCCATGGCGCTGCAGTGACAGGGAATACGCGTACCAATGGGCACATTTACCGACAGGCGTTGCGAAGCAAACGAGCGATAAATATAGACCGCTTCCTGGCCTTCGCGAATGCTGAGATGGCACGACATTGAAACCGTATTACGCAGCGCATTTAAATGTGGCATGGCGATATCCACCACATCACGGCTGGCAAGATAGCTAAAGCCGTTGGAGATCACCTGCGGGCCGAGTTGATAAGTGTTCTTGGCCACTTTTTCGAGATAGCTCATCTCGGTGAGAGTGGTGACAATACGATAAATAGAGGAAGTAGAGACGCCAAGATGATCGGCAAAATCCTGCACTGTCAGCACGCGATCGCGACTGTTGAACATTTCAATAATGGTCAGACCGCGAAATAACGCGGGCACCGTGTAGTCATTTTCAGTGATAGCAGCCAGAGACATACACACCTGCATAGATGAAGCCGGGCCGTGGCCCGGAGAGTGAAAATCAGCGAGCAAACTCCGCCGTGGCATCAAGCAACACGTCCCAGAAATACGCCGCCATGGAGTAATCCACCAGCAGCCAAAACTGTTCTTTATTCGGCAACGAGGCATTGATGATTAACGCATTGGCGCGCGCGACAGAAGTTTGTGCCACTGCGCCAGGCAAAAATTTATCCGACGATAGGTCAACCGCACACAACTTCGCCATCACTGCCGCTTGCTGAGCGCCGCTTATAGACATCCACGCGTGCGTGTCCTGGCGCGGTAGCATAAAGCACGACAGCTCATTCATTTGCCATGACTGCTCCTCGTGTTGAATTCGCGAGGGTGCGTTATCTGCGGCCAGAATTAAAAATTCAGTCTGTGATAAACGCGCGACCAGTGAGTCGTCGCTTTGCCAGCAGCACTGATTTGGCTGAGCGGGCAGCGCAAAGCCGTGTTGTTGCAGATACCATGCGGCGTGGCGTCCGCGAAAACCCACGCGCGCCTGATGAGAGCAGTCTTTAAGGGTGATAGCGCCGTTATCAGCAGACACCGTCTCCAGATGATCCAGCGGTCCTGCCGCCAAAACGTGCATGTTTTGCATCATTACAGCTCCTGTCGCTGGTTTTCAGCATCATAAAAGGGCAACTTCACCACTAACGCGGTGACTTCCCTGCCGCCTTCAGTGCGAATGGTAATGCTATCGCCTGGGGTTGCCCGATCTGCTGATGCATAGGACATGCCAATTATCGCGTTCAGCGTGGGGGAATATTCACAGGACGTGACATTGCCGGTGATCCTTTCGCCTTCTAAGACTAAATGGCCTTCCATTGGAAGCGGTGATGCAGCGGGCAGTGTGAAAGCCACCAGTTTACGCACCGGCGGATGAGCATCGAGAATATCGATGGCGCGACGGCCAATAAATTCCGGTTTGGCTCGATTAACCGCCCAGCTCATGCTGATTTCCCCCGGATGGCTCATGCCGTCGGTATCCTGTCCGATAATCACGTGCCCCTTTTCCAGGCGCAGCAAACGCTGTGCTTCCACGCCAAAGGGTTTAATTCCGCAAGCGGCCCCTGCTCGCATCAAGGCATCCCACAACGCCTGGCCATAGCGGGTCGGCACATGGATCTCATAACCCAGTTCACCAACAAAGCCCACACGCAACAGGCGCGCGGGTATACCGGCCACCTTGCCTTCACGACAGGCTAAATACGGGAATGCTTCGGCACTCAAATCGAGTTCATTACACAACTGGCTTAGCACCTGACGCGAGTTGGGTCCCGCCAGATTGACCGCCGCCCACGCGGAGGAGACGTTGGCGATATCCACATCCAGCCGCCAGCGCGTATTCCACTGCAACATTGATTGATACACCCGCGCCACACCGCTGGTGGTGGCGGTGACATAAAAGTGGTTCTCCGCCAAACGGCAGGCCACGCCATCGTCAATCACCACGCCCTGTTCATTGGTCATCAGCGCATAGCGCGTACGTCCCACGGGCTGTTTGATAAAGGCAAAGGTATAAAGACGGTTAAGGAACTCTGCGGCATCCGGGCCGCGCAACTCAATGCCGCCCAGGGTCGACACGTCAATCAGTCCAACGTTATTACGCACATTGAGCGCTTCTGCCTGGACCGCTGTTTTTTTGTCGGTGCCAGGCTCAGTTTGATACCAGCCAGGACGCAGCCAGTTACCTGCTGGCATCATTTGCGCCTGCAAAGCCAGATGGCGTTGATGTATGGCCGTGACGCGCCACGGATCGAAATGACGTCCCGCCAGATGCGCCAGGCTCTCTGCGCTGAATGGGGGGCGCGCAGTGGTGACGCCGGTTTCGCTCACGCTGCGTGCGGTGGCCTGCGCCACTAAACGCGCGGTCGGTAATGCCGAATGTCGTCCTTGTGACGGTCCCATGCCCACGGTAGAAAAGCGTTTTACCAGTTGCACATCGCGATAGCCGTGTTTGGTGGCATTGATGATGTCTTTGATTTGCAGGTCTTCGTCGAAATCGACAAACTCTTTGCCTTTGGGATGAGCGAAGATTGGCCAGGGATGATTAATACGCGGTTTTTCTCCCTGCTGTTGTGGCAAAGTACTTATATTATTATTGATTCCCAACTGTTGTAGCACCATACGTCCGGCGTGGGTGCCATCCTGCACCACCTCCTCCAGCCCGTGCCAGCCGTTGATCGAACCGGCGGTGATCATACCCGCAGGTAAATGGCTCAGCGTAAAACTGGCGCTGGCGTCGTCATAGCTGAGTTTGCCACCGGCCTGACACGGCAGTTGCCAGGCAGGCATATATCCCGCAGACATGCAGAGCAAATCGCAATCAATAACTTTGCCGCTCGGCGCCACTTTTCCCTGACCGATAATGCTGCGCACCTCCACCGAAGAGACGCACCCGGTGCGGTCAGCAAAGGCTTCATAAACTGCGCTGTGGGCAATCAGTTCTATGCCCGCATGTTGCAACGGTTGCGTCAGCGCCCCATCCGGCAGTTGGCTGCGCAGGTCGACAATTGCGGCGACTTTAACACCTTGCTCATACAACGTCAGTGCTGCCAGATACGCATCGTCATTGCCGGTCAGTAATACAGCGCGCTGACCCGGTTTAACACCGTAATGCTGCATTAAACGCTGGGCAGCACTGGTTAACATCACACCTGGCAGGTCGTTATTGCGGAAAATCACCGGCTGGTCGTAGGCACCCGCAGCGATAACACAGCTGGTTGCACGTACTTTGTACATGCGCTGCCCCTGAATCACAGGTAAATAGTGATCTTTAAACCAACCGTTGCAGGTCGCATTAAGCAGTATGCGAATGTTCGGGTGCGCCTCCACACGGCGGGTCATAAACTGCAACACCTGCTCAGTCTGTTGCGCCTCGGCTGCCATCCGTGCCCAGCTGAGTGCGCCACCGAGCAGCGGCTGTTGCTCAACGACCAGCACCTGCGCTCCGCTGTCTGCGGCGGTCAGCGCAGCCTGTAATCCTGCCGGGCCACCGCCGACCACCAGCACGTCACAAAACAGATACGCCTTATCGTAGTAAGCTTCTTCGATATTGAGATTCAATACGCCCAGACCGGCTTTGCGGCGAATCAGCGGTTCCCAGCGCTTCCACATGCCCTTGGGTTTGTAGAACGCACGATAGTAAAACCCCACCGGCATAAAGCGTGAAAACAGCTGCATTTTGGCATCACGATCGTTATCCAGCGATCCGTTGTAGTTCTGACCGGTGACGGTGAGTCCCTGGGTTATCGGTTGCACATCGGCCAGCACGTTGGGTTCATCCGGCAACTGCACCAGCGTATTGGCATCCTGACCAAACATGCTGAGTACACCGCGTGGGCGATGGTATTTGAAGGAACGCGATAAAAGGTGACGCCCGCTGGCAATCACCGCGCTGGCAATCGAATCACCGGCAAAACCGCTCACCAGCTCACCTTCAAACGTGAATTGCAGCGGTTGTTGCCGATCGATCAGGCGCCCCATAGGAGCCGCTAAGCGCTTCTGGCTCATGATGTTACCTCCATGGCTACGCTGATGCTGGCGGGTAACGCGCTGCTGTGAGGATTGGGAAACACTTCGCTGGCGTCAAAAGTACGGATCACTTCATCGGTTAGGGTATTGCGCTGCGCAAGGAACCAGTAACTCGACGGAGTGTGGAACCACCATTCCGTCACCACACCAGCCTGGTTGTCTTCATAGAAGACGTAATCGGCCCATTCACGATCGCTACAGCTCAGCTGGTCAGGCACGATTTTCAACTCGCCACCGTAGGCGAATTCAGTGATATTGCGCGGCCCATTCAGCGGGCAATGCATAATTTTCATCTGGCTTTCCTTAGTGGCTGGCCGCCGTAGCGCCCATTTCATTAACCTGCTGGAAACGTGCAAAACGCTCCAGCTTAAACGGGGCGATCAGTTCCGGCGTTTTACCGCCGCTGGCGACTAACTCCGCCATGGTTTTGCCGCAGATAGGCGTGGCTTTGAAGCCCCACGTGCCCCATCCAGCATCAAGGTAGTAGTTCTTCAGCGGGCTTTCGCCCATGATTGGGCTGTAATCGGGTGTCATGTCGGTGATCCCCGCCCACTGACGCATCAGGCGCGCTTTCGCCAGGAACGGGAACATCTCAATACCGTGAGCGATCAGACTCTCTTTCAAATCCAGCGTTGATCGGGTGTTGTAGAGCGGATAAGGATCGGAACCGCCACCGAACACCACTTCGCCACGGCTGGTTTGCTGCACGTAACAGTGCAAGGCCGACGAACTGACCAGTGGATCGAGAAAGGGTTTCACCGGCTGCGTCACCATGGCCTGTAAGGGATACGACACTACCGGCAAGCGGAAACCGGCTTTTTGTGCCAGTAGCGAACTGTGCCCCGCCACAGCCTGCACCGCGCAGCCACAGCCCACCGTGCCGCGGTTGGTTTTCACTGCCGTAATGCGTCCCTCGGTGATCACCAAATCTTCCACCTCGGTCATTTGGTGAATTTCCACACCGCGCTTTGCTGCCTCTTTGGCATAGCCCCAGGCCACCGCATCGTGGCGTGCGGTGGCACCATCGATATGCCAGAGCCCGGCCAGCACCGGCAGATTGCCGGGATCGAGGTTAAGCGTTGGCACCAGCTCTTTGATCTGTTGACGATCAATCATCTCGGTGCGACCACCAAAGTGTTTATTGACCTCAGCACGCTGTCTGAAGGCGCGAACTGTGCTGTCGGTGTGGGCCAGCGTCAGCTGTCCGCGTTCGGAATACATGATGTTGAAATCAAATTCGTTCGACAGATTCTGGAACAGCTTCACCGACTCACTGTAAAAACGCACGCCTTCAGAGGTGAGATAATTAGAGCGGATCACTGCGGTATTGCGCGCCGTATTGCCACCTGCCAGGTAGCCTTTTTCCAGCACGGCCACATTGGTGATACCGTGGTATTTCGCCAGATAATAGGCAATGGCTAAGCCATGCCCCCCCCCGCCAATAATCACCACGTCATAATGTTTTTTCAGTTCACGCGGTGCGGGGATATCCACTTCTGCCGGATATTCTGACGACAGCCCGTATTTCAATAACGCTAATGGCATCTTCGTTCTCCTTAACCCGCCGCTTGCTGAAGTTGCAACTCAGCCGCCAGCACGGTGTTTTGCATCAGACAAGCGATGGTCATTGGGCCGACGCCACCAGGCACAGGGGTGATCGCTTTTGCCACCAGACTCACGCTGTCGTAATCCACATCCCCCACCAGTCGGCTGCTGCCGTCTGCACGGGTTACGCGGTTAATCCCGACATCAATCACCAGTGCACCCGGTTTTACCCAGCTGGCATCAATCATCTGTGGCTGGCCTACAGCAGCAATCAGGATGTCTGCCTGACGCGCCAGCTGCGCGGCATCCCGGCTTCGCGAATGCAGCGTGGTGACCGAACAGTGGGCATGCAGCAGCAAACTGGCCATCGGTTTGCCCACGATATTGGAGCGACCAATCACCACCGCGTGTTTGCCGCTCAGATCGCCGCCGTACTCCTGCAACAGCAGCAGGCAACCCAGCGGCGTACATGGCGTGATCACCCGATGACCCTGAACTAGGCCGCCGGCATTTTGCGGATGAAAACCATCCACATCCTTCACTGGTGAAATGGCCCGTACAATCGCGGCTTCATTAATCTGCGGTGGCAACGGCAGTTGCACTAATATGCCGTGTACAGTAGGGTCATTATTTAATTCGGCAATGGAAGCCAGTAGGCGCGCCTCGGTTAATTGTGCATCAAAGCGTAATTCAATCGATTTGATACCGACCTGTTCGGCGGTGCGTAATTTATTACGCACATAAACCTGGCTGGCAGCGTCATCCCCCACCAGCACCACCGCTAAACAAGGATTTATGCCCTGCTTTTTTAACTGGCTTACTTCCCTGGCGGTGTTTTCCAGTAATTTAGCCGCACTTTTTTTACCGTCGATATTGATGGCAATCGGTTGCGAGGTCAGCGTGGTTGTCATCAGAAAATCACCGTTTTATTTTCGTCGAGGAAGACACGATGTTCGGTGTGATATTTCACCGCTCGGGCCAGCGCAATGGTTTCAGTATTTCGTCCTACCACGATTAAGTCATTAGGGCGATGTGTGTGATTAACGCGTTGCACTTCCTGATCGATAATCGGTCCTTCATCTAAATCAGAAGTCACATAATGCGCCGTGGCCCCAATCAGTTTCACGCCACGTTCATACGCCTGGTGATACGGCATCGCGCCCTTGAAACCAGGCAGGAACGAGTGATGAATATTGATGGCCCGGCCCGCCAACTGTTTACACAGGTTGTCCGAGAGGATCTGCATATAGCGCGCTAACACAACCAGTTCGGTTTGCGTTTCCTCCACGATCTTGATCAGCTCGGCTTCCTGCTGTGCCTTGTTTTCTTTGTTCACCGGCAGGTAAATAAAGCGGATACCTTCTCGCTCCGCCATAGGCCGTAGATCCAGATGATTAGAGACAATGGCGGTGATGTTAATATTCAGCTCGCCCTTATTACGTCGATAGAGCAGATCCGTCAGGCAATGGTCAAACTTACTCACCATGAGCAAGACTCGCATTGGCTCAGACGTATCGAAAATATCCCACTGCATATTTAAACGCTCGGCTATCGCGGCGAAATCTTTTTTTAGCGTGGCAATATCTGCGCTAAGGTTTTCATTAAAGCGAAAACGCGCACGCAGAAAGAAATGCCCTAAGTGCTCATCGTCATACTGCGACAACTCGCTGATGTAACATTGACTTTGACTCAGGAACCCCGTCACAGCGGCGATTATTCCCGAGGTCGCAGGACAGGTTGCAGTAATAATGAAATCACGGACAGATGCAGACATAGCCACTCCACACAGGTGAATGAATTAATTTATGAGTGAATGAATATCAGCTTTGCGCCAACCAAAAAGCCACATTGCGATTCTTATTTAACACAATTAATTCATCTCGCACTGCTTGTCTAGCGACATTTTATAAATCACTCAAAATCATCCCCCCTCTTCATTAATTATTGATATATGAACTTTGATTTTCATATTTGAATATGTAGTTGGATTTTATTTGCCTGTGAAGGGCCGTATTTAAATCACGAGAGTTAAGTATCATGACCAAGCCCCAAATTGGGGAGCCTAACCCCGACAAATATTCATTACTGATGACAGATTTTAGCGAATCGAGGCCGCCGCTCTGTGCAAGGCATTCACACTGATGGGTTAAATAACCATAATGAATTGAAATAATTGAATTTTTTACTTTTTATCCAACAGCCGATTCATTCTGGCACGGCTCCTGCATTTTCCTGTCAGTGAAAAAATATTCCTCACGAGAATACAACACGGTCCACGCACTCAAGCAGCGTGCCCCATTTCATCGCGGTAAAGAGGTAGTTATGTCACCTGAACAGGCCAGGCAGTTTTTACAGGACAACAATGTGCGCTATCTGCTCGCACAGTTCGTTGATATTCACGGCACGGCAAAAACCAAATCGGTGCCGGTTAAGTGCTTGATGGATGTGGTGGAAAAAGGCGCGGGCTTTGCCGGTTTCGCCATTTCAGGCATGGGCATGGAGCCGCAAGGACCCGATTTCTGCGCACGTGGCGATCTCAGTACCTTGTCACTGGTGCCATGGCAGCCGGGTTATGCGCGTATTGCCTGCAACGGTTACGTTAACAAGCAACCGCATCCTTATGACAGCCGTGTGGTATTGATGAAACAGGTTGAGCGGCTGGCTGAAAAAGGCTGGACGCTAAACAGCGGCCTGGAACCGGAGTTCTCCCTGTTCACGCGCGGCGAAAATGGCTCCCTGCTGCCTGCCGATAGCAGCGATACGCTGGCGAAACCCTGCTACGACTATAAAGGCTTGTCCCGCGTGCGCCCGTTCCTGGAAAAACTCACCGAGTCGCTGCAGGAAGTCGGTTTTGATGTCTACCAGATTGACCATGAAGACGCTAACGGTCAGTTCGAGATCAATTACACCTACAGCGACGCATTGACCTCAGCTGACCGCTTTACCTTTGTGCGCATGGCAGCGGCGGAAATCGCCCATGACCAGGGTCTGTTGTGCTCGTTTATGCCAAAACCCTTCGCTGACCGCCCCGGAAACGGTATGCATTTCCATCTGTCGATGGCCGATCGTGACGGCAATAACATCTTCCATGATGCCAGCGATCCGCAAGGTCTGGGCTTGTCGAAAATGGCCTATCACTTTATGGCGGGCATGCTACATCACGCCAAAGCCCTGTGTGCCTTTGCCGCGCCCACCGTCAACTCTTACAAGCGCTTAACCAGCGGCGGTTCAGCCACGGGCGCAACCTGGGCACCGGTGTTCATCACCTACGGTGACAATAACCGCTCCGCCATGGTGCGAATCCCTTATGGCCGCCTTGAGTTGCGCCTGCCCGATACCGGCGCGAATCCTTATCTGGTACATGCGGCGATCATCGCTGCCGGACTGGATGGTGTGGCGCGTCAACTTGAACCCGGCAAAGCGCAGAACGGGAACCTGTATGCCCTTTCTGCCCAGGATTGCCAACGAGAAGGCATTGAACTGCTGCCGCAAAACCTGAAAGAAGCGCTCGATTCACTCGCGGCGGACGAGATTCTGCGCGAATGCATGGGTGCGGAGATCGTTGACGAGTTCATTAAGGTTAAGCGCCAGGAGTGGCAAGAATATCACCGTCATGTTAGCGAGTGGGAAACCCGTCGCTATCTCGAATTCTTTTAATGTAACCCTGCAAAGCAAAGGAAATTCTATGTGTGGAATTGTCGGACTCTATTTTAAAAATGCAGCGATGGAGCAGCAGTTGGGCGATTTGTTCCGCCCAATGCTGATCTCGATGACCGAACGTGGCTGCGACAGCGCTGGCTTTGCCGTGTACGGCGATGAATACGATGCAGGCATCAAACTGACGCTGCGCAGTGATGATGCCAGTTTTAACTGGAACGGCCTGGCCGATCGCCTGGCGACTGACTTTGGCAAGGTTGATGAGTGGTTCCAGAACAACAGTGTGGCGGTGTTTAAGCTGCCCATCGATGAAACCACTGCGCTGACATGGCTGGCTCAGCATGCACCGGAAATCGACGTGATGAGTGCCGGACACAGTATCGAGATCCTTAAAGGTGTCGGTCTGCCGGCAGAAGTCGCCGACCACTTCAATCTCGGTAAGATGAAAGGCAGCCACGCGATTGGCCATACCCGTCTTGCCACCGAAAGTGCCGTGACGATCCAGGGCAGCCATCCGTTCTCCACCGGCATGGATCTTTGCCTAGTGCACAACGGTTCTCTCTCGAACCACAATCGCCTGCGCGAAAAACTCAAGCGTGCCGGGATTCAGTTTAAAACAGAGAACGATTCCGAAGTGGCTGCGGGCTATCTCGCGTGGCGCCTGACACAGGGTGATTCGTTGCAGGTGGCGCTGGAGAACGCGCTTAAAGATCTCGATGGCTTCTTTACCTTCACCATCGGCACGCGGGACGGCTTTGCGGTACTGCGCGATCCCATCGCCTGTAAACCGGCAGTGATCGCAGAAACTGATGACTACGTCGCCATGGCCTCCGAATACCGTGCACTGGCAAATCTGCCGGGCATCAAGGACGCCAAAGTGTGGGAGCCGGAACCGGCAAAACTTTACGTGTGGGAGCGCAACAGCACCCAGACTGCAGGAGCAGTGTGATGATGAAAACTTACGACTTAAGTCATGGCGTGCGCGAACTGAATCAGGCATTGCACGATGCCAACCTGACGAAAGAGATCAAAAGCTGGCAGGTAATTAATCCGGCCGGTGCGCATAACATCGCCTGTGGCGTGAATGATAACGTTGATATCACCATTGAAGGCCATGCCGGTTATTACTGCGCGGGCATGAACCAGAAAGCATCGATTACGGTGCAGGGTAACGCCGGGGTCGGCGTAGCGGAAAACATGATGTCCGGCTCAGTGCGCGTAAAAGGTGATGCTTCGCAATCTGCAGGCGCGACCGGCAACGGCGGTCTGTTGGTGATTGAAGGTAATGCGGCCGCTCGCTGCGGTATCTCCATGAAAGGCATCAATATTGTGGTGAAAGGCGATATCGGCCCGATGAGCGCCTTCATGGCACAGGCCGGGTGTCTGGTGGTGTGCGGCAATGCCGGTGAAGCACTCGGCGATTCGCTGTATGAAGCACACATCTATGTGAAAGGCAGTGTCGCCTCATTGGGCGCAGATTGTGTGCAGAAAGAGATGCGCGCGGAACATATCGAAGAACTCGGTTTGCTGCTGCAACAAGCCGGCTTCGATGAGTCACCAACCGCCTTTACGCGCTACGGTTCGGCCCGTCAGCTTTACAACTTCAAAGTGGATAACGCGTCAGCGTATTAAGAGTGGAGAACACCATGAGCGATAAATACAATCCGGCGTTACGCGAATCCGCCACTTATACCCGTTCGGTGATTGCCGAAATCCAACGCGCTGCTGAAACCGGCATCTACGACATTCGCGGCTGGGGTGCCAAGCGCCAGGTGCCGCATTTCGACGATTTGCTGTTTCTGGGTGCGAGCATGTCACGCTATCCGCTGGAAGGCTACCGTGAAAAATGCAGCACTGAAGTGGTGCTAGGAACGCGCTATGCGAAGAAGCCGCTGGTCATCAGCACGCCCGTCACCATTGCAGGCATGAGTTTTGGTGCTTTGTCAGCGCAGGCTAAAGAAGCGTTAGGTCGAGGCGCTTCTGCAGTGGGAACCTCAACCACAACAGGCGATGGTGGTATGACGCCGGAAGAGCGCGGGCAATCGAGTAAGTTAGTTTATCAATATCTTCCATCACGCTATGGCATGAACCCGGATGATCTGCGTAAAGCTGATGCCATCGAAGTGGTGCTCGGCCAGGGTGCAAAACCTGGTGGCGGCGGCATGTTGCTGGGACAGAAAATTTCCGAGCGCGTGGCCAAAATGCGCTGCCTGCCGCAGGGTATCGATCAGCGTAGTGCCTGTCGTCACCCTGACTGGACCGGCCCGGACGATCTGGCGATTAAAATTGCCGAACTGCGTGAGATCACCGACTGGCAGGTGCCGATTTACGTCAAAGTGGGTGCAACCCGCACCTATTATGATGTGAAACTGGCGGTACAGGCTGGTGCTGATGTGGTGGTGGTGGATGGTATGCAAGGCGGAACCGCCGCGACCCAGGATGTCTTTATTGAACATGTGGGTATTCCCACCATGGCGGCGATCCCGCTGGCGGTTCAGGCATTGCAGGAACTCGGCGTACACCGTGAAGTGCAGCTGATCATTTCCGGCGGTATCCGCAACGGCGCGGACGTCGCTAAAGCCATTGCCTTGGGTGCCGACGCGGTAGCGATCGGTACTGCGGCACTGATTGCCTTGGGTGATAACAATCCGCGTTATGAGGAGGAGTATAAAAAGCTGGGTTCAGCCGCTGGTTTTTATGACGACTTTCAGGAAGGCAAAGATCCTGCGGGGATAACCACCCAAGATCCCGAGCTGAGCAAACGTCTTGATCCTGAACTGGCCGGTAAAAAGCTCGCCAACTACCTGCGCGTGTTAACGCTTGAAGCGCAAACTCTGGCACGTGCCTGCGGTAAATCGCACCTGCACAATCTGGAGCCAGAGGATTTGGTGGCATTAAATGTGGAAGCGGCTGCCATGGCACGCGTCCCACTGGCCGGAACCAACTGGATTCCCGGTCAGGACCTGAAATAACTCCCCTTCACGCCTCTGCTTTGCGGAGGCGTTTTTTTGACTGCTACTGCTGAGGTGCGTAATGAAACGAACGATGCTATTCGCGTTGCCTGTTGTGCTGTGCAGCTTTCCGGCTTTTGCCGCGCCAATGTTAAACAGCGGCGACGCGGCTTTCATGTTTGTCACAGCACTGCTGGTGCTGTTGATGACCTTACCAGGATTGGCGCTGTTTTATGGTGGTATGGCGCAGAGTAAGAATGTGTTGTCCGTGTTGATGCAGGTGTTTAGCGTCACCGCACTGGTCGCGATTCTGTTTACGCTCTACGGCTATAGCTTTACCTTTACCGATGGCAAAACGCTGAATAGCGTCATAGGCAGTGGTGAAAAAGTTTTCCTGAAGAATATCACGGTTGATTCGCTGGTCGGCACGGTGCCTGAGTACGTCTACATCTTCTTTATGATGACCTTTGCTGCGATTACACCCGCATTAATCACCGGCTCATTCGCCGAGCGAGTCAAATTCAGTGCGGTTTTAGTGTTCATGGCAATCTGGGCAACCATCAATTACATCCCTTTGGCGCATATGGCATGGGGCGGCGGTTGGATGGCGACCTTGTCGGTGCAAGATTTTGCTGGTGGGAATGTTGTACACATCAACTCCGGCATTGCCTCACTGGTGGCTGCGCTGATTATTGGTCGTCGACATAACTTCGGCAGCGTCGCGCTGACGCCTCACAACATGACGATGACCATGACCGGCGGCGCGATGCTGATGCTGGGATGGCTGGGCTTTTGTGGTGGCTGTGCGCTGGCAATTAACGGCTATGCCATGCTGGTGGTATTGAACACACTACTGGGTGCATTTGGTGGCGCTGTGGCGTGGATGTTTATCGAGTGGCGACTTCAAAAGCGCCCTAGCCTGTTAGGGATTGTTAGCGGCGCGGTGGCCGGTATGGTCGGTATTACGCCTGCTTGTGGTTATGTCGGACCAGTAGGAGCTATTTGTGTCGGTATCCTCACTGCACCCTGCTGCATGGCGTTTGTCACATTAATTAAACATCGCTTGAATTTAGATGATGCATTTGATGTCTTTGCCATTCACGGTATAGGCGGCATAGTGGGTGGAATCTTGACCCCAATTTTCGCTCTTACTACCTTAGGCGGTAGCGGATTCATTGAAGGACGCGCACTGGCGGAACAACTGCTAATTAATAGCGGAGTGATTATTTTCAGCATTGTGTTTTCAGCTATCACCAGTTGGATTGCGTTGAAACTTACAGGCCTGTTGACTAATGGCTTGCGAGTTGATCGCGAGGATGAATTTGATGGGTTAGACGTCACCACTCATGGTGAAGTTGGGTATCGAAATAATTAACGACGCGTTTCAAAGCCCCATTGCATCATATGCGAGCAATGCGGGCTTAAGCGTCGACATCGAAAGTACGCCATGCGTAAATTATGTTAAATAAGGTATCTGAAGGTGTACTCAAAACTGTGCCAGGCTATCACCCGCTCACTATAGAAATAACTGCTGATATCCAATAAAAACTATCCCGGCGCGGTTGGGCGGGATGGTTTATTTACTGATTTAATAGCTTCTTCTTAGCTTCATTTAATGCATTCTGTAGCCAGTAAAAATTCAATGCATTGACTTAATAAGAAAATTCGATCTTGGGGTCATCTGCACCGTTTTCTTGATGTAAAAGAGCAATGAATTCCTCATCACAATCAATTTCGACTATCAGCTGCCCATAATTGATGTCACTTGCGATTACGATCTTTAATTGATCTTCATGTTTCATTTGTCAGGTTCCATAAAACACGGAAATTGCCCTGGGGATCAAATCTAGCTCCGCGCTCATCTGGCGCAATGACATCGAATCCGCCAAATCGGTTCCTTTCTTTTACAGAAGACCCAGGAGCTTTAATTATCACAACCAGTATTTTCTGTCCCTATTCATTCATCTATGCAGGTGTGCCCTTAGCTACAGGATACCCCCCGGCGTCGCTGGAGATGTACTGCACTTTTCAGTTGGAGGGTATTCAAAATGGCGGGCTGATCATCTTCGATGAAACATGAAATTTACAACACGTGAATTATGCTAATTTGGTTCTTTAAATGCACCTAAAGTTGGTTGTCCATTGCTCATCTCAGGCAATGAGAAACTATTTATATTAATTGAAGTGGATTGTGTTGAATGATTATAAATAACCGGGAATCCCCCTATTCCTAGGGGGAATGTTCTCTACCTGTCCCCCCCATAGATTGGTGGAGGGGCCCGGGGTTGCTCTTTTAAATAAACTACGATATGAATGTATACTAACTTTAGTATTAGGAAATGTAAAGGTATGACTACGTTAGTTGCGTGGATAGGGGTAGACACTCATGGACCCGCTTCAGTTTACATAGCATCTGATAGCAGAATTAGTTGGAAAAACGTCGAAAATACATGGGATTCAGTTAGAAAGGTCTTTGCAACATATTCTTATCCAGAGCTCTTCGGTTACAGCGGTCGTGTTGAGTTTCCTGTCCATATCCTAAATCAGTTAGTGAATGCTATAGATAATGGGTTGCTATTCTCCGTTGAGGCCGCGTTTAATGAAAAATTAGAAGCAATAACAAATTTTATTCAGAATAGTTTATCAGAAGTACCTCGGAAACAAAGCGGATCTGGAACCATAATCTATGCAACCCGTATCGGGAATAAAATGTGTTCGCATTTTCATGTTGTTGAAATAAAATTTAAGGATGGAGATATCACATTTGAGGAAAAGCCGCTATCTACCTCATCAGATATTGTTGCATGCTCTGGGGCTGGAAGGACAGAACTGAATTCCATGCACGAAAAATGGTGTGGCGGAGTAAAAGAAATAGGCTTCAGTAGATTTGTTTTTGGTGCTTTATGCGATACTTTAAAAAAAGGAAATGATAAATATTCAGGCGGTGCCCCTCAATTAGTGGGCTTATATAGGCATACGCCTGGTCTGAATTTTGGCATCATATTCAATGGGAAAAGATATTTCAGTGGTAAACCGATGGACGACTTCAATAACCTACTTTCTAGGATTGAATGGAGGAATGAGCTTTTCGAACGTTGTGACGGCGCCAATATGTCCAAACTAAAAGACGCTCAAGCCCAACCTCGCGTATAGTGGCGCGTTAATCAAGCGAATTTTTTAGGTATTAATTTAATTATCATTTATGACTTTAAATGCCAACCAACAATAAAGCCTCAAAAAGTAGAAATTTCATTGATATTCTAACCTTATTTAATAAGGCTTTTATCACCCTAGCCCCTCGTAAGCACTAGGGTCTAATAATGGACCATCTTCACAACTCTAACTTCATATAATAGTCTTTATATGAAGTTAGGATCCTTCAGAAGATCCAGGTATGATGGGATCCTCGGCGCGTATCAATCTACGTGTTCGAAAATACGGCGCAGCTGCGCGAGTTCTGACGGTATAATCCCCTGCACTTTTATCAGAATTCACGTAGCTGCGCCTGACGGCATTCCGGTCTAAAAAGTGAGCATAATGGCTGAATTATCACCTGCGGCGGGTCTGGTTCCCGCTGACGACAGCGATATGGCCGATCGGCTGCGCGAGTTCGTGCAGGATCGCGAGGCGTTCTCCGGCAACACCTGGAACCAGCTCCTGAGCGTGATGCGGATTGGCAGCCGCTGGGCAGATGAACACGGCCGGCGCATTCTGCCGATGTCGCCCGCCGACCTGCGCGACTATCTGCTGTGGCTGCAGGCATCGGGACGCGCATCCTCGACCATCAGCACGCACGCCGCGCTGATTTCGATGTTACACCGTAACGCCGGGCTGGTGCCGCCGAACCGCTCTCCGCAGGTTTTTCGCGCGGTGAAGAAAATTAACCGTACCGCAGTGATCGCCGGCGAACGCGCGGGCCAGGCCGTCCCGTTCCGGATCGGCGACCTGCTCAGCCTGGATGCACGATGGTCAGACTCTGAACGACTGCAGCAGCTGCGTGACCTGACGTTTCTGCACGTGGCCTACGCCACCCTTCTTCGCGTCAGCGAACTGGGGCGGCTGCGCGTGCGCGACGTTTCACGTGCGCCGGACGGCCGGATCGTGCTTGACGTGGCCTGGACCAAAACCATTGTGATGACCGGCGGCCTGATTAAGGGGCTGGGCGACCTGTCTTCCCAGCGGCTGACGGAGTGGCTGACAGCCTCCGGGCTGATTGCCGAGCCGGATGCCTTCATCTTCAGTCCCGTACACAGAACAAACCGCGTTCGGACCGAGACGAAGCGGCCGCTTTCCACGCGCGCGCTCGAGGACATTTTTGCCCGCGCATGGCAGGAAGCCGGTGCGGGCCAGGACATGAAGCCCAACAAAAACCGCTACCACGGCTGGTCGGGTCACAGCACCCGCGTCGGCGCCGCGATCGACATGGCCACAAAGAAATACAGTACCGCACAGATCATGCAGGAAGGTACGTGGAAGAAGGCGGAAACGGTGATGCGCTATATCCGGCACGTTGACGCGCACGCGGGCGCTATGGTGGACCTGATGGACCGATCCGCTCAGTAAACCATGACGGACCGCGGGCTGATGACATACCCGTCTTCATAACCAGCCATGCTCTGACTGCTGCGCATTCGGACAGAAAAATCCCCCTGCCGCTGGTAGAATGGATGTCCTGCGCTGCCGTTGCGGCTGCCTGAAAATACCACGCGTGACATGACGGAGATCCAGATGTCGGTCGATAAAAACGGTTTCATTTTGCTTCCTGATTTCAGCGGGTTCCAGCCAGCCTTTTCTGCACTGGTCAGCGATGCGATTAAGAGACTGAACGCGGCGTTGCCAGACCTGATCCACAGTGTTTATGTCTACGGAAGCCTCATCGACGGCACGGCGACAGAAACGCTGTCAGATCTCGACCTTACCGTCATATACCGCCGTGAACCGGAAGCAGACGAAGTTGCACAGACAGACACCATCAGGTCTGAAGTTGAACAGGATTATCCGGTTGTCAGTAAAATTGACATCGATCCGGGCGTGCTGGAAAACGTGATGCTGCCGGATAACGTAAATCTATGGGGCTACTGGCTGAAGCATCACTGCGTGTGCGTGTACGGTGAAGATCTGCGGACTCGCTTTGAACCTTTCAGGCCTTCCCGTGACATTGCCGTTGCCGTTAACGGAGATTTTCTCGCCGTACTGAATGGCTACGTTGCCATGATGAAGCCCACACTGGAACCAGCGCAGCGTCATGGCCTGCAGCGGGCGGCTGCACGTAAGGCGATTCGTTCTACAAACTTACTGAGAGAAGAGAACGATCGGGACTGGCCGGTTTCCCTGGAAGAGCTGTGTGAAAAATTTAATGACAGGTATCCGGCTCTGTCCGAGGAGATGGACTATCTGCTGAGCATCAGTTACCGTCCCCGGGGCGACATAATGGCATTCGCCAGCAGGATCACGACTTTTGCCTACTGGCTTAATGCAGAATTTCACACGCGCCAGCGCTGATAACGTAAATATGCAGCGGGTCAGGCGCGGTACTCTCAGAAGAAAAATCAGCTCTGCAGGTAAGCACGAACGAGTGACGGGAAAACAGAACGATGAGTAACAAAACGACGCCGGTCCCGCACGATGCGGCTTTCAAGGCATTCCTGACCCACCCAGATACCGCGCGTGACTTTATCCAACTCCACGTACCCGCAGAGTTTCGCGCGATATGCGATCTCAGCACACTCAGACTTGAGTCGGGCAGTTTTGTGGAAGAAGATCTTCGTGCCTATTACAGTGACGTACTTTACAGCGTAAAAACGACAGAGGGTGACGGCTACATTCACGTTCTTATTGAACATCAGTCTACTCCCGATCGGCACATGGCCTTTCGACTCATGCGTTACGCCATAGCAGCCATGCAGCGCCATCTTAATGCGGGAAATAAAAAGCTGCCGCTTGTCGTCCCGGTTCTGTTTTATACCGGTCGACGCAGCCCTTATCCTTATTCTACGGACTGGCTGCAGGAGTTCAGCGATCCGGAAATGGCAGCCAGACTGTACGGCACTGCATTTCCCCTGGTCGACGTTACTGTCATCCCCGACGACGAGATAATGACTCACCGCAGCATGGCAGCCCTGACCCTGCTCCAGAAGCACATTCATCGCAGGGATTTGTCGGAGCTGCTCGATCGGCTTGCCGCTACGCTGCTGACCGGACATCTGACGGGACAGCAACTCGTATCGCTGATAAACTATCTCATACAGGCAGGCGAAACCAATGACGCTGAAGCCTTTGTACGTAATCTGGCACAAAGAGTGCCGCAGCATGAGGAGGCTCTGATGACAATCGCACAGCAGCTGGAACAGAAAGGTATTGAAAAAGGCATGCAACTGGGAGAGCACAAAAGCAGAATCGATATTGCTGAGAAACTCCTCAAAAACGGCATGGCTCTTAACTTAGTTAAAGAGATGACCGGCCTCTCAGAGGAAGAATTAGCCAAAATCCGCCACTGACAGTTAATCCTTGATAGGTGCGCTACACCCACAGGTGTCTTATGTTTACTATTGCACAACAGCTGGAACAAAAAGGCATCGAAATTGGCCGCCATCTTGGAGAAATAAAAGGACGCGAGGAGGGCAAATTTGAAGAGAAGCTTGAACTCGCAGGCAAGATGCTTAAAAGAGGTTACCCCCTTCAGGCAATTAAAGAGCTGACCGGAGTGTCAGACGAGATTCTTGCCGGAATTGTTCACCGATAACTGATTTATGCTTCCTTCAGCATGCACGCAGTTGATGAAGAAGGGGAACCGTAGCGTCTGATTCGCGTTGCCATCCTGCCCGTGTTAGTAGTGCATCAACTGCTGAAATATCAGCGGTGATTCGCACAGCCAGTGTTTTAACCTGGCGTCCATCCTCCCCAAAGCCCGTATCCAAGTCGCTTTTTCTGATAAACAGCCCCGGAACAGTTGGGCTTAGTTTTACTGCATGACGCCCTTCCCACTCGGTTTCGTTGAGCACGCCGTAGTTAATGCCTGTCAGAGTAATCGCGTGCATAACGTGCTGCAGCCTGAACAGGTCATTCTGTTCCAGCAGCTCGCCACTGCTTGCGCGCCAGAGGTATTCCAGTTTTCCGGGTAAATCTGCCCGCAACCCCTTCTCTCTGCCTTCTTTCAGCAACCACCGGATATCGCCAGCCAGTTCACGGCGAAACAGCCGCTTCTTTTCAGCGGTGGCCAGCCACCGGCACAAAAATAGGTTCTCCTGTGCGGGAGAATTTACCGTTCCGCTCTTTCGTGCCATGTGCAGAGCAATCAGTCCGCACCAGGCAAGGTGGTCAGCGTAGACGTCAGAGGATGCCAAATTAAAACCTGCTAATTCTTTTTGAGTTTATGAAAGTTTTACAGAGCCACCACAGATGGTGTAATGCAGAAAGGAGCTTAGCCAAACTCAGCCAAAATTTCATCTCTTGCAGGAATAATTCAACGTTATCAGGCTAATCCGGAAGGTTTGTACTTACAACTAACTGAACCTGACATAATTAATTAAGTTAGTCAGGATACTGGCCTTGCTGCTGAAAGCAGTCCAAGCTTAAGGAAGGTTTTCATCTGAAACTGGCTGAGCGATTTCAGTCTGCATAGCAGGCACACACATGAACGTTTTAGCCTGCATATTCTCAAGCTATGAGGTCAACTGCGCTTCTGTTCGGACCGCGCTGTACACCAGCCTCTAGATTGAGGAGATAATGCCGGACATTCTCACCCGCCTGGCGAGTTATTGTTCGGCATTATTGGTGGCCGGCTGGAAACTGGAAATTATCCAGCGTTAATAAAACCAGCATGTGGAGAGAGTAAACACAAGCGTAATGGATTTCGGTGGTTCGAGTGTAACCATCTTTTTAACCAAACCGTGTTTCAGCAGCCACCTGCGTGTTTTGCCCCGTAGGTGGCCTGGTCAACGGTGTATTTGTCTCCGGCACTTGAAGAAAGTTGCTGAATGAGTCCCTTACATGAGAAGCCCATCATCGTGAGATACTGCTTCGCACTTCTCACCGCTTCCTGGTTCCAGTCAACGTTCAGGCTGTCCACTGCTACCGTAGCGTCAGAAATATCGAAACCATCCCCCGCATCCGATGAGAGTTGATTAATAAGTCCGTCCCGTGAGAAGCCCATCATACTGAGATACTGCTTTGCAGATCTAACGGCATTTGTTTGAGGCCCGGTCAAATCTCCCGCCCATGTGGGCCCTGCGATAAACAAAGCGGCAGTTATTACGATCTTCAAAAAATTCATTGAAATATCTCCATATCCTATACGGTACCTCTAACGCTCTCTAAGCCACAGGCTCGCGGATCAACTTTACAGGTGGCCACGTGTAAAAGGGAAATTACCCAATGTCAGGCTCTTAGCTAATGCTTAGCCAAAAGTAATTTCGGGGGCGAGTGCATTCTGACCTTTCATGCATGCGCGCCACGCGCTGCCTTCGACACCATTATCCAGATAGGTAGATTTAGCATAAGGAATGCCTTTCCTGACGGTCTGAGTGAACGCGCCATCGGTACGGGACGTAACATAGTAGGCGCCATCAAGAGAATATTTACCGGTGATATTCTTGGCCTGAGAAGCTTTCGACGTATTAAGAATATAATCGGTACAGTCTTTCGCCGCTGATTCAATCACCTGGAAGCGCGCATCTTCCGGGGGCGTTTGTTGCTGATGAGAGGCACAATTTGTTAGCGCCATAACCACAGCTGAAATGAACACAGCCCTTAACTTCATATGACACCCCGATTTTAAATGAATTCTCACCTGTTATCGGCATTTTCACGGCATCCTTTAACAGCCATTGGCTGAATCAATTTTCTGTCATTCCGCTCTCAGAAAGCAGCTCATCGGCAGCTGTATCGGTTTTCGCACCCAGTCGATCCTCTTCCTGCCCGACCGCCGTTTAAGCAGCGGCCTTTCAGGCGCACTGAAGTCAGACGGTCGCAGACGAAAGAAAGAATCCGCGGCAACTCCTACAGCAACGAAGAACCCAGTAGTTACAGCATTCATTCAAGCAATCAGTACAGTTCCGACCCTTCGGGTCGGGCGGCGGCGGGTTTTCCAGGGGAAAATCTGGGCTGGTACGGGGAAACAGGCGCGTTTTTGAGCGCTAATACAGGTGAGTTTGTTCAGGACCGGGCGCAGACTTGTTGTCCGGAGGGGCTCTTTGCCCGAGGTCGGCTCGGAGTTGTGGAGGACATTGGATTAATGTTTGTTGTAACTAATAAGGTTTACTGCTCTCAGGTAAGTGCTGCTACCGCTAAGGTTAAAATCGATTGCTATCCTTCTCCACTCAAACCAAGTCAGTGAAAACTCAGCATATGCTGTGCTAAGGTAGAAACGACTTTGGTGAATTTAGCTTATATGAATGGCGCTCGGGAGATGGGATGAAAAATCCAGCTTTAAATCGCGGTGTTAAAGCGACCACTCTATGGCAGCGTTTTACTCAGCTGGCACGGAAGACTCATGCAGGATGCATAACCTGGGCAGCTAGAAGAGGATTGCCGGATTTTGCAGGCCGCTTACCTGTACCACTTGCCTGCATCACTCTTATTTCTGTCGCCATTGCTTGCGGTCTTTTCATCGGAGCTATATTGCTGCTCATCTCAGCTTTAGCATACATGTTATGCAACATCAGCCTTAGCGGGGATGAAGACGATTATCGTGAAGAAGTAACTTACGGTACTGAATGGAGAAATGGTGATGAGGGTACAGGTATTTATACTGGCCCGGAAAATGGTCCCGGGCCTTCATATAGGATCGACACTGATGATTATGACGATTAAGGAGTGAAGTCCTTTAATAGTAAATTCAGAATCGCCTAAAGTTTGATTGCTCTTTTTGCAGTGTCTGCAGCACCTCCTCCTGCCTTCTGTACATCAGAAGTTCCGTTATTAAATGCCCCATCAAGTGCCCCTCCTACTCTCACCCCGGCCCAGGACAGCGCCCCCATCCAGACCGCAGGCAGCACCAGAAACATCGTGGCCATCACGAAGTTCATGATTAGGTCATCCGAACTGTTCTGGAAGCCGGCCATATTAAAGCTGCTGTGTGTATCTGAGCTGTAAAGCGCGGTCAGCAGCCAACTGTCGAGCCAGCGGGCCAGCTCCCACCAAAACGTCAGGAAGTTCAGCGCAAAGAGCACGAATGTGAGCGTTATGACCGTTTTAATCTCGTAGGCAGAGAAAGCCAGAATAAGCGGCAGAATCACGACAATTGCCATGAGCAGCACGGCCTGGACCATTGGCAGCGCCTGACGCATAGCATCAAACGCCGGGAACGCAGCCAGACTGCCTAATGCGGTTCCACCTATCGCCGCCACGCGGGAAACGGAGTTATCAAGCGTAAAATCGGCATTACCACCGTAGCCGGCATAAACGTGTCCGCCCTGTGAAACCGTCAGGCTCTCCGGGCTGACAAGACGGCGAATAATGGCTTCCCTGTAGTCATCCGTATTGCCTCCAATCATTGTCATGGCAGCTGAGAGGCGGGTCCACAATCCCGGGTCAGCCTGTTCAACAACGTGGGCCTGAAGTCCGGTTTCTGCTTTAGTCCACCATTCACTGCAGGTCGGATACCCGCCCCGGCCTGTATCCGGCCTTCCACTGTCACGGCTTTCATTCCACGGGAACTCTGCCCGGGGCGTTTTTGATTGTAGGCTGCCATAATAATTACTGAGGAAGGTTTTACTGCCAACCCACTCAATATCCCGCAGCGTGGCTTTGTCTTTCGTCTGCCCCTGATCCTGACGTTTCCACATATAGTGAACCATGAGTGCCCGGGTAATGCCCTGCATTCATGAAATAGTAGTGTGACAAGAAATACAATAGGAGAAAACTTCTGTGACTGTTCAGGTATGGAAATAAACATGTCCCAAAAAGAATTAGTACGTGGAACATCACGCCTTAAGTTCTGAACCAGCTAAACGGTTCGGGTCAGACTCAACCCAACTACACCGCTAACTAAGTCAAGACAGTGTGTTAGAAAGAATAACATAAATTCAATGGATTAGTGGCAATAACACTTGGCAGTTCAATGAATCGCTCTTGACCCGCCAGCCCATGGGAGAAATTTAGGTTGATGGATTCACGGATTGAAAAATGCACGCACCTGTTCGCCGATTAAACCTCGCTTGATTTAGCACGAAACTCCACAGCATTTTATCCTGAAGAAAATCCAGCTCACTCTTGAGCGAACGATTGAAGACCATAACAGTAAATTCTGCCTAAAGGTGGCAGTTACCTCTTACAAAATTGCACTTAGCAGTAAATTGCACCTTAGTGGGAAGGCATCTTACATGTGCCATTCCATCCGTGCATATGCCGAGCGGGTTGCGTAGAAATTGCCAGGAGAACGTTGTAATCGCCATCTAATTTCCTTTCTAATTCGTACTTCACCATTTGATACTGGCGAACCCACATTTGGCAATGCGGTGCTACTGTATCCGATAACGCCACCAGGGAGACGCGTAAAATAATTAAAGCTGCTGATAAGTTACAGTGCTCATTATGGTGACTGGAGTTCCAATATGATAAAGCTGCTGCCGCGTTGAGAAAATTTCTCCTTTGTGGAAGCTTGAAATAGACAATGTGTCAAAAAATTTAACAGGTACCGGCATCATAAATGCCGGCATGAAAAGTAAAAAACGCTCCGCTAGAGCGCAAAGCGTTTTTAAGTGAGCCAGGTGGATTCCTTTCCGTAAATTGATCCTTAACGCGTTCACCACATAGTATTTCTCCTCATGCCTTACTTTTCCAGGTACTGACCAGACCTGACTCACTTTTACGATGAAGTAAAGGATACGCGACACTCGTCACCACGAAACTGATAATCCATGAAACATCCACACCCGGTATTAAATTCGCATAGGGACCGGAAAAGAATGCATTTTCAACAAAGGGCACCTGCACTATAATTCCGGCGAAGTAGACCAGCAAGGCCTGGGTATTCAGCAATCCATAACGTCCG
>NZ_JACVUO010000037.1:0-16442 GCF_016625145.1 Pantoea sp. S61
CTGCCGGATCGTTCAACCGATCATTTTTGTCTTAACTGATCGGCATTACGCGATGTTCGCGGCGTTTTTTTTGGCTTCAGGAACCGATGGAGGATTTCAGCGGATGATGCGGGGTAATGCGCACCTGCTTCACCATGTTGTCTTGCACGTCGAGGATATCCACATCGTACTTACCGATTTTCACGCGTGTATCGACCAGCGGAATCTCTTCCAGCGCTTCCAGCAGCATGCCATTGATGGTGCGTGCTTCGTCTTCGGGTAACGTCCAGTTGAAGGCTTTATTAATTTCACGCACGTTGGCGCTGCCTTCAATCAGCACTGAGCCATCATTCTGCGGCATCACTTCTTCCGCCAGCGAGGGAGACATGGACGTCGTAAAGTCGCCAACAATCTCTTCCAGAATGTCTTCAATGGTCACCAGTCCTTTGATGTCACCATATTCATCGACCACTAAGCCGACTTTCTTCTTATTACGCTGGAATTTCACCAGCTGAACATTCAGCGGTGTACCTTCCGGCACATAATAAATTTCATCAGCGGCGCGCAGCAGGCGATCTTTGTTGAACTCTTTCTTCTCGGTCATCATGCGCCAGGCTTCACGCACGCGCAGCATGCCAACAGAATCATCCAGCGAATCGCGGAACAGCACGATCCGGCCATGCGGCGAGTTACTCAGTTGGCGAACAATCGATTTCCAGTCGTCGTTGACGTTAATGCCGACAATTTCATTGCGTGGCACCATGATGTCATCAACGCTGACCTTTTCCAGATCCAGCACCGACAGCAGCATGTCCTGATTACGACGTGACATCAGCGAGCGCGACTCATAGACAATGGTACGCAGTTCTTCCTTACTCAGGGCTGAACTAATGGAGCCTTCCGTTTTGATACCAACCATGCGCATCAGAATGCGGGTAATGGTGTTGAGCAGCCAGACCAAAGGCAGCATCACATACTGCAGCGGCGCTAGCAGCACACTGCTGGGATAGGCAACTTTTTCGGGGTAAAGCGCCGCAATGGTTTTCGGCAGCACTTCAGCAAACACCAGCACCACAAAAGTCAGGATCCCGGTGGCAATTGCCACACCCGCATCGCCGTAAAGACGCATACCGACAATGGTACCCAATGCGGAAGCCAGGATATTCACGAGGTTGTTGCCTATCAGCACCAGGCTGATTAAGCGATCAGGACGGCGTAAAAGTTTTTCGACACGACGAGCCGCGCGATTACCGCTTTTGGCTTTGTGGCGCAATTTATAACGATTGAGCGTCATCATGCCGGTCTCTGAACCGGAGAAGTACGCAGAGACCAGCACCATGATGACCAGCGTAACGATCAGCGTGGTGGTTGAAACATGTTCCAACGCAAAAATTCCTTTAGTGAGAAGTAAGCAGGTGCTGAAGCACGCGACTGCCGAAGTAGGCCATGGTCAGCAGCAGTGCACCGCCGCAGTTAAACCAGACGACACGACGTCCGCGCCAGCCCTCGTGATAGTGTCCCCAGAGCAGAACGATATAAACAAACCAGGCAAGAATGGACAGTACCGCTTTATCGACATTCTCCGCGCTAAACAGGTTATGCATGAAGAACAGCCCGGTGCACAGCACCAGCGTCAACAGCACTACACCAATTTGCGTGATATGAAACATCTTACGCTCAATACTCAGCAGCGGCGGCATATCCTGGGTGAAAGCCAGTTTCTTATTTTTTAACTGGTAATCAATCCATGCCAGCTGCAGCGCATACAGTGCTGCGATAATCAGCGTGGCGTAGGCAAACAGCGACAGGCCAATATGGATCATCATGCCCGGCGTGGTTTCGAGATGGGTAATAAAGGCATTCGGCACAAAGGTGGCGAAGGCGAGGTTAATCAAGGCAAAGCCGTAGACAATCGGCAGCAGTAACCAACCGCGATTGCGCGATGCGACGATGGTCATGATCGCGCAGATCAGCAGACTCACCAGCGAACCGATATTTAGCAGACTGAGGTTTTGTCCGTTATCGACGGCAAAAATGCGTTGTTGCAGTGCAACCGCATGGGCGATCAACGCGACGCAAGCAGAAAGCACGGCAAAGCGACGCCAGCCACCGTTGCGTTTCAGCAGGCTGGGGATAATCAATGCAAGACTGAGGGAGTAGGCGAACAGCGCCACGATCGCGAAAACGAACATAGATCCTTTCAGGTGTCGGTCAGATAAGGAAAAAACCAGTATAGCGCCAGCTGCATCAGGCTCCAAACGATCTGAAGGTCAATTGCAGAGATCGCTGTGGCTTCGTGCTATAATCCGCCGCATTGTGCCGCCCAGGCGGCCTCGCTACGGTCCTAAGTGAGAGAGCATGTTTGATAATTTAACCGATCGTTTGTCGCAATCCCTGCGCAACATCAGCGGCCGCGGAAGGCTGACCGAAGACAACATTAAAGACACCTTGCGTGAAGTGCGCATGGCATTGCTGGAAGCGGACGTTGCGCTGCCGGTCGTGCGTGAGTTCATCAACCGCGTGAAAGAAGCGGCGGTAGGGCAGGATGTAAACAAAAGCCTGACGCCTGGCCAGGAATTTATCAAAATTGTTCGCAACGAGCTGGTTGCGGCAATGGGTGCAGAAAATAATGCGCTCAATCTGAACGCACAGCCGCCGGCTGTGGTGTTGATGGCGGGCCTGCAGGGTGCGGGTAAAACTACGAGCGTGGCGAAGCTGGGTAAGTTCCTGCGCGAGAAACATAAGAAGAAAGTGCTGGTGGTTTCTGCCGACGTTTATCGCCCGGCGGCGATTAAACAGTTGGAAACACTGGCGCAGCAGGTTGGCGTGGACTTCTGTCCTTCCGATCTGAGCCAAAAGCCTGTCGACATCGTTAAGAACGCCCTGAAAGAAGCGAAGCTGCAATTCTACGACGTGCTGCTGGTGGATACCGCCGGTCGTCTGCACGTTGATGAAGCGATGATGGACGAGATCAAACAGGTGCACGCCGCGATCAATCCGGTGGAAACCTTGTTTGTGGTCGATGCCATGACCGGTCAGGATGCGGCAAACACGGCAAAAGCCTTCAATGAAGCGCTGCCTCTGACGGGTGTGATTCTGACGAAAGTGGATGGTGATGCGCGCGGTGGTGCAGCGCTTTCAATTCGTCATATCACCGGCAAGCCGATTAAATTCATGGGTATGGGTGAGAAGACGGAAGCACTGGAAGCGTTTTATCCAGACCGTATCGCCTCACGCATCCTCGGCATGGGCGACGTACTGTCGCTGATCGAAGATATCGAGAGCAAAGTTGACCGCGAACAGGCGGAGAAGCTGGCGAAGAAACTCAAAACCGGTGATGGTTTTGATCTCAATGACTTCCTCGACCAGCTGAAGCAGATGCGCAACATGGGCGGCATGGCCAGCCTGATGGGTAAGCTGCCGGGCATGGGTCAGTTGCCAGACAACGTGAAGTCGCAGATGGATGACAAAGTGCTGGTGCGTATGGAGGCGATCATCAATTCGATGACCACCAAAGAGCGTCAGAAACCGGAAATCATCAAGGGCTCACGCAAGCGCCGTATTGCCACCGGTTCAGGTATGCAGGTGCAGGACGTTAACCGTTTATTGAAACAGTTCGACGACATGCAGCGCATGATGAAGAAAATGAAGAAGGGTGGCATGGCCAAAATGATGCGTGGCATGAAAGGTATGATGCCGCCCGGATTCCCCGGTCGCTAAGGCGAGCGGCACACAGCCAGAAAATTAACACGCTCAGGTTGCTTTTTTCGCCAAAATGAGTAAAATTTTCGGGCTTTTTATATTGCGCTCGGGTTCCATCCCTCGATGGAGCCCGAGCGCTTTATTAACTAATGAGGATGTTATGGTTACAATTCGTTTGGCACGTCACGGCGCGAAAAAGCGTCCGTTCTATCAGGTCGTCGTTACTGACAGCCGCAATGCGCGTAATGGTCGTTTCATCGAGCGCGTAGGTTTCTTCAACCCGATCGCTTCTGGTCAGGCTGAAGGTCTGCGTCTGGATCTGGACCGTATTGAGCACTGGGTTGGCCAGGGCGCAACGCTTTCTGATCGCGTTAACGCGCTGATCAAAGAAGCAAAAAAAGCAGCTTAATCTGTCACGGTGGTTAGCATGAGCATTAAACCTGCCGCACAGCCTCTCGTTAACCCAATTGTATTGGGGAAAATGGGGGCCGCTTACGGCATTCGAGGTTGGCTCAAAGTGTTTTCCTCCACTGAAGACGCTGAAAGCATCTTCGACTACCAACCTTGGTTCATCCAGCGCGCCGGTAAATGGCAGCAGGTCGAACTGGAAGGTTGGAAGCACCACAATCAGGACCTGATCATCAAAGTCAAAGGCATTGACGATCGGGACGCTGCGGCACAGTTAACCAATTGCGAAATTACGGTTGATTCTGCTCAGCTGCCAGCGCTGGAAGAGGGTGATTACTACTGGAAAGACCTTATGGGTTGCAAAGTGGTAAACCTCGACGGTTACGAAATGGGCAAAGTCATTGATTTGATGGAAACCGGTTCGAACGACGTTCTCGTCGTTAAGGCAAACCTGAAAGATGCATTCGGTGCTCAAGAGCGGTTAATCCCGTTTCTTGATGAACAGGTTATCAAGAAAGTCGATCTCTCTACTGGCACGATTGAAGTAGATTGGGATCCTGGTTTTTGATCTCCGGACAATCCGGTAACGTAACGGCGAACGCGATGTGGATTGGTGTTATTAGCCTGTTTCCAGAGATGTTTCGCGCTATTACCGAGTACGGGGTAACTGGCCGGGCAGTAAAAAATGGCCTGCTCAACATTCAAAGCTGGAGTCCTCGTGACTTCGCGCACGACCGGCACCGTACCGTGGATGAACGTCCTTACGGCGGCGGACCGGGAATGTTGATGATGGTGCAACCCTTACGGGATGCTATCCACGCAGCGAAAGCGGCGGCGGGAGAAGGTGCCAGGGTGATTTACCTTTCACCTCAGGGTCGCAAACTGGACCAACAGGGCGTTTGCGAACTGGCGACCAACCAGAAGTTGATTCTGGTGTGTGGTCGTTATGAAGGGATTGATGAGCGCGTGATTCACACTGAGATTGATGAAGAATGGTCAATCGGTGATTACGTACTCAGTGGTGGTGAGCTACCAGCCATGACGTTGATTGATTCAGTCGCCCGGTTTATCCCCGGCGTATTGGGCAAGCAGGCGTCAGCCGATGAGGATTCGTTCTCGGATGGTTTACTGGATTGCCCGCACTACACCCGACCTGAAGTGTTAGAAGGGATGGAGGTTCCGCCAGTCTTACTGTCGGGCAACCATGCCGATATTCGCCGCTGGCGCCTGAAACAGTCGCTAGGCCGTACCTGGCTAAGAAGACCTGAACTTCTGGAAAACCTGGCTCTGACTGAAGAGCAAGCACGGTTGCTAAATGAGTTCCAACGGGAACATCAGCAGCAACAAAACCATCAGGTGGAAGAGTAATCTTCCCTGACTATCAGTTTACCCAGGATATAGAGATTTAATTATGAGCAACATTATCAAGCAACTTGAACAAGAGCAGATGAAGCAGGACGTACCTTCATTCCGTCCGGGTGATTCCGTGGAAGTGAAAGTATGGGTCGTTGAAGGTTCTAAGAAACGTCTGCAGGCATTCGAGGGCGTGGTTATCGCTATTCGTAACCGCGGTCTGCACTCTGCATTCACTGTTCGTAAGATTTCAAACGGCGAAGGCGTTGAGCGTGTCTTCCAGACTCACTCTCCGGTAATTGACAGCATTTCTGTCAAACGTCGTGGTGCTGTACGTAAAGCCAAACTGTACTACCTGCGTGAGCGTACCGGTAAGTCAGCTCGTATCAAAGAGCGTCTGGGCGCGTAAGCGACATCCCAAAGTTAATAGCAAACAAGGGGTTGGCCTAAGGGCCAGCCCCTTTTTTTATGGCCGCTTGAGATGGTAAATCGCGCTATTTACTGGGCCGCTATCATGAATGATTAAACCATAGCGGTAATCGATAAACTCAAACCCACTGCGCAATGCCACGGTACGGCTGGCATGATTTTCCTCAGCAGCGATAATCTCCAGTAAGGGGATATGCGCGTGCTTGAAGCCAAAGTCCACCAATTGAGCCACTGCATGTGTTGCGACACCTTGCCTTTGCGCATCGCAGCGAACCCAATAGCCTAATGCGCTAAATTCCCCAGGCCGATGTGCGAATCTGATGCCTGCGCCGCCGAGTAACCGATCATTGCTATCGACAATGGCGAACTCTTCCGCTTCACCGTTTCTGCGCTGCAGATGGGTGAAATTAATCCAGCTAGCAGCTTCCTCTTCCCGATAATCGTGATGCGCCCACACCATCCATGGCTGCAGGCTGTTGAGAGAATGATTGACCGCCGCAGTAAAGGCGCCAGCATCCTTTAGAACGAAAGGACGTAGGGTGATGTTGGAGGTTGGCATCCTAAGATCCTGGAAAACGATTAATAACAAAATGTTAATGGAAAAAGAGGGTGTTGGCATTTTTTCAACAAAAGCGCTGTGTAAAATTTAGTTTACATAGACTGCTTTGCATTATATGGATGCTATTTAATTAACTTCATGTATTTAATGTGTTTATTGTTTTGTTTTCATGGTCTTTATCAATAGTGGTAATAAAAGTGTACATTCATGGATTGCAAGATGTACATGTTGTGGTACAGTAAGCGCCATCCTCAGTGAGGATCCCAAACCGCATAAACGAGTAAAAAGGATCGCCATCATGCAGAAAGACGCGCTGAACAATGTCCATATCGCCGACGAACAGATTTTAATTACCCCGCAAGAGCTGAAAGCGAAATTCCCGCTCACTGCGGCGCAAGAAGCGCAGATTGCCGCTTCTCGCCAGACTATTGCCGATATTATTGCTGGCCGCGATCCGCGCCTGCTGGTGGTCTGTGGTCCTTGTTCAATCCACGATACCGAAGCGGCACTTGAATACGCTCGTCAGCTGCAAACTCTCTCTGCACAGTTGAAGGATCAGCTGTACATCGTTATGCGCGTTTATTTTGAAAAACCCCGTACCACCGTTGGCTGGAAGGGGCTGATCAACGATCCTTACATGAACAACTCATTTGATATGGAAGCCGGGCTGCACATTGCGCGTCAGCTGCTGGTGAACCTGGTGGAAATGGGCCTGCCGCTGGCAACTGAAGCGCTGGATCCTAACAGCCCCCAATACCTCGGCGATCTGTTTAGCTGGTCTGCGATCGGTGCCCGTACTACTGAGTCGCAAACACACCGCGAGATGGCTTCTGGTTTATCAATGCCTGTCGGCTTCAAAAACGGCACTGATGGCAGCCTGGGCACGGCGATCAACGCCATGCGCGCCGCCGCGATGCCGCACCGTTTTGTCGGCATCAATCAGGCGGGACAGGTTTGCCTGTTACAGACCCAAGGCAACCCGGATGGCCACGTGATCCTGCGTGGTGGGAAAGCGCCTAACTACGGCCCTGAAGATGTTGCGCAGTGTGAAAAAGAGATGCTGAAAGCGGGACTGCGTCCAGCCTTAATGATAGATTGCAGCCATGGTAATTCTAATAAAGACTACCGCCGTCAGCCTGGTGTAGCCGAATCGGCTATTGCGCAGATTAAAGATGGAAATCGTTCCATTATTGGCCTGATGCTGGAAAGCAATATTCACGAAGGCAATCAGTCTTCTGAGCAGCCACGTAGCGAAATGAAGTACGGTGTTTCCGTCACGGATGCCTGCATCAACTGGGAAACCACGGAAACCTTGCTGCGTGAAATCCATCAGGATCTGCAGGGAGTGCTGTCGGCACGTCTGTCACACGAGGAATAAAGAGTCATGGTGGCTGAACTGACCGCGCTACGCGATCAAATTGATGAAGTCGATAAAGCCCTGCTTGGGCTATTAGCCAAACGCCTTGAGCTGGTAGCTGAAGTAGGTGAGGTCAAAAGCCGTTATGGTTTGCCAATTTATGTGCCAGAACGTGAAGCCAGCATGTTGGCTTCACGTCGTCAGGAAGCTGAAGCGCTCGGCGTTTCGCCGGATCTGATTGAGGATGTCTTACGTCGCCTGATGCGTGAGTCTTATGCGCATGAAAACGACAAAGGCTTCAAAACACTCTGTCCGACGCTGCGCCCGGTGGTGATTGTTGGTGGGCGTGGCCAGATGGGGCGCTTGTTTGAAAAGATGCTCAATCTGTCAGGTTACCAGGTCCGTATTCTGGACAAGGGCGATTGGGATCGTTCTGAAGAGCTACTCAAAGATGCGGGCATGGTCATCATCAGTGTGCCAATTCATCTGACCGAGCAGATCATCGCCGAATTACCAACACTGCCGGAAGACTGCATTCTGGTTGATCTTGCATCGGTGAAGAATCGTCCATTGCAGGCGATGCTGGCGGCGCATACCGGCCCTGTTCTCGGTTTGCATCCCATGTTTGGCCCGGATAGCGGTAGCCTGGCGAAGCAGGTGGTGGTGTGGTGTGATGGTCGTCAGCCGGAGGCCTACCAGTGGTTCCTTGAGCAGATTCAGGTTTGGGGCGCGCGCTTACATCGCATCAGCGCGGTCGAGCATGACCAGAACATGGCCTTTATCCAGGCGCTGCGTCACTTTGCCACTTTTGCCTATGGTTTGCATTTAGCGGAAGAGAACGTCAACCTGGATCAACTGTTGGCGCTGTCCTCACCGATTTATCGCCTGGAACTGGCGATGGTTGGTCGACTGTTTGCTCAGGACCCGCAGCTTTACGCAGACATCATCATGTCTTCGGAGAGTAATCTGGCGCTGATTAAGCGTTATTACCAGCGCTTTGGTGATGCAATCAAATTGCTGGAGCAGGGTGATAAACAGGCGTTTATCAAGAGTTTTGAAGGTGTCGCGCATTGGTTTGGCGATTACGCTCAACGCTTCCTGGTAGAGAGCCGAAGCATGTTGCGTTCGGCTAACGATAGCCGGCAATAAAAGAGAAGGCATCCGCAAGGATGCCTTTTTCATTTACAGTCGCGGTTCCACCGGAACAACATTTTCACCCGGATAGCAGCCGAGCACTTTCAGAGAGCGCGTCAAATCACGCAGCTCTTTCAACGCCAGCTGCATGTTCTCCGATTGCAGATTGCCCTGCACATCAATGTAAAACATCTCTTCCCACGGGTTGCCGTTAATTGGGCGGTTTTCTAGTTTGCTCATGATCAGATTATGATTACGCAGCACCAGCAGAGCCTCAACCAGTGCACCAGCTTGCTGACCGGTTGCCATAATCAATGTGGTTTTGGCTGGTACCTGGCCAGAAACTTCAATCGGCTTACGTGCCAGCACAATGAAGCGGGTATGGTTTTGTTGCTGGTTAGCTAAATTCCGTTCTAACACCTGCAGACCATACAGCTCACCGCCCGCTTCACTGCCCAGAGCCGCCACTTTTGGTGAATTCATCGCCGCGACCTTTTCCATTGCCGCTGCGGTGCTTTCGGTATATTCGATTTTCCATTGTGGGAAACGATTGATGAACTGGCTGCACTGCTGGAATGGCTGAGGATGGCTATAAACCGTTTCTATTTGCTGTAAGTCGGTATTGCCGTTGACCAGCACACAGTGTTCGATAGGGATGGTCAGCTCGCCAACGATGGAGAGCGTCGTCTGCTGCAACAGGTCATAGACGTCGTTAATCGAGCCTGAGCTGGTATTTTCGATCGGCATCACGGCGTAATCTGCCTGACCACTCTCCACCTGATGGATGATGTCGTGGAATTTCAGACAGCCCATCTCAACCATTGAATCAAAATGACGTGTGGCGTATTTACGTGCTGCGAGGTGAGAGTACGAACCTTTAGGACCCAGAAATGCAATGCGTGGTGCGTGCGCGTGCGGATGGTTTAAGTTTTTCTGCAGCAGCGCTTGCTGAGTCAGCACCGAATCTTCAATCACCAGTTGGAACAGGCGGGTAATGTAGTGCGCATCAAGCTGATGCTTTTTACCGAGTGAGATCAGATTTTCCAGCAGAGCGCGTTCACGCTCAACATCGCGAATAGGGCGATGGGTCGCGAGCTTTGCTTGCGCCACTTCAACCGCCAGCGAACGGCGTTCAGATAACAGCGTTAAAAGCTTTTCATCAACGGCGCTGATCTTATCGCGTAATGCCAGCAGTGGATTTTCGGGATTCATAGGGCTCACCTGTAAAATGTCCAATAAAAAAGCCTCCCGTTTGGGAGGCTTTGTTGTTCGTCTTCGCATTCATTTTCACATGACGAATCGCCTCCCAATCAGGGGAAGGTAAAAAAGAATGCGAAGAAGAACGGTAGATGTTTCATGTGTGATTCCAGCAATAAAGTGGATTGAGAGTAACCGCAGTGATTTAAAGCTGTCAATAAAAAACGCGCCCGCAGGCGCGTTACTGGAAAAGGTCTATTTATCCCGCAGGTGTGAAATCTTTCATACTGCTGGTTGCGCGGCGCGCTTCAGGTTTGTGCTGCGCCTTATTAAGTTGTCGCTCCAGCTTGGCAATCAGATCGTTGATAGCCGTGTACATATCTTCGTGTTTCGCGCTGGCAACCAGCGTGCCGTTAGGTGTGTTAATGGTGGCATCAGCCACGAATTCTTTCGGCTCTTTCGATAACACGATGTGCGGATTTATCAGGTGAGTTTGCCACTTTTCCAGCTTGGCGAGACGGTCTTCGACATGGTTGCGGATAGCCGCAGTGATTTCCATTTGTTTGCTGGTAATGTTCAGAATCATAGTTAAACCTCTCTGTCATTTCCGTCTGGGTAGGACCAGCATACCGCGTAAATCAGGAAAAAGTGTGATTCAGATCACATTGAAATGTCACTTTTTGTCAATGCCAATGAATTGTGAGAAAGGCTCATAAAATCGCCGAAAATGCTTGAAGGGCAGGGATGAAAAGAGCAAGATTGATGAGTTAACCGCAGCGTAGAATCAGCAATATGGCTGAATTTTCGGCAAAAAAAAGCAGCCATTAAGGCTGCTTTTTTAATGGTAGCAAAATCAGGACTGATTATTGGTCGCGATGATCTTCGCCACTTTGTCCGCTTCTGCCGTCAGCTGCAGCTGGCGGTAGGCATTTTCCATCAGCGGCAGCGCTTTGTGCGTCGCTTCAGTATCAGGGAAATCTTTCATCATCCCTTCAACACGGTTAACAACGGCGACATAGGCCCCGCGCTTGGTATAGAATTGCGCCACCGAGAGTTCATACTTCGCCAGACGCTCTTTCAGGTAGGCTAAACGTTTCTGCGCATCCTCAGCATACTGGCTGTTCGGATAGCTGCGCAGTAACTGGGAGAAGTCACGGAAAGCATCACGAGCGTGCGTCGGATCACGATCTGAACGATCGATACCGAAGAAGCCCTGCAGTGCAGAGTCATCCAACGCCATATCCGTCAGGCCTTTCATATAGATGACGTAATCGATGTTTGGATGAGTCGGATTCAGGCGCATAAAGCGAGCGATAGCGGCTTGCGCCAGTGGCAGATCGGCATTTTTGTAATACGCGTAGATTAAATCCAGCTGTACTTGCTGCGAATAAGGGCCAAACGGGTAGCGGTTATCCAGTGCTTCCAGTTGCTTAATCGCCGCTTTAAAGTTACCGTCCTGCAGCTTTTGCTGGGCTGTAGCGTAAATTTCAGATGGCGGGCTGTCCGGAACGGGATCCGATGAGCCGGAACAACCCACCAGAGCCAGGCTCAGGCTCAATGTGGCAGCAGCCACCAGATGTTTCATACGCGTCATGACGAAATGATTATCCTCAAAGTGTTGTAGCGGAAGCTGTCCGTATAGCTCCCGGTTATGACCTGGTACGATAGCACATTATATTAAACGGCATCGCCGTGAAAACCCAACGTTAACGAAGAAGCTGTATATGGCACAACAAGTTCAACTCACCGCAACGGTGTCCGAAGCACAGCTTGGACAACGCTTAGATCAGACTTTGGCGGAATTGTTCCCTGATTATTCACGTTCCCGCATAAAAGAATGGATCCTTGAGCGTCGCGTCAGCGTCAACGGCACCATCATCGATAAACCGAAAGAGAAAGTTTTCGGCGGTGAGCAGGTGTCTATCGATGCTGAAATCGAAGAAGCGCAGCGCTGGGAAGCGCAAAACATTCCCCTGAACATCGTTTATGAAGACGATGATATTCTGGTCATCAACAAACCGCGTGGCCTGGTGGTGCATCCTGGGGCAGGTAATCCGGATGGTACGGTCCTGAATGCGCTGCTTTACCATTACCCACCGATTGCCGACGTCCCGCGTGCCGGGATCGTCCATCGTCTTGATAAAGACACAACCGGTTTGATGGTGGTGGCGAAGACCGTTCCCGCTCAGACGCACCTGGTGGAAACGCTGCAGCTGCGCGAGATTACCCGTGAATATGAAGCGGTTGCGATTGGCACCATGACGGCAGGCGGCACGGTTAATGAGCCGATGGCGCGTCACTCCACCAAACGCACGCACATGGCGGTACACCCTATGGGTAAACCCGCAACCACGCATTATCGCATTATGGAGCATTTCCGTGCTCATACGCGTCTGCGTCTGCGTCTGGAAACGGGTCGTACTCACCAGATTCGTGTGCACATGGCGCATATCAACCATCCATTAGTGGGTGATCCGCTTTACGGCGGCCGTCCGCGTCCGCCTAAAGGTGCATCCGATGCGTTCATTGCTGCGCTGCGCGGTTTTGACCGTCAGGCTCTGCACGCCACCATGCTGCGTCTTTACCATCCCATCACCGGTATTGAGATGGAATGGCATGCGCCGTTGCCGCAAGACATGGTCGACCTGATTGACGCGTTGAAAGCCGATACTCATGAGTTCCGTGATCAAATGGATTGGCTATGAGTGAGTGGATCATTCCTGACTGGCCTGCACCGCAGCGCGTTCAGGCATGTTCCACCTTGCGACATGGCGGTGTGAGCGCTGCGCCCTGGGATTCGCTGAATCTTGGGGCGCACGTTGGCGATGCTGAAACGCATGTCTTGCAAAATCGTCAGCATTTGAAAGATACGCTGCTGCCCGCCATGCCGCAGTGGCTTAATCAGGTGCATGGCCAGGACGTTGTACGTTTGCCTGCGGACGAGTTATTACCCAATGCTGATGCGGCCATCACCCGCGAATCCGGCGTCGTTTGCGCCATCATGACGGCAGATTGCTTGCCGGTGTTGTTTTGCAGTGATGATGGCAGTGAAGTGGCCGCTGCTCACGCTGGCTGGCGTGGTCTGTGTAACGGCGTGCTGGAACAGACGCTGCAGCAGTTTCGCTCACCAGCCCGTGAGATCCACGTCTGGCTTGGACCCGCCATCGGCCCTCAGGCATTTGAAGTTGGTGCAGAGGTGCGAGAAGCCTTTTTGGCGCACGATGTACAAGCCGATGCGGCTTTTCGCCCGGTTGGTGACAAATATTTTGCGAATATCTGGCAGTTAGCGCGTCAGCGGCTTCAGGCCGCGGGAGTGCATTCTATCAGTGGTTCACAGCGTTGCACTTTCACCGAAGCCAATGATTTTTTCTCCTACCGACGAGATGGAATCACCGGGCGTATGGCAACTTTGATTTGGCTGAGATAATCTTACGCCGCAAGACGATCCAGTAGCGTATTTTTTGTTCGCAACACAGGTCATTAACCTTGAAATATTTGAGGGATGACCTCATTTAATCTCCAGTAGCATTTTGACCTGTATTGGAGGAATCATGCGTCTGGATCGTCTTACTAATAAATTCCAGTTGGCCCTTGCCGATGCTCAGTCCCTTGCCCTGGGACACGACAATCAATTCATTGAACCCCTTCATTTGATGAGCGCGTTGCTCAATCAGGAAGGCGGATCGGTGCGTCCGTTGCTTAGCGCAGCAGGTGCCGATGTGGCTGGTCTGCGTACCAGCATCGAACAAGCTATCAACCGACTGCCGCAGGTAGAAGGTACGGATGGCGACGTACAGCCTTCAGCCGATCTCATTCGGGCTCTGAATCTGTGCGACAAACTCGCGCAAAAGCGCGGCGACAACTTTATATCATCTGAATTATTTGTTCTGGCGGCCCTCGACTCTCGTGGTTCGCTGGCGGACCTATTGAAGTCTGCTGGTGCAACCACCGAAAAACTCACCAAGGCCATCGAGCAATTGCGGGGAGGAGAGAACGTGAACGATCAAGGGGCTGAAGATCAGCGCCAGGCTTTAAAAAAATACACCATCGATCTGACTGAGCGCGCCGAACTGGGCAAGTTAGATCCGGTAATTGGTCGTGATGAAGAGATTCGTCGCACCATTCAGGTTTTGCAGCGCCGTACTAAAAACAACCCGGTATTAATTGGGGAGCCCGGCGTGGGTAAAACCGCGATTGCCGAAGGGTTAGCGCAGCGCATTATCAATGGTGAAGTGCCCGAAGGCCTGAAAGGCCGTCGCGTGTTAGCACTGGACATGGGAGCGCTGGTGGCGGGCGCTAAATATCGCGGCGAATTCGAAGAGCGCCTGAAAGGTGTGCTGAGCGATCTGGCAAAACAGGAAGGCAACGTTATTCTGTTTATCGACGAACTGCACACCATGGTCGGTGCGGGTAAAGTCGATGGTGCGATGGATGCCGGTAACATGCTGAAACCTGCATTAGCGCGCGGTGAGTTGCACTGCGTTGGTGCCACCACGCTGAATGAGTATCGTCAGTTCATTGAAAAAGATGCCGCACTGGAGCGTCGTTTCCAGAAAGTCTTTGTGGCTGAGCCGAGTGTAGAAGACACCATTGCTATTCTGCGAGGCCTGAAAGAGCGCTATGAACTGCACCACCATGTGCAGATTACGGATCCGGCAATTGTGGCTGCAGCAACGCTGTCGCACCGCTATATCTCCGATCGCCAGTTGCCAGATAAGGCCATTGACTTGATCGATGAGGCAGCATCAAGCATTCGTTTGCAGATGGATTCGAAACCGGAATCGTTGGATCGTCTGGAGCGCCGCATCATCCAGTTAAAGCTGGAACAGCAGGCGCTGAAGAAAGAGTCGGACGATGCCAGTATCAAACGTCTGGAGATGCTGGAAACGGAACTCGATCAGAAAGAGCGTGAATACGCTGAACTGGAAGAAGAGTGGAAAGCGGAAAAAGCCTCTCTGACGGGTACGCAGAACATTAAGGCGGAACTGGAGCAGGCTCGTCTGGCGATGGAGCAGGCGCGACGTACTGGTGACCTGGGGCAAATGTCTGAACTGCAATACGGCAAAATTCCAGAGCTGGAAAAGCAGCTCGCTATTGCCACGCAGTCAGAAGGAAAAACCATGAAGCTGTTACGTAACCGCGTAACAGATGTGGAAATTGCCGACGTGCTAGCACGCTGGACCGGCATTCCAGTGGCACGAATGATGGAAGGCGAGCGTGAGAAATTGCTGCGAATGGAGCAAGAGCTGCATGCACGCGTGATTGGCCAGAACGAAGCTGTTGATGCAGTATCAAATGCGATTCGTCGTAGTCGTGCGGGTCTGTCCGATCCTAATCGCCCCATTGGCTCGTTCCTGTTCCTTGGACCAACCGGTGTTGGTAAAACCGAACTGAGTAAAGCGCTGGCTAACTTCTTGTTCGACAGCGACGATGCCATGGTGCGTATTGATATGTCCGAGTTTATGGAAAAACACTCGGTGTCACGTTTAGTGGGTGCTCCTCCGGGCTATGTCGGTTATGAAGAGGGTGGTTATCTGACAGAAGCTGTTCGTCGTCGCCCTTATTCTGTGATTCTGCTGGATGAAGTCGAAAAGGCTCACCCGGATGTCTTCAACATCTTGTTGCAGGTATTGGATGATGGGCGTTTGACCGATGGCCAGGGACGCACGGTCGATTTCCGTAATACCGTGGTCATTATGACCTCTAACCTTGGGTCTGATCTGATCCAGGAACGTTTCGGTGCGTTGGACTATCCGGAAATGAAAGATATGGTGATGACGGTGGTAGGTTCGCATTTCCGCCCTGAGTTCATTAACCGTATTGATGAGGTGGTGGTGTTCCATCCATTGGGAGAACAGCACATTGCCTCCATCGCGCAGATTCAGCTGCAGCGGTTGTATCAGCGTCTCGAGGAGCGTGGTTATCAATTGCATATCTCTGATGCTGCGCTGAAACTGCTTGGCGAAAATGGTTACGATCCCGTTTATGGTGCGCGCCCATTAAAACGCGCTATCCAACAGCAGATCGAAAACCCGTTGGCGCAGAAGATTCTTTCTGGTGCTTTTATCCCGGGTAAAACCATTGAGATGGATGTAAAAGACGACATTATTGTGGCGCATCAGTAATGCGATGTGACTTTAACGGGCCTGCGGGCCCGTTTTTTTATGGTGTTTCACAAGATTTAGGTCGATTTTGCAACGTTTGGGTTAAAGAGTGAGCGGTCGTGCAAAAACTTTAAATTAACGCTTGTCAGTCCATCAGAAATCCCTATACTGCGCCACCACTGAGACGGCAAAGCGGCAACGCAGACGGCTCAGCAGGGAG
>NZ_JACVUO010000038.1:0-13598 GCF_016625145.1 Pantoea sp. S61
AGCAGTTCAGCAGTTCAGCAGTTCAGCAGTTCAGCAGTTCAGCAGTTCAGCATCGCTTAACAGCACTCAGCTAGCACCGTTTTTCATCACCTCAACTGCCCGGGCAATTTCCGGTGCCAGCCAGCGGTCTTCCTGCCAGTTCGCCACCACTGCCCGCAAACGGCGCAACGCCTGTTTCGTACCTTCCGCCAACTCCGCCTCGCCATGAAAATCCAGCGCCTGCGCAGCCAGCAAATACTCAATCGCCAGAATCTGCCATACGTTCCCTACCAGTTTCAGCAACTTAAGCGCGGCCCCGGTACCCAGGCTAAGATGATCTTCCTGCAAACCCGAGGTCACGTAATTATCCAGCACCGCCGGTTGTGCCAGCTGACGGTTCTCTGCGCACAACGATGCCGCCACATACTGGGCAATCATCATGCCGGAATTCACGCCCGGCTGCGCCACCAGAAACGCAGGTAAACCACTGACCAGTGGATTCACTAAACGATCCAGGCGCCGCTCAGCAATACTGCCAATTTCCGCCATGGCAATGGCCAAAACATCAGCCGCCATCGCTACCGATTCACCATGCGGATTGGCCTGCGACACCACACGCCAGTTATCCACGGTGCCCAATACCAAAGGATTATCGGTACAGGCATTCAACTCGGTATTCACCTGTCGCGCGGCGTGATCAAACTGATCGCGGCTGGCACCGTGCACCTGCGGCATCGAGCGTAAACTCAACGCATCCTGCGTGCGCACGCCCACGCTTTTTGCCAGCAGCGGGCTATCGCTCAGCAACTGACGCAAACGCAGGCCACTCTCCTGCATGCCAGGACTGGCTTTCAGCGCAATCACTTCTGCATCAAATGCCACTAACTGGCCACGCAGCGCCTCAAAACTCATCGCGCCGGTCACTTCAGCCCAATCCAACAGCCGCGCCGCATCATCCAGTGCCAGGCAAGACAACCCGGTCATGCACGGCGTACCGTTCACCAGGCTCAAGCCCTCTTTGGCACCGGGTCGATAAGGTGTTAACCCAGCCTGCGTCAGCGCTTGCCCGGCAGGCACGATCTGTTGCTGATACTCAACATCGCCCACGCCAATCAGCGCGAGCCCAATATGCGCCATATGGCTGAGGTAACCCACAGAACCTTGCGACGGCACCTGCGGCGTAATCTGATGATTCAGCAGCGCCAGCAAATGCTGCACCAGCGCCACCGACACGCCCGATTTACCGTGGCTGTAGTTCGCAATCGCCGCACACAGGATGGCGCGTACCTGTTCACGCGCCAGCAGTGGGCCCACGCCACAAGCGTGACTCAACAGCGTATTGCGCGACAGCTGACTCAGCTGTTCTTCCGGCAAGGTAATATTGCACAGCGCCCCCAATCCGGTATTGATGCCATAAGCGATATGACCGCTGGCCACAATCTGCTCGACGATCTCACGGCCCAGAGCAATACGCTGCCAGGCACTGGCGCTTAACGTCAGTTCGGCATTGTGCCGCGCCACCTGCACCACATCCTGCCAGGAAAGCGTTTCATCGCCCCACACTAACGTCATGCTGGTTGCTCCGTGTGATGGCTCTGATGGCTGGAGATAAACTGCTTAAAGCGCTGCGAGCCCTGTGCGCCAAACATCTCTTCCGGCGTCCCCTGACAATCAATGGTCCCCTGATGCATAAACACCACGCGGTTGGAAACATTACGCGCAAAGCCCATTTCGTGGGTCACCACCAGCATGGTGCGCCCCTCTTCCGCCAGGCTGCGCATCACTTTCAATACTTCGCCCACCAACTCCGGATCGAGCGCCGAAGTTGGCTCATCAAACAGCATCACTTCCGGATCCATTGCCAGTGCACGGGCAATCGCCACTCGCTGCTGCTGGCCGCCGGAAAGCTGCGCCGGGTAGAAATCTTTGCGGTTCAACAGGCCAACGCGATCCAGCAACTGCTCCGCCTGGGCAATGCAGCTTTTCTTATCGCGCTTCAGAACATAGTGCGGCCCTTCAATCACGTTTTGCAGCACCGTCATATGCGACCACAGGTTAAAACTCTGGAACACCATGCCCAGACGCGAGCGCAAACGCTCAATCTGTTTTGGGTTGGCCGCCAGCTGATGGCCATGCGCATGGCGCTTCATCTCAATCGTTTCACCACCGACGCTCACCACGCCAGCATCCGGCGTTTCCAGCAGATTGATGCAGCGCAATAAGGTACTTTTACCCGAGCCGCTGGCACCGAGAATCGAGATGACATCGCCCTGGTGCGCCTGCAGCGAAATGCCTTTCAGTACTTCCATCGCGCCAAAGGATTTATGAATATCGGTGGCGCTTAAGGTTATGGGGGACGTGGATTGCATATCACTCTCCGGCAAGCGGTTTAACGACGGGTAACGGCTTTTTTTCAACGCGATGCACCGGGGTTAAACGGCGTTCTAACAACGCGTAAAGCTGGACGATAATGAAGTTCAGAATCAGATAAATGGCGGCGGCGCAGATAAACACTTCCATGGTGCGATAGGTACGCTGAATGATCTGCTGCGCCACACCAGTGACATCCCATACGGTGACCAGGCTGGCCAGCGCCGTGGACTTCACCAGCAAAATCGCTTCGGTGGAATAAGCCGGCAGAGCATAACGCAGCATGATGGGCGCGATGATGCGACGCAGTAGCAGCCAGCGCGACATGCCGCAGGCCAGCCCGGCTTCCACCTGGCCGGGCGGCACCGCCAGCAAAGCACCACGTAAGATCTCCGCAGTATAAGCCGCCGTACACAGCGACAGTGCCAGCACGGCGCAGGTAAACGGCTCGCGCAGGAATGGCCAGACAAAGCTATGGCGGATCACCCCAAACTGGCCCAATCCGTAATAGATCAAGAACAGTTGAATCAGCAGCGGTGAGCCGCGAAACACCAGAATGTAGCCGCGCGCAAAGCCGCTCAGCACCCGCCAGCGACTCATGCGCAGTGACAGAATCCCGATGGCGAGAATGCCACCACAGAGAAATGCACTGATAAATAGCCCCAGCGTTACCGGCAGCGCTGCGCTTAGCTTGAGGAAAGTGTCAGTCAGAAAGGCGAAATCAATCATACTGCTGCTCCTTAGTGCTGTGCCGCAGTGCGACTTTGCCATGCGCGTCCGAGGCGGGATTCTGCCCGACGGAATGCATGATTAGACAGCAGCGTCAGCACCAGATAGCAGCCACCGCCAATCAGATAGAAGGTGAAGTAATCGCGCGTGGAACCCGCCGCCACCTGGCTGGCGCGCATCAGCTCAACGATGCCAGTCACCGACACCAGCGCCGAATCTTTCAGGCTCATCTGCCAGACATTCGACATGCCCGGCAGCGCATAGCGCACAATCTGCGGCAGCAAAATGCGCTGTGCGATGCGCCAGCGCGGCATGCCAATCGCCACTGCGGCTTCCACTTCGCCCTTCGCCAGCGCCAGACGTGCCGCACGATACACTTCACCTTGATAGGATCCCGAGATGAGCCCGATTGCCAGTGCACCAATCAGGAACGGTGGCGCTTCGATAAAGCCATCCGCACCGAACATCTGCCCAACGAGGGTAATCAGGCCCGATCCGCCAAAATAGAACAGGTAGATCACCAGCAGTTCCGGGATGCCGCGAAACACCGTGGAATAGGCTTCACCCAACCAGCGAACCCAGCGCTGTGGCGACAGTTTCGCTGCCGCCACGCCAGAACCGACCACTGCGCCAATCATCAGCGCCGCCAGCGACAGCAGCAGCGTGGTGAAGGCAGCCCCCAAAATCAGGCGGCCCCAGCCATCAGCACCAAAACTCAGCAGGCTCATCATCTTTCACCTCACTTACGGGGTTACGTCAGTTTTAAACCACTTCTCACTCAGCTTTTTCACGGTGCCATCGGCCAGTGCGCCTTTAATGGCCTCGTCGAGTTTGGCCTTCAGATCGTTGTCAGCCATGCGCACGCCCATCGCCTCGCCCTCACCCCAGATCGGGCCACCCAACTGCGGGCCGCTGAAGGTCAGGTTGCTGTTCTCTTTGCGCGCCAGCATCGATTGGGCGAAGGTCACATCGTCGAATACCGCATCAATACGCCCCGCCTGAAGATCGAGAATCGCATCTGCTGAGGAAGTGTATTCACGCACGTCAGCGACATCTTTGAAGTACTTATCAATAAATGGCGTGTAAACCGTGCCGGACGCGATGCCAATGGTTTTGCCTTTTAACGCCGCTTTCAGAGGGGCAATCGCCGTGTTGATCTCCTTCTCATCATCATGCAGCTTGATGATGTTGTGATCGGCAGGCATCAGCGGACTGTCTTTGGTGGTGATAAAAGTGGCCGGTGTGGACGCGTAAGGCACGGTGAAATTGACCACTTTTTTGCGGTCCGGCGTAATGACAATCGCATCCATGATCACGTCATATTTGCCAGCATTCAGTCCGGCGATCATGCCGTCCCAGTTTTGCACCACCAGCTTGCACTGGATGCCCATGCGCTTACACAGGTCTTCCATCAGTTCAGGTTCAAAGCCACCTAACTTGCCGCCCGGCAGCGTCAGGTTCCAGGGTTCATAACTGCCTTCGGTAGCGATGGTGATCGATTTCCACTCTTTCGCCTGCACAGCCATCCCGCTGATCATCAGGCTGGCAAACAGGGTCGTGAGGCAAAAACGGCGAATCGGGGCGCGGTGCGTCATGCGGCTTCTCCTGGTCATTAATCGAATTGGCTGTCTCTGTTGGCTGATACAGCGCAGATGACATTTCATGTATATACAAGTTAGCTTGCGGCAGATCATTGTCGGCATAAGCTTTTTGTGAGCCAGCCAGAATAAAAAGTGATAATTACCACGTGGTCTTTACTTGTACATACAACCTAGCAAGCGGTGTGCCAGGTCGGCAGAAGCGGTAGAATCAGGGAATGGTTACGATGTGGACGTATGGGTGCACATTTTTGGGGCGCGATTGCACTGTTATGGGGATGTCAGGGTTTAGATGGAAGCGAGATGGGTATGGCGCGTGACATGAGTTTGCACTGTAACACCGATCAAAAACTGCCACCCTTCGAAGGTGGCAGCCTGATGCAAATTAGCCCTGGCAAGCATGACGTCTTGCCCTACGACTCAGGCGATTAACGCAACTTTCCGGCCTGTAAAAACGCCTGCATCATTGGTTTTAACACTTTCTGCAGCTGCGCGGCGCGATCCTGCTGCCAGGCAAACGGCGGCGTTTCATCCATATAATTCAGTTGCGCCAGTTCGAGCTGTACGGCCTGTACACCCTGCTGCGGCTGACCGTAGGCACGCGTGATATAGCCGCCTTTGAAACGTCCGTTGACGACCCAGCTGTAATCGCTTTGCGCGGCACAGACATCCTTGATCGCTTCGATCACCGCGCCAGAGCAACTCTCACCGCTGTTGGTGCCAATGTTGATATCCGGCAACTGACCATCAAACAAGCGCGGAATCACTGAGGCAATGGAGTGGGCGTCAAACAGCAGCGCATAACCGTGTTCAGCTTTCAGTCGCGCCAGCTCTTGCTGGATCTGCTGGTGATACGGCTGCCAGATATTATCGAGATAACCCTGACGCGCGGCGGCACTGGGCGTTTTCCCCTCAGCGAAGGTCGGCGTACCATCAAATAACGTCTCAGGATACAGCCCTGTCGTCGCGGTGGTGTACAGCGGCTGATTATCCGCCGGACGATTCAGGTCGATGACAAAACGTGAGTAGTGGCCAATCAGCAGGCTGGCCCCCAGATCACGCACAAAATCGTACAACAGCGGAATGTGCCAGTCGGTATCCGGCAGGCCGCGTGCCGCGTCGCTCAATCCGGCGTCCACTTCAGGCGTTAACTGGGTACCCGCATGCGGGATGCTGACCAGCAGCGGCAGCTTACCGGCGGTGAAATGAAAAGGTGTCATTGCGCTTCTCCACGATAGATAACCTGGCACGGCAACTCGCCGCCCAACCAGTAAACCAGTTCTGCCGGACGCGCCAGCGGCCAGTGCACAAAGTTTGCCACCTTGCCGGCCTCGAGCGAACCGTGCGAGTGCTGTAATCCCAACGCTTTAGCGCCCCATAAGGTCACGCCTGCCAGCGCCTCTTCCGGCGTCATGCCAAACAGCGTGCAGCCCATATTCAACATCAGACGCAGCGACAGCGCCGGTGAAGTTCCCGGATTCGCATCGCTGGCCAGCGCCATGGGCACGCCGTGTTTGCGGAACAGATCCACGGGCGGGCGTTGCGTTTCTCGCAGCAGATAGAACGCGCCCGGCAGCAACACTGCGACGGTGCCGTGCTGTGCCATCGCCTTCGCATCAGCTTCAGTGGCGTATTCAAGATGATCGGCTGACAAGGCGCCGTATTCAGCCGCCAGCGTGGCGCCGCCCAACGCAGAAAGCTGCTCGGCGTGCAATTTAATCGGCATTCCCAGCGCTTTGGCTTTATCAAACACCGCGCTAACCTGCTCAGGGGAAAAGGCCAGATGTTCGCAGAAGGCATCGACCGCATCCGCCAGACCTTCCGCCTTCACCTGCGGTAGCAAGCGATTACAGATGATATCGATCCAGCCCTGTGGATTTTCCTTAAATTCCGGCGGGAAACCGTGCGCGGCCAGACAGGTCGCCAGCACATCGGCGGGTACCGTTTCTGCCAGCTCGCGGATGGCGCGCAGCATGGTCAGCTCGCTGGTTTCATCGAGGCCATAACCCGATTTAATCTCCACTGTAGTGACGCCTTCTGCCAGCAATCGATCCAGACGCCAGCGCGCGCTTGCCACCAACTCCTGCTGCGATGCCGCGCGCGTAGCACGTACCGTGGAGAGAATACCGCCGCCCTGCGCCGCAATCTCAGCATAGCTGACGCCGTTCAGACGTTGCTCAAACTCCTGGCTACGGTCGCCGCCAAACACCAGATGCGTATGGCAATCGACCAGACCCGGCGTGATGATGCCACCGTCAAATTGCTGCTGCGAACGCGGAGCAAAATTTGGCAGTTCGCTGCGCGGCCCTACCCAAATCAGTTCACCGTTATCCACCGCCAGCGCACCGTCGGCAATCAGGTTATAGTGCCCGTCTCGCATGGTGACGATATCGGCCCCCAGCCACAGGCTGTCGATCTGCTTCGCTTCTGCCATCCCACTCCCCTTCACGTCTGACGATTTACAGTGCGTCTCAAAGTATGTATATGTATATACAACTTTCCGCCCTTAAGGATCAACCATGGCCGTTTTTTTTGCCCCACGCGCGCTGCTGGCCGACGGCTGGCATGAAGACGTATTGATTACCACTGACGCATCCGGACAGATCGCAGAACTCACCCCCAATAGCATGCCAGGTAACGCCACTCGCCTTGCTGGCCCGGTTATTCCTGCTATCGCCAACCTGCACTCACACGCCTTCCAGCGTGCCATGGCCGGGCTGGCAGAAGTGGCGGGCGATCCGCAGGACAGTTTCTGGACGTGGCGCGATCTGATGTATCGCATGGTGCAGCGCCTGTCGCCGGAGCAGGTCGGCGATATCGCCACCCATCTCTACATCGACATGCTAAAAGGCGGCTACAGCCAGGTGGCGGAATTCCACTACTTGCATCACGATGCGCAGGGCAAACCCTATGCCGATGACGCGATGCTGCTCAACCTGATGGCCGCCGCCGAGACCGCTGGTATTGGCCAGACGTTGCTGCCGGTGCTTTACAGCTACAGCGGATTTGGATCGCAACCCGCCAGCGATGGCCAGCGCCGTTTCATCCAGCAGACCGATGCTTATCTGCAACAACAGCAACGCGCAGCGCAATGGAGCGCCAATAAACCGCTGCTTAATCATGGCATCTGTTTCCACTCGCTGCGCGCGGTGAATGAAACCCAGATGCGTGAAGTACTGGCCGCCAGCGCTGCTGATGTGCCGGTGCATATCCATGTGGCGGAGCAGGAAAAAGAGGTGAATGACAGTCTGGCGTGGAGCGGTGAACGTCCGGTGGCCTGGCTCTACAATCGCTTCGAGGTGGATCAGCGCTGGTGCCTGATTCATGCCACCCATCTGGACGACAGCGAAATCCAACGCATGGCTGCCAGCAGTGCGATTGCCGGTCTCTGTCCGACTACCGAAGCCAATCTTGGCGACGGCATCTTCCCGGCGGTGGAATACATCGCACGCGGTGGGCGCTGGGGCATTGGCTCGGACAGCCATGTGTCGCTCAGTGCGCTGGAAGAACTGCGCTGGCTGGAGTACGGTCAGCGCCTGCGCGATCGCCGTCGCAATCGTATCACCCTGCCCCAACAGCCTTCAGTGGGCGATCTGCTGTGGCAGCAGGCGGCACAAGGCGGTGCACAGGCGTGCGCGATCAACACAGGTGAACTGGCCGTGGGTAAACGCGCCGACTGGCTGGTGCTGGAAAACGATGCCTTCCTGGGCAGCGTGAGTTCAGCGTCACTTCTTAACCGCTGGCTGTTTGGCGGTAGCCAAAGCCAGATCCGCGATGTGTTTGTCGCCGGTAATCAGGTCATCAGCGAGGGCCATCATCAGGCAGAAGAAGCTGCTGCAGCACGCTTTGCCGAGGCGATGAGGGCGCTGCAATGAGAACACGCTTTGACTACAGCCAGCTGCCCGTGAGCCGCTGGCGCAACGGCGGCGGCGAAACGCGTGAAATCGTCAGCTTTCCGCCCGGTGAGGCAGAGTTTGGCTGGCGCGCCAGTATTGCCACCATCGGTGCCGACGGACCTTTCTCGCCGTTCCCCGGTATCGATCGTGTGATTACGCTGCTGAATGGCGACAGCGTGGTACTTCGCAGTGATAGCGTCAAGCACGCGTTGTTGCCGCATCAGCCGTGGGCATTTCCCGGTGAATGGTCGATCGATGCGCAGATCAGTGGCAGCTGTCAGGATTTCAATATCATGACCCGCCGTGACAGTTGGCAGGCTCAGGTGGAGGTTGTGCAACACGCTGTTGCCAGCGAACACGGTGTCGCGTGGGTGCTATCGGGTGAATGGCAGAGTGCGGACGGCGAAAGCATCACGGTTAATCAGGGAATGTGGTGGCTGGATGAAGAGACGCAGCTGGCACCGCGAACCTCGGATGCCAGCCTGCTGTTTGTGGCGCTTAGCCGTGTCCTCTGAAACGCCCCAGTAACTTATAGCGCGAGCCGGGATAGAGCAGGCGCGCGTAAGTCACAATCTTGTTGTCGCTCCAGGTCTGACGACGAATCAGCAAGCAAGGCTCATGCTCATCCAGCGCCAGATGTTTACGCTGGCGCAGATCGGGCAGGACCGCTTCCACAATATGCTCACCGGCAGTCAACGGCGCCACGCGCATCAAATAGGTGTAGGGCGTCAGTTGATGATAATCCTGGCTGAGGTAATCCGGTGCCACCAGCGGGTTAACCAGACGATCTTCCAGTTGCACTGGCATATCGTTTTCGTAATGCACAATCAACGAATGATACAGCGTCTGTCCGGTGGACAAGCCCAACACAGCGGCTTGTTCTGGATCGGCCTTCATCTGCCCAATCGACAAAATTTTGCAGCTGTGGCGATGACCGCGCTGAGCAATCTCATCGGCGATGTTATGCACTTCCAGCATCGCGGTGTAGCCCTTCATCTCCGCGACAAAGGTGCCGACGCCTTGCATGCGAACCAAAAAACCTTCGCTGGTGAGTTCACGCAGCGCACGGTTAATGGTCATGCGGCTCACGCCCAGCTCGTTAACCAGCTCACTTTCGGACGGTACGCGCTGATTCGCTTTCCAGTGACCTTCACGGATCTGGCTGACGATCGCCTGTTTCACGCGCTGATAAATCGGTGCTGGCTCATCGCCCATCGCTGCGGCCAGCTGCGCTATTGCCGTTTGCTCCGCCATATCCTGTTCCTTTTCCGAATAATGCCCAAAGTTTACTGTCTCAGCACGTAAATGTATATACATCCAATTGTGCAGACAGCGCGTCAACAGTGCAGCGTTCTCCCTGTTTCGGTGCAATGCCGCTGCGGCTGAATGACACATTCCGCATTGCGGCGCATTTCACAGAATCCAATCAATCTGGCACAGCCCTTGCTACTTGTATAGACAAGATTAGACACTTATGCTTCACTCAGCTCATTCAATGGTGCTACCCCTTGCCAGATCGTCAACTCAGGGCGTGCAGGTAGCACCTGATCACTTGTATAGACAGGAGTAGACTATGTCAGGTTCGGTTCAGGAAATTCGCCTCGTTCCCGGTGAAGTGGACCTCGCGACCTTGCGGGCGATTTATCAAAGCAAGGTGACGCTCACGTTAGCGGATGACGCCCGTGCGGCCATCGATCGCGCGAATGAAACCGTCGATGCCATCGTGGCATCAGGCAAAGTGGTGTACGGCATCAATACCGGCTTCGGCAAACTGGCCCAGACACAGATTCCTTCTGAACGTCTGGCAGAGTTGCAGCGCAATCTGGTGCTGTCGCATAGCGTGGGCTTGGGCAACTTACTGCCCGATAACGTTACGCGCTTAGTGGTCGCCACCAAAATCATCAGCCTGGCACGCGGTCACTCCGGCGTGCGTATCCAGTTAATTGAAGCCCTGCTGGCGCTGTTTAATGCCGGTGTCATGCCGTGTATCCCGGAAAAAGGTTCGGTTGGCGCATCGGGCGATTTGGCCCCGCTGGCCCATCTGTCTTTGATGTTGCTGGGCGAAGGCCAGGTGCGCGTCGGCGGAGAACTGATTCCTGCTACGGAAGGGCTGGCACGCGTTGGCCTGCAGCCGATTGTGCTGGGACCGAAAGAGGGTTTGGCACTGCTGAATGGCACTCAGGTCTCTAACGCGCTGGCACTGCGCGGCTTGTTTGAAGCCGAAAACCTGTTTGCCGCAGGCTTGATGGCGGGTGCATTGTCGCTGGAAGCGATCAAAGGCTCAGTAAAACCTTTCGATGCGCGTATTCATCAGGCGCGTGGTCAGCACGGGCAAATCGCGGTGGCCGCTGCGGTTTCTTCCTTATTGGAAGGCAGTGAAATCCTCAGCTCACATACGAATTGTGGTCGCGTGCAGGATCCCTACTCGATTCGCTGCGTACCGCAGGTTATGGGCGCGTGCTTAGACAATCTCAGCCATGCGTCGCGCGTACTGCAAATTGAAGCCAATGCGGCCTCCGATAATCCGCTGGTGTTCAGTGAAAGTGGTGATGTGATTTCAGGCGGTAACTTCCACGCGGAACCGGTGGCGTTTGCCGCCGATATCATCGCGCTGGCGATTGCCGAAATTGGAGCGATTTCCGAGCGCCGTATGGCACTGTTGCTGGATACCGGTCTCTCTGGCCTGCCGCCATTCCTGGTGCGCGATGGTGGAGTGAACTCTGGCTTTATGATTGCTCAGGTCACCGCTGCCGCACTGGCTTCTGAAAACAAATCGCTGGCGCATCCGGGCAGTGTAGATAGCCTGCCGACCTCCGCTAACCAGGAAGATCACGTATCGATGGCCACCTACGCCGCGCGTCGCCTTGGTGATATGTGCTTCAACACCGCTGCCGTGGTCGGCATTGAAGCCATGGCTGCGGCACAGGGCATCGACTTCCACCGCCCATTGCAAAGCTCGACTGCACTGGAACAAGAGATAGGGCGCATCCGCGAACACGTCGCCTTCCTCGATCAAGACCGTTTAATGGCGCCGGATATTGAATCCATGCGCCTGTGGGCCAGCCGTCACGCCTGGCCTGAATCCCTTACTGCGCTGCTGCCAAGCCAGCGTTCACCTTCCCTTTAAGGAATTGATGATGAGCGAAACTTTATCTCAGGCTGTTGCCCGCGAAATCCGTGCGCCGCGCGGTAATGAACTGCATTGTGCGAATTGGTTGATTGAAGCGGCTTACCGCATGATCCAGAACAACCTCGATCCTGATGTGGCTGAGCGCCCGGAAGATCTGGTGGTATACGGCGGTATCGGTAAAGCGGCACGCAACTGGGAGTGCTTTGAGCAGATTCTACGTTCACTGCGTGCGTTAAAGCCCGAAGAAACCTTGCTGATCCAGTCAGGCAAACCGGTGGGTGTGTTCCGTACCCATGCCGATGCACCACGCGTCTTGCTGGCTAACTCCAACCTGGTGCCGCACTGGGCTAACTGGGATCATTTCCACGAGCTGGATAAAGCCGGCCTGATGATGTACGGCCAGATGACCGCCGGTTCCTGGATCTACATCGGTGCGCAAGGCATCGTGCAGGGCACCTTTGAAACCTTCGCCGAAGCGGGTCGCCAGCATTATGACAGCGATTTGAGCGGCCGCTGGATCCTGACAGCAGGCCTGGGCGGCATGGGCGGCGCGCAACCACTGGCTGGCGTGCTGGCCGGTGCCAGCGTGTTAGCCATTGAGTGCCAGGAATCACGTATCGATTTCCGTCTGCGCACCCGTTACGTCGACCACAAAGCTTATACCTTAGACGAAGCGCTGGATCTGATTGAGAAAGCCACCAAAGCCAAACAGGCGATTTCTGTTGGTCTGCTGGGCAACGCCGCCGAAATCGTGCCGGAGTTGGTGAAGCGTGCCAAAGCGGGCGGCATGAAACCGGATATCGTCACCGATCAGACTTCCGCACACGATCCGATCAATGGCTATCTGCCAGTGGGTTGGGATCTGGATCGCTGGCAGGCCGAGCGCGTCAGCAATCCTAAAGCTGTTGAGAAAGCAGCACGTGCGTCGATGGCGGTGCATGTGCAGGCGATGCTCGACTTCCACCACATGGGCGTACCCACCGTGGATTACGGTAACAACATTCGTCAGGTGGCGCTGGATGAAGGGGTGAAAAACGCCTTTGATTTCCCAGGCTTCGTGCCCGCCTATATTCGCCCACTGTTCTGTGAAGGCAAAGGTCCCTTCCGCTGGGTGGCGCTGTCAGGCGATCCGGAAGACATCTACAAAACTGACGCCAAGCTGAAAGAACTGTTCCCGGAACACAAGAACCTGCATCGCTGGCTCGACATGGCGCAGGAACGTATTGCCTTCCAGGGGCTACCAGCGCGCATCTGCTGGTTGGGTCTGGGCGAGCGCCATAAAGCCGCGCTGGCATTCAACGAAATGGTGCGCAACGGTGAGCTGAAAGCGCCTATCGTCATCGGCCGTGACCACCTCGACTGTGGTTCCGTGGCGTCACCCAACCGTGAAACCGAAGCGATGAAAGACGGTTCGGATGCGGTGTCTGACTGGCCGCTGCTGAATGCCCTGCTGAACACCGCAGGCGGCGCGACCTGGGTGAGCCTGCATCACGGCGGCGGCGTTGGCATGGGCTTCTCGCAGCACTCCGGCGTGGTGATTGTCTGCGACGGCACCGCCGAAGCGGATGCGCGTCTCGGCCGCGTGCTGTGGAACGATCCGGCGACGGGCGTGATGCGTCACGCGGACGCGGGCTATGAACTGGCACAGAGCTGTGCCAAAGAGCATGGCTTGAATCTGCCGATGCAGAAGTAATTTGTCGTGATAACTGAAGTCGCCTTTCACCGGGCGACATTTTTTCGTCTTAGTTCAGCCGCCAAACTTTCTCTCTACTCTCTACTCTGTACTCTCTACTCTCTACTCGCCACTCTCTACTCTCTACTCTCTACTCTCTACTCTCTACTCTTTACTCTCTACTCTCTACTCTCTACTCTCTACTCTCTACTCTCTACTCTCTA
>NZ_JACVUO010000039.1:0-11329 GCF_016625145.1 Pantoea sp. S61
CCTGGCCCAACGTAAAAGCCTCAGCGCTGCGGATAGCCCTTGCAGCATCAGAGGTGCTACGGCCACTAACACTTGTGCGGTATTCGACAAAGCGTATTCAAGTTTGTGAGCCGATGTGAGTTCTTATTGGCTGAAGTTTATGAATAGGCTGATAGTTTCATTAGCATCACATAATCAAGCTTATGGACAAAAATGCGGTTGGTGACATAACGCACTGAAGCTTATGGGAAGGAAAGTGCCTTTAAACAAAACGCACGAAAGTTTATGAGCTGGCTGGGGGCGCAGGGGGCTGGCAATCCGCAGCGCCGAGCAGAGTGAGTCTGCCAGGATAGCCCGCAGGACGCGGGCGAAAGGTGGGGCGGCACAGGGATGTGCCATCCCCCGCCGTTCCGTGAGGCAGACGGACGAAGTGAGGGCACCGCGTCAGCGGCGCGAGGACGCCAGCCTCCTGCGCACCCAGCCAGCGTTAACTCGGTTGTAAGCCAACCCGCATTTCAGCCTGCAATCCTAACCTATGTTTCAAACTGAATTTGAACCGGAAACGCCAGCCTGCAAAAAATTAACCCCGGCGCGCATCCGGGCGCACCAAATCAAACCGCAAATCCTCGCTGATGCCGTAATACGCCGATGGGCCACCGGCTCGCAGAATAGGTTGCGCCTTTGCGGTCTGGTAGATGCCATCTTCCAGCAGCGTCTCATCGATATGAATCGCCACCACTTCACCCAACACCAGCCAACTCTCCAGTTCAGTGCCTTGCACATCCTGCAGACGAATCAGCTGAGTCAGACGGCACTCAAAATTCACCGGGCTCTCTGCCACCATGCTGACGTTGACGTGCGAGGCAGCTATTGGTGTCAATCCTGCGAGTGCGAACTCATCTTGTTCCGGCGGCACAGAAGCAGAACTTTCATTCATCGCTTCGGCGAGCGGACGAGTGGCCAGATTCCAGACAAACTCTTTGCTCTCACTGATATTGCGTACGCTGTCTTTCCAGCCGCTGCTGGCGAAACCGATGATGGGGGGATGATAGTTAAAACAGTTGAAGAAACTGTAGGGTGCCAGGTTGCGCTGGCCACTGGCGCTCAGCGAACTCACCCAGCCGATAGGGCGGGGACCAACAATAGCGTTCAGCGGATCGTGTGGTAAACCATGCCCGCTTCGTGGCTGATAAGTATAACGTTGTTGCATTAGCGCTCCTGGCTTGTCTGATAAACTTCGCACCACAACGGTGTCATGGCATCCCAATCACGGTTATCAGGAAAGGGATGACCTTAATGCCCGCCTGGCTGTAGCACGAATTATTTGGGACTCAATTTGGGGATATTAGGTTTAAATGCAATACAGATAATCGTGTAAGCGGATTGTGCGATGCCGCCATCCAGCGTATCTTACGCCCGCGCTACTTTCCGGAGAATCTATGAACAAGCCAACCGCCACCTCGCCATTCCATCCCCGTAATCGCCATCAAGGCCGTTATGATTTTGCTGCTCTGACCGCCGCCCATCCGCCGCTGGCGGTGAAAGTGCGTCCAAATGGCTACGGCGAGCTGTCGGTAGATTTTGCCGATCCCGAAGCGGTGATGCTGCTCAATCAGGCGCTGATCAAACTGTTTTATAACCTGAACTGGCAGTTACCGGAAGGCTACCTGACACCACCCGTACCAGGTCGTGCTGACTATGTTCATGCGCTGGCTGATTTGCTGGCCAGCGACAACGGCGGCAAAGTGCCACGCGATGTCGATATTATGGATATCGGTTGCGGTGCCAACCTCATCTATCCGCTAATCGGACACGCGGAATACGGTTGGCGTTTCACCGGTACGGATATCACGGCTGAAGCGATTACCGCTGCTAACCAGATTGTCGCCAGTAATCCCGGCTTACAACGCGGTGTGCGCCTGCGTCGTCAGAAAGACGATTCCGCCATTTTCGCCGGTGTGGTGCACAAAAATGAGCGCTACCATGCGGTGCTGTGTAACCCACCGTTCCATGCGTCGGCACAGGAAGCGGCGATGGTGGGTCAGCGTAAAACGCGCAATCTGGGCTTAGGTAAAAATGCACCACTCAACTTTGGTGGTCAGCACAAGGAACTGTGGTGCGAGGGCGGAGAACGTCAGTTCGTAGGTAAGATGATCGACGAGAGTGTGGCTTACGCGGATCGTATTGTCTGGTTTACCTCACTGGTTTCGCGCAAAGAGAACCTGCCTGCGCTGCGCGATCAGTTGCGCAATCTCGATGTTGAGGAAGTGCGAATCATTGAGATGGCACAGGGGCAGAAACAGAGCCGCTTTATCGCCTGGACTTTCCTGCCGCCCGCTGCGCGCACTAAACGCCTCGTGCGCTGATTCAACGGGCGCGGAGGCCGTATTTCTCTGGGTGTAAAACGTGAAGGCGGGCTCTGGCCCGCCCATTTGATCACTTGCGCTAAGCTGTACCGCCTTGCGTTTGCAGTCCATATCGAAATGGGCCCTGGCAATGTCCCACTTCAGTTCTCGCGCTGAATTTAGCGATCGCCATCGGCACCGGTTAGACGGCAGGTGCGAGTTCCGGCCCCGTCATGCAGGCGCGGAATCTGACAACCAGGTGCCGTCCCTGTGTGATTTTACGATGGATTGGGCGGCGGTAGTGCTGCCAGCGTAGCCGCCGAAGCCACATCGTTACCCGTCTGCATCACTTCCACCGTCTGATGCGGCGTTCTAATCCCTGCGGCATCAAAATGCTTCTTCACCTTATCATCCAGCGCAAAACGCACTGTCCACTGCTTCAGCGGTTGGGTGGTGAATGAGACGCGCACGGTAAAGGATTGATTGGTCAAGCCTACCAGCCCGGAAAAACTTGGTTCGCCAATCACCATGCCGCGAATATCCGGGTTCTCCAGTAACTCTTTTACCGCCGCCTGCAAAGTCGCATTCACACGTTCAGTCTCTTCACTGCGGTCAACATCATAGTTGGCGACAAACGAGCCAATACCGCGCACAAAGTTGGCAAAGGTGGTGATCGAAGACCAGGGAATGATGTGATAGGCACCGGTATCCTGACGCACCCCGACGGAACGAATCGACATGCGCTCCACCGTGCCGGTAATCGGGCCAATGGTCACCAGATCGCCGGTATTCATGCCATTCTCAAACTGAATGAAGATACCGGTGATAATATCCTTCACCAGCGTTTGCGAACCGAATGACACTGCCAGCCCCAGCGCACCGGCACCCGCCAGCAGCGGCGCGATGTTAACGCCCACTTCTGACAGCAGAATCATAATGGTGATGGTGCTGATCACCACCGCCAGCGCGTTACGGAATAGCGTCAGTAAGGTGCGCGTACGTGCGCTGGGCATCGGCCTTCCGTGTGAATCCGAAGCCAGACGGCTTTCGATCAGGCTAGCCAGCAGTGTCCAGCCGATGGCGGAAAGCAGTAAAATCATCACGATACGAATCAGCACATCCACCATTTTCTGCCCGGCTCCCAGCGTGAGCCAGTGCCAGAGATCAAACAGATTCCAGGCATTGAGCAGCAGCAGTAGCGTGGCGAACACGGTGATCACGCGCGCCAGTTTCAGCAGTGCTTTCACCCAGTCATTGACGCGTTTCTGCAGCTCAGGATAGTTGCGACGCAGATCCGGCGACAGCGTCAGCGTTTTGCCAATCCAGCGCGTCAGCATGCCGGAAATCAGCGCGGCGATAACAATAATCGCCATGCTGCGCACCGTGGCGGACATCATAAACTTCAGGCTGTCACCCGGATTGAAGATCGAGAACAGGAACAGCGCGATAAAGTAGGCGCTCGCCAGCCAATGCCACACCATCGCAAAGGCGCGAATAAACAAGGCAAAGAAACTCATACTGCGATCGGCCAAACGCGATAGTTCGTCGTGGATGTTACGTCGATTGCGGAAAATCAGCCACAGCGCCCAGCCGGTCATAATGCACATGATCAGCATATTCACCAATGCAGCGATTTGCATATTGACCTGATTGCCGACAATCGGCACCACCACCAGTAAGCCATAACCGATGATGCCGCTGAGCCAACTGAGACGCGTATTCCAGTAAGCGGCACGCACATCGGAAAGATGAAAGAAGCGCAGGGTGGGGAAGCGTGGGCAGAATATTAATCGCAACACCGCTTTGAAAAACTCAATCAACGCGAAGGCATTGAGGAATAGCCCCTGCTGATAGGCAATGGTGCGGTTGTTGTTGTGGTAATTATCACTGATGATTTGACCCACAAACAGCGTCAGCGCCAGAAGCACTAAGTCGAGCAGAAAGGCGACGACGATGGTGGCAGGAAGATGCAGCCACTTGGTGCGCTCCAGATTATGATTGCGCCCCCAGCGGCCCATGCGCTGCCACACGGGATACATCAACAGCCGCGTGAACCAGTAAAAAGCAAAAACGGCAGCGGCGAGCCCGGCGAAATACTTCAGTGCATTGAAGAAGGTTTGCTGATTAAAGGATTTGTGCGGCGCGTTAACGATGTTGTCGTGCAAACGGACAAACTGCGAGGCAACGGCGCCCCCGTATTCGCGTGTGACGTTGGTGACGCTCTCCAGTACCGTGGGATCTTCCTGCTCAGCCTGCGGTGGTGCCAGGACGGGTTGTTCATTGTTGGCTTTACTGGTGGCGGCCTGACGCAGCTGATCGATCAATTCCTGACGCGAATCGTTATTCTCCAGAATATTCGCCAGCGCGGCATAAGCGGCTTTTTTATCTTCCAGCGTTGGCTCTGCTTCAGCGGTGGTGTTGGCAGCGGGCGTTGACGTTTGTTGAGCGGCGACGGCGGCCTGCGGCAGATTGACCGCGTTTGCGGTGGGAACGAGGAACAGACAGAGCAGCATCCATATGGTAAGGCACCATGATGGGCGGGCAAACGACATGACCTTCTCCTTGAGCAACGCGCAACGGCACAAGATAAAAAGTATAGTCAGTGATGGAAGGTGAAGATTCTGAAAGGAAAATTCTTTACGGAAGAAGAGGCGGCTTTACAGCCGCCTCGTCATTTATGATACGTGCTGCAGGAACTCACGCAGACGATCGCTCGGTGGGTTGGTGATCAACTCATCCGGATTGCCATCTTCAGCGATGGTGCCTTTATCAATGAAGATCAGACGCGAAGCCACTTTCTGAGCGAAGCCCACTTCGTGCGTCACAATCACCATCGTCATGCCTTCTTCAGCCAGATCCTGCATCACCTTGAGCACTTCATGGCGCAGTTCTGGATCGAGTGCAGAGGTTGGCTCATCAAACAGCATCATTTTCGGCTTCACCGCCAGTGCACGGGCGATGGCGACACGCTGCTGCTGACCACCAGACAGTTCGGCTGGGAAGTGGTGCGCACGCTCGGCGAGGCCGACTTTACCTAACAGTTCACGCGCCAATTTCTGTGCGTCGTCCTTTTTAGCACCGCGCACGCGAATTGGGCCGAAAGCCACGTTGTCCAGCGCACTCATCTGTGGGAACAGATGGAACTGCTGGAACACCATACCGGCTTCCTGGCGAATCAGACGCTCATCGACTTTAGGATCGTTAACTTTCATGCCATCAACAATCAGGTCACCGGTAGTGATCTCTTCAAGCTTGTTGATGCAGCGCAGCAGGGTCGATTTACCTGAGCCAGATGGCCCGATAATCACCACCACTTCACCCTGATTGATCTTCAGGTTAATGTCGTGCAGGACTTTGGTCTGGCCGAAGTTTTTAGAGACGTTTTTAAATTCAATCACAGGATTTTCACCTTCTTCTCAATACGGCGCAGTACAAAGCTCAACACCAACGTAATAACCAGATAGATAATCGCAACGGCACTCCAGATCTCCAGCGCGCGGAAGTTTCCGGCGATGATTTCCTGACCCTGACGGGTCAGTTCCGCCACGCCGATCACGATAAACAGCGAGGTATCTTTGATACTCACGATCCACTGGTTACCGAGCGGTGGCAGCATACGACGCAGTGCCAACGGCATGATGACGTAACGCAGGGTTTCACGACGGGAAAGACCCAGCGCCAGGCCTGCTTCACGGAAGCCTTTGTTGATCGACAGCACGGCACCACGCGTGATTTCCGCGATATAGGCACCGGAGTTAATCATGATGGTGACCACGGCAGCGGTAAACGGATCGATACGTAGGTCCGGGAAGGCCATCGGCAAGGCGAAGTAAATAAACATTACCTGCACCACGATTGGCGTACCGCGAATCAGCTCGATGAACACCAGTGCGATGTTATTGGCTATCCATCCACCGTACGCGCGTGCGAAGCCGGCGACTAAACCAATGATTAACCCGCCAATTAAGCCGAGTACGGAAATTATCAGGGTCATTTTGGCGCCTTCGATCAAAATCGGCAGGGCTGGCCAAATGACGCTCCAGTCAAACTCCATGGTGTAACTCCAAAATCTGTTGCAATGGAAATGTAAAAAGCAGGGAGACGAAGCTCCCTGCTGGAAAAAATCGGCTTAGGCCGGAATTATTTTGGCTCGCTGCCGAACCATTTTTTATAAATTGTATTGTACGTGCCGTTGTCGCGCAGGGTTTTCAGCGCGCCATTAATCTGATTACGCAGCTCATCACTGCCTTTTGGCAGGGCGATGCCATACTGCTGAGCTTCGATAGACTCGCCAACCGCTTTGAAGCGACCTTTACCGGCGGTGTGGATGAAGTACAGGATGTTTGGCGTGTCGTGCAGCACGGCGTCAGCACGGTTGGTGCCCAACTCCATATAAGCGTTGTCGATGTTCGGGAACTGACGAAGATCTTTAGACTTGATGTGCGCTTTTGCGTAATCAACAGAACCGGTACCGCTCTTCACCGCAACCACTTTGCCGTTCAGATCGTCGATGCCTTTGATGTTGTTTTCGTTCTCACGCACCATCACCAACAGACCACTTTTGTAATAGCCGTCAGAGAAGTCGATGGCTTTTTTGCGCTCGTCGGTAATGGTGATACCGGCCAGAGCCACGTCAACGTTTTTGGTTTGCAGTGCTGGGATGATACCGCTGAAATCCATTGGCTTCAGGGTGTAATCCAGCTTCAGTTCTTTGGCGATAGCGGCCCACAGGTCGATATCGAAACCAACATATTCGTTACCCTGTTTGAATTCAAAAGGAACGAATGCGGTGTCGGTCGCAACAACCAGTTTCTTATCTGCTGCAGTGGAAGAAAGCGAGAAGGCCAACGCCAGCGCGGCCACGGAGACTTTAATCAAAGACTTCATCATTATTTTCCTTATTACCCTTCAGACCTGATGGCCTGATGTACGGCTATTCATATGAAAAAATTATGCCAACTTTTCATTTCGGTCGAAATCAGCAGGATGCAGGGCCTGGCTGAAGCGATTTTGCTGTAGTTGAAAAGTCTGCACTAATATGGGTCACCAAAATAGTGCATCGTGCTGTTGTGGTGCAGGCACAGTGTGCACCAAGGGCTTAGCAAGGGAAAGGTAGGATTAAGAATTTGTTAACGACGTCAAAAAAAGCACCAAAATGTTACAGACATAAAAAAAGGCGGGATAACCCGCCTTCGCTGTAACTGACATTATTCGATGTTGGATTCGATGAACCACAGGAATTTATCCAAATCACGCGATGCCGCCGTGAAAATGTCTGCAGTGTCTTCATCGCTTACTTCACTGATGGCCTTACGCGTATCGTTCGCAACAATCGCGTAACGATCGGCCAGCGCTTTCAGATGATCCTGAACGGTGTGGATGTTGAGCGGATAGCTTTTCAATGGCGTCTTGTCGTTGACGATCTGAGTGGTACCCAGCGCCACGCCGCCGAGCTGTACAACACGCTCTGCAATGGTGTCCTGATGATCGGTGATGGCAGTACGGAAGCCATCCAGCATTTCGTGCACACCGATAAAGTTGGCACCACGCATGTTCCAATGCGCCTGCTTGGTGATCAGTGACAGATCAATAAACTCCACTACCAGACGGTTGAGCACCTCGATGGTCGCTTTCTTATCGCTATCAGCAACATCATTACGGGTGTAAATGAGATCAGACGATTTAGTTTTAACCAGTTTTGCGGTACTCATCATTAATATCCTCTAATTGATGGTTGTCCTAATCAAGCACGGGAATAAGTATAGCAGCAGTTTTCGGCTGTGCCGGATTGTTTAAACCGATGACAGGAATAGATAAACCTTCATGTTGTGCGGGATTTGAGCGTTTTAAATATTTTGCATTCATAACAATGATTTACACTGCGTGTTAATTGCTTTTCAATGATGTTGCAAAATAATAACAAAACCGAAGATGGTGATGAGAAAAAAGAGAATGAGAATGCTTATATATTCAGCCTGCAGCTTAACAGGCTGAATTTGGCATTATTTATTGCGGGTTATTAATATCCACTTCGCTTATTTTGGCACTCTTCTGTTTCATGGTGAGTGTCGAACCCGCCGACGCGGCGATAATCGCCAGCAGCGCGATCCACTGCTTCAGCGTTAGCAGCTCACCGAGGAACAACATCCCTGAAAGTGCGGCCATCGCGGGTTCCAGACTCATCAGCGTGCCAAAGATGCGAGCCGGCAAGCGGGTTAAGGCCATCATCTCCAGTGAATAAGGAATGGCACTGGAGAGCAGGGCGATAATCAGCGCCAGTGGCAGTATTTCCCAGTGCCAGATGCCGGGCGCAGCAAAAGTTAACCCGAGGGGGACGAAGATCACTGAGGCGATCAACGATCCCATGGCAACCGTCGCTGGACCATGTTCCGCACCGGCGCGTTGCCCCGCCAGAATATAGACCGCCCAACAGGCACCTGCTCCCACGGCTAATAGCGCACCCAGCGGATCGATATGGCTGATGCCATCACCAATCGGCAGTAGAAACCACAAACCGGTAACCGCCAGCAGTACCCACAGGAAATCGAGGGGACGTCGCGCACCGGCCAGCGCCAGGGTTAAAGGACCCAGAAATTCCAGCCCAACCGCCACGCCCAGCGGCACGGTGCGGATCGATAGATAGAAGAGATAGTTCATACAACCGAGCGCCAGACCGTACATCAAGAGCGGTTTACGCTGTGCGCGGGTAAAACGTAAACGCCACGGCTTAAAGATGACGCACAAAATCAGGGTGCCCAGTCCGAGACGCAATGCGGTGATGCCCGGAGCCCCTACGGTAGGAAACAGTGATTTTGCCAGGGAAGCACCGCCCTGAAGCGAGAGCATGGCAATCAGTAGCACGGCAATCGGAAACAAAACCGGGGCCATTTTGGCGTTCGTCTGAGGCGTAGACATCCTGTAATTCAATCCCGTAGTGATTAACAACACAGCAACAAAACGCCAGTGTAAAGGAATCTTAAGGAAATAAGGAGGTGTGTAAGAGGGAAAATAAATGCTGCGACAGCCTGGGAAATAACCGTTTTTCGGGCCATTTAAGTAAAGAAATGTCAGGTTAGTTTAGGAATATCCTTAAAGGCATTTTTTATAGCACGAAATATTATTGCAGGAAGATGACGCTTTTTATAAGTAAAATGAATGACATAGGAAGCTTCATTAACTTTCTGTTACACCAAACAATCTGTTAGACAACAAATAGCGGGCAGAGTTTCTTGCTAATTTTTGTTATATTTTCAGCGTTGTCAGGAGAGAAGTATATTCACATTTGAGGTGGTTTATGAAAAAAATTGCATGTCTTTCAGCACTGGCTTGTGTACTGGCAGTTTCAGCAGGTTCAGCCATGGCGCAGAGCACCGTTTCTGCTGGTTACGCGCAGAGCGATTATCAGGGCGTTGCTAACAAAGCAAACGGCTTCAACCTGAAATACCGTTACGAAGATGGTACTAACCCACTGGGTTGGATCGGTTCTTTCACCTACACCGAAAAAGACCGCACTAACGCTGGCGTTTACAACAAAGGCCAGTACTACGGCATCACCGGTGGTCCTGCTTACCGTCTGAACGACTGGGCAAGCATCTACGGCGTGGTCGGTATCGGTTACGGTAAGTACCAGGCGAATGACGCAGCTGCACAGTCTAAATCTGACACCAGCGATTACGGTTTCTCCTACGGCGCAGGCATGCAGTTCAACCCAATCCAGAACGTTGCTGTTGACGTGGGTTACGAGCAGAGCCGTATCCGTAGCGTAGACGTAGGCACCTGGATTGCTGGCGTAGGCTACAGCTTCTAAGTTTTTGCTTAGACCAGAGTTGCACAAGAAACGGCCCATTATGGGCCGTTTTTTTATGCCTATTTTTGCGGGGCAGGAGGAAGGGTCGCGCGGATCTTTTTCACCTGATCGGCCGTTACCGGTGCCGCTTTATTACCCCATCCATTGCGGATGAAGTTAGCGACATCAGCGACCTGCTGATCATCCAGGCGCCAGGCGAAATCTGGCATGGTGAAACCGGTCGGCGCCTGTTGCGTAATCGCACGCTGACCGCCTTTCAAAATGACACTGATCACTGATGACGGGTCTTCACTCAGCAAGGCCGGATTATGCGCCAGCGCCGGGAAGGTACTGGCATAGCCTTTACCGTCCGTACGATGGCAGGCAGCGCAGTTATCCACGTAAACCTGCGCGCCTGGCTGGCTGACATCCCCTTTGAACAGCGCTTGCGACGTCGCATCGCTGGCCTGTGGTGCAGCGGTGTTATCCGCAGCCGGTAAAGACTTCAGATAGACGGCAATCGCATTCAGATCTTCATCACTGAGGTACTGAGTACTGTGTGCAATCACATCCGTCATCGAACCAAAGGCAGCGCCTTGCTTATTCGCGCCGGTTTTCAGGAAGAGGGCGATATCTTGTTCGGACCAGCTGCCTAAACCGGCTGCCGGGCTGGCGGTCAGGTCTGGCGCATGCCAGCCTTCCAATGTGCCGCCGGTCAGATAGCCTTTGCTGTTCTGATCCATGGCTTTCTCCTGGAAGCCGATGCCACGAGGAGTGTGGCAGGAGCCACAGTGACCGAGCCCCTGCACCAGATAAGCACCGCGTTGCCACTGTGCCGATTGACCGGCAACCGGAGCGTAAGTGCTGTCGTCGGCAAAGGTCCAGCGCCAGAACGCCAGCGGCCAACGCATGCTGAGCGGCCAGGGGATATCACTTTTGTGATTCTCCTGGCTTACCGGTTTCACACCCTGCATAAAGTAGTCATACAACGCGTGCATATCACTGTCGCTGATTTTGGCATATGACGGGTATGGCATAGCCGGATAAAGCGAAGTGCCATCTTTGGCGACACCCCCGCGTACCGCTTTGACGAAGTCGTCGTAGCTGTAGTCACCAATACCGTGCGTTTTATCTGGCGTGATGTTAGTGGAGTAAATGGCGCCGATCGGCGTAATGCTTGTCAGTTAAGATCTTAATGGAGGCCGCAACGGATAACGTT
>NZ_JACVUO010000003.1:0-464431 GCF_016625145.1 Pantoea sp. S61
CAGGGATGTATTCACGCCGACTTTACGCAACGCCCACCTTTGTTGACTGGATCGCACGTTTTTAGTCACAACGCCCACCTTTGTCTACTGGACCGCACGCTTTTAGCCACAACTCACCTTTGTCGACTGAACCGCGCGTTTTAGCGACGAAAAAAAGCCGCGACTTAACGCGGCTTTAACCGGTAATCAAACGATCAACGCGCTAAACGGTAATACGCCTCATTCCAGCGCAACGCATCCTTGAACGCCGGTAAGCGCGTATCCTCATCGATCACCAGCACTTCAATGCCGTTTAGCTCACCGTACAAATACATATCATCCAAATCCAGTGCCTGACTAAACACCGTATGGTGCGCGCCACCGGCCAGAATCCAGGCTTCGGAAGCGGTAGCCAGTGAGGGCTGTGCACGCCACAAAGCACGCGCGACCGGCAACTTCGGCAGCGGTTTCGGCTGCTCAATCGCATCCACTACATTCACCAGCAAACGGAAACGATCACCCATATCAATCACACTGGCATTCACCGCGCGCCCAGCCGGCGTGGAGAAAATCATGCGCGCCGGATCGGCTTTGCCACCAATGCCGAGGAACTGCACATCAATCAACGGCTTCGCCTCTTTGGCAATCGAAGGGCACACTTCCAGCATATGTGAACCCAACACCAAATCGTTGCCCGGTGAAAAGTGATACGTGTAATCCTCCATAAATGAAGTACCGCCTGCACGATTCCCGGCTTGCACCTTCAAAATATGCAGCAGCGCGGCTGTCTTCCAGTCCCCCTCACCGGCGAAACCATAACCCTGGCCCATCAAACGTTGAACGGCCAGGCCCGGCAACTGCGTCATGCCGTGCAGAGTCTGGAAATTAGTGGTAAAGGCTTTGCAGCCCTCATCATCGAGGAAACGCTTCAAACCCAGTTCAATGCGCGCCGCATCCAGCACATTCTGACGCTTCTCGCCATTCACGGCGGCAGCCTCGCTAAACAGATACTGGCTCTCGTATTCATCGATCAGCGCATGCACATCGCCATCACTGACGCTGTTCACCACCTCAACGAGATCACCCACGCCCCAACCGTTAACCGAATAACCAAATTGAATCTGCGCCGCCACCTTATCGCCTTCGGTCACCGCCACTTCACGCATATTGTCGCCAAAGCGTGCCACTTTCAGCTGCTGGCTGGCCTGCTTTGCTAATGCTGCATTGATCCAGCGTCCGATGCGCTGCTGGCTGGTCTTATCCTGCCAGTGGCCAGTCACCACGCTGTGCTGCAGGCCCATACGTGCGCCAATAAAGCCGAACTCACGGCCGCCATGAGCAGTCTGGTTCAGGTTCATAAAGTCCATATCCATACTGTCCCACGGAATTTCTGCGTTGAACTGAGTATGGAATTGCAGCAATGGCTTATTCAGGATACTCAGCCCACCAATCCACATCTTGGCCGGTGAAAAGGTATGCAGCCAGGTAATGATCCCCACACAATTGCTGTCGTGATTGGCTTCGCGGCACAGCGCCAGCGCTTCATCCGGTGATTTCACCAGTGGCTTCAACACCAGCGGCACCGGCAGCGTGCCCGCCTGGTTCAAACCGTCCATCACCTGGCGCGCGTGATGTTCGACCTGGCGCAAGGTTTCCGCTCCGTAGAGATGCTGAGTCCCAATCACAAACCAAACGTTCTGTTCCATTTCTCGCTCCTTTACTTAGCGGATGTGGCGCGGGCGGCATACTGAGGTTCAGCGGCCTGGCACCAGTTCTGATAGCGTTGATAAAGCTGTTGATAGCCCGCTACGCGCAGGCTGTTAGGCTGCAAGGTCACGGCGATCGGACTCGCCATCACCTGCTGTGCGGCAGGGACGTCGGCATACACCTTCGCGGCGACGGCGGCAAAAATGGCGGCGCCAAGCGCGCAGCATTCGTCAGAAGCCACGATATCCAGCGGGCGGTTCATTACGTCGCAGCATGCCTGCATAATGGCGGGAGACTTACGTGCGATGCCGCCAAGCGTCAGAATGCTCTCCACCGGAATCTGTTGTTTCTCGAAGCACTCCATAATGGCGCGGGCACCAAACGCCGTGGCGGCCACCAGACCACCAAACAATGCAGGCGCGTCAGTGCCGAGATTCAAATCGGTGATCACGCCTTTCAGGCGCTGATTGGCATCCGGCGTACGACGCCCGTTGAACCAATCCAGCACCACGGGCAGATGATCGAGCTGTGGATCGGTAGCCCAGGCTTCGGTAAGGGAGCGGATCAAATCCTGCTGCATTTCGGCGAGTTGCGGTTGCAACTCAGGATGGCGTGCCACGGCCTGCTGCAGCGGCCAGCCCAGCAAACGACTGAACCAGGCGTAAATATCGCCAAACGCGGACTGACCGGCTTCGCAGCCGATGGCACCCGGCACGACACTGCCATCCACCTGGCCGCAAATGCCTTTAATTGCGCGATCGCCCACTTTATCGCTGTCGGCAATCAAAATGTCGCAGGTTGAGGTGCCAATCACTTTCACCAGCGTATAGGGCTGCGCACCTGCACCGACCGCGCCCATGTGGCAGTCAAAAGCACCACCGGAGAGAATCACCTGTTCAGACAGTCCCAAACGCTGCGCCCATTCGGCAGACAACGTACCCACCGGCACATCAGCAGTGAAGGTGTCGGTAAATAGCGGGGAATCCAACTGCTCGATCAACATCGGATCGAGGGCACGGAAAAAGTCCGCAGGCGGTAGGCCATGCCATTCAGGATGCCACAGCGATTTATGCCCGGCAGCACAGCGTCCACGCCGCAACTGCGCCGGGGCGGTGCGACCGCTTAACAGTGCCGGTACCCAATCGCAGAGTTCCACCCAAGACACTGCAGCATCACGCACCGCAGCATCCTGGCGTGACACATGCAGAATCTTGGCCCAGAACCACTCCGACGAATACACACCGCCGATATAGCGGGTGTAATCGGTGAAATGACCGTTGCGGCACAGCTGATTAATCTCTTCCGCTTCTTCAATTGCGGTGTGATCCTTCCACAGAACAAACATGGCGTTGGGATTGGTCGCAAACTCCGGACGCAAGGCTAACACGTTGCCATCGCGGTCAATCGGGGCAGGGGTTGAGCCGGTGGAATCGACACCAATACCCACCACCAAAGCCCGCTGTTCCACTGTTAACGCTTGCACCACCGCCACGATCGCCTGCTCCAGCGCATCAATGTAATCCTGTGGGTGATGACGAAAACGGTTGGCATGCGCGTCACAGAATTGCCCCTGCGCCCAACGCGGATAGTTCACCACCGCGGTTTCCAGCTCTTGACCACTGCGGCAGTCCACGGCGAGGGCACGCACCGAGTCACTGCCAAAATCCAGCCCAATTGTTATGGCGCCAGCACCCATTGGGATTCTCCTGTGTGAGTTATCTGGCTCTATCCTGGAATGCGGGGGCATAAGCCGTTAGTCATCGCTGGCTGAGAATATGCACTTTTCTGCCATCGGCGAGGTTATGTGATCGGCAGCAAAAGTTAATGACTGGTTAATTTCGCTGAATATATGGAGGAATTAGTCATCGTTTTGGGATGTGATACCGCTCTACATTTTTCTTCGCCAATACCGCTACAACTAGCCCAGCGTTTGCACAGCCTTTGTACAACCTTTGAGCTAACGCGCTGATTTTGCGCTGTACCCAAACGTGAAATCCAATTGGTAGCGTTTACACCGATTCGTTATTAACAGCGATAAAACACCATTGTGCCGGAGAGCATCATGCATAAATTCACTAAAGCGCTGGCGGCGGTAGGTCTCGCCGCGGTTATGTCACAATCCGCTATCGCCGAAACCATGAAACTCGGTTTCCTCGTCAAACAACCGGAGGAACCCTGGTTCCAGACGGAATGGAAGTTCGCCGATAAAGCCGGCAAAGATCTCGGTTTCGACGTCATCAAAATCGCGGTGCCTGACGGCGAGAAAACCCTCAATGCCATCGACAGCCTGGCGGCGAGCGGTGCCAAAGGCTTCGTGATCTGCACACCGGACCCGAAACTGGGTTCAGCCATCGTGGCGAAGGCGCGCAGTTATGGCCTGAAAGTGATCGCGGTTGACGATCAGTTCGTCACCGCCAAAGGCAAGCCAATGGACACGGTGCCGTTGGTGATGATGGCGGCGACCAAAATCGGTGAGCGCCAGGGCCAGGAACTCTATAAAGAGATGCAGAAGCGCGGCTGGGATGCGAAAGAGACCGGCGTGATGGCGATTACCGCCAATGAGTTGGACACCGCGCGTCGCCGCACCGGCGGTTCGATGGAAGCGCTGAAAGCAGCCGGATTCCCGGAGAAGCAGATCTATCAGGTACCCACCAAATCCAACGACATTCCCGGCGCGTTTGATGCCGGTAACTCGCTGCTGGTGCAGCATCCCGAGGTGAAACACTGGCTGATTGTCGGCATGAATGACAACACCGTGCTGGGTGGCGTACGCGCGACTGAAGGCCAGGGCTTTAAAGCGCCAGACGTGATCGGCATTGGCATTAACGGCGTGGATGCGGTGAGCGAACTCTCCAAAGGGGCGCCAACCGGTTTCTATGGCTCACTGCTGCCAAGCCCGGATGTGCACGGTTATAAGAGCAGTCAGATGCTCTACAACTGGGTGACCAAAGGCGAAGAGCCCGCGAAGTTCACCGAAGTCACCGATGTGGTGCTGATTACCCGCGACAACTTCAAAACTGAGTTGGCGAAGAAAGGGCTGATGTAAGTCGCCTGAATGATAAACGCAGCCTCCATCCCTGGTGTTGCAGCAGGTTGGCCACCGCGTTTGCTCCCGTGTCGCTCGTCGCTGGGACAAATGTGCGAAGCCAACGCGGCAATGGCGCGAAGGATGGGGGCGAAGAGGAGTTTCCATGGAAACTGATCAAGCCTTTCTGTCCTTTCATGGCATCAGTAAAACCTTTCCGGGCGTGAAAGCGCTGCAGGATATCTCATTCCAGTGCCGCGCCGGGGAAGTGCATGCGCTGATGGGCGAAAACGGCGCGGGAAAGTCCACGCTGTTAAAGATTCTCAGCGGCAGTTATCAGCCGACTGAAGGTGAGATTCGCATCAAAGGCGAAGTGAAAAGCTTCAACAACACCGTGGATGCGCTGGATGCGGGCGTGGCGATCATCTATCAGGAGCTGCATCTGGTGCCGGAGATGAGCGTGGCGGAGAACATCTATCTCGGACAGTTGCCACACAAACGCGGATTGGTGAATCGCAAATTGCTGCGGTATGAAGCCGATCTACAGCTTAAAAATCTCGGCATGGATATCGATCCAGACATGCCGCTGAAATATCTGTCGCTCGGTCAGTGGCAGATGGTGGAGATTGCCAAAGCGCTGGCGCGTAATGCGCGCATCATCGCCTTTGACGAGCCGACCAGCTCACTGTCTGCACGTGAAATCGAGCATCTGTTCCGCGTCATTCGTCAGCTGCGCAATCAGGGCCGCACCGTGCTGTACGTGTCGCATCGTATGGAGGAAATCTTTGCCCTCAGCGATGCCATCACCGTGTTCAAAGATGGTCGCTACGTGCGCACCTTCACCGACATGCCGAACACCCATCATGACGATCTGGTACAGGCGATGGTCGGGCGTAACCTCGGCGATATTTACGGCTATACGCCGCGCGCATTGGGTAAAGTCCGTTTGCAACTTGATCAAGTAGAGGCCAAAGGCGTGCGCATGCCAATTTCGCTGACGGTACGAGCTGGTGAAATTGTTGGCCTGTTTGGATTGGTTGGTGCGGGGCGCAGTGAATTGATGAAGGGGCTGTTTGGTGCGACCAAACTGCGTGGCGGCAGCGTGTCGCTGGATGGCAAAAAGCTCAACATTCGCCAGCCAATCGATGCGATTCGCGCGGGGATCATGCTGTGTCCGGAAGATCGTAAATCCGAAGGGATTATTCCGGTGCACTCGGTGCGCGACAACATCAATATCAGCGCGCGCCGCCATAATCTCACGGCGGGGTGTCTGATCAAACCCGGCTGGGAGGCGAAGAACGCCGATCTTCACATCCGATCGCTCAACATCAAAACGCCTGGCCCGCAACAGCTGATCATGAATCTGTCGGGAGGCAATCAGCAGAAGGCGATTTTGGGTCGTTGGTTGTCCGAAGAGATGAATGTGATTCTGCTGGATGAACCGACGCGCGGTATTGATGTCGGTGCCAAGCATGAAATCTATAACCTGATTTACCAACTGGCGAATAAAGGGATCGCGGTGCTGTTTGCTTCCAGCGATCTGCCCGAAGTGATGGGCCTGGCTGACCGTATCGTGGTGATGCGCGAAGGTGAGATTGCCGGAGAACTGCCACACGATGCGGCCACGGAGCAGCTGACGCTGAGCCTGGCGATGCCGAAAACCCCTCAAGCGGCCGCCGTGGCCTGATGTAAAGGAGAGCAACAATGGCTTCATCTACCACTTCCAACACACCACCGGTGCAGCGTAACGGCCTGCAGCTGGGGCGTATCTGGGATAATTTCGGCATGCTGGTGGTTTTCGCGCTGCTGTTTATCGTTTGCGCCATCTTCGTACCCAATTTTGGCACGTTCATCAATATGAAAGGGCTGGGACTGGCCATGTCGATGTCCGGCATGGTGGCCTGCGGCATGCTGTTCTGCCTCGCTTCTGGCGATTTTGACCTCTCGGTGGCCTCGGTGATTGCCTGCGCCGGTGTGGTGACCGCGGTGGTGATCAACATGACGGAGAGTCTGTGGTTGGGCGTCGCGGCCGGTTTGGTGCTGGGTATGGCCACCGGATTTATTAATGGCTTTGTGATTGCCCGGCTAAAGATCAATGCGCTGATCACCACGCTGGCAACCATGCAGATTGTGCGTGGTCTGGCGTATATCTTCTCTGACGGGAAAGCGGTCGGCATTGAGGATGAACGCTTCTTCACCCTCGGCTATGCCAACTGGCTCGGCTTGCCAGCGCCCATCTGGCTCACCATCGCCACCATGATTGTTTTCGGTTTTGTGCTGAACAAAACCACCTTTGGTCGCAACACGCTGGCGATTGGCGGTAATGAAGAAGCCGCACGTCTGGCTGGGGTGCCGGTGGTGCGCACCCGCATCATCATCTTCATTCTTTCGGGGTTGGTTTCGGCGGCGGCGGGGATTATTTTGGCCTCGCGCATGACCAGTGGTCAGCCGATGACCTCGCTCGGGTATGAACTGATTGTGATTTCAGCCTGTGTGCTGGGCGGCGTTTCGCTGAAAGGCGGTATCGGTAAGATTTCTTATGTGGTGGCGGGCGTACTGATTCTGGGTACGGTTGAGAATGCGATGAATTTACTGAATATCTCGCCGTTCTCACAGTATGTGGTGCGCGGTTTGATACTGTTAGCGGCGGTGATTTTTGACCGCTACAAACAGAAAAACAAAGCGGCCTGATTCCAGCCGTAAAAGATGAGGCAGGGCGGCCAAATGGTCGCCCATCTGGCGCGATCCACTGCGCATTTACAGGTTACCGTGAGGGCACTATGTACCATCGTGAACCCCCCAGTGAGCAGCAGAATCCACTGCTACCCGGCTATCCGTTTAATGCCTGGCTGGTGGCGGGCTTAACGCCAATCAATGCCAACGATCAGCTGGACTTCTTTATCGACCGGCCGCTCGGCATGAAAGGTTACATCCTCAATCTGACCATCAAAGGCCAGGGGCGCATTTTTGATGGTGAGTCGGCGTTTGACTGCGAGCCCGGCGATTTGCTGCTGTTTCAGCCGAAAACTCCGCACTATTACGGCCGTTCCCCTGACAGCCCATGCTGGTTCCACCGTTGGGTCTATTTCCGTCCGCGTGCCTACTGGACGGATTGGTTACAGTGGCAGGATGAGAGCCAGGGCGTGGGGCGGTTACGTTTGCCAGAAGCGCAACGTGCCGAGTTTGACCGCCTGTTTGCCAGCATTGAGCAGACTCACAATTCGGGTCGTCGCTTTGCCGAGGAACTGGCAATGAATCTGCTGGAGCGTCTGCTGTTACGCGCGGTGGAGGAAGATCCGCGCAGCCATCAGCAAATTCGTGATCCGCGCGTGATTGAGGCCTGTCAATACGTCACCAACCATTTAGCCAGTGAGGTGAAAATCGAGGAAGTGGCGCGCCATGTGTGTCTTTCCCCGTCACGGCTGGCGCATCTGTTTCGCGAGCAGATGGGGATTAATCTGCTGCGCTGGCGCGAAGATCAGCGGGTCATCCGCGCCAAACTGTTGCTACAAACCACGCAGGAGCCGATTGCCTCGGTCGGGCGCGAAGTGGGTTATGACGATCAGCTCTATTTCTCTCGCGTGTTCCGTAAACGGGTGGGCGTCAGCCCCAGTGATTTCCGCCGCCGCAGTCAGGATGCGCACGATGCCTTAGTGGCTCAGGAGAGCTGGCAACCGGCACGGAGTGCGATCTCCTGAGTTTTCAGCTGATTCCGCCTTGTTGTTACTGGCTGATTCGTCTTAAATCAGTCTGGTAACGAACAAGAGGAATGAGAATGAGCGATAAATTACGTGTCGGCCTGATTGGCTACGGTTTTGCCAGCAAAACCTTTCATGCTCCTTTGATCGTCGGCACGCCAGGCGTTGAATTGGCAGCCGTCTCCAGCAGCGACGCCAGCAAGGTGCATGCCGACTGGCCCTCGGTGCAAGTGGTTTCCGATCCACAAGCCCTGCTGGATGATCCGACACTGCAACTGATTGTCATACCGACGCCAAATGATACTCACTTCCCGTTAGCCAAAGCGGCACTGAATGCCGGTAAACATGTGGTGGTGGATAAGCCCTTTACCGTGACACTGTCACAAGCGCGTGAGCTGGATGCACTGGCCAAAGCCAAAGGGCTGCTGCTCTCCGTATTCCACAACCGCCGCTGGGACAGTGATTTTCTGACGTTGAAAACCTTGCTGGCTGATGGCGCCTTAGGTGATGTGCGCTATCTCGAATCGCATTTCGACCGTTTCCGTCCCGAAGTTCGTCAGCGCTGGCGTGAAATGAAAGGCCCGGGCAGCGGTATCTGGTTTGATCTTGGACCCCATGTGCTGGACCAGGCGCTGCAATTGTTTGGCCCGCCGGTGGCGATCACTGTGGATATGGCTGAACTGCGTCCTGGCGCGCAAACCACCGATTATTTCCATGCGGTGCTGACTTATCCCACTCGTCGGGTCGTGTTACACGCCAGCATGCTGGTGGCGGCAGAATCTGCACGTTTTGTGGTGCACGGCACGCGGGGCAGCTACGTCAAATACGGTCTGGATCCGCAGGAAGATCGCCTGAAAGCAGGTGAACGTCCTCCGCAGGAAGACTGGGGCTATGACATGCGCAATGGCACTCTGACGCTGGCAGAAGGCGACGTGATGGTGGAAAAAGAACTGCTGACTCTACCGGGTAACTATCCGGCGTACTACGCGGCGATTCGTGATGCGATTGCGGGCACCGGAGATAACCCAGTCCATGCTGAAGAGGCGATTCAGGTGATGGAGTTGATTGAACTCGGCTTACAGTCCGCTGAGAAGCGCCAGACGATGTCGCTGAAGTGACGGAGTAAAAGCATACGCCAGGGTGATGTCACTCAAAAAGGGCCTCACCCTAACGTGCGATGTGATTTAAAGGTGCGCAGCGAAGCGCACCTTTTTACTTTTGACGTGATTACCCCGCCACGCGCTGACGCAGGGCAGCTTTCTCTGCTTCACTGAGGAAGGCAATGGTCACACCATTTTCCTGCGCCTGACGCATCTCTTCAGCGGTTAATCCTGCCTGCGGCGCAGCGTGCTCATATTCATGCGCCAGCTCAATACCCTGAACCGCCGGATCATCGGTATTAATGGTGGCGAGAATACCGTGTTGCAGGAAGGCTTTCAGCGGATGAGTGGCCAGTGAAGCTACTGTGCTGGTCTGAATGTTGGAAGTCATGCAGGATTCAATACCAATGCGCTGCTCTGCCAGGAAATCCATCAATGCGCGATCTTCAATCGCTTTTACGCCATGGCCAATACGCTCAGCGCCGAGTTCGCGAATCGCCTGCCAGATGCTTTCCGGACCAGCGGCTTCACCGGCGTGCACGGTAATACGGAAGCCGGCATCGCGCGCGCGATTGAAGTGGCTGAGGAATTCACTGCCCGGGAAGCCGAGCTCATCACCGGCCAGATCGACGGCGGTAATGCCATCACGGTGTGCCAGCAAACCTTCCAGTTCGCGCAGGCAGGCTTCGTCACCGAAGGTGCGACTCATAATGCCGATCAGGTTCACATCCACGCCGTACTGTTTTACGCCCGCGCGTACACCATCAATCACGGCTTCCACCACACCAGCGATCGGCAGGTTGTGCGTCATCGCCATATAGCCCGGTGAGAAACGCAGTTCTGCGTAGTGAATGCCAGCACGTGCGGCATCTTCCACGTTTTCCAGCGCGATGCGGCGGCAGGCATCCAAATCGCCCAACACCTTGACGCCCCAGTCCAGTTTCTGCAGGAAGCTCACCAGATCGGGTTCATTGGCTGTGACTTGCACATGCGGACGCAGTTCGTCGAGCGAGTTAGCGGGCAGCGTGAGGTTAAACTGGCGACCTAAATCAAGGATGGTTTGTGCGCGGATGTTGCCATCAAGGTGGCGGTGAATGTCGGTCAGGGGGAGTTTCAGGTCAATCATGTCGCACTCGCTAAAGTTTCATAAAGTGCAGAGCATTATAAAAACATCTTGCGCAACAGCGCCAGTGATTTGCGCAAGCTGTGAAATGGATGCTGAATTAATCAGCATCCGAACGCCTTTAACACGATTTTAAAGCCGCAATCAGACGATCCAGTCCGTCATCGAGTTTACTGCGCGGACAACCGGCATTGAGCCGCAGATATCCCCGACTGGCTTCACCGTAGGTTGAACCCGGCATGATCGCGACTTTGTACTGATGAATCAGCCGATGTTGTAATGTCTGTTCATCAATGCCCAACGGTGTGAGATCAATCCATGCCAGATAGGTAGCGGCAGGGGGCTGCCAGTTAAGCGCAGGAAAATCCGCATTCAATCGTTGCGCAATGTGCTGCATATTCGCCTGTAGATAATCGCGCAGTGCATCCAACCAGGCTTCACCTTCACGATACGCGGCAATGGTGGCAGCCACAGCCATCACCGCCGGTGACGATAAGCCATCCTGCTGTTTCAGTGCGTGGAACCAGGCCTGACGATCGGTTTCATGCGGAATGATGCCCCAGGCGCCGGTCAGTGCCGGGATGTTGAAACTCTTCGATGCCGACGTGAATAACGCCCAGGGAGATTGCGCTACCTGGCTCCATGGGATGTGGTCTGCATCGCTCAACACCATATCCATATGGATCTCATCGCTGATCACCTTCACATCGTAACGCGCACAGAGCGCGGCCATTTGCTGTAACTCCTCACGCTGCCACACTTTGCCGGTAGGATTGTGCGGGCTGCACAGCAGCATCACTTTGCAATCGGGTCGCGCCAGTAATTGTTCCAGCCGTGCCATATCACACTGCCAGTCATTACCCTGACGCTGTAGCGGCAGTTCCAGCACGCGGCGCTGATTACCGTTGATAGTGTTATAGAACGCATCGTAGGCGGGCGTATGAATCAGCACTTCATTGCCGGGTTTTGTCCAGTGGCGCATCATTTGCGCCATCATGTAGATCACTGACGGTCCATAAACCAGTGATTGCGCCTCAATGTCGGTGGCAAAACGGCTGCGCATCCAGTGCTGAATCGCCGAGGTGAAATCATTGTGCTGCCAGCGGCTGTAGCCCAATACGCCATGGTTCAAGCGCTGTTGCAACGCCTCAATGATGCAGGGTGCCGTCGCGAAATCCATATCGGAGATGGTGAAGGGCAATAAGCCCTCCACACCGAAGCGATCCGCTACAAAATCGTACTGCGTGCACCAGCTACCGTGACGATCCACGCTCTGGTCGAAATCAAACCTCTGCATCATCACACCGTCGCACTCATCAGGTGTGCCATTTCATCTTTCACCGACTGTACCTGTGGACCGATGACAACCTGCAGACTGGTTTGGTTGAGATGCACGACACCAATGGCACCGTTGGCTTTTAACGCGGCATCGTCCACCTCACTCATGTCAGCAATGGTGAGGCGCAGACGCGTCAGGCAGTTATCCAGCGAAGTGATGTTGTCCACCCCGCCCAACGCCGCCAGAATCGCCGGGGTGTTGTAACCTGATTTCCCCACGCCCGCGCGGCTGACCTGCTGCTCCACGCTGCTGGTTTCTGCTTCGCGACCCGGAGTCTTGATGTTGAAGCGGGTAATAGCAAACCGGAAGATCGCGTAGTAACCCACGAACCACACCGCGGCAATGACCGGCACCCAATACCATTTGGTAGAGAGGCCGTGCAGCACGCCGAACACGAAGAAGTCGATAACGTTGCCGTCGGTGTTACCGATAGTCACGCCGAGTATCGCCATCACGGTGAAGCCCAGACCCGTCAACAGGGCGTGGATCAAATACAGCACCGGAGCCACGAACAGGAACAGGAATTCGATCGGTTCGGTGGTGCCGCCGACGACGCAAGCCACCACACCAGAAATCAGCAGCCCTTTAATTTTGTGACGATTTTCGGGACGGGCACAGTGATAAATCGCCAGTGCCGCACCCGGTAAACCACCGAGGAAGGCCGGCATTTTGCCTTGCGACAGGAAACGCGTGGCGCTTTCCGCAAAGCTGTGAGTATCCGGGCAAGCCAACTGCGCCTGGAAGATGGTCAGGGCACCGCTGACGCTTTTGCCGCAGACGTCGAGCGTACCGCCCGCATCGGTGAAGCGAATAATTGCCACCAGAATATGCTGCAGACCAAACGGCAGCAGCAGGCGTTCGCCAGTGCCGAAGATCATCGGGCCAAATTCCCCGGCACTGTTGATCATCCAGCCGAGACCGGTGATGGCGCGCGCAAAAAAGGGCCAAATCAGCGGAACCACTAAGCCGAGCAAACCCATCACCACGGTGGTGACAATCGGCACAAAGCGCGTACCACCGAAGAAGGCGAGTGCATCCGGCAGGCGAATGTTGTGGAAGCGTTCATGCAGCCAGAACACCACCACACCAACGATCACCGCGCCCAGGATACCGGTATCAATGGATTGGATGCCAAGGATATTTTGAACGTTGTTGGCTTTCAGCACCGCCGCGTCGGTGGTGGGAAGAATGCCATTGATATTGAGCCAGAAGTTGACGCTCAGGTTCAGGACTGCATAGCCGACGAAACCGGCAAAGGCAGCGACGCCTTTGTTCTCCCGCGCCATGCCCAGTGGAATCGCAATGGCGAACATCACTGGCAGATAGCTGAAGGCAAATGAACCCAGCTTTGCCATCCAGATAAACAGATATTGCAGGAAGGGCTGATCGAGCATCGGGATCAGCGTCAAGACATCGTGACTGCTGAGCGAGCTGCCTATCCCAAGCAAAATGCCGCAAAAAGACAGCAGGGCGACGGGCAACATAAAGGTTTTACCCAGACTCTGGAAAAATTCCCAAAGTGACATTTTGGGTCGGCTGGCGGACATGGTCTCTCCTGGTTAAAAAGCGACAAGTTTTCATAAAGGTAAAGAATGATAAAACGTTTTACCAAGCAGTTTTGTGGCTATAGTCACAAAGCGTGACTAATCCCAGGCTTTATTTTTGCGTCAATCAGTGTAACGTTTTACCTCTTTGTTTCTTCATCAGTTGTTGGAAACGGAACCGAATGTCTCAGCCTAAAACCACTATTCACGATGTCGCGCAGGCGGCTGGCGTATCGGTATCGACAGTCTCTTTGGTGCTGTCCGGCAAAGGTCGTATCTCTTCCGCCACGGCCGAACGCGTTAATCAGGCGATTGAGCAGCTGGGATACGTGCGCAACCGTTCAGCCTCCATCCTGCGTGGTGGCGAGAGTGGTGTCATAGGTTTGATTGTGCGCGATCTCAGCCAGCCCTTTTACGCGGCGATGACCGCAGGCTTGAGCGAAGTGCTGGAACAGCAGGGCAAAGTCCTGGTGCTGACGCAAAGTGGTCAGCACGGGCAAAATCTGCAGCGCTGTTTCGATTCATTGGTGGCGCAAGGGGCCGATGGCATCGTGTTGGGCGGCGCCGTGGCGCAGGCGGAAATGCTGGTGGCGCAGGCACACGAACAGCAAATTGCCTTGATCTGCGCCGCGCGGGCCAGCAGCCTCGATAAAGTCGATTCCTTGCGTCCAGACAACAGCCAGGCCGCGCGCATCGCGACGGAGTATCTGATCCGTCAGGGGCATCAGCGTATCGCGTGGGTAGGTGGATTGGGGTCTTCACTGACGCGTGCTGAAAGAATTGGCGGTTATTGCGCCACACTGCTGCAATACGGTTTACCGTTCCGCCCGGACTGGATCATTGAGTGTGATGACCGGCAACAGAGCGTATCGGCATTGACGCAAGACTTACTGCATCATCACCCACGCATCACCGCTATCATTGCCCATAACGCCAGCACGACGCTCGGCTGCTATTTTGGTGCGATCCACAGCGGACGCTCGCTGGGCGAAGATGCGGTGGACAGCTACTTCACGCAAAAGCTGGCGCTGGTCGGCTTTAATGACGATCCGCAACGCGAATCGTATGACTCCTCGCTGACGTTTGTCAGTAGTGAAGCGCGTGATGTAGGAAGGCGAGCCGCAGAGCGTATTTTGCAGCGTCTGGCACAGCCGGAAGCTGAAGTACAAACCTTGATTGTGCCGCCACTGTTGGTGCGAGGGGGAGAGTAGAAGAAGCGTGATGGGAAAGGGCGCATTTAGGTGCAGCCAGAAAGCAGCGCCGGTTCGGCGCTGCATCCTCTGATTACTCAGGCATCCCTTCGCTGGTCTGCGCACCCAGCATATAGCGAGACAAGAACTGTTCCAGTGACATCTTGTCGCCATTCATCGTCACCTGGCCGTTGCCGTACTGCAGGCTGGTGGTGATGTTGTCATCCTGTTGCTGCGTCAGACGGAACATCTGGCCCATTGCCGCCAGACCTTTCACCTGCTGGTCCGCCATCTTCTGCGCATCGTCGCTCTGATAACCTTCGGCCAGGCCGACATGACGCATCGTTTCGGTGGCCATTGGCATATTGATGTTCAGTTTGCCATCCAGCGTTTTCAGTACGCGATCCACTGCCGCGCTCAACGTCTGCGCTTCACCGGTGACGGTGGCGGGATCGTTAAAGCCGATGCTAAGGTTAAAGGTGCTTTCCCCTTTATCGTTTTTCCAGCTCAGCGGCGCGATGCTGACGGTAGGTGAACCCTTCAGCAGCGTCGGCAGGTTATTCTTCAGGATGGTCTGCACGCTAGCCTGATAGCGGACGGGGTCCTCGACTAAACCTGGCTGGTTCAGCAGTGCCTGCATCTGCGCGTTGTAGCTATCCGAGAAGGTTTTCACCGCTTGCGCATCAAACTGTGCAAACTTCATCGCCAGCTTAGCTTCGCCGAACGGCTGCTTCTGCAAGCTAATATTGCCGACGTTCATATTCAGATCGCCGCCGATTTTGCCATCTTTATTATCGAAGGAGGATTGGGTGTCCAGCTTCTGTAATGACAAACCTTCCTGACCGTTAATGCTGGCGTCGACTTTATCCAGGCTGATGGACTGATCGCCGACGCGCACGCCTTCCGGGCTGAGATGGGTATCACCCTTCAGCTTCAGGCCGTTAAGGGTAAACAGCACCGGCTGCTCAATCTGGTTTTTGCTGGTGACGGCAATGCTGGAAAAGTCACCGTTCAGGCTGACTTTATCGCCTTTACTGTCTGCGCTGATCTCCAGGGTTCCGCCGTTGGTGGCAAGACGGTCGCCAGTCTGCGCGTTGTTATAATCCACCGCCAGCAGATCCAGTGCGGTGTCGGTGGCCCCGCTGTAGCCCACACGCGTATCAGCGGTCACCAACGATTTGCCGTTGGTAAGCTCAAACAGTTTCTTCACCGCATCGGTGTTTTCCAGCTCGGTATGCACCGAAGCCATGCTCGGAATCAGGCTGCCGCGTTTCAGCTGCGCAAAGGGGAAGGGACCATGGTCGATGGTTTCGTTCAGCACGATGCTTTGACCCGGCTTCAGCAGCGGGTTGTCTTCAGTCTGTGAACTGGCCTGAATCACCAGTTTGGTTTTGCTGCTGAAGATGCCGCGCTGGTAATCCTGATAGCTGAGCGTCAGGCGAGCGTTCGGTGCATAGGCATTAAGCTGCGTGTTGGCATTCTGCAACATCTGATCCATATGGCTTTCCAGCTGCTTGCCGGTAAACCAGGCCGCGCCTGTCCAGATCACGCCGAGCGCCACAATCACACCTACGGCAACCTTGGTCTTTTTCATCGCTGAGTCGTCCTTATCCTTGGGTCCGCACGCCGCTACATGGGGTGCGACGGTGAAGAAAAACGCCCGCAGGCGTTTTAAAGTAATAGTTTGAAAGAATAGCAGTTAATGCTGGTATCGTCAGCCGGATCAGCTGAGCGCGTTATAGACCCGCGCCAGGCGTCCTGTGCCTGCGGCATTAACCGGGGATTCATTGGCAGCAACGAAGCATGATTCACCGGGCTTCAACAGCAGTTGCTCACCTGACTTCTCAATCACCGCCTGACCTTCGATACAAAATAGCAGCGCCGCACTCTGTTGCGCTAACGGCTGTGGTGTGGCGGAGAGGGCGTGGATGGCAAAGGCAAAATCGTCCACCGGAATCGGGAAGTCCAGCGTGTCTCCCACTTGCTGAGGCTGCGTCAACAAGGTGGCAGCGGGTTTCGCTTCAAACTTCAGGTTCGCCATCAACTCAGGGATATCGATGAATTTTGGTGTCAGTCCCGCACGCAGTACGTTATCGGAATTCGCCATCACTTCCAGTGCCACGCCTTTCAAATAAGCGTGCGGCGTTTCGGCAAACAGGAACATGGCTTCGCCGGGCTGCAGAGTGATGACATTTAACAACAGCGGTGAGAACAAGCCGGTATCGTCCGGATAATCTGCCGCAATGCTTTTGATGGTCTGCCAGGGTTCGCCGCCACGTGAGTTGAGCGCCGATTTCAGTACCGCTAACGCCAGTGATTTAGGTTCATCATTTAGCGATAGCAGTGTAGAGAACAGTTTGGCAAGGCTGACTTCATCAGGTTTTTCAAGGAAGTGAGCGATTTGCGGGTGGGCACCCGCCACGGGTTCCAGCAGCGAGACAATCTCGTGCATTTCGCGAAAGCCGTTCATCGCCTGGAAAGGGGTCAGGGCATACACCAGTTCCGGCTTATGATTCGCATCTTTGTAGTTGCGTTCAGCGGCGCCAATCGGAATACCGGCAGCATTCTCGCGCGCAAAACCCTCTTCAGCAGCGGCTTTGCTCGGGTGAACCTGAATCGATAAGGCCTGATCGGCACACAGCACCTTAAACAAAAACGGCAACTCACCAAAACGCGCTGCGACTGCCGCGCCTAAGGCTGCGGTCTGGTCATCATTGATCACATCGCGAAGGGAACGCCTTTCACCCTTGAACTCAACGGTTGACGGACTTTTAGGATGGGCACCCATCCACAGTTCCGCCATCGGTAATCCTTGCGGGTTCTCAATGCCGTAAAGTTCGGTCAGCGCAGTTTTGCTGCCCCAAGCGTAATTTTGCAGCGAATTGTTCATTTTTTGCATCGTTTACCCTTAATAACCGTAAGTAAATAGGCTTATTAAAGCAGAAAGTGCCATACAAAATACATCAACAAGTGCAATAAACGCGATGGGCTCGCATAATGTTAATTTCTTGTGTGTGACAATCTTGCTCGCTCAACGGCGTCGCGGGAAGACGACCTGGGCGGAAACCTCAAATCTGAGCTAAGGAGACGTAGTCATGGCAGCGAATCGCATTGAAAAAGATTCAATGGGACCGATCGAAGTACCGGCAGATAAGTTGTGGGGGGCACAAACCCAGCGTTCGCTGGAGCATTTCCGTATCTCAACCGAGAAGATGCCCGTCGCATTAGTGCATGCGTTGGCATTGACCAAACGCGCTGCAGCCCAGGTGAACCGCGATCTTGGCCTGTTGCCAGCAGAGCGGGCTGAAGCGATCCTGAATGCCGCTGATGAAGTGCTGGCTGATAAACACAGTGACGAGTTCCCGCTGGCGATTTGGCAGACCGGTTCCGGTACTCAGACCAACATGAATATGAACGAAGTGCTGGCCAACCGTGCCAGTGAAATTCTCGGCGGCGAGCGTGGCATGTCGCGTTTGGTGCACCCAAACGATGACGTCAACAAGAGCCAGAGCTCCAACGACGTGTTCCCCACCGCCATGCACGTGGCTGCGGTCATCGCCGTGCGGGAGCAGCTGATTCCGCAGATTCATGTCCTGAAAAAGACCCTGAGCGAGAAGTCTGAAGCCTTTAAGGACATCGTGAAGATTGGTCGTACTCACCTGCAGGATGCCACGCCGTTGACGCTGGGTCAGGAGATTTCCGGCTGGGTCGCGATGCTGGAACATAACCTCAAGCACATCGAACACAGCATTCCCCATGTCGCTGAACTGGCGCTGGGTGGCACGGCGGTGGGCACCGGCTTAAATACCCATCCGGAGTATGCGGTTCGCGTGGCGAAAGCGCTGGCCGAACTGACTCAGCAACCGTTCGTTACTGCACCGAATAAGTTTGAAGCGCTGGCAACCTGCGATGCGCTGGTGCATGCACATGGCGCATTGAAAGGCCTGGCGGCGTCTCTGATGAAAATCGCCAACGACGTGCGCTGGCTGGCATCGGGTCCGCGTTGCGGGATTGGCGAACTTGCCATTCCGGAAAACGAGCCGGGCAGCTCAATCATGCCAGGTAAAGTGAACCCGACGCAGTGTGAAGCGCTGACCATGCTGTGCTGCCAGGTGATGGGTAACGACGTCGCGGTGAACATTGGTGGGGCATCGGGCAACTTCGAGTTGAACGTGTTCCGTCCGATGGTGATCCATAACTTCCTGCAGTCAATTCGCTTGCTGGCTGATGGTATGGACAGCTTCAACCATCACTGTGCGGTGGGCATCGAACCGGTACGCGAGCGCATCGATCAGTTGCTGAATGAATCGTTGATGCTGGTGACCGCGTTGAATACCCATATCGGTTACGACAAAGCGGCAGAAATCGCCAAGAAAGCCCATAAAGAAGGGCTGACGCTCAAAGGCTCAGCGCTGAAGCTCGGCTATCTGACCGAAGAGCAGTTTGACGAGTGGGTACGGCCGGAAGAGATGGTTGGCAGTATGAAGCAATAATTATCGCGGTTAACTGAGGGTTGATACGGCTCAATTCAGCGATAATGGGTTATTACAGAGGCGGCCTAAGGGCCGCTTCTTCGTTAAAGCTTGTCGCTCCACAAATGTAATCGTGGGATCACCAGATGCAGCGGCTGCGCCAGCGGCTTATGACGATGCGTGACGTTATCAGCATCGTAATCCAGCAATTCCCCCAAAATTGGCACCTGCGTCTTATCCCGGCACAACACCAGCAGCGGTGAAGGGCAGGCGAGTTGCACCTGTTTCTTATTACTGGCGCGCCACACGCGGGCAATTGGCTGCACCTTCACAGGACGTTTGATTTTCAGTTTCGCATCGGCGGGCAGTGACAGGATCATGTCCAGCTCCTGCTGGACTTTCTCTGCCCACTGTTCGCGCGTCCAGGGCGCTTGCGCACGGTTTGCCTTCAGGCTGCGTTCCAGTTGCTCGACCACGGCTTCACGCGTCAGATTTTTAATGATGTTCTTGTTGGCCCAGCCAAAACGCAGGCTATCCGGCGCGTGCAGTAAGGTCACGCTACGGTAGGCGTTCAGAGTGATTAAACCGCGCAAATGCTGGTGAACAAACTCAAAGCGTGCCTCACTCGGCAGGCCTGATTCCACGGTAATCAGGTGCTCAAGGCGCAGTTTAAGCGCATTGATATCGGCCACCTGCTGACTGATGTGCTCGCTGACGGCTTCATCCGCTTCTATACAGATGGCGCCAGGCAAACGCACCGCAGCCTTGGTGCTGAGTTTTTCCGACTGGTGCTGCATAAACAGACGACAGTAGTGAGCCAGCGCCATGTCACGTGCTTTTTGCCCGAGATGTTGAGTGACGGCGATACGCTCAATCTCATCATTCTCGTGGCCTTTCTCGATTTCGGGCAAGCTGAATGCGCGCGCAATCAGCAACGGCTGTTGTTCGACCTGCTGGCGCAGAGTCGTTAAACCTTGTTCCAATGCGTTGACGCACTCGTGCAAATCAGCCACTAAATCATAGCGAGACATGTTACGCTCCGTAGTTACAACATACCATTTAACTTATCGTATTTGGTGCCGATCTTCCACTCTGTAAACGTGATTTCGCGAAGCAGGGCACACAAGCATTTTTCCAGCAGGATGAACATGTTATAACAATGCTTTGCCTGCTAATGGAAACGTGTCGTGGAGCATCACCCTAAACCTGCGGTTCCTGCCATTGTGACATTGGGCGGGGTCCAAATCCTTTCATGGGGCGGATCCTTTTATCTCATGGCCGTGATGGCGAATCCGATTATCGCGGAAACCGGCTGGTCTCAGCAGTGGGTGTATGGCGCGTTGTCCCTGGGCATTTTGGTTTCTGGCCTGTTAGCGCCCTGGAGTGGCCGCTTGATTGCTGGCAGCTATGGTCGCGTGCTACTGGCGTCGAGTGGAGCGATGATGGCATTGGGTCTGGTCATCATGGGATTGAGCCACCATTTACTGCTGTTTCTCTTTGCCTGGCTGATTATCGGCATTGGAATGGCGATGGGTTTATACGACGCCCTGTTTGCCACTCTTGGAACGCTGTACGGTGGACAGGCTCGCGGTGCGATCACCGGCATTACCTTAATCTCCGGCTTTTGCACCACGCTGGTGTGGCCGGGCACTGCGCTGCTGATTCACTGGCTTGACTGGCGTGGCGCCTGTTTCGCCATTGCCGCGCTGTTATGCCTCACCGTGCTGCCTGCCTACTGGTATGCCCTGCCTGCGCCAATTCAGCCCATCGTGAAAACGGCAGCAAAGCAGCGTAACGCCAGTGGTGATTTGGCACCCGCGCTGTTTTGGTTGCTATGCAGCATTTTTACCCTCGCTTCGGTGATCATGACTGCTATTTCGGTGCAGTTGATCAGTCTGTTACAGGCCAGCGGTCACTCATTAACCGCCGCCTTAGCCATCAGCGCGATTCTGGGCCCTTGTCAGGTGGGGTCACGTATTGTGGATATCGCGTTCAAACGCGGACATCCGATCTGGACGACATTTTTCTCGGTAGGATTAGTGGCGATAGGGCTGCTGTTACTGACCCTTTATCCTAAATTCGCACTGGTCAGCATGGTGCTCTATGGTGCCGGAAATGGCCTGCGTGCCATTGTGCGCGGAACTTTACCGCTAGTCATGGTCAAACCAGAGGCTTATGCCATTGTGGTTGGGCGCATGGCGCGCCCGGCACTGATTGGCCAAGCGTTAACGCCATTGGTAGGGGGATATGTTTTTCAGCAATTCGGCGCAAATGCCACACTAGGGTTGCTGTGCCTGCTGGCGTTAATCAACGTGTTGTTGGTGGGGGTGCTGAAGCAAAAATTGCCTGCACTGAAGCCGAAAACGTAAAAGGGGGCGATAAACTAAGCAGCCTGTGCGCTTCTGCCTGATCAAATGATGAATACGTGCCTTGATCACAGTCGCTGGCTTCTAAAAAGCAACAGTGTTTGTTATATTTATTGCTCATTGATTACTCACTGTCGCGGTATGAAAACAATAAGATAGACCGCAAATCAGGATACAGAAATGCTAGATTACCGCTTCCCGACAGCTTTGCAGATGGTTTTGAGCGTAGCGATGGCGGAGCAACTGGGCAAACGCTCGACCAGTGCTATTTTGGCTTATGGTCTTGAAGCGAACCCCAGTTTCATTCGGAAACTGATGGTTCCGTTAACACGCGATGGCATCATCGTCTCTACGCTTGGACGTACCGGTTCGATCCACTTAGGCCGTCCGGCGGCGGAGATCACGCTGCGTGACATTTATACTTCTGTAATTGAAGATAAAAAGCTCTGGGCTTCACGCCCTGATGTGGCACCGCGTTGCCTGGTCAGTGCGAATTTGTGCTGGTACTTCAAATCGATTGCGGAAGAAGCAGAAGAAGCGTCGTTGAAGGTGCTGGAGACGCGTACGGTGGCTGACGCACTGGCTGAGCTAAAGAAACACGATACCAGCAGCTGCGATGAATTGCCCGATCTCGAAATCGAAGATCTCTGCAAACGAACCCGCTGAAATCAGTAAAACGGTTACCGGACATCCGCCCGGTAACCGAGATTTTTACGACTTAGACACCCCGTCCTTTGACATCTCATCTTTTTCCATACCGTCTTTTGCCATGCCATCGTGAGTCAGACCTTGTTTGAACGGCCTTCCATCATTGACCCTGACCGCCGCAACAATGGTGGACTGGGTTTAGTGATCGTTCGTCGTATGGTGCAATTGCATCGCGGTGACATTGCCCTGAAACCCGCGCCGGGTGCCTGTTTCAGGCTCTTCGTTCCCTTATAAAAAAGGCGGCCATCCTCGGCCGCCTCACTCAATTGACTGTAAACCGATTTACACTGTCTGCACTTCCGCATCAGGCTGCTTACGTGTCACCAGTTTACGCAAGGTCACGTAAAACACTGGCGTCAGGAACAAACCAAACAGCGTCACGCCCAACATGCCTGAGAACACCGTAATCCCGGTAACACCGCGCACTTCCGCACCGGCGCCTTCACCCAGAATCAGTGGAATGGTACCGGCAATAAAGGCGATCGAAGTCATCACGATCGGGCGCAGACGCAGGCGACAGGCTTCCAGCGCTGACTCGACAATCCCTTTGCCCTGCATCTCCAGCTCGCGTGCAAACTCGACGATCAGAATCGCGTTCTTACACGCCAGTCCCATCAGTACCACCAGACCTACCTGCACAAACACGTTGTTATCGCCGCCGGTGAGCCACACACCGACCAGCGCGGACAGCATGGTGACCGGCACAATCAGGATCACCGCCAGCGGCAGCGTCCAGCTCTCATACAGCGCCGCCAGCACCAGGAACGCCAGCAGTACCGCAACCGGGAAGACGATAAACGCGGTATTGCCTTGCGTCGCCTGCTGGTAGCTCAGGTCGGTCCACTCAATATTCATGCCGTTTGGCAGTACCTGGCTCGACATCGCCTCCAGCTTTTCCATCGCCTGTGCCGAAGAGAGCACGCGTGGATCGGCATCACCAATCAGGTCCGCCGCCGGATAGCCGTTGTAGCGAATCACCGGATCGGGGCCGTAAGTGGTGGTGATGTTGACCATACTGCCGATTGGCACCATCTCGCCCTGATTGTTACGGGTACGCAGATTGGCAATATCCTGCACGCTGCTACGGAAATCACCGTCCGCCTGCGCCATCACACGCCAGGTACGACCAAACTTGTTGAAGTCGTTGACGTAAGAGGAGCCGAGATACACCTGCAAGGTACTGAACAGGTCAGTCAACGACACGCCTTGCGCTTTGGCTTTATCACGATCAACCTGCACATCCAGTTGTGGCACGTTGGCTTGATACGAGGAGATCGGGAACATCATGCCTGGCGTCTGCATCACCGCACCGGAAAGGGTATTAATGGCGGTTTGCAACGCACCGTAACCTAAGCCCGCACGATCCTGCACATACAGCGAGTAACCCGAACCCTGACCCAGCCCCAGAATCGGCGGTGGCATAATCGAGAAACCAAAGCCTTGCTGGATCTTGGAGATTTTCGCGTTGATTTCAGCGTTAATCTCCGCAGCCGTACGGGTACGTTCATTAAACGGCTTCAGACCGAAGAATACGGTTCCGGTGTTCGGCGTATTGGTGAACTGTAAGGCATTCAAACCGGGGAAAGCGACAGAGTAGGCCACGCCTTCGGTGTTCATGCCGATTTCGCTCATCTTGCGAATCACTTCATCGGTACGCGCCAGTGACGAACCTTCCGGCATTTTTACGCCGCCAATCAGATACAGTTTATCCTGCGTCGGAATAAAACCGCCCGGCACGGTGTGGAACATAAAGCCCGCGCCCGCCAGCAGTATCACGTAAACGCCAAACACCGCACCGCGACGACGCAGGGTTTTGCCGACCATCGACTCGTAGCCATCCGAGCTGCGCTGGAAGAAGCGGTTGAACGGACGGAAAACCCAGCCGAGCAAGCGATCAATCAGACGCGTCAGCATATCTTTCGGTGCATCATGCGACTTCAGTAGCTTGGCCGCCAGCGCCGGAGAGAGCGTCAGTGAGTTAATGGCGGAGATCACCGTGGAGATGGCAATCGTCACCGCAAACTGTTTGTAGAACTGACCGGTCACACCGGACAGGAACGCCATCGGCACGAATACCGCACACAGCACTAACGCAATCGCGATAATAGGCCCCGACACTTCGCGCATCGCCTGATGCGCAGCCGCTGTCGGTGAGAGTCCCATTGCGATATTACGTTCGACGTTCTCCACCACCACAATGGCGTCATCCACCACGATACCTATCGCCAACACCAACCCGAACAAACTGAGGGTGTTGAGCGAGAAGCCCAGCAGGTAAAGCACGCTGAACGTCCCCACCACCGAAACCGGCACGGCCAGCAACGGAATGATCGATGCACGCCAGGTTTGCAGGAACAGGATCACCACCAGTACCACCAGTACAATCGCTTCAAACAGCGTTTGCACCACGGCACGAATCGAGTCACGCACGAACACGGTTGGATCGTACGGTGCCGCCCACTGCACATCATCCGGGAAACGAGTGGCCAGTTCGGCCATCTTGTCACGCACAGCATTCGACAAGTCGATGGCGTTGGCACCCGGTGCCTGGAAGATACCGATACCGACCGCATCCTTGTTATTCAGCTGCGAGCGCAGGGCGTAGCTACCGGAACCCATCTCAATACGCGCCACGTCACGCAGGCGCACCAGCGAGCCGTCATCGGCGGTTTTCAGGATAATATTGCCAAACTGCTCTTCGCTCTCCAGACGGCCCTGGGTGTTGATCGACAACAGGAAGTCACTGGCCTTTTTGGTCGGCTCAGCCCCCAACTGACCGGCAGACACTTGCACGTTCTGCTCCTGCATGGCGCTGACCACATCCGAAGCGGTCATACCACGCGCCGCCACCTTGTTGGGATCAAGCCATACACGCATCGCGTACTCACCGGCACCGAAGATCTGAATCTGACCAACGCCCGGCAGGCGCGCTAGCTCATCTTTCACTTTCAGCGTGGCGTAGTTGCGCAGATAGAGTGAGTCATACTTGCCCTTCGGCGAGAACATGTGCACCACCAGCGTCAGCGTCGGTGACATCTTCTGCGTGGTCAAACCCAACTGACGCACTTCCTCCGGCAAGCGCGCTTCTGCCTGCGCCACACGGTTCTGAACCTGAACCTGCGCCTGATCGGGATCGGTACCCGGACGGAAGGTCACGGTGGTGACCAGCACGCCATCAGAACCGGCCACCGACTTCATGTACATCATGTTTTCGACCCCGTTGATCGCCTCTTCCAGTGGCGTTGCCACGGAATCAGCAATCACTTTGGGGTTGGCGCCAGGATATTCCGCGCGCACCTGCACGCTGGGTGGCACCACATTGGGATATTCACTGATCGGCAGCAGCGGTATGGCGATCAGTCCGGTGGTAAAGATCAAAATCGACAGTACCGCCGCAAAGATCGGTCGGTCGATAAAAAAGCGGGAGAAATCCATAACAGGCAGTCTCGATTATTATTGAGCGGAGCGCATTGCCACCGGCTGAGCTTTCACCGGCATGCCAGGCATGAAGACTTTCTGCAGGCCATTGACGATCACCTTGTCACCCGGCTTCAAACCGGATTGCACAATGCGCAGGCCATCAGCCAACTCGCCAGCCTGAATATCGCGACGCTCGGCTTTACCCTGCGCATCGACCACATACACGTATTTACGGTCCTGATCGGTCAACACCGCTTTATCGTCGATCAACAGCGCGTTAAACGCGGCGCTGCCGGGTAAACGCACGCGGGCAAACAGACCTGGGGTGAACTGACGTTCATGATTATCCAGCGTGGCGCGCATGCGAATGGTGCCAGTGCTGGCGGTCAGTTGGTTATCGAGGAAGTCAACGGTGCCACGATGCGGATAACCTTGCTCGCCGGTCAGCGCGATTTCCACCGGCAGCGAACCGCGATTTTGTCCCTGACGTGCCATCGCCTGATACTGCAGATAGGTGGCTTCATCGACGTCGAAATAGACGTACATACGATCCTGCGACACCAGCGTGGTCAGCACGCTGGCACTGTCACCGGCTGTTACCAGGTTACCGGTGGTGATCATCGCGCGGCTGGCACGGCCATCAATCGGGGCAGTGACGCGGGTAAAATCGAGATTCAGCTGCGCCATATCAACGGCGGCCTGCGCAGAGAGCACATTGGCCTGCGCCTGGTTTGCTGCAGAACGACGCTGCTCCCACTCTTCGCGTGACACCACATTGGTGCCAATCAGTTTATCGGTGCGCGCCGACTCACTGCGTGCCAGCGAGGCCTGACTGCGCGCGGTGGCGAGTTCAGCTTGTGCCTGCTCTAACGTCGCGCGATAGGTGCGGTCATCAATGGTAAACAGCACCTGACCCTTTTTCACGTCATCGCCTTCGCGATAGTTAACCTGATCGATATAGCCGGAAACGCGGGGGCGCAGTTGCACACTTTGCACCGCTTCAAAGCGACCATTGAAGCTATCCCATTGGCTGACTTTTTGTTCGACCACCTGCGCGACACTCACTTCGGGCGGCGGTGGCGGGGCGTTTTGCGCCACACCCCGATCGCAAGCGGCCAGCAGGCTTCCCAGCAACATCACTCCTGACAGGCTTACTGCCCGACGAACCCCATATGTTTGCAGATGCATTGTTGTTATTCCGCGTTGGTGTGAAAAAAGAAAGGACATGTACGAAAAATCTGCAACTTTTAAGATTGCATTAAAACGGGATGAGTGTAGGCTGCTGCAAACTGCATCTGCAAGAATATCTGATACACTTTATGTGCTGTTTTGATCAATTCGTTTCAAGGGGGGAAAGCCCCTACGGCGAGTGCGGCATTTAATGCAATAATAAAACTTGCATTAAATGTCATAGTCAGTCACCCTTAAAGTGTAATTGCAACTGATACTGATACTGTTCGTTAAGGCGACGGGAGAAAATGGGATGATGAGCGACGCATTTATTCACGATCTGATCGACTGGATTGATAACAACATTGAAGCACGTCTGGATCTGGACACCGTATCAGGGCGCGCCGGTTATTCGAAATGGCACCTGCAGCGTATGTTCAAAGAGCACACCGGCTACCCGCTGGGTGAGTACATTCGTAATAAGAAACTGAAAAAATCGGCGGACCGTTTAACGACCACCAACGAACCTATCCTTAATGTGGCGATTTCACTGGGGTTTGATTCGCAGCAGTCGTTCAATCGCAGCTTCAAACGTCAGTATGGCGTGGCGCCTGGCGCATGGCGTCGACATGCCGTGCCATCAGCGAGTGCGATGCAGTAACACCTCCGCCAGGGCCAGCCATGCTGGCCCGCGTTCTTCTTCACGATAATCCTGCTATTATCGGCGTCCTGCACTTCGGGATGTCACTATGTCAAAGAAACTCTGGATTGGACTCATTCTCGCGCTGGCCGCCACCTGGGCTGGGCTTAAGCCGCATTTAACCGGTAAAACCGCCGCACACGGCACAGATATTGCCAAGCTCACCGAAGCCCACACCGTGGCGCAGTGGTTACAGCAAAATCATCAGTTGCCGGATCTTTATCTCACCAAAAGTGAAGCACGCCGTCAGGGCTGGAACCCCAGCAAAGGCGACTTATGCACGGTGTTGCCGGGTCGAGCCATTGGTGGCGATCGTTTTAGCAATCGTGAGCAACGCCTGCCAATGCAAGCGGGGCGGCAATGGTATGAGGCCGATGTGAATTACGATTGCGGCCACCGCGACGCCGATCGTCTGCTTTACTCTTCAGATGGACTGATCTTTCTGACCACCGATCACTATCGCAGCTTCAAACAGGTGAACTAACCATGTTGACGCTCTCTTTTGATTTCCAGCAATTGGCCAGCCGGCAGGCGTTCTACCGCGAGTTTGTGGCCCAAAGCGGCTGCAGCGGAGAGTTTGGCTGTAATCTGGATGCACTGTGGGATTGGCTGACGGGCGGGATTGCGCTGCCGGCTGAACTGCATTTGCATCATATTGCACAGGCGAGCGAGGCGGAGTTTGCACCGGTGCTGGCGCTGATGGAAGAAGCGGCGCAGCAGCTGCGAGGCGAGCTGCGCCTGATTCATGACTGATTACGCGTGCAGTGGCAGCAGCAGAATCGCCAGCATCTGACGGGCATTGGCGGGCAGATCGCTGCCGCCGGTATAGCCGTTGTTTTCCACGATCACCGAATTTAATCCCACCAGCCAGTCATAAATATAATACGCGGTATGATTAGCGGGTGCGGCTGACAAACGCGTTAAACGCTGGCCTGGTGAGAAGCTCACGCTTGGCGCAGGCGGACGTGCGAAGATGGTTTGTCCGCGATTAACGCGACTCTCAGGCCGTTCACTCTCCGGGCGCTGCAGGAAGCCTAACCAGGCCACAAAATCCCCCAGCACCGTCATCGCACGGGAAACCTGGCGATCGGTCCGCGCTTCATGCGCACTGGCCTGAGCATCCGGTTCGTTAAGCGCGCTCTGCAGCTTGCTTAATACCTTCAGGCGGAAGCTGGCGGTAATCAGCTCTTCCACCAGCAATTCCATGGTCGGTTTATCCACGTTCAGCAGCGTGAGTAAACTCCGGCTCTCCGGCAACTGACGTAGGTGCTCAAGCCACAGCGCAAACACCTGCTGCGGAAATTGCTGATCGCGCTGGCCGCTGCCGTTACGCGGTTCCGCAGGGGCCACCGGTTCATCTTTAAACAGGTCAAACTCAAAGCCAATACCAAAATAGCTCTGCTCAGCCGCAGCGGTTTTCGCGCTGTGCTGCACGACATTGCCGCTGCTCTGGCTCAGCCACAGCTGGCGCACTGCTTCGCGCGAAGGCTGCAAGCGCTCCAGCAGTTCGCCGTGCAGGCCAGTGCGATGTTGCAGGCACTTCAGCAAGGTATCGGAAATCGCCTGCTTGCGTGCTGCTTGTTCTGGCGTGGCAGTGGATTCGGTCCACGGTTGCAAACGCTCCACCAGCTTTTGCTGCAAGGTGCTTAATTGCTGGGCCAGACGATCACGACGTGCTTCTGGCTGCATTTCGTCCTGCAACCAGCTGCCCATGCGATCGACACCTGCACGATCGAGTGCCAGCATGGAACCCCAGCTCTGTCCTGGTTGCCCGATCTGACGCTGTACGGCTTCATCCACATTAATCTGATGCTGCTGGTAACGCGCATCGTGCGGGGTAATCGCCCAAATCAGGCGGGGTTTTTCCCCGCTGGCGGCCACAGTTTGGTGGATATGCCATTCACGCAGGGCGTTAGCGGCAAGCTCGGTATCCTGACGCTGGCTGGCGGCAGTACAAATTAACATCAGGTCGATGCCCTGACGTGCGGCATACAGACCCGGCAGCAGCGCGCGTTTCTGCTCCAGCAGCGCAGCGCGCAAAGCATCGCGCTTGCGCAGTTGCGCTAAATCCTCTTGCTGGCCCGAATCAGCAGGCTGGCCGGGCGCAGGCAGTTCCAGCATATCGGCTTCATCATACAGCGCCTGACGCGGTGTCGAACTCAATGGAACGGTGATTTCCAGCGTCAGCAGCGCCAGTAAGCCCAGCGGCACTTGTTGCGGTTTGCCGACACGATTGGCGACGATCGGGCAGACTTCAATCATTTCCTGCCAGTCTGCATCGTGGCTAATCAGTTTCTCCGCCGGCAGCGAGGCGTCATCGGTCAGCAGGCTGAGGGGGGCGAGCAGGCGTGGTGCCTGGCGCAACTGGTGACGCAGATGCATCAGATTGCGCAGCTGTTCGTTGAGCGCCACCTGGTTTGGCCACAGTAGCGCAAACAGCTGAATGCGATCATCGACGTTCAACCACGGGGCGAGTTCCACCGCCTGCGGCCAGAAGTGGCGATCCAGTACCTCGGCGTGACGATGCTGGCGGCGGCTCCACGCCCACAGTGTGATCAACGCATCGCTGTCAAGGCCCGGCTGCAGCTCGTCCTGACGATGGCGCTGCAAACGTTGCAGCGCGGCATCGATCACCGCACTATCCGGCTGCGCTTCGGTTTTGGCACAGGCCAGCACCAGACGAATCAGCTCTACGTCATTGAGCAGCGTCATTTCCAGCGGCCAGGCGCTGGACTGGGTTTCACGCTGGTGGCTGAAGCGGGTGGCAATAGCAAAATCGAGATTGCCGGGATTGATGTTCTGGAAATAGTTCACCACGCGATCGCCCAGACGTGCCATCAGCTGGCCCTGCGCATCGCCCACCATCTCACTTAACAGCCAGGCTTTGCCCGCCTGCGACTGGCCAAACAGCGCCAGCGTCACCGGACGCGCCAGTTGACGCGCCAGGGCGTGACTCTCCACGCGCGCGCGGCGCAGTTGCAGCCGCAGCGTATCCGCTTCCAGCGCCAGACGCGGTGCCTGCGCGTGGTGGTTTTCAATCCAGTTCAGTGCGCCATCCAGCGTCTCCTGCATCAGGCTCAGACGTTTGGCGGGCGTAACAGAGGTGACTCTCTTGGCAGTTCTCATCGTTTGCAGACGCTCCCGCTGTCAATCCAATACTGCGCGTTGGCATTGCCCGTCGCAGACAGCGTATTCAGTTTCAGGCTCAGTTGTTCCAGTGGCACGCGGCTGCCGTCATCCATACGGGCATCGCTCAGCACCAGACGCTCCGGGCCAAAGTTGTCAGGCCCCGGCTGGACCGCCAGCTTAATGCGCAAAATGCTTTCGCCGGCCACTTTACGTGCCAGATGCGGATCGGTGATGCTCAGACTGTAAAGGGGTGAAGCTGGCCAGCGGTCATTATCCAGCTGACGGAATCCGAGACAGACGTTACCGCGAATGCGGAAGCTGCTTTTCCGATCCAGCGCGAAATCACCTTTATCGAGGTCAATCTCGCTGTAACACAGGTTGTCATCGCTCAGCGTGGCGTTCTCATCCAGCACACCCAGATAACGGATTGTGGAGTAAGGTTCGAAATCACCCGCACGGAACCAGAAGCTGCTGAGACGCAGATCGAGCGCCAGCAGGCACAGCATCGCACCCACGGCAGCAGTGGATTTCGGGTTATCAATGCGGCCTTGTTTGTTGAACGGATACCAGTCGCTGGTGTGATAGCCTTCCAGTGACAAAATACGGCTGCCCGGCAGCGGTTGCAGGTGACGCACCAACGCCTGAATGCCCGGGAAGCGCGAAGGACGGCCGGTCAACAGCAGCACATCGCACTGATAAAGCGACACCACTTCGCACATGGCGCGCAAGGCCGGGATGATCGCCATACGATGCTGCAGGAATTCACCGTGCAACTGCGCCATGCTCACCACCAAAGGCACATCAAGCAGATCGAAGCGGTTGTCGCCGCCCAGCGTGCGCTGGATTTCACCGTTTACAAACGCCAGCACGCTGCTGGCAGGCTTTTGCGGTACCAGCTCACCGAACAGCGCATTGATTTCGCTGTGGCTGTCGAGCGGGTCCCAGTTTTCATAACGCTCCAGTACTGCCTGCGCCAGCGGGATAAACAGCTGCAGGGTGACTTGCTGACGCAGCGTGGCTTGCCCATCCATGCGGCTGTCGTGACCGAACAGTTTGTTCATCAGCGGTTCGGCCAGCGTCAGGCCTGCTTTTTGCAGACTTTGTTGCAGCGCAGGCAGAATCCACAGCTGAATCACATCCAGCAGAATATCGTCGCCCGCGACTTTAAAGCCTTCACGGAACAGCAGGCGCGGGGTGATCTTGACGTTGTTGCCCTGGCCGTCATCAAGACGATATTGGGTGATCGCCAGATCGGTGGTGCCGCCACCGATGTCGATGGAAGCAATGCGCAGGCTTTTGCCCGGCACTTCGTCGGCTTCACGCGGACGATCCGGACGTGCCATGCTGCTGAAGAAATCTTCGGCACGCCCGGCAAAGTTTACCTGGGTTTCGTTGAACAGCCACACCATCTGTCCGCAGGTGGCTTCATCCCACTCCATCTGGACATCCGGCACCGGGCGCAGGCTTTTCGCCTGGCTTTGCGTGCTGAAATCGTCTTCTGCGGGATGCCAGCCTTCAGCTTTCCACACCAGCGCGATGGCTTCCTGCATGCGGCGACGGAAAATTTCCCGTTCTGGTTTCGGCATCGCTGACGGCAGCGTGAGGATCACATGGCGCAACTGGCGCGGGGCCTGGCTCTGCGGCATACGCTGGCGCTGTGCCACGCTGTTCATCTGCATCATCGCCTGAGCCAGTAGCTCACACAGCATAAAAGTCATCAGCGAACTGCGGCTGTAGCTGGCAGTGAACGCCGGCAGGCGATCGTCTTCAGCCAGCGCGTGCAACGGCTGGCCTTCATCGTTCAGCAGCAGGGTGAAAGGCAGCGCGGTTGCCTGTGGCTCGTCACTGCTGCCATGGGCGTTGAAGCGCCAGCCTGGCTGATAACGTGCTTCATCCCACAGATAACGGCGCGGGCTGGAGAGACCGGTACTGCCTTCTGTGCCTGCGCGCAGCAGCGCAAGACGGCTGGCTTCACGACCCACGCGCGTCAGCGAGGGCCACATAAAGGCGTTTTCGCGGCCACTTTCCAGTGAGAAATTCGCTTTACCAAAGCGGGTTTCTGCGAATTCGAGACGGCTGTCAAACAGCTCGTTGTAGACCTGATGCGGTTCAGAGAGGTCGCGCAGTTGCAGTTCGTAAGTCTGGCGCAGACCGTTGCTCTCTTCGGCGTGGTCTTCTACCAAAATGCCGCAGGTGTGCGAGTTACCGACGTCAAGGATGATATCCACGTTCACCGCCGGGGTTTGCAGCGAAGTGGCCTGAATGTAGATCTCGGCCAGATCCAACTGCTCACCCAGCAGTTCCAGCAGGTTGAGATAATGAGCCTGATACTCAAACTCACGCAGTGCCTGATTCAGCTCCTGCTCGCGGCGAGACTCCAGCGCGTTGACCTGCTGCGTAAAGGTTTCACGCAGCCAGCCATCCACCCAGGTGTGGTCCAGAAACTCACCCAGTTCATAGTTGTGCCAGGCAAGGGCGAAACTCACGCCGTTTTGCGCATCGGCTTTGCTCAGACCGTGCTGTTCGCCGCCGTCCTGTTCCGGCACGATGCGGGTATCAAACGCCAGCGTAATGCGATGGGTGTTACCTGCGGCATCTGGCGGTGCCAGCGGTGCCAGGTGCAGGCGCGCCCAGTTATCTGGGCCGCCGATAAAACGGCGACCGCTGGTGCAGCGCAGCACCGGCAGCGGCAGCCACTGGTGTGCCAGCAGCGTTAACGAATCTGCCAGTGCAATGTCCGACTCGGGACGCACCACTTCTGCTGCACCGCCATCTTCGGGATAGAGCAAAAATTTGCCGCTGTTGCCGTCAACGTTCAGCCGCAGCAGCGGTCCGTTAGCGGTTTGACGAACGAACTGGCGGCGCGCCTGCAAGGCAGGCAGACGTAAGCCAAAATCGAGAAACTGCACACCGCTATCTTCAATCAGCGTGATTTTTTGTTTGTCATCGATGAGGGGAGCCAACATGTTTACTTACTCTCACGCTTAATCGTCAACGGGAAGACCTGATCTGCGCCGTACTGCGCAGTGCAACTGGCAATACCATCACCGGCTTTACACACCAGTTCCGGCATGCGGTAGCGCGATTTGTCGCTGCAGGTCGCAGTATAGCGGCTGCGAACCACCATGGTGCCGTCTACCGTCATCGCGGCAGTGACATCGGCTTTACAGCGGATGTTATCGCCCTGCGTAATGGTGGCGATGCCTTTACCGTTACGTAGCTGGTAACGCAGGCTCGGTGGCTTACCGGTTGGCAGGTTAGTTTGTCGTAATATGACGCGCCAGGTGCCGTTGATAAACTTCACGGAGCCAATACGCGCATCTTCGGTGGTCATGACCAGGTCATCAGCCTTAGCCGGTTCCGTATGTTCAGCAATCACTTCTGGCGGGGCAGGTGGCGCGGCAGGCAAAGGCGCGGCACTGACGGTGGCCGTTTTTTGCGGCAGCGTCGCGGCCAGTTTTTCAGCTTTCGCGACCACCGGCGGTGGCGTGAAAACGGGCACGGGTGCATCGGTGACCTGGGCTTGCGGTGCGGCTTCAGGCGGTGAGCTGTGCAGCCAGAATGCCACACCTGCTGCCGCCGCGGCAGCGACCGGGAGCAGCAGCATCAGTGGACGCAGTGCGGAAGGGCGACGGACAGGCGGCTGCTCGACTTGAGGTTCAGGTTCAGGCACCGGCTGTGGCGCTTCAGGTTCAGGTTCAGGCTGGGCGATCTCGACGGGCTCTTCCACCACGGGTGCAGCAGCAACGGCAGGCACTTCAATCAACGGCGCGATAACCGGTGCCACGACAACAGCGGCCGGTGGTTCTGGCAGCAACGGCGGTAAATCCTCTTCCAGGCTGTCGCGCAGGCAGGCCAGTGCGTCATCGCGTGAGCGCGCCTGCGGATCGACAAAGCCCCAGAAGGTGATGACGGGTTTGCCATCGACCAGATAAACGTACTGCTGATCCGGGAACTGCAGCGTCTTGCTCAGTAAGGCGCCAAACAGGCGCATTGCCGGATTCTCCGCGTCACGCGCGCGTAAACTTGCAGCCAGTAAATCCTGCTGATTGAGCGTCAGGCGTTCCAGCGCTTTTTGCCGCTCATGATCGCTGGCGCCGCGCCAGGATTTCACTTTGCCGTTAAAGGGCGCATACCAGTCGAGGCGGTCACCACGCTCGTTGGCCTGGGGAATGGCGAGGCAGTTAGCCAGCGCCGTCTGGCGACGTAAACGCAGTGTTTCACGGATTTGCAAGGCAGAGGCCCAGACCGGCTGGCCGTTTTCACCCAGTGCCAGTACCGAATCCAGATTGCCGCTGCGCAGAAAAGTTTTTGCCACTCGTAGGGCCCTTATCGGTGGTTGCCTGAAGCAAAACAGTGTGTGTAATTGGCGATGCTGGTGATCTTAAGCCAAATGCAGGGAATCAAACGGCTGATAAAGGGGGAAAAACAGGGTGTTTTTCCCGCGTGTAGGCGTGGGTTGCTGAAATTTTAAGCGCGTGCGCGTTGGCTCAGGACCAAATGGGTGATCATCCCGCCGATTAATCCCCAGAAGGCAGAACCAATACCCAGCAGTGAGATACCACTGGCGGTGATCAAAAAGGCGACGATGGCGCTGTCACGGTGATCGGGTTCGGCGAGGGCGCGTTGCAGACTGCCGGAGAGGGTGGCCAGTAGCGCCAGACCGGCCAGCGTGGCGATCAGCACCTGCGGCAAGGCACTTAACAGAATGGCGATCAGCGCGCCGGTAAAGCCAGTCAGCAGATAGAAAATCCCGGCAATCGCGGAGGCCATCCAGCGTCGTTTCGGATCGGCATCCACATCGTCTCCCATGCAAATGGCAGCGGTAATGGCCGCAATGCACACCGAAAAACCGCCAAACGGAGACAAGACCAGCGCAATGAAGCCGGTCCAGCCAGTAAGAGCGGAAACCGGCGGTTGGTAACCATGTGCCTGAAGGGTCGCAATGCCCGGCGCATTTTGTGAAGCCATGGTGACGAGGAAATAGGGCAAACCCACGCCAATCAGCGAGGCCAGCGTAAACTGTGGCATGATAAATTCGGGCACGCTCAGCGTCAGCGCATGCGGCGGGAAGTGAATCGCCTGCTGACCCACCGCCACCAGCACGCCGGCGATCAGGGCCAGAATGATGGCATAGCGCGGCAGCCAGCGTCGGCTTAACAGCCACACCAGACACATACTGCCACACAGCGCAAAGTTACCTTGTAAACCGGTGAAGGTGCCTATCCCGAAGCGCAGTAAAATCCCCGCCAGCATCGCCGCTGCCAAAGATTGCGGGATGTGGTTCATCAAGCGGGCAAACAGTCCGGTCACGCCACTCAGTACGATCAGCGCATTGGTCGCCACAAACACGCCCACCACTTCATTCAAGGTCAGGCCCTGCATGCTGGTGGCTAACAGTGCCGCGCCTGGCGTCGACCAGGCAGCCAGAATCGGCATGCGTGTCCACACCGAAAGACCAAAAGAGGCGAGCCCCATGCCGATGCCGAGCATCGACAGCCAGCCGCCGATCTGTTCTGGCGAGGCGCCTGCGGCCTGAGCGGCCTGGAAAATCAATGCAGCAGTGCTACTGTATCCCACCAGCACCGCAATAAAACCGGAAACCAGCATAGGGAAGGAGAAAGCGTTGCGCGAAGTGGCGGTCATCATCGAAATGCATCCTGCTGTGCGTTATAACGCACACTATTGCACGAGTGTGTTATAACGCACAAGTGCTACACTGCGCGCGAATTTGCCAGGAGATATCATGGAAAATCTGCATCAACATTTGAGTCAGGCGTTAAAACAATTGCGCCAGGCGAACGGCTGGAGCCTGACACTGGCAGCGGATCGCACCGGTGTCAGCAAAGCGATGCTGGGCCAAATCGAACGCGGTGAATCCAGCCCGACGGTGGCGACATTGTGGAAAATCGCCACCGGTTTCAATGTGCCTTTCTCGTTTTTTGTCCAGGGCAGCGATCAACCACCGGGTAGCGCCGCGACGTTTAGCCAACCCAATGCGCAAATGCAGGTCAAGCCGCTGCTGCCGTATGATGCGGCATTGCGTTTTGATCTGCTGGAGGTCACGCTTGCCGGTGGCGCGCAAAGCGATTCATCAGCGCACGAAAATGGCGTCATCGAGCAGGTGGTGGTGCTGGAAGGTGAACTGCTGCTCTGCGTGGAGGGCACCTGGCGTCGTCTGCAAAGCGGCGAAGCGCACCAGTTTGCGGCGGATGTCGCACACAGTTATCGCAATCCCCTCAGCACACCGCTGCGTTTTCACAGTTTGATTCATTATATCAAGCGGCCCTGAGTGCCAATTACAAATTGATACGAAGGTAAACTACACAGTTTGCCTTCGTATTTATATACTCGCGCTTCATCAGTAAGGAGAAGGTGCCATGAGCGACCTGAATAGCGCGGCTGCAACTCTACGCAGCGTGAATGGCAAGCTGGCGCGACGTCTGCGCGAATCGGCCCCACCGGGCGATCTCACCTGGCCACAGGTTTCTGTGTTGGGTTATCTGGTGCGCGATGGCGCGATGACGGTAACAGAACTGGCCGGGTTAGAAGGCGTGCGCAGTCAGTCGATGGGCGCGACCGTGGCCAGCTTGCAGGCGCAGGGATTAGTGAAAGGGGAAGCCGATCCGCTGGATGGCCGTAAAACCCGTTATCTGCCGACGGAAAGCTGCCTGACGCTGATCGCCGCCAATCGTGCAAAGCGTGATGACTGGCTACTCCAGAGCATGGCAACCACGCTCAATAGTGCGGAACAGAAAATTTTACTGGCCGCTATTCCCTTACTGCAACGTATCGCCGACCAATAATCCTGAGAGGAATTCCCATGGCTTTAACAACCTTAGACGCAAAAACCGCCCTGATTGTGATTGACCTGCAGCACGGCATTGTCCGTCTTCCTGTTGCGCCTTTGTCAGCCGATGTTGTGGTTGAGCGTTGTGCACAGCTGGTTAAGGCGTTTCATGGCAAAAACCTGCCGGTGGTGAAAGTGAATGTCGCCGGTGGCGCACCAGGCCGTAACGAGCAGGCACGCCACAGTGGCGAACTGCCAGCCGACTGGGCTGTGCTGGTGCCGGAAATGGCGCTGAAGGCCGATGAAATTGCCGTGACGAAAAAGACCTGGGGTGGTTTCCACAACACGGATCTGCACGATCAGTTGCAGCAGCGTGGTATCACTCAGGTGGTGGTGTGCGGTATCGCCACCAGCATTGGCGTGGAATCCACTGCGCGTCAGGCTTACGAGCTGGGTTACAACGTCACGCTGGCAACAGATGCGATGACCTGTCTGAACGCTGATACCCACCAAAACAGCGTGGAGCGTATCTTCCCGCGTCTGGGCGAAACGGGCTCAACGGCCGATGTGCTGGCTCTGCTGAAGTAATCTTCATTGCCATGGGCCTGCATTGACCGCGCCCGTATTGTCTCAATGGCATAAAAAAAGCCCTGCGATCTGAAGATGCTTGCAGGGCTTTTTCACAGGCGCGCGGTATCAGTTACTGAAACGCATAACTCACCGTCAGGCCTACGCTGTAGTTGCGCCCTGGCGCCGGTTCGTAATAGCGACCGTTGCTCTCATTGACGATCACAGAACCCACATAAGTACGGTCGAACAGGTTATCTACGCGACCAAACAAGTCCAGCGTCCAGTTCTGTACCAGCCACTTATAACCCGAGTTCAGACCAAATACGGTATAAGAGGGTGCTTTGACATCATTTTCATCGTCCGCTGCAATGTCGCTCATGTAGCGCACATCACCGCCGGCATACCAGCCTTGATCCGGCGCATAGGCTAATCCGGCATAGGCCATATTACGTGCGATGCCTGGAATACGGTTGCCGTCACAGCTGTCCGTGCCGCAGGCGTTGGAACGATAGCGCGCATCCAGCAGAGTCCACGCCGCTTTCACGCGCCAGTCATAGCCAAACTCCTGATCCAGACCCAACTCCAGTCCGCGACGACGGGTTTCACCGGCATTTTTGTAAGTGTTACGGCCACCACTACTAGTATCTGTAACTATTTCGTTTTGAGTGTCAGTTTGGAATACCGCTGCAGTGATTAAGCCGTTGCCAATACGCTTTTTGGTGCCTAACTCAACGGTATCACTCGTAGCAGGTTTCAAGTTTGTGTTGAGTCCTGTCTCGCCATCAGAACGATATGACAATTCATTTATAGTTGGTGTTTCGAATCCTCGACCTGCCGAAACATACGCATTCCACGAATCATCAATAGCATATTTTAATGACGCTGCCGGTAACCACTTATGGTAAGTGGCATCGCCGCTGTCATCTCCATTACTATTAGTGATGTAATAATCATTAGAGTCGAAGTTTACTGTGCTGAAGCGAACTCCGGCATCCAGTGACCACTTATCAGTTAGCTGCCAAGCCGTTTGCAAATATGGGTCAAGGTTCCACATCAAATTACGTTCATTGCGGCGAAGATTACCTTCCACGCCATAATCTGTAACGCCATTACTGGATGTATAATTTTCGTAGCCTTTACGACGCTCCGTCATGGTTTCGTAGTCAAGACCAGCAGTAACAGTAACTGGGACATTAAAAAGTGAATCGTGATGAGACCAACGCGTGTCAATTCCTTGGTAATGTCTGGTTAGGTTTATCACGCCGCCTGAATGTTTTGGATTAAGTTGTGGTCCCATGGGGATCGATTGATACTGTGTGGTTTCACGCTCACCGGCGTACATCATCACGCTGAGATCGTCATTCTCGCTCATCTGGCGCTGATAGTGCAGCCCAGCCTGTGTTTGGTCGACGGTTTTGCGCGCGTTGTAGAGCGTCACGTTACTGGCAACCTGACGCGGGTTATCTTTCCACTGCGCCTCGGTCAAACCGCCGGGATCCTGTGCATCCACGTGAACGCTGTTAAACAGCAGTGTCAGGGTGCTGACATCATCAATGCGCACCCCGAGTTTGGCGTTACCGAGGTTTTTCTGTGCCGAGCTGTGATCGCGATAGCCATGGGTGGTAAAGCGCGAAGCCGACACGGTGTAATTCACATCGCCCGCCTGGGTACCATCGCCGGTGGCCCCACTGGCTTTGACGCTGTTGCGCCAGCTGCCATAGCTACCGTACCAGGTGCTGGCTTCCAGCGTGGTGGGTTGCTGACCGGTTTGGGTTTCGACATTAATCACACCACCCGATGAGTTGCCGTACAGGGCTGAGAAGGGGCCGCGCAGTACTTCAACGTGATCAATCGAACCAATGTCGATATTTGAGGTTTGTCCCTGACCATCCGGCATCGTGGCGGGAATGCCGTCGACATACAGGCGGATACCGCGCAGGCCAAAGGTCGATCGCGAGCCAAATCCGCGCACGGAAATTTGTAAATCCTGCGCATAATTCTGGCGGTTCTGAATCTGCATACCCGGCACGCTGGCGAGATTTTCCGAGAGGTTGACGCGTGGTGCCGCATGACGCATATCGTCACCGGACACCACACTCACCGCCGCGGGCGTATCCAGCTCTGACAAACCGGTGCCCGCAGGCGCGGCACTGACGACCATGGTATTGCTGGCATTATCCGCTGCCATCAGCTGCAAAGGGAATAATGCAGGCAGCATCAGCAACGGTGCCTGTCGCAGTAAAGCAATTTTCATTATGAAAGACCGTATAAAAGACGTGGAATGAACCAAGCGGAACATTAATCGCGCATATGTTAATAGTTTTGTCGATAAATGGTATTACATTTTCACGCTTTATATTAAATAAATGCTGTTATTTGACTGACATACTTCGGGCGGGGAGGTTGCTGTGACGTTGGGAGCGTATAGGCGGTTGGCTCACGGCTGTTTTCCTGGCAATGGGCTGAACAAGGTCAACATAAACGACTGAGCTGCCGCCTGGTAGATTCATTAGCCATAACGTTGGCGAAACTGCGATCACGTTGTCTTTACGCGTCTATCCCGTCAGTGTCATGGCGATAGTCGGTCTTATTAAAGAGACTTGGGCTGTCGGACAGGAGGATGGTCATTGAGCCATCGGCGAACCGCTTCGGTCTCTGATCCTACTTCTCGCACTGCCCGGGTAAGTCTTTCCTGCGTCGTATGCAGAGTGAGCGTCCAGTAAGTGATTTGCCACTGTTCAGATAATTCAATTCGCGACAAATTTGACGGGATGCGGCGCTGTATAGGATCTTTCATTTTTTATTATCCTCATGCCTTAATCATGGATTAAACACATAATTAATTCTTATCTGATGAGGATGTGATTTTGTTTTTTTTCTGCGCCGGGGAAAGCAGATTATTCCCTATTACCTGGTTTTAGCCATTATTGGGATGTTTCTTATACAGAAACGAGAAAAATAAGCGTAACGGCAAGCATTGGCGCAGGGTTTTATCGAATACAAGCAGGATGTCGGCGACACAAAACAGATGATTGCTCAAAATAGAGATATTAAAAGCAATCAAGCGGATGCGATTTTCATTTAGAGGCTAACAAGACAATAATTTTTTAAAAATATTTGAATAGTGCTTTTTAACTGATGATTCTTTAGTCTCATCCAGTTTTTTGAGCAATTCAAAACACAGTGTTTTGCGACTGAGCGTTTTTCCCGCGCTTAAAATTTCGCCCACAACGCGTCCCAGGGCTTCCTCTTCTGAAATATCTTTCGGAGTTGCCACATCCTCCGCCTTAACTTTTCTGTGACTCTTCGCTGCGTCATTGATGCACATATCAATTCCTCTTAGGGATCACAGGCGTTCAGGAGAGCGCTATGATTAAATTTAATTAGGAAATGATTATTTCCTAATATGGCAAATAAATTAGTCCAGAACCTTCATCACCATAGTAATGGTTTTTTTCCCATTAGTCACATCCTGAACTTTACCCACCACACGCATGCCGAATGCTACGCACAGCAGTATGCCTGCCGCAGTTTCAGCATCCAGTTGAGAGGAAATAGATCCGTCCTTCTGGCCTTCAATAATAAGCGAAACGAGAAAGTTTTGATTGCGCATCACGGCCTGCCTGACTAACTCTGACAGTTCTTCATCCAGCGTTTGCAGTTCAACCGTACTCCCAACAACCAAACAACCTCTACGCCCTTCAATCTCAACCGCTGAGTCTAAATAAAATTGCAGTAATTCCTCAATCCGCGATCTGCCATCCGGGAAATGTTGCAACCGCTGACGTAAATCGGCATTACGCAGGGCAATGTAGCGTTCAAATACCCGCAAAAAGAGGGTGCGCTTATCAGTAAACGCCTTATATATACTGCCAGCCGTTAAACTCATGGCTTCGCCCAGGTCGACTATTGAGGACGCGTGATAACCTTTCTTTCTGAATACTATCATTGCTTTATCTAAAACGTCGTCCATATCGAAGACGCGGGGTCTTCCACGTTCTCGAGCGACTTTTAAGCTTTGGTTTTCTGATGTCATCGGTAATTATTTATAGAGTGTTAGTTTCCCATTTATCATATGCGAACTTTTTCCAATAATCGAATAGCGATGAATACGAATGCTGGTGCCTTTGCCGCAATGATAAAATTAACCCGGTAAATTGTTATCCGATCCTCTTTGCCAGGAAGCGCCCAGCGCTGTTTAAAAAGCATGCTGATTAACCCTGTATCTTGTCGGGGGTGTGATTAAAAATGCCTTTCGGCGCACCTCTCGCCTGGCTGCGCGCAGAAATTTCTGTCAGTCTCACTGTTTTGTCTGAATGCATAAAAGGGAATCAAGATGAGTCAGCAACCCGTCGTGGCGGTATTAGGTTTGGGTGCAATGGGGCATGCGTTTGCCGCAAACTTACTGAAAAAAGATTTTGTGGTGCGCGGCTGGAACCGCACGCGTGCCAAAGGTGAAGACTTGCTGGATGCCGGTTTGCAACTCAGCGACAGCGCAGCGCAGGCCGTAGAGGGTGCCGATGTGGTGATCGCGATGCTGTCTGACGGCGACACCACGCGTCAGACCCTGACCGAAGCAAGCAGCGCATTGAAGCAGGGCGCGACCGTCTGCCAGATGGGCACCATTGGCGTGGAAGCCACTGATGCGCTGATCGCCGATTTGCAACACGCACGCCCGGATGTGCTCTTTATCGATGCCCCGGTTTCCGGCACCAAAGCGCCTGCCGAAAATGCGCAGATTCTGGTGATGGCCAGCGGCGATCAAAGCAAAGCGCAGGCCGCTGAGCAGGTGTTTGCTGCCATTGGTAAAGGCACGCAGTGGCTGGGTGAGGCGGGTGCCAGCTCGCGTATGAAACTGGTGGTCAACAGCTGGCTGATTGGCCTGATGCAAAGTCTGGCGGAAAGTACACGCCTGGCGGAGCAGTTTGGATTCAGCACCGACGATCTGTGGAAAGTGCTGGATGGCGGCCCGCTGGCGGCACCTTACGCCAAAATGAAACTGGGTATGATCGCCAGTGGTGATTTCACCCCGCAGATGCACCTGGTATGGGCATTGAAAGATGCCAAACTGGCACTGGATGCGGCGGGTGAGAGCAAACTGCCTGCGCTGGAGAACATCGTCGATGTCTGGCAGCAGGCGGTCGATGCCGGTTACGGCGAGCAAGACCTGGCGGCGGTTTACCAATACCTGAAGCGCTAAATGAGCCAGCGCCTCAACTTCGATTTTAGCCAGCGTCCGCTGGTGCCTTATGCGCATGATTATGCGCACGGTGATGCTGAGTCGTGGCATCACCACGATTGTGCACAGTTAATCCATACCTTAAGCGGCGTAGTGAAAGTCGAAACCCGGCAGGGTAGCTGGATTGTGCCGCCGAGTCGTGGCGTGTGGTTACCGGCGGGCACCGGGCATGCACTGCACATACTCGGAGCCGTGGCGGCACGCACGCTGTTTGTCGATCCGCTCGCACGAGCGGATCTGCCTGCCAGCTGTCAGGTGGTGCAGATTTCCCCGCTGCTGCGTGAGCTGATCGTCAGTGCGCTGGCATTGCCGGACGCTTACGCCTCTGGCAGCCGCGCTGAACGCATTTATGAATTGATTCTCGATGAAATTCGCGTGATGGATGTGCTGCCGTTTGGCCTGCCGTGGCCGGAGAGTGAAAGGCTGCGCGCACTGTGCCAGCAAATTCACCAGCGCCCGGGCGAAAGCTGGACACTTGCGAGAGCAGCCAGCGAACTCTGTGTCGCTGAACGCACGCTGGCGCGCCATTTTAACCGCGAAACCGGCTTGCAGTTCAGCGATTGGGTGCGTCGCGCACGCCTCAGCGTGGCGTTGGCGCGGCTGGCGCAGGGTGAAACGGTGTTAACGGTGGCGCTCGAACTGGGCTATGACAGCCCGAGCGCCTTCAGTGCGATGTTCCGACGCGTGCTCGGCGTTACGCCGGCGAACTACTTTCCTGCGGCAGAAAAGCGTGGGCTGCGTTGAGTAACGCCTGCAATGAGGCGCGTGTCACATCATTATCGATGCCCACACCCCAGGCACGTTCGCCGCGTGCATTGGTACAGCTAATGTAGGTGACAGAGCGGCTGTCACTGCGTTTACCCAGCGTATGCTCGTGGTAATCCTCAATGCTGATGGCCAGATCATAGCGCTGGCGCAGTGCCGCTACCGCCGCCGACAGCAGCCCGTTGCCTTTGCCCTCCAGCGTCAGCGTTTGTCCGCCATCCTGCAGCCGCGCTTTAAATCGCGTTTCACCTTTCTCATCGCTGTGGCTTTCCGCGTCCAGTAACCGACGCGAAGGCTGCGTTAAGCCGTAATGCTGGCAGAACAGTTGCCACAGTGCGTGATGCGTCATTTCCTGGCCGTGTCCATCCGTCTGCTGCTGCACAATACGGCTGAAGTCTTGCTGCAGCCCACGCGGTAACTGCAGCCCATGGTTTTGCTCCAGCAGCCAGGCAGCTCCGCCTTTACCCGACTGACTGTTGACGCGAATCACCGCTTCATAACTGCAACCGATATCGACCGGATCGAGCGGCAAATACGGCATTTGCCAGATGGCTTCCTGACGCGCATTACGCTCGGCAAAGCCTTTACGAATCGCGTCCTGATGCGAACCCGAAAATGCGGTAAACACCAGCTCACCGGCATACGGATGGCGTGGATGAACCGGCAATTGGTTACAACGGGTCACCACTTCCAGCACCTGCTGGATATCGCTGAAATCGAGTTCCGGAGCCACGCCCTGGGTATATAAATTCAGCGCCAGCGTCACAATATCGACATTGCCGGTACGCTCACCATTACCAAACAAGCAACCTTCTACGCGATCGGCACCGGCCAGCATCGCCAGCTCGGCACAGGCCACGCCCGTGCCGCGATCGTTATGCGGATGCACGCAAATCGCTACCTGTGAACGCTGGCTAAAGTGACGGCAGAAATACTCGATCTGATCCGCATAGACGTTCGGGGTATTCACTTCCACCGTAGCGGGCAGGTTGATAATCATCGGGCGATCCGGACCCGGTTGCCAGATCGCCGATACCGCTTCACAGATCTCCAGTGCAAATTCCGGTTCAGTAAAGCAGAACGTTTCTGGTGAATACTGGAAGGTCCAGGCCGTATCACTTTGTACTTCACATTGGGCGCGGATTTGCCGGGCACCGGCGCAGGCCAGCTCAATGATCTCCGCCTTGCTCTGGCGGAATACGCGCTCGCGGAACAACGGCGCAGTGGCGTTGTACAGGTGAATAATCGCCTGCGGCGCACCGCGCAGCGCTTCAAAGGTACGATCGATTAAATCGCTGCGTGCTTGTGTCAGCACCTGAATCGCAACGCCTTGCGGAATATGATGCTGTTCAATCAGCAGCCGTACAAAGTCGAAATCGGTTTGCGAGGCAGCAGGAAACGCCACCTCAATCTCTTTGAAGCCGCAACGCAGTAGCAGCTGCCAGAATTCCAGCTTGCGTGCGCTGTCCATTGGCGTCGCCAGCGCCTGGTTGCCGTCGCGCAGATCGGTGGAAAGCCAGCGCGGTGCCTGGGTGAGCTGGCGCGATGGCCACTGGCGGTCGGGCAAATCGATCACCGGGAAGGGGCGGTATTTTTCTGCAGGGTGGTTGAGCATGAGGTTCTCCTTATGGGTCTGTACTCAGTCTGGACCACATCGCCGCACGCTGCTCACGCATAACTGACAACTCACGTTGCATAACTGACATATCGTTGTGAAGTTGCCGCAACAGCCAGGCCCCACATTCTGTGAACCCACTCTGTCCCAACCGTTCACAACAAATGTGGAGGGTGATGAGAATCGACGGCTAAAAGCGTTGTGCTGCTTATGCGCAGGATGATATTCCTCAGACGAAATCGGCATCTGGGCTTTTAGCACAACAGGGTAGTCTGGGGTTTTGCGCCAGAAGAGAAAATAGAATGAAAAGAACAACTTTAGCCCTGTTTGTGATGCTTGCCAGTGGAACCGCTGCGGCGGAAACCGTCACACTGCGTATTGCCGACCAGAAGGGCAATATGCACGCCGAGATGGAAGCAGCGCAGCAGCTCAACAATCTCCATTATAAAATCGAATGGGCGGAGTTCCCGGCAGCGGCACCGCTGGCGGAGGCACTGAATGCGGGCGCGGTCGATGCGGGTATTATCGGTGACGCGCCGCTGCTGTTCTCGCTGGCGGCGGGTTCGCAGGTGAAAGCGGTGGCGGTAAGTAAATCGGTGCCTGAAGGCTTAGCGGTATTGGTGAGCCCGGATTCAACGATCAAAACCGTGGCCGATCTGAAAGGAAAAAATATTGCCACCGGGCGTGGCTCTATCGGCCATTTTGAAGCGCTGAAAGCACTGGAAAAGGCCGGTTTGACGGATAAGGACGTCAACTTTCGTTTCCTGACACCCGCCGATGCGCGCATTGCATTGGCAAACGGATCGGTGGATGCCTGGTCAACCTGGGATCCTTACACCGCACTGGCGGAAGTGACACACACGGGCCGCGTTTTGATCAACGGCGTGGGCCTTTCCAGCGGTAACAGTTTCCTGGCGGCAACCGATGCAGCCCTTAATGATGAGGCCAAACGCGCGGCGCTGCAGGATTACGTTAATCGCCTTGCGGCGGCGGATCGCTGGGCGAACAGCCATGTTGATGCGTACTCCACCACGCTGGCGAAAATCATCGGCTTCCCAAAAGAAGCCGCGGCGAAGTCCTTTGCGCGGCGCCAGTCGCATTGGCAAGCTATCGATGAAGCCACGATTGCGCAGCAGCAGGACACCGCCGACTTTTATCAAAAATATGGGCTGATCAAGCAGCGCCTCGACGTCAAACCTACCTTTTATCATGGCTTAAAGGTTGCACAGAACTAACGCTTTGTGCCCCTGTGTTTGGCGAATCAGCAGGGGGCGAGTAGCATAGCGTCCATGTTGTCTCGCTGTGTGACCCCCTATGTTATTTAAAACCTTCGATGGTCATAACGACCTGCTGCTTAACCTGTGGTTGCATCATCATGATGATCCCGCTAATGCTTTTTTTGCCGGTATTGAGAAAGGGCATCTGGATTTTCCGCGTATGCAGCAAGGCGGTTTTGCCGGCGGACTCTTTGCGCTCTTTGTTCCGCCGCAGCGCTACATCAATGAGGTCGCGCCGCAACGTGCAAACGAGCAGTGGCAGCCGCTCGATATTCTCTGGCAACAACTCGATATCCTCAAAACGCTGGCGGCACAGTCCGCCGGGCGCGCCCGTTTATGCCTGACGACGGCGGATATTGCAGCCTGTCGCCACGAGGGTGTGCTGGCGATGGTCGCGCATATTGAAGGGGCCGATGGATTCGATGCTGATGGCGAAGATTTGCATGCTTTCTATCAGGCTGGGGTGCGCAGTATCGGGCCTTTCTGGAATTTACCTAACCGTTTCGGTGAAGGGGTAAACGGCGCTTTCCCGCATTCGCCCGATACCGGAGCGGGCCTCACCACGGCTGGTGAGCAGTTGATCGCTGCCGCTAATCGCCATCGCATGATGATTGACGTGTCGCATATGAATGAGAAAGCATTTTGGGATACCGCACGGCTCTCAAACGCGCCGCTGGTGGCCAGCCATTCTAATGCACACGCGCGTTGCGCGCAGCCGCGCAATCTTACCGACGAGCAACTGCGTGCCATTCGCGACAGCGGCGGAGTGGTAGGGATTAATTTTGGTAACGCTTTCTTACGGCCGGATGGCAAACGCGATAGTGATACGCCATTGATCGAAATTGTTAAACATCTGGATCATTTAGTTGAAATAATGGGACTAGAAAACGTAGCATTTGGTTCGGATTTTGACGGCATCAGTGTGCCAGATGAATTGAAAGATGTGTCTGGGCTGCCGCGTCTGTATGCGTTGCTCACTTCGCTCAGCTATGATCAAACCATGATTGAGCAGTTTGCCTGGGGTAACTGGCAGCGAGTCCTGCAACAGATTTGGCAGGATTAGCACCATTCCCTTACCGAATCGGGGTTGATCTGACCGTTACATTGGCGCAACATCAGCCCGCGTCGTGCCTTGTTGCCAGAAAATTCGTTTCCTGGTGCAAGCATTTCCAGCAGAGCCTGCTCTGCGTTATTTGTTTTGAGGAAGAAAGTTATGTGGAAAAAACCTGAATTTGTTGACCTGCGTCTGGGCCTGGAAGTGACTCTGTACATCTCCAACCGCTAAGACTTTCTGCCCGCCACTCGTGCGGGCATTTTATTTTTCATTCTGGTTATCTCTCATGTTTATTAAAGTGCTCGGTTCAGCGGCAGGCGGCGGCTTTCCGCAGTGGAACTGTAACTGCGCCAATTGCAGCGGCCTGCGCAACGGTACGATTCAGGCTCAGGCGCGGACGCAATCCTCGATCATTGTCAGTGACAACGGCGAAGATTGGGTGCTGTGTAACGCATCGCCAGATATCAGCCAACAGATCGCCCACACACCCGAACTGAATAAAAAAGGGGTCCTGCGCGGCACCGCGATTGGCAGCATCATTCTTACCGACAGTCAGATCGATCACACCACCGGTTTACTCAGTCTGCGCGAAGGCTGCCCGCATCAGGTGTGGTGTACGCCCGAGGTGCATGCCGATCTCACCAGCGGTTTCCCGATTTTCACCATGTTGCAGCACTGGAACGGCGGTTTGCAGCACCATGGTCTTACGCCCCTTGAACCGTTTCGCGTTGATGTGTGTCGCGACCTGCAGTTCACTGCTATCCCGATTCTCAGCAATGCGCCACCGTATTCGCCGTATCGCGATCGTCCACTGCCGGGGCATAACGTCGCGCTGTTTATTGAAAATACCTCCAATGGCCAGACACTGCTGTATGCGCCAGGTCTGGGCGAGCCCGATGCGGTGATCATGCCGTGGCTGGAAAAAGCCGATTGCCTGTTAATTGACGGCACCGTCTGGCAAGACGATGAGCTGCTTGCCACCGGCGTCGGTAAAAACACCGGCAAAGCGATGGGCCATCTCGCGCTGGCAGAGGAACACGGCCTGATGGCGCTGCTGGCGTCATTGCCCGCACAACGCAAAATTCTGATTCACATTAATAACACCAATCCGATCCTCAACGAGCAGTCGCCGCAGCGTCAGTATCTGACGCAGCAGGGCATTGAAGTGAGCTGGGACGGAATGGCGATTCATCTGCTGGAGAGCGCATCGTGATCATTACCGAAGCCTTATCGCCGCAAGAGTTTGAGCAGGCGCTGCGTGCCAAAGACGCGTTTTACCACATTCATCATCCCTACCATATCGCGATGCATAATGGTGAAGCGACCCGTGAACAGATTCAGGGCTGGGTCGCGAACCGCTTCTATTACCAGACCAATATTCCCCTGAAAGACGCGGCGATTATGGCGAACTGCCCGGACCCTGCAACCCGTCGTAAGTGGGTACAGCGCATCCTCGACCATGACGGCAGCAACGGTCAGGAAGGCGGTATTGAAGCCTGGCTGCAACTCGGTGAAGCAGTGGGATTGGATCGTGAAGTCCTGCTGTCAGAAAAACTGGTGCTGCCGGGCGTGCGTTTTGCTGTGGATGCCTACGTTAACTTCGCCCGTCGCGCCAACTGGCAGGAAGCGGCCTGTAGCTCATTAACCGAGCTATTTGCACCGCAAATCCACCAGTCGCGCCTCGACAGTTGGCCGCAGCACTATCCGTGGATTAAAGAAGAGGGTTACTTCTATTTCCGCAGCCGCCTGAGCCAGGCAAACCGCGATGTGGAGCACGGGCTGGCGCTGGCGCTGGAAGTGTTCACCACTGCTGAGCAGCAGAACCGCATGCTGGAGATTCTGCAGTTTAAACTCGATATTCTCTGGACGCTGCTGGATGCCATGACCATGGCGTATTCTTTGCAACGCCCGCCTTATCACACGGTCACCGATCAGGTGTCCTGGCACAGCACAAGACTGGTATAACATGATGAAAGATAATCTGATTCCGGCTTTCCGTCGTGGCTATCGCATGCAGTGGGAACCGGCGCAGGAGAGCCATGTGGTGCTGTATCCCGAAGGCATGGCCAAGCTGAATGAAACCGCAACGGCGATCCTTGAACTGGTCACCGGCAAACAGGATGTGGCCGCCATCATCGCCATTCTCAACAGCCGTTTCCCGGAAGCGGGCGGCGTGGATGATGACGTGAAGGAATTCCTGCAATCCGCCGTAGAACAGAAATGGATCCAGTGTCGTGAACCTGAATAAAACCGCCACGCCGCCGCTGTGGCTACTGGCTGAGCTGACTTATCGCTGCCCGCTGCAGTGCCCATATTGCTCGAATCCGCTCGACTTCTCGCAACAGGAGAAAGAGCTGACGACTGAGCAGTGGATCGACGTGTTCCGTCAGGCGCGCGCCATGGGCAGTGTGCAGATGGGCTTTTCGGGCGGCGAACCGCTGACGCGTAAAGATCTGCCCGAGTTGATCAAAGCGGCACGCGATCTCGGTTTCTACACCAACCTGATTACTTCCGGTATCGGTCTGACGGCGAAGAAACTCGACGCCTTCGCCGATGCGGGTCTGGATCATATTCAGATCAGCTTCCAGGCAAGTGATGAAACCCTCAACGCCGCGCTGGCCGGTTCGAAAAAAGCTTTCCAGCAGAAGCTGGAGATGGCGAAAGCGGTGAAAGCGCACGGCTATCCGATGGTGCTGAACTTCGTGCTGCATCGACACAATATCGACCAGATCGATAAAATCATCGACCTGTGCATCGAACTGGAAGCGGACGACGTTGAGCTGGCAACCTGTCAGTTTTACGGCTGGGCGCATCTTAACCGTCAGGGCTTATTGCCGACACGCGAGCAGATTGCCCATGCCGAAGCGGTGGTGGCGGAGTACCGTGGACGTATGAGCGAAAGTGGCAACCTCACTAATTTGCTGTTCGTCACGCCGGATTATTACGAAGAACGGCCCAAACCCTGCATGGGCGGCTGGGGTTCAATCTTTCTGAGTGTCACGCCTGAAGGCACGGCACTGCCATGCCACAGCGCGCGTCAGTTGCCGGTGGAGTTCCCGTCGGTGCTGGAGCATAGCCTGGAAGACATCTGGTATAACTCCTTTGGTTTTAACCGCTATCGTGGTTACGACTGGATGCCGGAACCGTGCCGTTCGTGTGATGAGAAAGAAAAAGACTTCGGTGGTTGCCGTTGCCAGGCTTACATGCTGACCGGCAATGCGGATAATACCGATCCGGTGTGCAGTAAGTCACCGCATCACGGTAAGATCCTGGAAGCGCGCCGCGAAGCCACCTGCAGCGATATCAAAATCGCCCAGCTTCAGTTCCGCAATCGCTCCAACTCTGAGCTGATTTTCAAGCAGCGAGTGACCTGATGACCTCGCGCCAGCTGGTGTTAGCCAATGGCTTGCGTTGCCACCTGCATCATCAGGCTGGTGCGCGTGATGCCGCCGCACTGATCCGCGTGCAAGCGGGCAGTCTGGATGAACCCGATCGCTGGCCGGGTCTGGCGCACTTGCTGGAGCACCTGTTGTTCTGCGGCAGCGAGCGTTTTAAAGATAGCGAGCGCCTGATGCCGTGGGTGCAACAGCGGGGTGGGCAGGTCAACGCCACCACGCAACTCAGCCACAGCGCCTTTTTCTTCCAGCTGCCAGCAGCGGATTTAGCTGAAGGTGTGCAGCGGTTAAGCGACATGATCGCCTCTCCGTTGCTCGGCCAGCAGGCGATTCGGCAGGAAGTCGCGGTGATCGATGCAGAGTGTCAACTTCTGCAACATCATGCTGAAACGCTCAGCGAAGCCGCGCTGGTGGATACGCTGGGTGGGGTTTTTCAGCGTTTTCGCATCGGTAATCAACAGTCGTTTGGTGACAATGTCACTTTGTTGCAGACCGCGTTGCGCGACTTCCATCAGCGTTATTATCACGCAAATACGCTGGAACTGTGGTTACAGGGCCCGCAATCGCTGGATGAGTTGGCGCATCTTGCGCAACACTTTTCGGCGGTCAATTCAACAAAAAACACCCCTTCATATGCCGCATCCACATTGCCTTCGGGTGACGTGATGTTGCAGCTATCAGATAATGAGAGTTTCTGGCTGACGCTGATGTTATCGGGTGAGGAACCTGTTTTACGTGACAATGTCACCTTGCTCAGTGTGTTCTGGCAAGATGAAGCGCCGGGCAGCCTGTTGGCCGCACTCAGAGAGGCTGAATTGTGCGATACGCTGCAGGGACAATGGCTGTGGCAGGATAAGCAGCACGGATGGTTAGCGCTGCGCTTCAGTGGGCCTAAAATCAGCGCGGAGCAGGCGCAACGCATTGAGCACTGCTTCTGGCAGCATTTAGCCGCCATCAAACTTTGCACCCCTGAGCATCTCCAGCATTATTCTCAGCTGGCGCAGCACGATTTTGCCTGTCTAACGCCACTGGAACAGTTGCGTGGTCGGGCGTTAGGTTTTGCGCCTGCCGGTTCCGTGCCGCAGGATTTCAGCGCTTTTATCGCTGCGCTGGCGCAGAAGCCTTGTTCACGCTTGCTCACTCAACAGCAACTGGACTCGCCAGAAAGCGTCCAGACGCAAGGTTTCACGCTGCGGCGCAAAAAAGGGCTGCCGCGCAGCCTGAGTACATTCTCAACGCCCGCATTTTCTTTCTATCCCGCTGCGCACCAGGCCGTATTGCCCACGTTGTCGCCGATAGCGATGCCCCTGGCGCGTATCGCGCCACGACAACAGGTTGAGACCTTGCTGTTGCGGCCGGCTTTTTATCACACGCTGAGTGACGAGGATGCGCAGGCACGGCAAACCCGACTGCGTCCAGTGCTGGCGGCGTTGCGTCATGCCGGAGGAAGTGGCAGTTGGCAGCAGAAGCAGGGGGGCTGGCAGTTGGTGCTGAATTTGCCGGTCTCTGAGTCACCCGCTTTGCTGGCCGTACATCATGCACTTGAGGCATTGAATCTGGCTCCCGATGCAAAACCGCTGGCGCCTGCGCAAACGATCGTGATTCGACAGTTGCTCTCAGCCTTGCCCGTTCAATTGATTGCTCCCACCAGTGATACCCCATGGCTGGCGGCGTGGTGTGGCAAACACGGGCTATTACATCAGCGTGTGTCCCATCTGCTGAGCAACTTCGCGCCTGATTTGGTAAGCAGTGCACAGCCGCCGCGCTTGCAAAGAGGTATTAAGCCGATCCCTTGTACCGGAGGCGATCAGGCGCTGCTGCTGTTTATTCCGCTGCCGATTGCTGATGAGCGGCATTTAGCGGCACTGCGCGCGCTCTCATTGTTTCTGGAACCGCGCTTTTTCCAGCGACTGCGGGTCGATCAGCAAATTGGCTATGTGGTGTCGGCGCGCTACCAGCGCGTGGCGGATGTCGATGGGCTGCTGTTGGCACTCCAGTCGTCACAGATTCCATGGCAAACGCTGCTTGGACACTGCAAACGCTTTTTACGTGAGACCGTGGCTGATCTGGACGCTATCGCGCCGGCAACTTTCGCGGCCTGGCAAGCCACACTGCGCGAGCAGTGCGATATCCGCGATAACGCGGAAGCCGCACTGCAGGGGCTACGACAACAGCAGGCATTGCCGAATCTTACGCCTGATGCGATTGCATCCCTGACGCTGCCCCTTATCCAGCAGCTTTATCACCGCTTATTACGCGAACGCCGCCGCTGGCGAATACTGATTAATCAAAGTTGAAAAGCGATGTGCTTACCATTCGGCAAAGTCACATCAATACGTTTTTCCCCACCCAATGCAGCCACGTAACGTCTTAATGTTGAAAGGCGCGGATCATTGCCGGGATTTTCAATTTTAGCGAGCGTTGGTTGGGATATGCCAATCGTGCGGGCAAGTTATGTTTGTGACAGGTTTAACTCTTCACGCAGTTGGCTTAAAGCAATTTCCTAACGCAGTTTTTCAACTTTCTTTGTGATGCGTAGTTGGCTTTCTGCGGATTGTTTTTCCAGTAACTCTTTGTACGTAGACATATTATCCCTCCATCTGCACTAAATGCCGGCGGTATTCGGCCTCAGCCATGAAAATGTGCAGGGCACAATCAGTTATGTAACCCTCTGATTTGAACATGCTCTTAATGTACAATTTTTTTCAACATCCCATCCTACTCCATGAGTATTTATGAATAATCAAAGTCATTTCCAAAATTTCTTTGCGAGCAAAGTCAATATTCCATACAGTATAAATGCACTTATAGCTAACGTCCCCCAAGTTTTTTCAGGCCACCGGTCATATGTAAATGCTGCAATGCAAGCCAAAACTATAACAGGGATGACAATATAAACTTGCATCCATAGAATGTCATTTAGTAACTTCTTTAGTATTTTCATTGTCTTATTGAACTCCTGATATTGCGAGGAGATCTTTTATATTTTTTATTACTCTATCTTCTTCGAAAAAGGAATCTTTAATGACATGACCAAGAACCGGTTCCACTATAAAGTACATCATTTCTAATTTTTCAGTATAAAGAACATGATAAAATAAAGGGTTTAAGATTTTCAATCTTCCAGCTGATTCTGCAGCATCCTGAACAACACCATAAAGCCCTGCTGCCGATACAGGAATAGCCACCCATCTCCCGGCATGAAATGCAGAAATATTTAACCCACGAGTTACAGCTATTGCAATAGACAGGGAAAACCCATTGCTCAAGCCAAAGTTGGATGCTATTCGACTACCATACCCACTTAACTCTTTAATTATTTTATCTCTACCATGAGAGTTAAGGTTTTTTATTTCATGCTCCACATATATTTGTATTATATCTACTGCAATGCTCTGCCTTTTGTAAATTTCCCGTAGGCCGAGTAAAAATCTAACATCTTCGTCCTTTAATTTAAAGCACACGTCGAGATAGTTATCAGTTAAACATGACGTATACCAGCTGAGTCGGGTCACACCAGAGCCAATCTGGCTCATTTGTTTTGCAAGATTTTCACTTACACCTTTGACGGCGTTCTCTAAGCGCAGAGCTAGAGACCTGTCTGACTCGATTTGAGAAATGATGTAGTCGTTGTGCAAGTTGATTTCCTTATCAATAATTCCATTACAGATTGTAGGTATATAAACGAGAACATAGCAAAATACGGGGCAGGCCGCTATTTTTAATTGAACACTACTTGAATGAATCGCCAATCAAATACTGCGGTGTTGTGTGCGCAATCCCACAGCTTATTTCTGCTATGACAGATGTCATAGTTAACAGGCTATGAATACTATCAGTCTAAAAAACTTTCACCACACTAAACCATTACCTACTGATATTTTTGAATATATTTGAAGGTCACGGGCAAATCTCTTCACTATTCCTCAGCCCGGGATTTCGAGACACTCAATAGATTCTCCCGATCTAAAAGGAACTCTGAGTGAAAAACGTTACCCGTTTAGTCCTGCCAATGCTGGCAGCCGCTGCTTTGTATGCACCTATTTCTCAGGCTGCGGCGATGCATTATGACCTCGACCCCGCGCATACCTCGGTTATCATGACCTGGACGCACTTCGGTTTCTCCCATCCAACGGCCGACATCCCGAACAGCAAAGGTTCGCTGGTGTTCGATAAGGATCATCCAGAGCAATCGCGCGTCGATGTAACGCTGCCGGTTTCCCAGATTGATACGCATGTGCCCGCGCTGACCAAAGAGTTCCATGGTGCGGAATATTTCAATACAGCTAAATATCCTTCAGCTGTGTTCCACAGCACCAAAGTGGTGGCGAAGGGCGACAATAAGTTTGATGTGGAAGGCAATTTGACGCTGAAAGGCATCACTAAGCCGATCACGCTACACGCGACGCTGAATCAACAGGGCATGCACCCGATGGTGAAGAAGCAGGCGATTGGTTTTGACGCTACGGGCGTGATTAAACGTTCGGACTTTAAGCTGGATAAGTACGTTCCAGCCGTGAGCGATGATGTGACGCTGACCCTTTCTACCGAGGCATACGCGAAGTAATTCGCACGGCATACCAGCCAAGCAAGGTGACGCATCCTGACCCTGCACCAGCGTCAGGATGCGTTTCAGCTAAAAATGAGGCGCTCTTTGGATCTGCCTTTACGCCCAATACTTCTTCTTACTGGTTTTTCCCACGCCAGGGTTGCAGCTGTTAGTCGGATCCAGTTGCTTCCAGTGCGCCACATGCTCGCACGATGCCTGATAGAGATGTCCCACATTATGCTCAGCCGGGTACTTCGCAACACGCTGTTCAAGATAGACTTTGACCGCTTCTTTAAACGCCTTCGCATCCACCCCTTCCTTCAGCACATAATCCTGATGATTCACATAACAGAAAAAGTGCCCGCAGCAGGAATCGACCTGCACCTGTGCCGCTAAGTGATCCGGCAAGGTTAAGCGCCAGGCATCGTCATTGCGGCGCAACGCCACGTCGAAGGCCACCAGCCTTTCGTTCGGGTTATAACCCAGCGCATCACAATAAGAGATGGTGCACCCGCCTACGCCAAAACGCACCAGGAATGCATCTGCGCCTTCGCGGGCATCACAATGGAAAAAGCCGCCGGGATGTCCGGCAAAAAATTGCTGCAACAACGTCTGCAATTCGTTGGTCTGCTGCGCATCGACTTTGATCATTAGATGATGTTGATATTCGTCGCGATAAGCCATGATGCGCGGGGCAATAAAGCTGGGTGTGAGCTGGTTAAAGCATTGCAGCGCCCGATCAACAAAATTGCGTGGCAGGAACGGCAGATGACTGACACGGACATCCCATTTCGCTTTATTGCCCATCATCTTAGGAATGGCCTGGGGACCGAATTTACGGATCGCCAGATACATATGTTTGGCGTATCGCACGGTTAAATCGAACGCGTTGCGATGAATGTACTCTGCCTGCAGTGGCAGTTCGCTCATTTCGGTGAGGAGAAAACGGCGTAACGCCACCAAAACACTCTCATCATGGGTGCCGACATAAAAGGTGTCGCTCCCCGCGCTCGCTTCAAAGGTGGGCAGCCGCACAGCAAACACCACCACTTTTCCTGCACTGCCGGAACTGTCGTGCAGATAACGTAGGTCACCATTGAAGCGCGCAGGGGAATCAGCGCGGACATCCCGCAGACGGTCGGCGTAATCTTCAGCCCAGATTTTGCCGTCCCAATCGGCCTGGTCGCCGGTCTGATACTGTTGTTCAGTCAGACTCTTCAGCATCGCCTCCGGCGTATCACCCAAATCGATACCAAGGTGATTGACCATCTCTAAGCGCCCATCATCATGGATACGGGCAAACAGTGATTTTTCAGTAAAGGCGGGGCCCCGGCGAATCAGTGAACCGCCCGAGTTGTTACAGATGCCTCCCACGACAGAAGCGCCAATGCAGCTGGAACCAATCACCGAATGCGGTTCGCGTCCCAACGGTTGCAGCGTGTGCTCCAGTTCGGTCAGGGTGCTACCGGGGAAGGCGATGACCTGTCGCGCTTGATCGATGACCTGTACGCCCTTGAGCTGGCGGGTGCTGATGATCACCACGTCGCGGTCATAATCATTGCCATCCGGGGTTGACCCGCCGGTCACGCCAGTATTCGAGGCTTGCATCAAAATAATGACGTCCTGTGCCACGCATACCTTTAGGCTTTGCCACAGTTGCAGCAAGTTTTGCGGCAATATCACTGCCAGTGCCTCACCGCGACCGACACGAAATCCCTTGGTGTACCAGGCTTTATCATCGGCATGGGTCAATACCTGTTTGCCGCCCACTATGCCAGCGAGCTGACGCAACATCTCCTGCGAGTTGGTCATGTTTTCTCTTCTTCGTCATTTATTTGCTGCGATATTGGACAGCCAGATAAACGTGACGTCAATCATTCATCGGTACTGATCAACAAATAACGCACTGAATCATTATCCCTTTATCCTTCATGGAGAAAAGTCGGCGAACTGATAAAAATGCGTGGGCAATCACAATTCAGATCGAAAGAAATTCAGATGAAAAGGCGATGGCAGGTTCGGTGCGTATTCTACGATTAAATAAATATAACCAAATGATTTTATTGGTTTTATTAAATGATGGCCAAAATTCGCAATGTGATTAATATCACAAAAAACAGCGCTTATTAATGCTTGTCAACGTTACGAGGAATGAAATTCATGGCAAAAATGTGATCTTCGTTGCAAATAGAAAAGCCGTTCACCGGAAGAATGAATGTCAGACGCGCAGCATACGGAGTGATGACAATGAGAATTGGCATAGTGATAAGCGGTGGCGATGTTACCGGAATAAATAACTTTGTGTTTCAGATATCACGTATGACGAAGGCGGATATGGTGTTATTTAATGGCGGCATTCCCGGTTTATTAGAAAATCGCCATCAGGAAATGTCGCAGCGCGATCTGGTGGATTATGCCATCACTTCAATTCCCGTGATGCAATCGGGACGAACCACGCGAAAATTAATTCGCCCTGAGTATGAGGTGATCGCCAAACAACTCAAATCGCTACGCATCGATGTATTAATTATGGCCGGGGGTGATGGCTCATTACAGTTTTTACATACATTAAGCGAATTCGGCGTGAATTGCTTTGGTGTAGGCATGACCATTGATAATGATGTTTTTGGCAGTGACTACACCATTGGTTTCTCTACCGCTTGTGAGCAAGTCTTAAAAGAAGTATCGAAATTAAGAAATACCGGCCGCGCGTTAACCGGTCGTGTATTTATGGTTGAGTTGCTCGGCGGCTATTGTGGCGAACTGACGCTGCAATCGGCGATCAAATCCAATGCTGATTTCGCGCTGATTCCGGAGTGCCAGATCCCGGCGCAAGAACTGGCAGAACGCATCACGCAGCGGCTTGCCGCTCAGAACAGCGTGGTGATTCTCTGCTCTGAAGGTTACACGCGTGAATATTCACCGGGCTTTCAGGGCGCGATTGATACCTTAATTAAACAGATTGAGCCGCTGATAGGGGTACGAATTCGTAAAACTATTATCGGTTATGGCTTGCGTAGTGGTGACCCGACCTGTGAAGAGATTTATCAAGGCACCATTATGGCCAGTGAAGTTGCGCGCTGTATTCAGTCGGGGATGCGCAACAAAGCGGTGATTATTAATGGCAGTAATCGACCGATACCGATTGATCTTATAAGCATGAAAAAACGCCTGGTTGATACCGAAGGGCATCATTACAAACTCGCTAAACAACTGCATATTCTGTGAGGAAAACGCCATGCTGAAAATATTATGTGTCTGTGGATGTGGTCTGGGTTCTAGTTTCGCCATCGAAATGAGTGCCAAATCCGTATTAAAGAAACTCGAAATTGAAGCGGATATTGATCACACCACTATTTCAGAAGCCAATGCTTTTAAATCCGATATGATTCTCACTCAAAAAGCATTTGCGGATGTCCTTAACGCGGATGCCAGCCCGGAACAAATTAAACGGGTGATTATTCTCAACAAGCTGACCGATAAAGCTGAAATTGAGGAAAAAATCGTGGCGTTTATGAAAGAACGTAATCTGAAGGTTGCTAACTATGAATAGTGTGATCAACTTCCTGGTAAAAGACTTATTAGGGCAGGCATCAATTCTGATCGCCTTTATTGCTCTGATTGGTCTGCTACTGCAGAAAAAATCCGCAGGTAAGGTGGTGGAAGGCACCTTTAAAACCCTGCTGGGCTTTTTAATCATGATGGCGGGTATCAATATCATAGTCGGTACGCTGACCTTCCTGAATACCATCTTCACCCACGGTTTTGGTATGAAGGGCTATATCACCGATGTGGCCGCCATTGCCGGATTAGCAAGCCGCGAGTTGGGATCAGAAGTAGCGCTGACATTGTTGGTGATCTTTATCGTCAACATCATCATCGCGCGTCTGACGCCGTTCAAATACATCTTCCTCACCGGCCAGGCGCTGCTGTGGATGGCAACCATCGGAGCGGTGATCGGCTATAAAGCCGGGCTGACGGGTTTACCGCTGATCCTAACAGGCGGCATCTTCGGCGGCATTATGGCGGTCGTGATGCCAGCGCTGGCTCAGCCGGTGGTGCGCCGAATCACAGACTCTGATGACGTGGCACTGGGACACTTCTGCACCATCGGCTATCTGCTGACGGCGGCAGTGGCGAAGGTGGTCGGTAAAGGCTCGCGCTCAACGGAAGATCTCAAGCTGCCAGACAACTTCAAGTTCCTGCAGGACACCTATCTGTCGATGGCAGTGGTGATGGTACCGATGTACCTGATCCCGGCAGTGGCAGCAGGACCAGAATTTATCGGCCAGTACAGCAACGGCATGAACTATCTGATGTATGCCTTCATGCAGTCGATTCAGTTCGTCGCCGGCGTGTTCGTGCTGTATAGCGGCGTGCGTTTACTGCTCAACGAGTTGGTGCCAGCGTTCCGTGGCATTGCGATGCGCCTGGTGCCAGATGCAAAACCCGCGCTCGACTGTCCGGTGATGTTCCCTTACGCACCGAATGCCGTGATCGTCGGCTTCCTGGCGACAACTCTGGGTTCCGTGGTCGGTATGCTGGTGTTCCCCATGTTCGGTCTGGCGATGATTCTGCCTGGCCTGCTCACCAACTTCTTTGCCGGTGGCACCGCAGGTGTATTCGGTAATGCGCTGGGTGGACGTCGTGGAGCGATGATTGGCGGTTTTGTTCATGGCCTGTTCATCACTTTCCTGCCGGCCATATTGGTGCCAATGCTCGAAAGCTACGGCTTCACCGGTGTGACCTTCAGTGACTCTGACGTCATCAGTACCGGATTGGTTTTGGGCCATGCGTTCCAGGGCAACTGGTTGTTCGTCGCACTCTTTATTGTCTTTATCACTCTGATCGCCTGGTTTGTTAACGGAAAATCCCCTAAATCCCACGAGGAAAAGCTTCATGAAACTTTATAACTTTACCGATCTGTTACAGGTGGCTAAACAACGTGAATTTAAAGCGCTTGGTTCCTTTAATTTGCACTGCCTGGAAATGTTACCGGCCTTTTTTAAAGCAGCAGAGAAAACCAACAGTCCATTAATGATTCAGATCTCAACCGGCACGGCGAAATATCTGGGACATAAATTATTAGTGGATGCGATTCGCTCGTTATCTGAAAGCCGTAATGTGCCAACGTGCCTGCATCTCGATCACTGTTCAGATCTCGATGCGATTCAAACGGCACTGGATGCAGGATTCAGTTCCATTATGTATGACGGCTCGCATTTATCGATTGAAGAGAATATTGCCAATACGCGTCGCGTGATTGATATGGCGCGCCCGTTGCACGTCTCAGTAGAAGCGGAACTGGGTGCGATTGGCGGCTCAGAAGACGGTAAAGAAGTCGAAATGAACGATGCTTCCTTCACCACCGTAGATGATGCCAAACGCTTCGTCGAAGAAACCGGCGTGGATATGCTGGCCATCTCCATCGGCACCGTACACGGATTGTATACCGGTAAGGCACACATTCAGCATCAGCGTCTGGCGGATATCACGGATGCCACCAAAACGCCTCTGGTACTGCATGGCGGCACCGGCGTAAGCGATGACGATATGCGTCTGGCCGTGCGCAGCGGTATCGAAAAAGTGAACGTCGGCACGGAAATGAATGTGCAGTGGGTGGCAAACTGCAAGCAGACGTTTGAAAAAGGTAAAGTGAATGACAGCGTACGCAACTTCCTGGTGCCCGCTAATGATGCCGTCACCAATGTGCTGGTAGAAAAGATTTCACTGTTCCGTTAAGTACGACTCACTCATGACGTAATAAACCTGAGTTGCCCTGGCGCCATTCGGGGCAGGAGACGCTATGTTTGGATTCTTGAAAAAGGGCTCGGATAATAAGAGTCAGGATTCACAAGAAATAGATCTTCAGGCAGAAACCATCAGTGGAAAAATTAGCGAGCTGGAACAACAGCTCGCTATTAATCCGCAAGCGGTCGATGCGCAGAAACAATTAATGCTGGAATATAATCGTGCATTAAATATCTTTGCGAAAAGCCGCCGTTTTCGTCAGGAAATTGATCCGCTGTTCGTTAAAATTGATGAACTGCGTAATACCATCCGCAAATCAATTTAAGGAGGCAGTATGAGTATTAAGCGACTGCTGCAAGAAGCGAATGCGATTCAGGTGGGGATCAGCGCCACGGACTGGCGCGAAGTGATCGCGCTGGCTGCACAACCGTTGGTTAGCGGTGGATATGTGAAGGATTCCTATCCGGAGGCGGTGATAGCCAATACTCTGACGCACGGCGCTTATTATGTGTTTGAGGAAGGGATAGCCATTCCGCATGCGCGTCCGGAAACGGGCGTGCTGAAAGATTGCTTCAGCATGATTGTGCTGGATGAGCCGATCTCTTTTGAGGGGAGTGACAAAGCCGATATCGTCATCATGTTCGGCGCGCGTGACAGCAATGCACACATCGAAGAGGGCATTCGCGCGATTGTCTCACTATTGGAAGATGAAGAGACGCTGGTGCGGTTACGTCAGGCCAGCAGTGTGGCGGAGGTGATAGAAATCCTATGACTTCTCACACTGAAGAAAAGATGGTGGTGCTGGTCAACGGCATTCCCGCGTCGGGGAAAAGCACCCTGACACGGGCTATGGCGGAACGGTTTGGTTTTCCGGTACTGACGCTGGACAGCCTCAAAGAACCTTTTATGGCCAGTTTCGCGCCGGTGGATCGCCTGCGTAACCGTCAGTTGGGTTGTGCGGCTTATCAGGCAATCTGGAAGGTGGTCGGGCAAGCTCCCACCTGCTGCGTATACCTGATTGACGCCTGGTTCGGCTTCCAGCCAAAAGAAGTCTTGCAGCAAGGATTAGAGCAGGCGGGTATCACTCGGGTGCTGGAGCTGTGGCTGGCGATCACCCCTGACGAAGCGGTAGCGCGTTATCAGTCACGACTGACCGATCGCATGCCGGGTCATCCAGGTGCCGAGTATCTGCCTGAGCTACGTAAGCTGGCGGAAACGGCGCAGCCGATGGCGCTCGGGCCGGTGTTGCAACTCAATGCCGCCGATCCGGATGAAGCGGCGGCGAGTGCCTGGTTGCAACGTCAGCTGCGGCTGCCGGTGAGTGCTCAGCCCGCTTTGTCTGCATCAGGTTGAAAGAAGTCCGCCAGTAAGGCGCTGAACTGTTGATCGTGTTGGCGATCGTCAGCCAGCTGGCGGCAGATTTCCCCTAAGGCCCGATAGAGTTGATCGGTGGCCAGTTCGCCCTGATTAAGCGTGGCAATCTCATCCATCTCCGCCGCCCAGCGCCAGGCTTTTGGCAGCATATCCGGGGCGGCTTTTTCCATTCGCTTCAGTAACGCCTGCTGGCTCTCCTGCATCTCTTCACGCAGTGCATCGGCGGCACCCACTCGGCTGGCATTGATCAGCATCGCCGAGGTCAGCAGAGTGATGCCTTTATTAATCCCGGCATAAGCCATCTTCAATGCCGAGGCGGCGCCGTTCTCAGCCCCCATCACCCGCACCCGTAACCCATAATCACTTAACTGCGCCAGTTTTTCGGCATGTGGCCCTGCAAACCAGAAACGCGGTCCGGAAGGATTCTGCTCGCCAGGCGGCAAGCCAATTATCGCCGCATCGGCAAAAGGGGTACCGGTGCTTTCAATCACCTGAACCACTCGTTTGAGCGTCTCCGGACTGATGGCGTTGCAATCCACATACAACGGTTTGTGCGCGGCGGCTTGTAAAAGCGGAGCCATCTGTTGTGCCCAGCTGAGTGCCGATTCGGGCGGCAGAATCGACAGAATCATATCGGCCTCACAAAGCGCCTGTGCGCTGCAGTTGGTGATATTGGCCTGTTGGGCACGCTGTTGTGACTGGGCTGAGCGTTCGCTCAGCGGAGCAATCACCCGCGCCCCATGCCGGGCAAGTACAGCACCGATGGCTGCGCCCATAGCGCCCGGTGCGGCGATAGCAATCGTCTTCATTACGGTCACTCCTTTAGGCATCAAGTTGTCAGTATGGATCGCGCTGAAGAGATTGTGCTTAGGGAAGTGCAAGCAAATACAACCGTCCACCTGCAGCGGTTTTGTCCGGCACGGTTATTGCTGCTGGCGGTGGCGCAGCGGGTGATTTGGCGGGGCAGAAAGCAGGCCAGACACGCTTGTGCTAATTCACAGCCGTGATAATAACCGCATGATTTGACAAGGCATATTTCACACGCTCAACCAGGCTTGTTGAATGTTTTGCATGATATAGCCCATCCATCAAGGAGACTCTATGAACATTGATTTGCACGGTAAAACCGCATTAGTCACTGCTTCAACGGGCGGCATTGGCTTCGCCATCGCTCAGGGATTGGCTGAGAGCGGTGCCGAAGTGGTGCTTAATGGGCGCAGTGAAGACTCGGTGAGCCGGGCACGTGAGAAGCTGAATGGATTGGTGGTTGGCGCCAAAATTCATACTTTTATTGCCGATCTCGGCAGCGCACAGGGCGTAAAGCAATTGCTGAACGGATTGCCGCCCATTGATATTCTGGTCAACAACGCCGGAATTTTCGGCCCGCAAGACTTCTACGCCACCGATGACGACACCTGGGAAGCTTACTGGCAGACCAACGTGATGTCGGGTGTGCGACTATCCCGCGCTTTGCTGCCGGAGATGGTGAAACGCGGTTGGGGGCGCGTGGTGTTTATCTCTTCTGAATCGGCGCGCAACATCCCCGCGGATATGGTGCATTACGGTGTGACCAAAACCGCACAACTCTCGCTGGCGCGTGGGCTGGCGAAAGTCGCAGCAGGGAGCGGCGTGACGGTTAACAGCGTGCTGCCTGGCCCCACCATCTCAGATGGTTTTGCAGCAATGATGGAAGACGAAGTCAAACGAACCGGAAAAACGCTAGAAGTACTGGCGAAAGAGTTTGTCATGGCGCAGCGTCCGAGTTCGGTGATTCAGCGTGCAGCCACGGTGGAAGAGGTGGCAAATATGGTGGTATACGTGTGCTCGCAACAAGCTTCGGCCACCTCTGGCGCGGCACTGCGCGTCGATGGCGGAGTAGTGGATGATATTGTTTAATCCACAGTAAATTGCCAGTCCGTGTCGCAGCGTAACGTATTACGTGCTTCTTAAGCCCCATGATGGCCGAGTGGTGCGCATAGACTTCGCTGCGACAACGCCACGAAGAACCTGAGCCAGACAAAAGTTTACACAGCAACGCTTGGTGTTTCTGCTGCATGTGCTTAAAATGCCCGCACTTTACTCTGGGGCGATGGCATGACCAAATCAGCACAACGCGCAAAATGGATTCTGGCACTGCTTTGTCTGGTGCTGGCATTTTGTCTCGCCCAGCGTAGTTTTAATCTGCCCAATGCTTCTCAGGCGCAGATCAGCGCCTCGTCGTTCAGCGATCACGACCAAATCGGTGGCGAAAAAATCTGTTCCATCAGCGCAAAATCACTCCACGCTGCTGCCCCGATTATCGACAGCGTCATGCCGTTTCTGTTGATGGTCATCGCCTTACTGACCACGCTCTTCTCGTCTAAACCCACATCAGGTTATCGTCGTGAGCCTCTCTTTCCGCCCGTACAGCGGCGGCATCTGACCTTCTGTGTCTTCCGGGAATAACACCACGCTGTCCATCGCGTAAACCTTGTTATTCACCGGAGAAAAATTAATGAATCTCTTTATCAGGAGCCTGCTGCTCCTGTTGGTCAGCTGCACGAGTATTGTGCACGCTGCCGACACAGGCTGGCTGCGTAATGCACAAAACAGCCATGCAGAAGTACGCTTACGCAGCGCGAGTCATGGCGCTGATGCGCAAATATTACTGGATATCCGACTGGAAAACGGTTGGAAAACGTACTGGCGTTCGCCGGGCGAGGGCGGCGTGGCCCCGGAAATTCGCTGGCAAACGACCGCCAGCAAGGCCACATGGTATTGGCCTGCGCCTGCTCGCTTTGACGTGAGCGGGCTCACCACCCAAGGCTACAAAGGCAATATCACGCTGCCGATTGAGCTTGAAGAGGTGTCAGATAAAAAACTGGCCGGCACGCTCACACTCTCGACCTGTAGCGATGTCTGCATTCTGACCGATTTCCCCTTCACTCTGGATCTCGACCAGCAGGCTGCCCCCGATTTTGCCCGCGATTACGCCCAGGCGATGGGGCAGATCCCCGCTGAAAGCGGTTTGACCGATCAACTCGACGTCAGCAACGTCAATGGCGAACTCCAAATCCGCGCTCAGCGTCAGGGTGGATGGACTAAACCTGAGCTGTTCTTCGACTATCCACAAGGCAGCATGCTGGCTGCACCGCAGATCACGGTGAAGGGCGACATCCTCAGCGCGCGGGTTGCGGTCACCGATGAGTGGGGTGAAGCGGCACCCGATTTGCGCGGTAAAACGTTGTCGCTGGTGGTGGTTGACGCGGGTATCGCCCAGCAAAGTTCGGTGATCATCGGCGCTCAGCCCCTTGTTTCCGATAGCACATCACAAACCTTATGGTCAGTGATATGGCTGGCGCTGTTGGGGGGATTGATCCTCAACCTGATGCCATGTGTGCTGCCGGTGCTGGCAATAAAACTCAGCGGTCTGGTGCAGCAACAAGGCCAATCGCGGCGTCAGACTCGGCAGCAGTTTCTTGCCTCCAGCGCCGGAATCCTGTTCTCGTTCCTGCTACTCGCGGCGTTGATGACCGGCCTGCGGCTGAGTGGCCAGGCGTTGGGCTGGGGCATCCAGTTCCAGAGCAGTGGTTTCCTGTTGGTTATGGTGCTGGTGATGTTCTTCTTCACTGCCAGTCTGTTTGATTTGCTGCATTTCCGTTTACCTTCAGGTCTTAACACCCGACTGGCAACGCAGGGCGGTAGCGGGCTGCTGGGGCATTTTGGTCAGGGGGCTTTTGCCACGTTACTGGCGACGCCGTGCAGCGCACCGTTTCTTGGAACCGCAGTGGCCTATGCGCTTACCGCACCCTTGCCGCAGTTGTGGTTGCTGTTTGCCGCATTAGGTATCGGCATGAGCCTGCCATGGCTGTTGGTCGCGGCGTTGCCAGGTTTGGCGCGCTGCCTGCCTCGTCCGGGGCGTTGGATGGTTCATCTGCGTACCCTGCTTGGTCTGTTGATGCTGCTCGCCACTTTCTGGCTGGTCACACTGCTGATCCCACACTGGGGTGAATCTTTTGCCATGGTGCTGGGTGGTGTATTGCTGCTGGTGCTGTGTGGCTGGTTAATTAAGCGTCGGGCGCTGCAGCAAGCCGGAGTGGTGTTTATCACCCTGACGTTGGTTGGGGCGGTATTCCTGATGACGCGCATTGAGCCAGAGGAGGAAACGCTCTACTGGCAGCCGCTGACCGAAGCGGCGATCAATCAGGCACTGGAGCAAGATAAGCGCGTGTTTGTCGATGTCACCGCCGACTGGTGCATTACCTGCAAGGTGAATAAATCCCGGGTGCTGAATCAACCTGACGTGCGCGCCGCGCTGAAAGCCGATGATGTGGTGCTGCTGCGCGGTGACTGGACTCAGCCGGACCCCGCGATCGGTGAATTCCTGCGCAAGCGCGATCGCGTTGCCATCCCTTTTAACCAAATTTATGGCCCGGCACTGCCGCATGGCCAGATTTTGTCACCGCTGCTGAGTCGTGAAGCGGTGATTTCGACTCTCTCTGAGGCCAAAAAATGATGAAAAAATCCCTGTTACTGTCCCTGATGTTTCTGACCCTGCCCGCACTGGCGGCGGCACCGTTTACATCTGAACAAGAGGCACGCATCAAACAGCTGATTCGTGAAACGCTGGTGCAGAATCCGGCTATTCTGGCCGAAGCAGCTGATGCCTTTGATAAAGAAGCGGCGAAACAGCAGCAGAGCGTTGTCGCGCAGATGGTGAAGAAAAACCACGATGCCCTGTTCAATGATGCCGGCTCGCCGCGCATCGGGGCAGAAAAGCCGGCGCTGACGCTGGTGTATTTCACTGACTACAACTGCGTGTTCTGCAAGAAATTCGATGCGGATATTGAGAAGCTGCTGAAAACCTATCCACAGGTGGCGGTAGTATTAAAACCGCTGCCGTATCGTGCCGAAACCTCTTTGACATCCGCGCGTTTGGCATTGACGGTTTGGGAACAGCAACCTAAAAACTTCCTGAAACTCCACGAGCGCTTAATGGCGAAAAAGGGCAACCACTACGAAGCGAGCATTGCCGCGGCGCTGGATAAAACCGGTATCAAGCTGAAAGAACCCAGTAAAGCCAGCCTCGACACCATCAATGAGAATCTGACGCTGGCGCAGCAGTTAGGTGTACAGGGCACGCCTGCTACGCTGGTGGGCAATGAGCTGATCAGCGGCGCGGTGCCTTATGCGCAACTGGAAGCCGCAGTGAAGGGCGCGTTGCAGGCGAAACCATGATGCGTCTCAAGCGCTGGCTGCGTGAAGCAGCAGTGCTGGTGCTGATCGCCGCGGCGATAATGTGGGGCATGGATTGGCTGCGCGCCCCGCAGCTGCCAGCCGATCTGGCACAACAGCCGCTGACGACGATCAATGGCGAAGTCAACCTGGCCACGTTAAGTCAGGATAAGCCGGTGCTGGTGTATGTGTGGGCCACCTGGTGTGGGGTGTGCAAACTCACCACGCCCACGGTGGCTGCGCTCAGCCAGAACGGTACGCAGGTGGTGACCGTGGCACTACGGTCGGGTGATGACCAGCGTGTCGCCACCTGGCTGGAGAAAAAAGGCCTCCAGGGCCCGGCGGTGAACGATGAAAACGGTGCAGTGAGTCAACGCTGGGATATCAACGTGACGCCGACCTTTATCGTGTTACAGCGCGGCAAAGTGGTCAGCACCACCACCGGTTGGAGCAGTGCCTGGGGACTGAAATTGCGGCTATGGTGGGCTGAAAAATTTCACTAACGCGTAAGTGAGTGTCAGATCGCGCTAAGCAGCGTATTGACGCACAAATAAGGCTTTTGCTTAGTAAAGCTGTCACTTTTCCAAGTGGCAGTTTTTTTTGCGCACTGGGGCGGCTGCCATCCTGTCCATCCTGAGCTACCCGCCATATTTGTAGCCTTTTGACATCACGTACAGAAGTTAATGAGCGGCCCCAGACGGCGCTAACGCCGATCGTTTAACGTGCAAGCGGCAATCCAGCAGGAACGCATGCACTCTCCAGGGATGCACCTGCATGTGTATCCGCTATCTACCGCGACCCGAGAAAATCCTCGCGCTGTGGCGTGAAGGTATCCAGCAGCGTACCCGCCTCCAGACAGACGCAACCGTGCACCACATTAGGCGCTTTATATAATGTGTCTCCCGCGCCGACTTCCTGCGTAACCCCATCAATCGTAAAAGCAAAACGGCCGGCCAACACATAGGTCAGTTGCTCATGGGGGTGATGATGCAATGGCCCCACTGCATCCTTTTCAAAGGTCACTTCGACCGCCATCATCCGCCCCCCGTGGGCCATGACGCGCCGCGTCACGCCGTTGCCGAGGTCTTCTTTAGTCGTCGCGCTTTTATAAATAAACATCGGTTTTCCTCACCAGTGACTTCATCAATGTGTGACAGATCTCACATCGAAAGGGACATTTCAGGGCTGCATTTTAGCGCACCTTGATTAAAATGAAACGGTGTTTCAAATTAATATGAGGATGGATCATGAAAATCGCTTTGATGATGGAAAATAGCCAGGCCGCTAAGAACGCAACCGTATGGAAAGAACTGCAAACTGTCGCGCAACCGCTCGGCCATCAGGTGTTTAACGTCGGCATGAGCGACGAGCAGGATCATCATCTGACTTATATTCACCTCGGCATCATGGCTGGACTGTTGCTGAACAGTAAAGCGGCTGACTTTGTGGTCGCAGGTTGTGGGACCGGGCAAGGAGCGTTGGTGTCGCTCAACCTGCATCCCGGTGTCGTGTGCGGCTACTGTATCGATCCCGCCGATGCTTATCTGTTCGCGCAAATTAACAACGGCAATGCGCTGTCGCTGCCTTTCGCCAAGGGTTTTGGTTGGGGAGCCGAATTGAATCTACGGTTTATCTTCGAGAAAGCCTTCACCGGCGAAAAAGGCTTAGGCTATCCGCCAGAGCGTAAAGAACCGCAGGTGCGTAATGCGGGCATTCTCAATCAGGTGAAAGCCACGTTGCTGAAAGAAGATTACCTTGATTCACTGCGCGCACTGGATCCTGAACTGGTGAAAGCCGCCGTTGGCGGTGCTCGCTTCCAGGCGTGTCTGTTCGAACACGGACAGAATCAGGACATCGTGCGCTTTGTTCGTGACCTGCTGTAACGATGGGTTGCGTTCAGCCGAGATAATTTTGTCTGGGTATGCAGGTGAGCCTGAATGCGCGCCTTGCAGAATCGAACCAAGCCATCTTATGGATGGGGTTTGGTTCTTAAGATCGATGAGTTAAGCCTATGATCTGGCCAGACTGACTTTTTCAAAAAGGCAGTTTTCTTTCATCTGCAAGGGTACGGGCCGCAGCGCCTCTGCTGCGGCACCAGACTGCGTTATCACCCCATGCTTAATTGATGCTTTAACAGGCCCCATTATTTAAGCCCGGCTCGATTCCACCAGCATTCGCGTATAGGGCATCTGCGCACCATTCCCCACCAGGGTTTCCACATCTAATGTTTCTAACAGCTTGCCATGCTGCATCACCGCCACTCGATGGCACAGATGCGCCACGACGCCCAGATCGTGCGTCACCATCATGTAGGTCAAGTTCTCCTGCTGCTGCAAGTCGCTTAACAAGTTGAGAATCTCTGCCTGCACGGAGACATCGAGCGCGGAGGTGGGCTCATCCAGCAATAGCACACGTGGTTCGAGAATCAACGCACGGGCTATGGCCACACGCTGGCGCTGACCGCCAGAGAGCTGATGCGGATAGCGGGTTTGCCAGGCACGATTGAGTCCTACCTTTTCCAACATGGCAATCACGCGTTGCGAACGTTGTCCGATACTGTGAATGTGCAAAGGCTCTTCCAGGATGTCGCCAATGGTGTGGCGCGGATGCAACGAGCCATAGGGATCCTGGAACACCATCTGCACCTGGCGGCAGAGGGCACGGTCGATGCGATGCTCCCGTTTTCGTCCTGCAATCGCGAGCTCGCCGTCCCAATGGGTAAACAGCCCGGCAAGACATTTCAGCACCGTGGTTTTCCCCGATCCAGACTCGCCGACCAGGCCAAAAATTTCTCCTTCACGCACCGACAAATTGACGTCATACAGCACCTGGTTGCGCTGCTCGTCCTCGCCAAAGCTAAGGTTAAGGTGACTCACACGGATCATCTCGTTCATGCTCTCTCCTTAAGGTTGTAACCAGCTGGACTGGCGCTGCAGCACCGGTAATCGCGAGCGGCGTGCGTCCATATCCGGCAGCGAGGCCAGTAATCCCTGGGTATAAGGATGCCGGGCATGATCGAGCTGATCGGCGGCCAGCGATTCGACCACGCGGCCGGCATACATCACCAACACGCGATCGCAAAAACGTCGCACCAGATTGAGGTCGTGACTGATAAAGATCAGGCCCAGCCCGCGCTGCTGCACCAACTCATCCAGCAGCGTCAACACCTGCAACCGGACCGACACATCCAGCGCCGAGGTCGGCTCATCGGCGATCAGCAACTCGGGGTCGGTGATCAGCATCATGGCGATCATCACGCGCTGGCCTTGACCGCCTGAGATCTCGTGCGGATAACATTGGTACACACGCAGTGGATCGCGAATCTGTACCACCTCCAGCATCTCCAGCGCCCGCTGGCGTGCCACCTCGCGCTGCCCCGGATGGTGACTGCGCCAGGCTTCGGCAATTTGCTCACCCACGCGTACCACAGGATTCAGTGAGTATTTAGGGTCTTGCATGATCATCGAAATACGTTTGCCGCGCACGGCACGCATTTGTGCAGGCGAAGCGCGTAGCAGATCGACATCGGCAAACTGCATGCGCTGTGCGGTCACTTGCGCGCTGCGCGGGTGCAGTTGCAACAGCGCCCGGCCGACCGTGGATTTGCCTGAGCCTGACTCACCGACAATTGCCAGCTTCTCTTTGCCTAACTGGAAGGAGATGCCACGCACCGCTGGCGTCATCTGGCGGCCATTGACGAAATTAACCTGAAGGTCCTGCACATCGAGCAGGGGAACAGCGCTATTCGCTACGGGGATCGAGGATGTCACGTAAGCCATCTCCTAAGAAATTAAACGCCAGACTGTTGATCAAAATCGCTAATCCCGGCACGGTCACCACCCACCAGCACTCCAGCATGTAAGTGCGGCCACTGGCGATCATCGCGCCCCATTCAGGATCGGGCGGCTGCGCGCCCAAGCCAAGAAAACCGAGTCCGGCGGCGGTGAGGATAATGCCGGCCATGTTCATGGTGATGCGGATGATCACCGAGGGCAGACACAGCGGCACGATGTGTTTCCACAAAATGCGCAGGGAAGAGGCACCTTGCAGGCGCACGGCAGAGACAAAGTCCGCCTGACGCAGCGACAGCGCTTCCGCGCGAGCCAGGCGAGCAATCGGCGGCCAGGCGGTGAGGGTGATGGCCATCACCACATGTTCCAGGCCGGGACCCAGCGCCGCGACAAACGCCAACGCCAGCACCAGACTCGGGAACGAGATGAAGATATCGGTGACGCGCATTAATACGCTGTCCACTTTGCCGCCGAAGTAGCCCGCAGTCACACCCAACAGCAGGCCTAATGGCCCGACGGTGATCGACACCAGCATGACGATGTACAAAGTAATGCGCGCCCCCCACACCAGACGACTGAAGATGTCGCGTCCAAACTCATCGGTGCCAAACCAGTGCTGTGCGTTTGGCGGCGTGAGTGCGTTATTCAAATCCTGAATCAGTGGGTGGTAGGGGGCGATCCACGGTGCAAACAGCGCCACGATCAGCAGCAGTAAAATGATGCCCCCACCGATGGCCGTGAGGGGATTGCAGGCCATTTGCCACAGGAAATGGCCGATACGCGAGAGAGTACGGCGACAGCGTGCCACGCGTTCGCGCGTGGTGCTGGCATGAAGCAGATCGAGAGAAACAGTCATACTTTGGTCCTCGGATCGAATACCTGATAAAGCAGGTCAGACAGCAGGTTAAGCAGCACGAAAATCAGGCCGACCACCAATACGCAGCCCATCACCGCATTCATATCGCCGAGCATCAGGCTGCCCGTGAGATAAGAGCCAAAGCCAGGCCAGGAAAACACGGTTTCAATCAGCACCGCGCCTTCGAGCAGGGATCCATACGCCAGCGCCACCACCGTTAGCAGCTGCACCAGAATATTGCGGAAGGCGTGTTGCCAAATCACCTGCCACTCCGTCAGGCCTTTCACCCGCGCGGTCAAAATGAATTCCTGCGACAGCTGCGCCAGCATAAAGCTGCGCGTCATGCGGCTAATGTAGGCGAGTGAATGGAAGCCCAACAAAGAAGCGGGCAGGATCAGATGATTGAGCGCATTGTTAAACACCGTGAGATTGCCTGCCAGCAGCGCATCGATCAGCAACAATCCAGTGCGACGCGGCACAATGCCATCGAGACTGAAATCAACCCGACCGGCACCGCCGACCCAACCCAGATGCGCGTAGAACAGCAGTAAACCGATCATACCGACCCAGAAAATTGGCGTGGAGTAGCCGGCCAGACTGATGATGCGCACCAGATAATCCACCACGCTGTTGCGCCGTGCAGCAGCCCACACGCCCAGCGGCACGCCCAGACCGGTGCCGAGCAGAATGGCGAGTGTGGCCAGTTCAACGGTGGCTGGGAACACACGCAAAATATCGTTGATCACCGGCTGTCCGGTGAGCAGCGCCAGCCCAAGATTGCCGTGCAGCAAGCCTTGCAGATAAATCCAGAACTGCATCCACAACGGTTTATCAAAACCCAGCTGGTGGTAAACCTGCTGATAGGTGGCGTGATCGGCATCCGGTCCGACAATCGCCAGCACCGGATCCAGCGGCATCACGCGGCCAATAAAGAAAGTGAGTAGCAACAGGCCGAACAGCGTGATTGCGACCTGCAATACACGGCTACGCGCTCGCCGCCAGTGACGTTTGGTTAAGGTCATTGGGCACCTCCAGCCAGGCTGTCTGGCGTTTTCCACACATCGCGCAGGAAGGTGGTGGCGGAAGGGTGCGGCACATAATCCTGCACGCGATTGTTCACCACCACCGAATCGGTCATTTGAGAAATCGGCATCAGAGCCGGAATCAACTGGTCATAACGTCGTTGAATGGCAAAATAATCCTGCTGTTGCTTTTGTGTATCTCGTTCCAGTAGCGCCTGATCGATCATCTTGTTGAGCTGGGCATCGTAGAAACCGGTGCGCCAGCCTTGAAAATTCGTCAGCCGGGCACTGTCAGCATTATTCGGGTTGTACACCAGCGAACGCAGACTAGAGTGCGGGTGCGGTTCTACACCGCTGCCACCACGACCGACCAGTAAATTGAACTGGCGTTCGCGCATTGCGCCATAAATCTGGTTACCGGTGCCGGTGATGATTTTGGCGCGAATGCCTGCCTGCATCAGTGTCGATTGAATGGCGATGGCGATGTTCAGGAAGGGTTGGTCGGCTAACACGCGCAAGGTGGTGTCGAAGCCATTAGGGTAGCCCGCAGCCGCCAGCAACGCTTTGGCGCGTGGCACATCGAGTCGATAGCCGGGATCGGGCAATGTTTCAGGCATACCAGACTGGATCGGACGCTGATGCAAGGTGCCATAACCGGCCATCAGGGTTTTATTGATGCCCTGATAATCGACTAAGTAGCGCACGGCTTCGCGCACTTGCGGGTTGGCGAAGTGGTCATCCTTCATGCTCATTGCCAGGTAATAGAGGGTGCCTTTCTGCACCGCATCAATGCTGAGATCGGGATCGTGGCGCAGCGCCTGCACATCAGGAATGGCCATGTTACTGGCGATGTCGATATCCCCTTTTTGCATCATCAAACGCAGGGTTTGTGACTCCTGCAAATGGCGGAACACCACGCGGGTTAATCTGGCAGCGCCACGCCAGTAATTTTCATCCCTGCTCATGCGCAATACATCTTTGGCCTGCCACACATCAAGACGAAACGGGCCTGAACCGGCTTCGTGCGTGGTTAACCAGCGGTTGCCCCAGTCATTATTGACCGCATGTGCCTGCACCGTTTTGCTGTCCAGCACCACCATGCTGCCGAGTGAGGCCAGGGAATAGAGCACCAGCTGCGGATCGTTAGGCTTAGGCAACTGGATCACCACCGTGTGGGCATCGGGGGCAGTGATCATCTGATCCACATTGTCCTTGCTAAAGCCGTACGATTTCCACACTGAAGCTTGTGCCAGATTTAGATGCAGCACCCGACGCATCGACCAAATCACGTCTTCGCTCGTCAGCGGGTGACCGGAATGGAAATGCACGCCATCTCGCAGATGGAAAGTGAGTTGGCGATGATCGGCGCTGATCTCCCAACGTTCCGCCAGAGCAGGGCGCACGTGGGTGAGCTGGCGCGGGTCCAACTCGACGAGCCCATCATAAAGATTGACCACAATGCCCACTACTTCATTGCCGGTCATGGCAGCGGGATCGAGCGTCAATAGGTTGTTCATGTTCATGCCCACGATCAGCTGGTCGTCTGGCGTGGCGGCCAGCAGCGACGGGCTACCCGTGAGCAGCAGCAGCGTGGCACACCACGCTCTGCAATAACGAGAAATATTCATAAGCAAAGTCCAGCAGGTCAGAGGTTTATAGTTGTTTGCCGTACTGCTTGTGTTCGACGCTTACCAGCGATTCACCGTATGCGTTTCAATCCAGCTGAAATTGATGTCCTCCCCGAGTCCAGGCCGCGTGGGTAGATGCACAAAGCCCTTGTCATCCATCGGATCGACCAGGCTGTTGAGATAGGCGGGCGGTTGTTCGTATTCGAGGAAAGGGTGCAGCAGTCCGCGCTCATACCAGCGGCAGTTACGAATCGCACCCACCACCGCGATGCTGGCTGCACCGTTGCCATGGACTTCACAATCCATGCCGAAGGCTTCGGCCAGGCTGGCCACTTTCAGGGTGGCAGAGATGCCACCGACGCCGTTGGCCCCGGCCCGCAGGATGTCACAGGCTCCTGCACGCACCCAATCGGCACGGCTGTGGTGTTTGCCGCCGAGACTCTCCGGCCCAAGGACGTCAATGCTGAGGTTTTCCGCCAGCCAGGCATAGGAGGCCATGCTTTCCTCTTCCATCGGCTCTTCAAACCAGGCGAAGTTAAGCTTCTCCAGTGCTTTACCGATGGTGAGGGCCTCGCTGCGACTGTACCAGTGGTAGCCGTCCAGCATCAGGGCGATATCCGGACCTACCGCTTCGCGTACCGCGGCACAGGCTTTGATATCCATCGCGGTGCTGGGGGCAAATGAAACCGGCGGCATCCAGGTATGCAGTTTGATGGCTTGATAACCGCGTGCTACCAACTTCTCGGCAAACTGGGCGTACTCGTCCGGCGTTGAGAGGCCACCTTCAAGCTCATCGCCACACATGGTGCTGCCGTAAGCGGGGATTTTCTCGCGATAGCCGCCCAGCAGCTTATGCACCGGCTGTTTAAGTTTGCGGCCAATCAAATCCCACAGGGCTTGTTCCACGGCGGAGAGCGCTCGTTCGGTGAGCTGATGTGCGCTGCCGCGCTGCCAGTGCACCAGATCCTGCCACAGACGTTCACGATCAAAGGCGTTTTGCCCGATCAGCACCTTACGGAAGAAGGCGTTGACCACATGCGGCCGTATGACTTCTGCTGGCGCAAAGGCGTAACCACAGTCGCCGTCTTCGCTGGTCAGGGTGAGCAGCGCCATTTGTGCATCGGTTTCTGCACCGGGATGGGAGTGCCCGGCGCTGTCGGAAACACGGCGCGTTGGGTAGGTAAAAAGAGTGACATCAATGGCGCTGATCTTCACGGTATGGCCTCCAGAACGATTTCCATGCTCATGCTGAGCGTTATCTAAAAATTAAAACGGCGTTTCATTTCGTAATTTAGCCTTCACATTTTGTTTACGCATTAGCCAAAATGCGGGAAGAGCAGCCGATTAATTGGGCAGTTGCATGGCTTGCTGTGAGCATATTCACGGATGCGGGACGTTTTGTGAGCGATGGCACAGTGATGTGATGCGTTAACGGATGTAAAAAAATGTGTCTTAGGGGCTTTTCATTTCGTGTCTGCCAGGTAATAGTGACGCCGCGAAATTTTAATAATAATCATTATCATTTGTATGGGTAGATTCAATGAAAAAATGGCTGTTAGCGCTGGGGTTACTGGCTGTGGCGGATTCCGCTTCGGCAAAAATCATCACTGACATTGCAGGACGTCAGGTTGAAGTTAAAGAGGAATCGAAACGCATTATTTTGGGCGAAGGGCGCCAGATGTATCTGTTGGCGGCTTTCGATACTGCTGCACCGTTCCATCGCGTGGTGGGCTGGCGTGATGACTTCCATAAGGCCGACTATGACGGTTATATGGCCTATGAGAAAAAGTATCCGGAAATTAAAAAGCTGCCGACCTTCGGTGGCGCAAAAGACGGCACCTTTAACGTTGAGCAAGCCCTGACGTTAAAACCGGATCTGGTGCTGATGAATCTGGAATCCAAAGCGGCGACGGATGAAGGCAAGTTGATTGAGAAGTTGCAGGCGGTTGGCGTACCGGTGGTGTTTATCGACTTCCGTGAGAAACCGATGGAGCACGCCGAGAAGAGCATCCGCATCATGGGCGAACTGGTCAATAACCCGCAGCGTGCTGAAGAAATCGTGGCTTTCCGCCGTGCGCAGATCGAAAAGGTGACCGATCGCCTGAAAAACTTCGCGGGTCCGCGTCCGAAAGTGATGATTGACCGTGCGGGCGGGTATACCGACGAATGCTGCATGTCGTTTGGAAACGAGAACTTTGGTCAGATGGTGGAACTGTCTGGCGGCAGCAATATCGCTAAAGATCTGATTCCAGGGACGTTCGGTACTCTCAACCCAGAGCAAATCATTGCCAGCCGCCCGGATGTAGTGGTGGTGACGGGCGCAAACTGGAAGAACTACAACACCGTGGGTAAATGGGTGGGCGTGGGTCCTGGTGCTGATACACAAGAAGCCACGGCACGTCTGAAGTTGCTGATGATGCGCGATGCGTTTAAAACTTTGCCAGTAGCGCATAACGGTAATGCGCACGCCATCTGGCATCAGTTCTACGACAGCCCGTATCAGTTTGTCGCGATTCAGGCACTGGCCAAGTGGCTGCATCCGGACCTGTTCAAAGATCTCGATCCTGACGCCACCTTCCGCGAGTTCCATGAGAAGTTTCTGCCACTGCCTTATCAGCCAGGTTACTGGGTGACACTGCCGGCTGAGAAGTCATAATTTAGGCTATTTGCGGCAATAACGCTCATTACTCTTCATCTTTACTAATATTTTACAGGCGCCAGGCGGCGATTTCGGGGAAGCGAAATCGCCGCCATCGCCTGAATAATAAACGTAATAGGGAGAGTGAAATGTTATATACCTCGGGACGTTCAGCGTTTGCTGTAGGGCTTTACGCTCTGCTGGAGCCGCTGCCGCTGGGCTTTTTTGTCGCGGCCTGGCTGTTCGATATCATCTATCTGCAAACCTTCGTCATCATGTGGACCAAATCAGCCAGTTGGTTGATTGCGATGGGTCTGGTGCTGGCGATCCTGCCAAGATTAATCACTCTTGTTTACTTATTTCGCGGCCCTTATCCCAGTGAGAAGCTTCATTTCTGGCTGTCACTGCTGGCTATCCTCGTGGCTATCGCGAATGCTTTTATTCACAGTCGCGATGCTTACGCGGTGGTGCCACTTGGCGTCACACTCTCTACGGTGGTGGTGGCCTTACTGCTGGTCGCTAATATGCAGCTCGCGCTGCGCGGACGCAGCACGTCAGGAGGTCGCGAATGAAGAAGATTCTTGGTGCAGTGACTCTGACAATGGTTCTGAGCGCCTGTGACGATGGTGCGTTGATCGATCCGCAAAAGCAAATTGGCCCCAATCCTGAGCTGCCGCAAGCACAAAACTTCTTTATGCCGCCGATGCAGGTGCCAGAAGCCATACCGTGGAAAGCGGGTGAAATGCCGAAGGTCGCGCAGGGGCTGAAAATTGAAAAGATCGCCGACAATTTGCAGCATCCCCGCCAGGTGCTGGTCCTTCCTAATAATGATGTGCTGGTCGCCGAATCCAACGGTACGCCGAAGCCGACCACGGCACCTAAAGATCTCATCACCGGTATGGTGAAAAATGCCTCAGGTAAAGGCGGGGCTGGCGGAAACCGAATTACGCTTCTACGTAACGTGAACGGCAAATGGGAGCAACATCGTTTTATCGACAACCTCACCGCGCCGTTTGGCATGCAACTGGTGGGCAACACGCTGTATGTTGCCAATGCCGATAGTCTGGTGAAGTTCCCGTATGAGAGCGGCCAAACCGAGATTCGCACACCGCCCGTGGTGGTAACCGAGTTGCCCGGTGGGCCGATTAACCACCACTGGACTAAATCACTGGTCGCCAGTCCGGACGGGACTAAGCTTTATGTCGGCGTTGGTTCCAACAGTAACATTACGGAAAACGGCATTGGTGCAGAGTACCGCCGTGCTGCGGTATTAGAGGTCGATGCAGCCAGCGGAGCCAGTCGCATTTATGCCAGCGGTCTGCGCAATCCAACCGGTCTGCAATGGGAACCGCAAAGCGGCAAGCTGTGGGCGATTGTCAACGAGCGAGACGAAATCGGCTCAGACCTGGTGCCAGATTACATGACATCAGTGCAGGAGAAAGGCTTTTACGGCTGGCCTTACAGCTATTATGGCCAACATATCGATGTGCGAGCGCAGCCACAGCGTCCCGATTTAGTCGAGAAAGCCATCAAGCCGGACTACGCGCTCAGCTCGCATGTGGCACCGCTTGGCTTGCTGTTCTATGGCGCAGATAACATGCCGCAGTATCGCGGAGGGGCATTTATCAGTGAGCACGGCAGTTGGAATCGTACGCCGTTGAATGGGTACCAGGTGGTGTGGGTGAAATTCGAAAACGGAAAACCGGTTGGACAGCCGCAGCCAGTCGTCACGGGATTCCTGACCGATGACCAAAAACAGGTACGAGGTTTGCCGGTCGGCCTGGCTTCAGACCAGCGGGGCGGTGTGCTGATCGCGGATGATGCCGGTAATGCTATCTGGCGTGTCAGTTCGGCAAACTGATTATCGCAGGCAATAAAAAAGGATTTGGCTATCACGCCAAATCCTTTTTTTTATGTTCGCTAACTGGCTGGTAACCGCGCTGCGAACGGGGTGCTCAGCACTCCTCACAAAGCAAATCATAAAATGTGCGGGGAAATATTTCAAGTTTCGCTAAAATACTGTATGGTTATACAGGTGTTGAGTGGCGAGCGCAGTCTCATTGTTTTCTGATGACTCCCAGGGGCGCGGATAGTCAAATCCCGGCAGGTTTCAGGTGGTGCTGGCCTGTGGCTTCCACAATGAGTGGCGCTCAGCACTCCTCACAATTGTGCTCAGGCCATCGGCGGGTGGAGTCAAAGCCCTGACGGCTGAAAGGCGCGCTCCTGTCAGAGGAGAAGGAAAGTGATGGAACTTGTTCGGTTACTCCTGGACCTGGTCCGGGTGATCCTGCAAATCATCGTTGCCCTTTTGCAACTGACCGGTCAGGCACATTGACCGGAACTTGAAGCAAGGCGGAGCTCACCCCTCCGCCTTTTTTCGTTCTTTGCCCACAGTGATAATTTCGCAATATCAGTCGTTTCCTTCCGGTACTAAATTCTCTTTGCCAAACCGTGAAAATGTGATTATCAGCATAGCTAACTTATGTTATGAATTTAGCCTTAGAAAAATATAATCAGGTAAAGGTTTTATGTCGTCGCAAAAGTTATCCCGTAACGTTAAACGCATTCATTCATCAGCCATTCGCGATCTATTGAAACACAGCAAAATGGAAGGGGTGATTTCTCTCGGTGGCGGTATCCCGAATCCCGATCTGTTTGATACCGAAGGCCTGCAGATCGCGATGGATCGTGCGTTATCACAGGATGGCCACAACGCGTTTCAGTATGGCTTGAGTGAAGGGGATCCGCTGTTACGTGAAGCGATCTGCCGCATTTCAGCGGATCGTGGTATCGATTGCACACCGGACGACGTTGTGGTCACTTCCGGGTCACAGCAATCACTGGATATCCTTGCGCGCGCGCTGATTAACCCAGGCGACGTGGTGGTGGTGGAGCGTCCGACTTATCTCGCCGCGTTACAGGTCTTCCAGTTAGCTGATGCGCAATTTAAGTCTGTGGGCACCGATGGCGAAGGCATGATCGTTGACGAGCTGGCAGAACTGGTCAAACAGACGTCAATCAAAGCCGTGTATATCGTTCCGACCTTTGGCAACCCAAGCGGTGTGACCTTATCAGAAGCGCGCCGTCAGCAGCTGGTTGCACTGGCGAAACAGTATGATTTCCTGATTTTTGAAGACGATCCCTACAGCGAGATTAACTTCACCGACCAGACATTCCGCCCATTGAAATCCCATGCGCAAGCCATGGGTGCCAGTGAGAATGTCATTTATACCTCGACTTTCTCCAAAATTTTGGCACCGGGTGCGCGTGTTGGCTGGATTACCATGCCGGGTTGGTTGAAATCATCGGTGGTGAACCTGAAGCAGGCTACGGATCTGCACACCAGTGCCTTGTCACAATCCCTGACGCGTCATTATCTGGAAACCGGTCGCTTGCCGGAGCAGATTCGCTTAATTCGCGCGGCCTATAAGCAGAAGTGCGATGCACTGTGTGCAGCACTGGAGACGGAATTGGGGGATAAGCTGCACTTCTATCGCCCGCTGGGTGGCATGTTCCTGTGGGCAACATTCAAAGAAGCCTTCAACACCACCGAATGGCTGAAAACCACGCTGAGCAACGGCGTGGTGTATGTGCCGGGTGAATTCTTCTACTGTGATAATCCGGATACTTCTACACTGCGTATTTCGTATGCTTCGGTATCGGAAACCAATTTAGCTCTCGCAGCACAGCGTTTAAAAACTTCGTTACCGCAGTAATCACCTGAAAGCCCTTGGTGACAAGGGCTCATGCTAGCCGTTGGCGCTGTCCAGCGGCCAGGATTCAAACAGGTAACCATCAAAATAGATGTCATCGACGTCTGAAAATTCCAGCAAGCGCTGTTTTACATTCTCCAGATGCTGCCACATAGCCTGCTTGGCGGCGCGTGCATCTTTCTTAATCAGCGTGGCGAGGATCTTCTTGTGGTCGTCCAGCCACTGTTTGCGGTAATGAGTGTTGACCAGATGACGATGCAGCTGGCTCCACATCACATTGTCTTCACGCCACTGCCAGGACTGCTTAAACAGTTCGACCAACATGCTGTTGTGGGTGGCTTCGGCAATCGCTAAGTGGAAATTACGATCGCCGTTCTCGCTTTCGTTGACCGCGCCAGAAGCGAGTTCTTTCTCTTCCAGTTCCAGCGCCTGTCGCATCTTAATGATGTCTTCACGGGTTGCCTGCAGCGCGGCAAACTCAGCAATATTGCTCTCCAGAAGCTGACGTGCCTGCAGCATCTCAAACGGACCGGCATCATTGCAGGCCGCCTGCGCTGCTGCTCGCGGTGTAGGACTGTCATTTACAACATAAATGCCTGCACCCCGGCGCACCTCAATCAAGCCTTCCAGTTCCAGCATAATCAGAGCCTCACGCACCAGCGTACGCGTGACATCCAGCAGCGCAGCCAGTTCACGCTCAGGCGGCAACCGTTCGCCCACGGCATACTGCTTTTGCGTAATCATGTTACGCAACATTTCCCCCACTTCCTGATAAGGGCGCTGTGCTGATGCTTGTGTTTTCATGAGCTCTTTTCTGCTGATTAAGAAGTTTACGACCACTGACGCTGCCATCAATTGCGCCCTGCACTATAGCACAGGGCGCAATTTTCAACGTGGATTGAGGGCAAAGTAGCGCTGTGCGTTGTTAAAGCAAATATCTTGCAGCATGCTGCCAAGTACGGCTTCATCGTGCGGCACAATGCCATCCTGCACCCATTGACCGAGCAGGTTGCACAGAATACGGCGGAAGTATTCGTGACGTGTGTAAGAGAGGAAGCTGCGTGAATCGGTCAGCATCCCGACAAACTGGCTGAGCAAACCGATTTGAGACAGTTGCTCCAACTGGCGCAGCATGCCATCGCGCTGATCGTTGAACCACCAGCCGGAACCAAACTGCACTTTTCCGGCGATGCCCGCACCCTGGAAGTTACCTGCCATTGTCGCCAGCACTTCGTTGTCACGCGGATTGAGGCAGTACAGAATGGTCTTTGGCAGTTGATCATTAACATCCATCGCATTCAGCAGGCGCGAGAGCGGCAAAGCAATATTGTTATCGCCAATGGAGTCAAAACCGCTGTCGGCACCGAGCAAACGGAACAGGCGAGTGCTGTTATTGCGAATGGCACCGATGTGTAACTGCATCACCCAATCACGTCGTGCATACTCGGAACCCAGCCAGACCAGCACCGCGCTGCTAAACTGCGCGATTTCCAGATCGCTTAGCGTGTCGCCGTTGCGACGTTTCGCCAGAATGGCGTCCAACACGCTATCGTCGGGAACCGGCGCAAAGCGCAGCACTTCAATCCCGTGATCCGCTGCACGACAGCCATGGGCAGAGAAGTGATCTAAACGGCGCAACAGCGCGGTGCGCAACGCATCAAAGTCGGTGATCGCCACATCCGCTGATGCCTCCAGCCGTCCCAGGTATTCAACAAAGCCTTCAAGCTCAATCTTGAACACCTTATCCGGGCGCCAGCTTGGGGCGACATCAATATCAAAGCTGCTGTCTTCAGCAATCTGACGATGATATTGCAGCGAATCAACCGGATCATCGGTGGTGCCAACCATACGTACATTCATTTGACGCATAATGCCGCGTGCAGAAAATGCCGGGGTTGCCAGTTTCTCGGCGCATTCGTCCCATACGCGTTGTGCGGTGTCCGGCCCAAATAACGTCTTGGTGATGCCGAATGGGCGACGCAGCTCCAGATGCGTCCAATGGTAGAGCGGATTGCCCAGCGTTTTGGGCACGGTGTGGGCCCACGCGAGATATTTATCGTAATCGCTCGTAGATTTACCGGTGATCAGCGATTCATCCACGCCTGCAGCACGCAAGGCGCGCCATTTGTAATGGTCACCTTCCAGCCAAATCTGACCGAGGTTTGCGAACTGACGATCCTCGGCGATCTCCTGCGGGTTGAGATGACAGTGATAATCGTAGATCGGCATATCGGCGGCAAAGTCATGGTACAAACGACGCGCAACGTCGCTTTGCAGCAGGAAATCGTCATCCATAAAGTGCTTCATTTCGGCTCCTGATTCAGGGATGCAACGGCGGCGCGGGCACCATGCTGGCAAAGTTGCGCGTACACCTGTTGAAGATGGCTGACGAAGCCCGGATTGGCGGGCAAATCGTCTCCAAAAATGGTTCTCACGGCGAGCAGGGCGCGAATACGCGCGTCGCCTTCTGGCGTGTGCTGGTTGATGTCTTTTAGCGTGGCAATTAATGGGTCAACCACATCAAACGCTTCACCTCGTTCATTTTGTCCGAGTACGTAATGCATCCAGCCAGCAATGCCCAGTATCAAGTGGCGATAGTCACTGCCCTGCAGCAAGTGATAGCGAACGGAATCGAGCCAGCGCTGTGGCAGCTTCTGACTTCCATCCATCGCAATCTGTTGCGTTCGATGGCGCAGGGAAGGGTTGCTAAAACGCTCAATCAACTGGCTGGCATAGGCTTGCAGATCGATCCCCTCAGGCATCGACAGCGTAGGTGCCTGCTCCTGCATCATCAGTGCCAATGCCGCCTGGCGATAGGTCGGGAGTTGCATGGTGTCAGCGATGGTTTCACAGCCGCCCAAATACCCGAGGTAGGCAAGAAATGAGTGACTGCCGTTGAGCATACGCAGTTTCATCATTTCAAATGGCGCAACGTCGGTCACAAACTGCGCGCCAACGCGATCCCATTCTGGGCGACCGTTGACAAACTTATCTTCGATCACCCATTGGCGAAACGGCTCACAGGCCACGCCGCAGGGATCGTCTACGCCCAGTAGCGCACGAATTTCCTGTTGGGTTTCATCTGTCACCGCGGGAACGATGCGGTCAACCATGCTGCTGGGGAATGTCACGTTCTTATCAATCCAATGCGCCAGTGCCGCATCGCGCAACTGCGCCAGGCCTACCACAGCGGCGCGCGCCACATGGCCGTTATCGCGCAGGTTGTCGCAGGAGAGCACCGTAAACGGCCCAACACCGCGTTCACGACGAACACGTAATGCTTCGACGATGAAACCAATGGCAGATTTCGGCGTCGTGGGGTGCGCAATATCATGTTTTATCAACGTATTGTCAGCATCCAACTCACCGTTGGCACCTTGAGTGCAATAGCCTTTTTCCGTCACCGTCAATGAAACGATAGCGGTTTCCGGACGAGCCAGCGCGTCGATAATGCCGTCGTGTCCATCCAGTGCAGGGTGCAAGGCTTCTTTGATGGCCGCAACGAGGTGAACGTCGTTTTGCTTGGCACCTTTTTCCGTCACGCTGTAGAGCAGGTCTTGCTGGCGCAGTTGTTCGACCAACAGTTTGCCGCTCGCCGACATCAGGTTGACCTCACAAATGCCCCAGTCAGTGTCGCTGATTTCAAGCAGATGATGCAGATACAACGCCTGATGCGCGCGATGAAAGGCGCCACAGCCGATATGCACAATACGCGGCACCAGCCGCTGATGATTCCAGGCGGGGCGGGTGACGTTTAGCTCGCCATTGGCAAGGTTGTGTTCCATGTAAACTCCATTCGACCCGATGCGCATAAATGCGCACCCTACATCGGACCGATGCATGTTAGGGAGAGGCCCCATATGGCCTACCGGTGGATTTTGGGGGGATGTCCCCTACAGCCTACCGATGGATTATAGGGTCGCCATTTATGGCGACCACAACGGCGCTAAGCTTTCAGAAATAAGCGCGATGGATCGCCAGCTCCACACCGCGAATTTCCGCCAACCCTTTCAGACGACCAATGGCGGAATAGCCGGGGTTGGTTTTCTTTCTTAAATCGTCGAGCATCTGGTGACCATGATCAGGGCGCATCGGAATCAAATCCTCCTGACCGGCCGCTTTACGGCGATGTTCTTCTTCAGCAATCGCTTTGATCACGGCGAACATGTCGACATCGCCGCCCAAATGCGCCGCCTCGTGGAAGGTGTTTGGATTCTCTTCGCGTTTGGTTGACCGCAAGTGCGCGAAGTAGATACGCGGACCAAAACGCTTCACCATGCCGGCGAGATCGTTTTCAGCTAAGACGCCATAAGAACCGGTGCACATGGTGAACCCATTCGCCGGACTGGGTACGGTATCGATCATCCACTGCAAGTCTTCTGCATGGGAGACAATACGCGGTAAACCAAGAATCGGACGAGGTGGATCATCCGGGTGAACAGCCATACGAATGCCGGCTTCTTCTGCTACCGGAATAATGGCGCGCAGGAAGGTGGCGAAGTTTTCACGCAACTCAGCTTTGCCGATACCGTCATAACGGGCTAATTGCGCACGGAACTGGTCCAGCGTGTAACCTTCTTCGGCGCCCGGTAAACCCGCGATGATATTGCGCGTCAGACGGGTTTTATGCGCTTCGCTCATGGTGGCGAAACGATCCGCTGCCTGCGCTATTTCAGTGGCGCTGTAATCCTTCTCCGCACCGGGACGCTGCAAAATGTGCAGTTCAAACACGGCAAATTCGATCTGATCGAAACGCAGCGCTTTCGCGCCATCGGGTAACAGATATTCAAGGTCCGTACGCGTCCAGTCGAGAATCGGCATGAAGTTGTAGCAGACTGTTTTGATACCGCATTGCGCCAGATTTCGCAGAGACTGCTGATAATGGCTGATCCACTTATGACACTCACCGCTACCGGTTTTGATCTCTTCGTGAATCGGCACGCTTTCCACCACTGACCACACCAGACCAGCGGCTTCCACGATGGCTTTACGCTGCATAATTTCGTCCACCGACCACACTTCGCCGTTAGGGATGTGGTGCAGGGCGGTGACGATGCCGGTCGCGCCAGCCTGGCGTGCATCGGCAAGAGAAACGGGATCATTTGGGCCATACCAGCGCCAGGTCTGCTTCATGTTGTTACCTCTTCTCGGCCCTGAGATGAAACTCAAGACGATTCTTATATTGGTTGACCTATTTATCGGTTAGCGCACTGTTTTTGACATGGATTGCGCTTTCAGGCCCTAAAATTCGACTCTTTGACAGCGGATGTCAACCTAGTTAGCCATTTTGGTTAACCAGATCACAAATGCGGCATCTTACTGGCGACCAGATTCAGCATCTGTGGTTCACTCCTGGCGGATGGTTAGAGATGACTCACTGAAGTCGCTCCTCAACAACAAGCAGCAATTCCTGTGCGGCAGCCAGCGATATTTCCGGTTTATCGATGCCCGCGCAAAGATCACAGGATTTGTAAGCTCATGATGTTAATAAAGATTGGAGAACCAGATGAACCGCAGTTTGAATCCAGGGATCGCTGCCGCTGGCAGCAAACGCACCTTCCGCAATTTGCGCTGGTGGGTATTGGTGTTGTTCTTAGCGGGCGTTACCGTCAACTACATCACGCGTAACTCATTGGGCATTCTGGCACCTGAGCTGAAAACCAGCCTGGGCATCACCACTGAACAATATTCATGGATCGTCGGTGCGTTTCAGCTGGCGTATACCTTCTTTCAACCGATTTGCGGCTGGCTGATTGATGTCATCGGCCTCAAAGTCGGCTTCCTGATTTGTGCTTCGGTCTGGGCGGTTGCCTGTCTGTTCCATGCCGGGGCAGCGAGCTGGGTGCATCTTGCTATTCTGCGCTTTGTCATGGGTGGCGCGGAAGCTGCGGCAACACCAGCCAACGCCAAAGTGTTAGGCGAATGGTTCCCGAAAAAAGAGCGTCCGGTTGCAGCGGGTTGGGCCGGCGTGGGCTTCTCAATTGGTGCGATGCTGGCACCGCCCATCATCTACTTCGCGCACGCCTCTTTCGGCTGGCAGGGCGCTTTCCTGTTCACCGGTTGCCTGGCGCTGGCGTGGGTGGTGCTCTGGTGGTTGCTGTATCGCGATCCTGAAATTCATCCCAATCTGTCTACATCGGAACTCGAATTCATTCGTCAGGATAATGAACCTCCCGCCGTCAAACTCCCTTTCTTCAAGGCACTGAAAAGCGTTTCAAAAAATAAACGTTTTTACGGTATCGCCATTCCCGCTTTTATGGCTGAACCGGCGTGGGGCGTACTGAGTTTTTGGGTGCCGCTCTATCTGGCGAAAGATCTCGGGATGGATCTCAAGCAGATCGCCATGTTTGCCTGGATGCCGTTCCTCGCTGCGGACCTCGGCAGTGTGGCCAGTGGCTATCTGACGCGTCTCTACACCCGTCTGTTTGGTTTTAGACTGGTCAACTCCGTGGTCGCCAGCTCGGTCACCGGCTCTTTCCTGATGCTCTCCCTCGCGCTGGTGGCGATGACTAAAGATCCCTACGTCGCAATTGCGCTGATCTCGATTGGCGGTTTCGGTCACCAGATCATCTCCTGCATGCTCAGCGCGCTGGTAGTGGAGAAATTCGATAAGGGCCAGATGGCCACCGTCAACGGTATGCGCGGTTCCTTCGCGTGGATCTCCAGCTTCCTGTTCTCACTGGTGATCGGCGTCACCGCCGACAAGATTGGCTTTAACCCGCTGTTTGTCGCCATGGGCTTCTTCGACCTGATTGGCGCGGTCTTCCTGATTGCATTTATTGCTGAACGTCGCGCGCAGCGCGCCTGAATAAAGTAGGTAACAATGAAAACCTTAAAGAATTGGTCACTCACACATTCTGATCAACACCATGTTGCATTAACCGTCGATGGAAAATACACGCTGAACCTGTATGTGCTGGAATCTGGCATGTTCCGTGTCTCGATTAAACGCCAAAGCGGCTATGCGCTGGACCGCACCTGGAGCATTGCGCCAGACAGCGATGTGCCGTGGGAAGGGCGTCCGCGTGACAGTCTGGCAGGCTTTACCCTGCCAGGATTCACGCTGGAAGAAGAGGGCGATACGCTGGTGGTCTCCACCGATGTGCTGCGCGTGATTGTCCATCAGCCGTTGGCGCTGGAGTGGCAACATCGTGATAGCGCTGGCGCCTGGCAACTGCTGACCTGCGACCGCCCAACCAGTGCCTACCTGATTAACGCGCACGGCGATGGCGTGGCGCACTACCAGCGTCGTATGAATGACGATGCCTATTACGGCTTGGGCGAGAAAGCCGGTGACCTGCAGCGCAATGGCAAGCGTTATGAAATGCGTAACCTTGATGCGATGGGTTATAACGCCTCTTCAACCGATCCGCTGTACAAACATGTACCCTTTACCATTACGCGCCGCAGCGAAGTGAGCTTTGGCCTTTACTACGATAACCTCAGCAGCAGCTGGTTCGATCTCGGTAATGAGTTAGATAACTACCATCAGCCTTATCGCCGCTGGCAGGCTGAAAGTGGCGATATTGATTACTATCTGTTTGTTGGCAGCAAAGTGCTGGATGTCACCAAAGCCTTTGTGCGTCTGACCGGTAAAACGCTGTTTGGCCCGAAATGGAGCCTGGGTTACAGCGGCTCCACCATGCACTACACCGATGCACCGGACGCGCAGAATCAGCTGATGAAATTCATCCGGTTGTGCGAACAGCACGACATTCCATGCGACTCCTTCCAGCTGTCATCGGGTTACACCTCGATTAATAACAAACGTTATGTGTTCAACTGGAACTACGACAAGGTGCCGCAACCGGAAGTGATGAGCCAGGCGTTTCACGATGCCGGTTTGCGCTTGGCAGCCAACATCAAGCCTTGCTTATTGCAGGACCATCCGCGCTACGAAGAAGTTGCGGCGCAAGGTTTGTTTATCCGTGATTCGGAACAGGATGCGCCAGAGCGCTCGGTGTTCTGGGACGATGAAGGTTCACATCTCGATTTTACCCATCCGCAGGCGGTGGCCTGGTGGCAGGAAAATGTCACCAAACAACTGCTGGAGAAGGGCATTGACTCTACCTGGAACGACAACAACGAATATGAAGTGTGGGATGGTGAAGCGCGCTGCCACGGTTTCGGCACACCCATTGCCATCAAGCATATTCGCCCGGTGATGCCATTACTGATGATGCGTGCGTCAATGGAAGCGCAGCAGCGTTTTGCCCCAGAGAAGCGTCCTTTCCTGATCTCGCGTTCTGGCTGCGCCGGCATGCAACGCTATGTGCAAACCTGGAGTGGTGATAACCGTACTAATTGGACGTCACTGCGTTACAACATCCGCATGGGCCTGGGGATGAGCTTGTCGGGACTGTACAACGTGGGTCATGACGTGGGCGGGTTCTCGGGTGATAAGCCGGATGCAGAATTGTTCGTGCGTTGGGTGCAAAACGGCGTGATGCATCCGCGTTTCACCATTCACTCGTGGAATGACGATCACACGGTGAATGAACCCTGGATGTATCCGACAGTCACGCCAGCGATTCGTGCTGCAATTGAGTTGCGTTATCGCCTGCTGCCCTACCTCTATACCTTGCTGTGGCAAGCGCATGCTGATGATGAGCCGATGCTGCGCCCAACCTTCCTCGATCATGAGCAGGATAAACAGACCTTCGCTGAGTGCGATGAGTTTATGCTGGGTCGCGATCTGTTGGTGGCCAGCGTGGTGGAAGCAGGACAGCGTGAACGCCGTTTGTGGCTGCCAGATAACCAAACTGGCTGGTATGACTTCGCAACGCAGCAGTGGTATAGCGGCGGTCAGTGGATCACCTTGCCAGCACCACTGGAAACCCAGCCGATGTTGGTGCGAGCTGGCGCTGCATTGCCGCTCAGTCAGCGTTTGCGTCATGTGGATGCGCAAGCGGATGACCGTCGCACGCTGCAACTTTATCCATTACAGGGTAAAGGCGAGAGCAAAGGTCTGGTATTTGAAGATGACGGTGAGTCCTGGGGTTATCAGCAGGGCAACGCCTTGTGGTTAAGCTGGGAAATGCGCAGCGATGCCGAAGCGATTCACCTGAGTTTCCAACGTAAAGGCGATTACCAGCCTGCCTGGAAAACGCTGCAGATCGCCTTGCCAGCCGGAGAACGGCGCCAGCTTTATATTGATGGCGTAGCGGTTGAAAAAGCGGATGCGCAAAAGGTGCTGGCGGACATCGCGGGTCACTAATCGTCAGCCTTAAGGAGGAGTGTGCAGCAATGCGTACTCCTCAAACTCACGGCGTCCGGCCTTGGCAGTGCGCCCTGGGAATAACACGCAATAACTTCATCAGTTCATTATTCATGAACGACGCCTCAAACTTAACTTTTAATTAATCTATCAACCCTTTCGCCCGCGCCAGCAAAAACGCGGTCACGGAGGTGGCATCGGTGACTTTCCCTGCCAACACCAGTTGCAGAAACTCGCTGATCTTCATTTTTCGCGCGGTCAGCCCAACTTCTTCCGCATCCAGGCTTTGTCCCTGATAGCGCAACTCGCTGGCAAGGTAGATGTGGTATCCCTGCGCTGAATATCCCTGTGCCAGTTTTTGATAGCCAACATACTGCCAGCGATCGGCAATTAACCCGGTCTCTTCTTGCAACTCGCCAGCGGCCAGCGCTTCGGGTGTGGCGCCAGGGTCGAGTTCCCAACTGCCCTGGGGAAGCTCAATGGTGCGTTCACTGATAGGATAACGGTACTGCTCCACCACGAAAATACTGTCCTGCTCTACCGGAAGAATCACCACAAAATCGTTCTTTTCAATCACTGAGTAGATGCCTTCACTGCCATCCGCCCGTTGAATTTTATCTTCTTTAAGCGTCATCCAGCGATTGTGATAGATTTCTGTCGATGCGAGGGTGTGAATTTCAGGTTTCAAGATGGGCCTCCATGAAGTGAATCATTGAATCAATGATTTAAGCCTATAACGGCGGCGCGAGAACAGGGTATTTATCTGTTTTTGTCCATTACTTGTTTCAGCGCATTAAGAAATACCGTCACGCGTGCGGGTAATTGTCGCGTGGTAGGGAACAGCGCCCAAACACCGAGCATCTGTGGTTGGGCATCGAGTAAATCGATGGCAACCAGTGTGCCTGCAGATAGTTCTTCCCTTATATCCCACTCGGATAACTGCGCAATGCCACTGCCGGCCACACAGAGTGTACGCACACCCTCTACGTTACTGCCACTGAAACGCCCCTCCACGCTCAAGCTGGAAATATGTCCATCAATGATAAAGCTCCACTGCACCACACCGGAAAGTCGCAGGCAGTTATGCCTGTGAAGATCATTCAATGTCTGAGGCGTACCAAAGCGTTGCAGATAATCGGGTGAGGCGCACAGCATACGCGGGTTGTCAGCAAGACGATGAGCAACCAGACGGGAGTCACGCAGCGGTGCAATACGAATGGCGACATCGTAGCCCAATCCCACCAGATCGGTCACATCATCACTGAACTGAAATTCAATGCGCAGTTCGGGGTTCGCCTCCATTAAAGCAGGTAACAAAGGGATGATGGTGCGACGGCCAAATCCTGAAGGTGCCGTAATACGCAGTTGTCCGGTCGCACCTTGCTGGTGTGGGGAAAACAGGTTGCGTGCGCTCTGCTCGGTTTCCGCCAGTGATTTAGCGTAAGGCAGAAACTCTTCCCCTTCTACCGTTAGCGCGATAGCGCGGGTGGTGCGGTGCAGCAACCTCACGCCGAGATCTTCCTCCAGCGAGGCCAGCCGCCGTGACACCGTCATCGGCGTGGTATTTAGCCGACGTGCCGCCTGCGTCAGGCTACGGGTTTGCGACACCATCAGGAAAACCTCAATATCTTTGGAGTTCATTTTAACGATTTCCGTTATACAGACGTATCATCTTTGGCCATTTTTGCGCTTAATGCGACACACTATACTGCGCTCTGACGATAATCAGGAAAGAACAAGGCAAAATGGCCGATAAACACTTATTTCAGAGCGGCACGTTAAATCGCCTCGCATTGAAGAATCGCATCATGGTTGCGCCCATGACACGCATCTCTGCCACGGTGGATGGCGTGCCAGGCAACCGTATGAAGCACTATTACACCCGTTTCGCTCGCGGCGGTTTTGGCACCATCATTACGGAAGGATTGTATATCGATGAAGCCTGGTCGCAGACTTACGCGTTCCAGGCTGGTTTGGTCAATAGCCGACAGGTCGCGGGCTGGCGGGCCATTACGGATGCTGTGCATCAGCATGGCGGCAAAATCATCGCACAACTGATGCATGCAGGCGCGATTTCCCAGGGCAATATTTACCGACGCGATACCCTTGCTCCCTCAGCCGTGCAACCGCGCGGAGAACAGCTGGGCTTTTACCATGGTCATGGCGACTATGCGTTGCCGACAGAAATGAGCGAGGAGCAGATTCAGCAGGCAATTGACAGTTTTGCCGAGACTGCCGCGCGCGCGATTGGTGTAGCCGGATTTGATGGCATTGAAATTCATGGTGCGAATGGCTATCTGCTCGATCAATTCTTCACGGATTACACCAATCAGCGTCACGATCGCTGGGGCGGCGATATCACAGCACGCTTGTCGCTGACCCTTGCGGTGATCCGAGCGGTACGCCAGCGCATTGGCCAGGATGTCACCTTAGGTGTGCGTATTTCACAGGGCAAAGTGAATGATTTCCACCATAAGTGGCGGGAAGGGGAAGCGGGCGCAAAGCAGGTGTTCCGTCTGTTAGCGGATTCGGGCATTGATTACCTGCACCTCACCGAATATGACGCGCTACAACCCGCGTTTACTGACAATGCACGCTCGCTGGTGCAGCTTGCTCGCGAGGTGGCACCCAGTCTGACCATTGTGGCAAATGGTTCGCTGTCAGACTGCCATCGAGCCTCACAGGCACTGGAACAGGGGGCTGATTTTGTGGCGCTGGGTAAAAGCGCGCTGGCCAATCCTGACTGGCCGATGCGTATCCGTGATACAGCGCCATTGCGTGAGTTCGATAAAAATCTATTAGCTCCTTCAGCAGATGTGAAGGATTGCGAGTTGGTGTAATTATTTAACCGCGCTAAAAGAGGGTGATAAGCACGGGTGTAATGCACACCCCGTGCTTGCCATTACTGTTTGAACGCCCAACCCAATTTGCCATCTTCAGAAATCAGCTTGTCCAGTTTCTTCTCGTTCACCTTTTTCATTGCGCCGAGCTTTTCAGCGGTCAGCGCACCGCTATCGCTTTGCGCAATTACCGTGTCTTTGGGAATATCCGTGATTTTTTCGGCAATAGCACTCACTGCTTTGCCATAGCCTTTGCGATCGTGCAGATCGAATGATTTCAGCGGCAGTTCAGTCTCCAGCCATTTACCCCAATAGAATTCAAGGAACGGCGGGGGATTGTCCTCTTTCTCGAAGCCGATATCGCGCACGAAATAGACCAGCGAACGATATTCGTCATCCTGCATATATTTACGGCCGAGTTCTTTCGGCAGGTCATGCGGGGTGATTTTGCCTTTGGGCGTATCCAGCCAGACCAGATGCGCGGCCTCCATTTGCTGCCAGAAAGCACTCATGGTTTTCAGATTGCGGAAATCATTGGTGATGCGCACCTGCACGCGTGTTTTCAAGCCACCAATGTCAGCAAAGTTACTGAAAGTGTGGTGACCATCCGTGAGGTAGAGTGCATTATCCGGGGCGATGACGGCGGTTTTCATCGGTCCTGGCTGCGCACCCACCGGGGCTTTACAGGTGAAGCTGTCTGGATCTGAGATGCGTGATTTGCTGTTGAACTTGTCTACGCCTTTCTGTCCCATGCTTTCACAAAAATCATCGAACAGCTTTTTGGAATCGGCCTGGTAACGGTGCAGTTTGTAATCCAACTGGCGGTACCCAATCGCGGCTTGCGTGGGATGCAATTGTGATAACTGCACCTGCACGATATCACCCGCTTTGATATCAGCGGGCAGTGCCGCTGACGCCTGACCAGAAGACCACAATAGTGCTAACAGTGACCACGGTGTTCTCATTCCCTTTCCTTAAATGGCCGATAACGAAGCCGCTACGATAGCATTTCTGTCATCTTGCCGCTTTAGTGTTGTGCTTCGCCGTTGACCTGATACATCCCGTTATCCAGACCTCTGACCACATTGGAGCTTGCTATGGCTATTGCCGCTGTCCAACCGGCTAAACTGCAACACACCGTCATCGATCCTGGCGTGCGTATGCGCGAAACCCACATTGGTCAGCAATGTGAGATTCTCGCCGAAAGTTATCTTGAATATAGCGAGTTGGGTGATTTCTCTTACCTGGGCGAGCACTGTTGTGTCGCTGATGCGCAGATTGGACGTTTCACCGCGATTGCCAATCAGGTGCGTATTGGGGCACCGAATCATCCGATGGATCGCGCTTCCCAGCATCGTTTTACCTACTGCCCGGAATATTATGACCCTCAGGCACAGCGTGATGCGGGTTTTTTTGCCAACCGTCGAGAGGACCGCGTCATCATCGGCAACGATGTGTGGATCGGTCATGGCGTGATTGTATTGCCGGGCGTGACCGTCGGCGATGGTGCGGTATTGGCTGCTGGCGCGGTGGTCACTAAAGACGTGGCACCTTACACCATTGTTGGCGGCGTGCCTGCGAAACCCATTCGTGGCCGTTTCACGCCGGACATCGCGGCTCAGTTGCAGGCGATTGCGTGGTGGAATTGGCCGCTGGAGAAGCTGATGGCACATCTGGCGGACTTCCAGTCGCCAGACATTGCTGCGTTCTGTCAGCGGCACGCGGTATAGAAACTACATCGCCTGCTGTGCTGCTACTGCCGGTGCATCGGACTGCAGGCGTTTCTCGGGTTGCAACAGCGTCATCGCCAGCATACTGCCAAAAGCTATGCAGGCGGTGACGGTGAACATCGCGTTGTAACCGTAATATTCCGCTAACCAACCGCACAACATTGGAGAGATGATCGAGGCGAGATTGGCAATCGCCAGCGTCATGCCGCTATAAGCACCTACTGAGGCTTTCGGCGTCACATCAATCACTACAGACCAATACACGTTATTCACCAGCGCATTGAGCGCGTTACCCAGCGTCATCAGTGCGATGATACCTGTCGCTGAACTCATCCATGGAATCGCCATAAAACAACAGGCGGTCGCGCAGAGCGTGATGGCCGCAAAGACGTTCCTTGCGAGGCGAAGATTGTTAAAGCGTGCCAGCAGTCGATCGGCAATACGCCCGCCGAGCAGGACAGTGAAGCAGGCACCGCTCCACGGAATCATTGCCACGTACCACAAAGAATGCAGATCGTAGTGGAAGTTATCCTGCAGATATTTAGGCAACCAGGTCACCAGGGTGAAGGTGATATAGAGGAAGCTGAAATAACCGAGCGCGTTGCACACCAGGGTACGGCTGGTGAAGAAGCGCCACCATGGCAGCGCGCCGTCATGTTGGTTTTCACGCTTTTGTCCATTGATAATCAGCTGCCGTTCAGCCACGTTGGCGCGCGGGTGCAACAGCGGCGTGTCAGTAAAGTTACGCGCAAACAACAGCATGGCCAGCAGAGAGAAAGCACCCAGCAGAATAAACATCATCCGCCAGTCGTTGGTTAACAGCAGCAGTCCTACGGCAATCGGGGCCGTTAACAGCGAACCGACCTGAGTGCTCAGCAAACCGATGCTCAAGGCAAAACCGCGTTCATTATCTGGCGCCCAGTGAGCAATGGTTTTGTTCATCAGCGCATAGGCTGGACCTTCGGAAAAACCAAACAGGATTCGTAACGCGGCAAACCCCATAATGGCTGAACCACCAAATATGGCCATGCCGACTTCTCCGGCCCATGCAGTAGCCATTTCCAGCAACGACCACAGGATGCCCGCCATCAGCCACACCTTTTTAGTACCAAGTCGGTCGGCAAGAAAACCACCACACAGCGAGCCAAACAGATAACCGAAACCGAAATAACTCAGCACCGCGCCCAGTTGGACTTTGCTGAAATGAAACTCTTGGGAGATGGCGTTAGCAGCAAAAGAGAGCGCGCCGCGATCAACGTAGTTAATCAGCGCGATCAAAAACAGCAGTGAAAAAATTGTGTAGCGAGTAGAGGATGCTTGCATAGCGCGACTCCTGAAAAAGAACACAGAAATCATTAAGCAAAGCTGATGCCAAAATGGTAAGGCTGCTAACAACTAGTGAGAGTCTGCAAGGAAAGCCCCAAATGTAATAAGGGTGATCAACAGGTTGCTCATGGTTAGACACTTTGCACCAGCATGATCACATAAGCGTTCTTTTATAGTGCGGGGAGTCATCAATTTTTCATTTTTAAATGAATGCAATATTGGTCACCGCGCACTCTCTCAAGTAAACTCAAAAGTGACTATTTTTGAGATTGCTTGAGATGAGATTACGCCGTCCCCCTAAACAACTGCTTGATACCCAGACCCACGCTGAGACAGTGGAGCTGCTAAGCCGCTATGCTGAGTGGGATATGCGTTATCTGCATTTCGACGAGCTTAGCCGTCGTATCCGGGATGCTGATGAACGATTGGCCGCGTGGAGCGCGTTAAAATTTAAACGACAGAGTAGTGCTCAGCACTTCGTGATTGCGTCACAGGAAGTGAGTTGCAACTTTACCGCCAAAATTAACGCGGCCATCTCCCTGGTGGATCGCATGACCTTTGCGCGCAACGGTGAGCCGACTGATGAAGACGCGGCTTCCTACCTGATGTCCCAATTGATCATGGAAGAGGCGATTTCTTCCAGCCAGCTTGAAGGGGCCGCAACCACCTCGCGGGTGGCCATGGAATTACTGGAGGTAGGAAGGGAGCCCCGCAACGAAGATGAGAGCATGATCATGGGGAATTGGCGGCTGATGCAGCATATTGCCGCAATGGGCGAGGGGCCGCTGACCCGCGCCGATATCCTGCATATGCATCACATCGCCTGTTCCGGCATCAATGACGAAAAATATCGGCCCGGGGAAGTGCGCAGCAACAATGACGTATTTGTCGCCGGGCGAGATGGCGAAATCATTCATCAACCGCCCGATTATGCCGCACTGAATGGCATGCTGGATGCGTTATGCGCTGAAGTTGAGTTTCTTGAACAGCAGGGTACACACCCGTTGCTGGTCGCGTGTATTCTGCATTTTGCCATTGGTTACATTCATCCCTTCAATGATGGCAATGGACGTACGGCTCGTGGCTTGTTCTATCATCATTTGATCCGTCGTGGCTATCACGCCTTTCGCTATATTTCGATCAGTAAACTCCTCAAGGCTGCCGCCGTTAAATACGGAATGTCTTACCTCTACAGCGAAACGGACGAGCTTGATCTTACCTATTTTGTCCAATTCCAATGTGAAGTCGTCATGCGCGCCGTGCACGCTTTCACAGAGCAAATTACCACGCTGCATCAGGAACGGGCGCGCCTGGTGCATTGGGTCGAAGAGAATATGTCGTTGGCGAAAGGTGAGCTGGATATCATGGCGATTGCGCTGCATGCGCCGGGTTCGCTGTTGAGCGCCGCAGGGGTGAAGGCAAGACTCGGTATCGCAGATAATACCGCGCGCAGTCGGTTAAAAAACCTGGCCGATCAAGGCTTATTGAGACCGATCAAAGAGGGTAAGGGCACGGTGTATCAAGCGCCGGTCTCCTTATGGAAACTCAAAGAGTGGCTAAAAAAACGTTGAGATATCGCAAGTAATCGCAAAAAGCATAATTTTTGCGATTGCTTGCGATCATCAGCGAACGTATCAATGAAAGCGATTAGCCGGCTTAGCAAGGCCTAAACGTTCGCGCAGTGTGCCCGCAGCATAATCCTGATGAAACACCCCTGCATCTTGCAAGCGCGGTACCACCTGGCTGAGGAACAGATCTTCATTTTCATCAATATAGGTGGGAAGAATGACAAATCCATCACAAGCCTGATGTTGATACCAATCGATCATCTGTTGCGCGATATGATCCGCCGTGCCAGTGGGTGAAGGGAACGACAGGCTCTCCGCATAACGTTTCGCCATCTCGCCGAGCGTCAGATTTTGCTCGATCGCGTTGGCAATGACATATTGAAAACGGCCTTTACTGCCGGTGATCTGTTCACGCAAATCGGGCACCGGTCCATCTACCGGATACTGTGACAGGTCGATGTTCATGCTGGCAGAGACAAAACTAAGGCCGGATTCCACGGTGATCAGTGATTTGAGATATTCAGCACGATCGCTGGCATCCCGTTCGCTGTGGCCAACAATGGGCACTAAACCCGGCATGACACGGAGTTGATCGGGTTGGCGATGGTAGTGTTGCGCACGTTCTTTGAGGGTTTGATAAAATTGCTGCGCGCGTTCCCGGTTAGGTTGCACTACAAACAGCATCTCTGCGTGTTGGGCGGCCAAATCGATAAAAGCTTCAGAAACACCGGCCTGAATCACCACCGGATGCCCTTGCGGCGGACGGGGCAGGTTTAGGGGACCCTGCACCTCAAACGATTCACCCTGGTGGTCGAAGCGATGAAAACGCGCCGGGTCGGCAAAGCGTGCGCGGCTTTTATCTACCACCAACGCATCCTCTTCAAAGCTGTCCCAGAGGGTTTTCATCACGTCGATGAACTCTGCTGCTCGGCGATAGCGATCCTCATGGCTGAAGTGCTGGCTGCGGCCGAAATTACGTGCTTCGGCATGAGTAAGTGAGGTCACCACGTTCCATGCCGCGCGCCCATTGCTGATGTGATCGATGTTGGCCAACTGCCGCGCGGTGGTATAGGGTTCGGAATAGGAGGAGGAGACCGTACCGCCTAAGCCAATACGATCGGTGACCGCCGCCAGTGCGGCCAGTAAGGTGAGCGGCTCAGACCAACCTACCTGACGATGCTGCACGGTATGTGCCAGATGTCCGCCATACACATCATCAATCGCTAACTTATCCGCCACAAAAATCATATCGAGTTTTGCCGCTTCAGCGCGTTGGGCAATTTTACGGTACAGCGGCCAGTTACGGCCGCCGGTCGTGGCGGCCTGCGGATGACGCCAGCCCCCCTGATGAATGCCTGAGTCGAGGTACAACGCCAGATTCATCATGGTTTAGACGCTCCCTGTTTTTCAAAGAATGATGCATCAACCAGGCTGCTTGCTTGCAGGCCGGGTTTGATTAATCCGCTGCGCGCGAAGGTATCTATGGCGGCCTGCTGGCGCTGTGCCACCAGCGCATAGTCTTCAACCGGGGCATTGTTTTCACGCTGAACTTTACTCAGGGTGACGTTATCAGGCAGGCGCAACAACGATGCGATGCCATTGGCATACTCCTGCGGGTGAGCCACGCCCCATGCGCGAGCGCGTATCAGGCGTTGCCGAAAATCACTCAGCTCCGTGCGTTTACTGCTGATCGCACTATCGGTGGCCACCAGATAGTTGGAGACGGGCGCCTCCTTACCGTCGATAGCGATGCGATCACCTGACTGAGCTACCGCAAAGGAGACATAGGGTTCCCATGTCGCCACGGCATCCACTGCGCCGTTATCCAGTGCTAATGTCGCTTCAGCAGGCGTGGTGAAAACAAAGTTAACGCTGTCATCAGGTAATCCGGCCTGGTGAAGTGCGTTGAGCACCATGTTTTGGCCTGATGAGCCTTTCACCGTGGCCACTTTTTTACCTCTGAGGTCGGCAATGTTACGAACAGCGCTGTCCTTTTTGACCAGCAATCCGTTGCCCAGATATTGCGAGGCCTGAATGGCGCGAATTTTAGCGCCTGCCGCTACCGCAAAAGCCAGTGGACCATCACCGACTAATCCCGCATCCAGATGCTGAGAATTGAGTGATTCAAGCAAGGGAGCGGCGTTAGGAAATTCGTACCATTTGATCTCATAAGGCAGATTGTTGAGTTCACCGGCGGCGGACATCACCGCTCGGGCGTTGCCTTTTTGATCGCCCACCACGAGTTCGGTTTTGGCAGCAAAAGCGTTGAAGGTGATGGCCAGCAATGCGCTGGCGATAAGCGTAACTTTCATCGTGTTTCCCTGAGAAAAAAGAAAACAGCGTAAGTTTTCCGCTACAGCAGGCGTAGTAACAAATCCGCGCAACGTTATGCAGTGAGCGCAAAAGCCGCAACGGGTAAAATATCTCGCATGGGGCGTTATCAAAAAATGCGATTTATCCTCACTAATGATTAATTCTCACGACGAAAAATAAAACGTGATTTCAGTCACACATTGAACTCGGCGGGATTCATCAGTCTTTAGCCCGGCTACATTCATAAGCGGAGCTAACGACACACTCAGCAACGGGTTTTTACTGTTCGATAACGTACGTTAAAATTCTGTTGAGTTTATGTGGGTTTATTTTGGGTGGTAATTGATGAAAAACGTTGAGGGATTGGCATGGTTAACAAATTAACCAGTATCGTGCTGGCGATTCTGGCATTAGCGCTGCTCTATATGGGCGGAAAATTGCTGATGCTGGGCGGCAGCGCGTTCTATGCACTGATGGCGGTGGGCTTGCTGATTACCGCTATTTTACTGTTCAGAAACCAGCGTAGTGCGTTGACGCTGTATGCGGTTCTGATGTGGATTACCCTGGCCTGGATTATCTGGGAAGTGGGCTTTGATAAATGGCAATGGATCCCTCGTGGCGATCTGTTTGGCGTGATCGGCCTGTGGCTGGCGATGCCGTGGGTTGTCAAACCGTTGTATCAGGGCGAACGCCGCTTCCACACCTTCCTGGGTGGCACCGTCATCGTGATGATTGTGGTGGTGATCGGGCTGTGCTTTTACGATCCACTGCCACAGGCGGGTACGATCAGCAATGCGCGTGAACAAGCCAGCGAGCAGGGTGCCGCTAACGACTGGACCGCATACGGCGGGACCACTGACGGTCAACGCTTCTCTTCACTGAATCAAATCACCAAAGAGAACGTACAAAACCTCGAAGTGGCCTGGACTTATCACACTGGCGATTTGCGTCAGGATGCGGATGCCAGCGAGTACACTTTCGAGGCTACGCCGGTGAAAACCAACGGTATGCTGTACTTCTGTACGCCTCATAACGAAGTGCACGCACTCGATCCTGAAACCGGTGCGGTGAAGTGGAAGTACACACCAAATAAAGATCGTTCTTACCTGCAGCAGCACCAGACCTGTCGTGGTGTGAGCTATTACGAGCAAAGCCCGGTTGCTGCGCAAGATTCAGCTGCGGCTCCAGCCATCTGCCGTAAGCGTATCTTCAACGCCACCACCGATGCACAGCTGATTGCTCTGGATGCCGATACCGGCAAACCTTGTGCTGATTTCGGCACTAACGGCGTGGTGGATCTGCATGCCAACATGGGCGAAGTGCGCCCACATGCGTTGATGCAAACTGCCGCACCGCTGGTGGCCGGCAAGCTGGTGATTGTCGGTGGTTCAGTCATGGACAACGGCTTCAACAGCGGTAACCCGTCGGGTGTGATTCGTGCTTATGACGCCGAAACCGGTCGTCTGGTATGGAACTTCGATCCGGCTAACCCTGACAATACATCGCCAGTGGCAGCAGGACAAAACTATCCGCAGGATACGCCCGTCGCCTGGGGCACGCTGAGCGCTGACCTGAAAAATGGTCTGGTTTACGTGCCGTTTGGTAACGCGTCACCGGATGAAGTGGGCATCGAGCGTGATGCTAACAGCAACACCGAGAAGTTCCGCGACGCATTAGTGGCGCTGGATCTGCAAACCGGTGCGTTCAAATGGCGTTATCAGAGTTCGAACCACGATCTGTGGGACCGCGATAACCCATCACAGCCGTCGCTGTTGGATATCGATTATCAGGGTCAGAAACAGCCTGTGGTGATCCTGCCAACTAAAACCGGTAACCTGTTTGTCTTGAATCGTCTGACCGGTCAGCCGGTGTATCCGGTTAATCAGGTGAAGGTATCCACTGAAGGCGGTGTGCCGGGTGAGAAGTTTGCCGCGACTCAGCCGGTGTCGAGCCTGAACTTCATTCCAGACCCGCTGACTGAGAAATCAATGTGGGGCATCACGCCGTTTGACCAGATGTCATGCCGCATGGATTTCCGTTCGCTGCGTTATGATGGCAACCCATGGACGCCAGCCACTGAAGCCGGTTCGCTGATCTTCCCGGGTAACATTGGCGTGTTCAACTGGGGTTCTGTGGCGGTTGATCCGCAGCGTCAGATGCTCATTGCCGCACCGGTACGCCTGGCCTACAAATACAACCTGATCAAGCGTACGCCGCAGACCGAAACGCAGCGTCTGTTCACCAAAGATGGCCAGCCATACTGGAATGAAAACTTCCAGGGTGACTACGCGATTCACATTCAGCAGCTGGCGTCTGGGCTGGGCATTCCGTGTATCGCGCCACCTTGGGGTCGCATGGTCGGTGTGGATCTGAAAACCGGGAAAACCGAGTGGTTGCGCCGTGTGGGTGTGACCAAAAATCTGAAAACCAGCTTCCTGCCGGGCCGCTTCCCAATCGGCTTCCCGATGGGCATGGTGGCACACGGTGGTCCATTGCTGACAGCGGGTGATCTGGTGTTCCATGGCGCAACCGCGGATAACTTCTTCCGTGCTTACGACAGCACCACCGGTGAGCTGCTGTGGCAGACCGAGCTGAGCGCGGGTGCGCAGGCCACACCGTCAACCTTTATGGGTAAAGACGGTAAGCAGTACGTGGTCATCGCGGCGGGTGGTCACGGTTCGCTGGGTACCCAGGCGGGTGACAGCGTAGTGGCGTTCCGTTTGAAGTAATGAAGTCATGAAATCATGAAATCATTTTAAGGAGCGCACCTGTACAGGTGCGCTTTTTTGTTTAGAGAAGGCTGCTTCTCCGTTGTCTTAAGGACTCCATCAAGCAGGGACGGAAAGCGCTTTTTGACTACGCGACCATACGCGATGAGCCTTCATTGCATCGACAAAGGCATTCAGTACCTTGTCGTCGGAAGTATCACCCTCCACGATCCCTTCTTCTTCTTCATCATCTTTGAGCGCGAATTGCGCCTTAAAACGACGAGCCTCTCCACTGAGGCCAATCACCTTAAGATGTTTATACGCTTCCAATAAGAAGTAGCGACTGTCTCCACTCAACAGCAGTGCATCAATGTTGCCATCTGGGACAAATACCGCATCAAATGTCAGTGAAGGTAGTCCAGCAAAAGTCGCGTCAACCGGTAACACTGACCCATCATCAGCACGAATCTGACCCATATGTGGCGCCAGTAATTTTGTGTGTACGCCAGCGGTTTTCAGTGTCTGCAATGTGGCCAGTACATCTGCCGATTTCACGCCATCGCTCAACAGCAGAGCAACCTGACGGCCTTTGATATCACCGTCGGGCACAGCATACAAACTCAGGCTACTGTCTTTCTTCAGGCCATTAACGTCTGGTGCGGGCGGCGTCTTCAATTGATCAGCCGTGAGGGCAATCCCGAGGTTATCGGCAACCCCTTGTGCTAAAGCGATATCAATATTCAACAGATGATCGACCACACGCTCTCGAATGTAAGGGCGGGCAACTTTGCTCAACTCGAACGAATAGGCATCGATGATGTGCTGCTGCTCGACAGGCGTTTGGCTTAACCAGAACAATCTCGGTTGAGAGTAATATTCGCCAAAGGAGGGGCTGCGCTCCCGCACTTTATGTCCTTCCATTCGCTCCTGATAGCTGTCAAAGCCGCCACCTTCTGCTGCCGGCGGTGTTTCACGTGGCCAATTATCATTAATCGAGTTGGGCTCATAATTTGCTGGATTGGTATCAATGTCCTGACGGTGCATGCCTTGCCGTTGGAAATTATGATAAGGGCAAACCGGACGATTGATAGGGATTTCATGGAAATTAGGCCCGCCCAGGCGGCTAATCTGCGTGTCGGTGTACGAGAATAACCTGCCTTGCAGCAACGGATCGTTGGAAAAATCCAGCCCCGGAACAATGTGTCCAGGATGGAAGGCGACCTGTTCTGTTTCTGCAAAGAAATTATCGGGATTGCGGTTTAGCACCATCTTGCCAACGATCTCTACCGGCACCAACTCTTCCGGAATCAGTTTAGTGGCATCAAGGATATCGAAATCGAACTTAAACTCGTCCTCTTCGGGGATAAGCTGCAGGCCTAATTCATATTCGGGGAAATCACCCGCTTCGATCGCCTCCCAAAGGTCACGGCGGTGGAAATCTGGATCACGCCCGGTTAATTTCTGCGACTCGTCCCAAAGTAAAGAGGCCTTACCTGCGACAGGCTTCCAGTGGAAGCGGACAAAAGTGGCTTTGCCTTCCGCGTTGATCAATCGAAAAGTGTGAATACCGAAACCTTCCATGGTGCGATAGCTGCGTGGAATCCCGCGATCGGACATCGCCCAGATGACGTTATGCAAGGTCTCGGGCTGCAGGGAAACGTAATCCCAGAAGGTGTCATGTGCACTTTGACCCTGAGGAATTTCATTGTGCGGCTCAGGTTTAACGGCGTGCACAAAATCCGGGAATTTATGGGCATCCTGAATGAAAAATACGGGGGTATTGTTACCCACTAAATCAAAAACCCCTTCATCGGTATAAAACTTAGTGGCGAACCCACGAATATCGCGCACGGTGTCAGCCGATCCGGCGCCGCCCTGGACGGTGGAGAAACGGACAAACACCGGGGTGATTTGTTCCGGATCAGAAAGGAAGTGCGCTTTTGTCAGTGCTGTTAACGCGTGATAAGGCTGAAAGTAGCCGTGAGCAGCAGATCCTCGGGCGTGAACGATGCGCTCAGGGATGCGTTCATGGTCAAAGTGCGTGATTTTTTCACGCATGATGAAATCTTCGAGCAAAGTGGGGCCACGTGTGCCCGCGCGCAATGAGTTCTGATCGTTGGCAATGCGCGTGCCCTGGTTCGTCGTGAGCGCCTGATGAGAACCGTTTTTACGGTTTATCTCCAATTGTTGGAGTTTGGCGCTTTGGGTTTCAGGCGTTTTAAGGCTGCCGGGTGCGGTAGGCTGCTTTCCAGGCGGTGTTGGTTCTGCGGGTGGTTGGTGCGAACCGTCTTCAGGCGCTAAAGATCCTAAACCGGGTTGGGATGATTCTGGCCCTTTAGTGGGGGCTCGATGGCTGAGTTCTTTTTTATTTGCTTCATTCGACATTGTTCCACTCCAGTATATTTTTAAAGACCTCGTTAAATATAGGACAACTAGAGAAATGGGCTGGGTTTTATTTAACCGATCGGTTTTATGAGGATTTTTCTTAAGAAGTGTATTTTTTTGGTTAATTACCGTTTCGCTTGCGATGAGATTTAAAAATAAGCCAGGCGGCGCAGGTGTTGCTTGTTTTTAGTATCAAAGTGAGTAATTAGACTGCCATAGCCCATCACAAGACCATGGCAGTGGATAAAAGCTTTTACCCATTTCCCTTAATGGTGAACATTTTGGGTTAAAACCTGACGTGGTTGTGTACGTCGAGCTATACGGCCAATAACAGCTGCCAGAACCGCTTCGATAAGTAATACAAAGAATGTGAACCAGCTTGCCTTGGCAGTGGCTGCGGCGGCTTTCTCTGCGGCCTCACGAGCCTTCTGTTCGGCCTGCTGTTTTAACTGCTGAAACTGTGCAACGGCTTTTTGATAGCTTTCGACCGTTTGGTTCACAATCTGGTCGGCTTCCTGATCGCTTTTTCCGGTGCGCGCTTTGATGATGTTCTTCAGTGCGTCCCGATCTGCGGCTTGCAGGGTATCAGAGTGACGACTCATCACGCCACGTACCCAGTTGATAATATCGGTATCGGCATTTTGCGGATTTTGCGCGGTATTGGCAGCCTGTTGCCTTGCCCCGTTAGCCTCACTATTGACATCCTGTTGTAGATTTTCTGGCTGTAATTCTTGTTTTCCCGTTTGGCGCAGGGTGGTCTGTAATTCGTTTTGTAGCGAATCAAGATTGATGTTGTTTTCTTGCAACTTCTCTTTAGCCATATTCGTAACAGAAGGTGCAACAGCTGAGAGGCCATTTCCAACAACATTCGCTCCTGCACCAAGAATATTGAAGGCACCTCCTACCACTCCGCTGGCAAGCGAGAAAGCCAGCCAAAGCGTGATAAGCGTGCTCACACCAAACATAAGCAGTCCATGCAACGCACCTTCACGTTGCGCAAGACGGCCTGCTACATAACTCCCCGCAGCAATGGCAATCAGCATACTTAAACCGGTCCAAATTAATACGCCTGTACCTAAGTGTGCCAGAGGGTTTTGATCTTGTTGAGGATCGATAACCGTCGCGCCAATTGCGGTTCCGAGTAACCCAAGGAATATATGGACAATAAGCGCAGCAATAACGCCTGCAAGAACGGCGCTCCAGGAAATTCGTTTTAATGGCAATCCAGTAACCGTTTCGGTTACGATCGCGGGATCGTTATTCCATGTTTCAGGCATCATCATTCTCCTCAAAGAAATAATGTTTTATGACGTCGAATCAGTCTTGATATAAATGAGGGTAGACTAAAAAAAGATTGCACATCATTTTTACGAGGAAATTATTTTCAATCTGTAAGTTTGAAAAGTAAATGATATTTTATTCAAGTAGAGTGACACCCCTTGAAAGGGTGACTATTGGTAGTTTTGTGAGTCAGCTCTTAATTATGGGGTTGATTTTGAGGGGTTAATGACTACGCGTTTATCTTTTATTAATACCTCGAAAATTGTTCTTTGTAATCATCACGGAAATCCTTTTAATGTCATAAAAAGCTGAACCAAATTGCTGATAGCAAAGAACACCAAAATCAATCCCCCCCCGATATTGATGGCAATAGACAGCTTTCGAATATTGATTACTCGCGCCGAGGTCAGCAACGTAAAACAGATGATGACCAGCCACAGCGCCATGATGGCAACGTGTATGGAGGCCAGCAACAGATAATGCAGCAAGGCATGGTCGCGCCCGGCGAATTGCGATACCACGGTGAGATAGAGCATCACCGCTTTGGGATTGAGCACATTGGCTAGCCAGGCATCTTTAATCCCCATGCGGGCGCTGCGGTAGGAGGCGACGGGTTGGGAAATATGATGACCACGGCGCAACAGCTGTATACCGAGCCACAGCACATAAGCGGCACCCGCCACGCTTAACAGATTAAAGATAATAGGAGATCGCACTAACAGGGCGCTGATCCCCAAGCCAATCAGCAGCGCATGGGTATAAATACCCAGTGCAGTGCCGAGAATGATCGCCGCCAGCCCGCGCGAGCCTGCCACCAGCGTGTTGTTGATCGCGAGGGTGAAACTCGCTCCTGGCGACAAGGCCACCGGTAATATCGCAATGATAAAGGCGAGCACGTGCAGGTTCATGAGGGTAACGGCTAAATATGTTAAATAATTTTGAATATTATTAGACGGTGAAGCAATAATCTACCACTGCAATCACGCCGCCGGGACTAAGCGGACATTTCAATCGCACAACAATAAGGAAGCCCATGACCATCGCTTGCCTGCACACTGCCGCCAGCAATATCGCGCTGTTTGACCACGCGGCCCGATCACTTGAATTACCTGCTCATTCATTGAGTCATATCGTGATGCCGCACCTGCTGGCTGAAGCAGAGGAGAGTGGCGGTATGACGCAGGAGCAGCAGCATCGTTTGGCACAGTTGCTGCACAGTTTTACTCCATGGTTTGATGCGATAGTGATCACCTGTTCAACGCTGGGGCCCGTGGCCGACACCTTTAATCCTCAGAACACGGGGTGCCCGGTATATCGCGCAGATCGGATGCTGGCAGATCATCTGCATCAAATGGCAGGACCTGCACTGGTGCTCTGCGCGGCTGAATCAACTTTAGCGGCTACCCGTCTGTTGTTCTGTCCACCGACGCTGCCAGCGGATAAACAGCTGCAGGTCGCACTGATTCCTGACGCCTGGGCCGCATTTAAAGCGGGCGATCATCAACGCTATCACGCGCTCATCGCCGACGCGGTAAAACAGGGGCGCGAGCAGGGCGCACAACACGTAGCACTGGCGCAGGTCTCAATGGCAGCCGCCGCAAACAGCATGCCGGAGAGCGAGCGTCCATTGACGATACCGCAGCTGGCATTAGCCGCGGTGATCGCAAAGCGTTAATGTCGCGGAAGGGACGCCTGCACGTGGCGCCCTCCCTTTTTTACCCGCTAAATGGATAATCTCTTACGCTGTCGATACCAGGGAATGAAATAAATCAGCATGCTCCCCCAGAATATCCCCGCACTGATGCCGCTGATTGCACCGTGAATCAGATTAAATGACAGGGAAGCGATTAATTCTGAGTGCAAAGCCACAGAAACGGAAAGCGTATATTTGGCGGCAAAGCCTAATAACATAAATATTGTCAGTCTGTTACCACACGCCACGTCTATTATGCGCGTTGTAAAGCCATTAGTATCGCTATCGGCCTGTGTATTGGCATGTCGGGTTCCGCCGCCGCAAGAGCAACTTCTTTACTGATTCCCATATCAATTGCCTATTCGCCAGTTGCTTATAAGCACTCACGGAACTTTTTAAGCTCCCTATTTGGCTCCGCACGTTTAGCTTAGCGCCGTTCTCTTTCTTTTCATTTTCCTGACAGTTGATCTATGGATGTTTTGGTAGACTGTGAGGTGAGAATGAACGTTCACTACAGGGTTATTCATGAAGAATTTTCAGCGCAGTGTGATCGCCGGACTGGTGTTGTTAGTCGCCGCTTGCGATCAAAGTAGCAATCAGCAAACCCACGCCACCACAACGGAAGTGGGTGTGAAAACGTTGCAAAACGAATCGGTTACGCTGGACAGCCAACTTGCCGGACGTGTGACCGGCAGTATGACATCCGAAGTTCGTCCGCAGGTTGAGGGCATTATCCTGAAACGCCTGTTTACCGAAGGCGACGAAGTGAAAGCCGGACAGGTGTTATATCAGATCGACCCGGCCAGCTATCAGGCCAGTTACGATCAAGCGCTCGCACAATTAAAGAACGCGCAGGCGTTGGTAAAAAGCAGCAAATTAAAAGCGGAGCGTTATGCAGCTTTGGTGAAAGAGAACGGCGTGTCGCGTCAGGATGCTGATGATGCTTTGGCAACCTATCAGCAAAACGTGGCATCGGTGGACCAATATCGTGCCGCTGTAGAAAGTGCGCGCATCAATCTGAATTACACCCAAATCAAAGCGCCGATCAGCGGTCGTATTGGCATTTCATCGGTGACACCAGGTGCGCTGGTGACCGCCAGTCAAACCACTGCGCTGGCGACGATTCGTGCTCTCGACCCAATTTATGTCGATCTGACGCAATCCAGCGTCCAACTGCTCAAACTGAAGCGTCAGCAGGCTTCCTTACAGCAGAGCACTGATGCCGTGCCTGTGACGGTGAAACTCGAAGATGGCAGTGCTTATGACCATCCGGGCAAACTGGAACTGACGGAGGTGTCGGTAGATGAAGCCACCGGCACCGTGACGCTGCGCGCTATCTTCCCTAATCCGCAACATGAGCTCCTGCCAGGCATGTATGTCCGCGCCAATGTGACGAACGGCGTAAAATCCGACGCAATCCTGGCACCGCAGCAGGGGATCACCCGTGATGCCAAAGGCAACGCCACGGCATTGGTGGTCGATAAAGAGAATAAAGTCGAAAGCCGTGAAGTGGTTGCTGATCGCGTGATCGGGAATAAGTGGCTGATCACCTCTGGCCTCAATAGTGGTGACAAGTTGATTGTTGAAGGCACGGGAAAAGTGCAGGCGGGCATGAGTGTTAAAGCCGTGGAAGTGACGCCAAACGATAAAGCCGCGACCAGCGAGGGTAACTGATATGTTGGCTCAGTTCTTTATTCGTCGGCCGGTATTTGCCTGGGTTATCGCCATCTGCATTATGATGTTCGGTCTACTCAGTATTAACAGCCTGCCCGTAGCGCAATATCCTGACGTCGCGCCACCGCAGATCAGTATTCAGGCAACGTACACCGGTGCGTCGGCGGAAACGCTGGAGAGCAGCGTCACCCAGGTGATTGAGCAGCAGCTCACCGGGCTGGATGGGTTGCTCTATTTTGACTCCACCAGCACGGCATCGACCGGGCAGGTAAAGATCAATGTGACCTTCCAGCAGGGCACCGATCCCGATATCGCCCAGGTTCAGGTACAGAACAAGGTTCAGCAGGCAGAGAGCCGTTTGCCTACCGCGGTCACCACGCAAGGTGTCACCGTGGAGAAAGCGCAGAGCGACTTCCTGCTGATTCTGGCGGTGTACGACAAAACCAATAAAAGCAGCTCTTCCGATGTCGCTGACTATATGGTCAGTAATATGGAAGATACGCTGGCGCGTGTTTCCGGCGTGGGTAGCGTGCAAGTGTTTGGTGCCGAGTACGCGATGCGCATCTGGCTGGACCCGAGTAAGCTGGCGTCCTATTCACTGATGCCGTCGGATGTCACCACCGCGCTGGAGAGCCAAAATACCCAGGTTTCTTCTGGGCAATTGGGCGCACAGCCAGCCAGCAAAGAGCAGCAGCTGGTGGCGACAGTTCGTTCGCGTTCGCGTCTGCAAACACCAGAGCAGTTCCGCAACATCGTGCTTAAGAGTCAGTCAGACGGTTCGGTAGTGCGACTGAGTGATGTCGCGCGCGTTGAAATGGGCGATGAAGACTACAGTGCCAACGTGTTGGCGAATGGCCATCCCGCATCCGGTATCGCTGTGCAGCTGGCATCAGGTGCGAATGCGCTTTCCACCGCTGAGCAGGTGAAAGCCACCATCAATGAGTTCCGTAGCAGCATGCCGGCGGGCTACGAGATCGCATATCCACTCGACAGCACCGACTTCGTCAAAATCTCGATTGAAGAGGTGGTGAAAACGCTGATCGAAGCGGTGATCCTGGTGGTTATCGTGATGTTCGTGTTCCTGCAGAACATTCGTACGACGTTGATCCCGGCGATTGCCGTGCCGGTGGTTTTACTGGGTACGTTCGGTGTGCTGTCGCTGTTTGGTTACTCGATAAACACCTTAACCATGTTTGGCATGGTGCTTGCCATCGGCTTGCTGGTCGATGATGCGATTGTGGTGGTGGAGAACGTTGAGCGCGTGATGCGCGAGGAGGGGTTACCGCCGCGACAAGCCACGGAAAAATCAATGAAGGAGATCACCGGTGCTTTGATTGGTATCGCGCTGGTGCTGTCGGCGGTGTTCCTGCCGATGACCTTCTTCAGTGGTTCAACCGGTGTGATCTATCGCCAGTTTTCGATCACCATTGTGTCGTCGATGGTGCTGTCGGTGATTGTGGCGCTGACACTGACGCCGGCACTTTGTGCAACCTTACTGAAACCTCATAACCACGAAAGCGGCACCAAAGGTTTCTTTGGCTGGTTTAACCGCAGTTATGAAAAAGTGCAGGGGCGCTATCAAAACGGTGTGGGCCATGTGGTGAACAGTTCAGTGCGCTACCTGCTGCTGTACGGCGTGTTGTTGATCGGTTGTGCGGTGCTGTATATGCGTTTGCCAACCGGCTTCCTGCCAACGGAAGATCAGGGCTATATCATGGTGCAGTATCAGCTGGCACCGGGTGCCACGGAAAACCGTACCAGTGAAGTCCGTCAGCAGGTACAGCAGTACTTTGCCACCAAAGAAAAAGACAACGTTAACGTTAGCATGCTGGTTAACGGTTTCAGCTTTGCGGGTAGCGGACAAAACGCCGGTATTGGTTTTATCTCGCTGAAAAACTGGAGCGAGCGTAAAGGCACGGAGAACAGCGCCGACGCCATTGCAGGCCGCGCGATGGCTGCGCTCTCCAGCATCCGTGACGCGCAGATCTTTGTACTTTCACCGCCTTCAGTATCGGGGTTAGGTCAATCGAACGGCTTTACCTTTGAATTACAGGCGCGCGGGGCCACCGATCGCGACCAACTGCTGAAAATGCGTAACCAGCTGATTGCCGAAGCCAATCAGGACCCGGTGTTGAGTGCGGTACGCGCGAACTCACTGCCAGATCTGCCGCAGTTGGATGTCAGTATTGATGATGCCAAAGCGCAATCGCTGGGGCTGACCATTAGCGACATTAACGACACGCTGAGTGCAGCGATTGGCGGGAGTTACATCAACGACTTCACCGATCGTGGTCGCGTGAAGAAAGTGTATATGCAGGGCGATCAACAGTTCCGCAGTAAGCCTGAAGATATTGATCAATGGTATGTGCGTGGAACGGATAGCAGCAGTAACACTACCATGGTGCCGTTCTCGTCGTTCGCCTCCTCAAAATGGGCTTACGGTCCAGATGTGTTGTCACGCTATAACGGCCTGGCTTCTTATGAAATTGAAGGATCGTCAGCATCGGGCAAGAGTTCGGGCGATGCCATCACCGCAATGGAAAAGCTGGCGGCCAAACTACCGGCTGGCACAACCTTTGCGTGGAGTGGACTCTCTTATCAGGAAAAACTTTCTGGCAACCAGGCGATGTCGTTGTATGGCATTTCTCTGATTGTGGTGTTCCTGTGTCTTGCCGCGCTGTATGAAAGCTGGTCGGTGCCGTTCTCGGTGATGATGGTGGTGCCGTTAGGGGTGATTGGATCACTTCTGGCGATTACGTTGCGCGGTCTGGAAAACGATGTGTACTTCCAGGTGGCGTTGCTCACCATCATCGGCCTATCCGCGAAGAACGCGATTCTGATTGTGGAGTTTGCGGAGGAAAATTACCGCAAAGGCGAGAATCTGGTGAAAGCTGCGATTCATGCCGCCACGATGCGTTTGCGTCCGATCATCATGACGTCACTGGCGTTCACTGCTGGGGTGCTGCCGCTGGCGATTTCTACCGGCGCGGGTGCTAACAGCCGTATTGCTATCGGGACAGGTATTATCGGCGGCACCCTGACAGCAACGTTACTGGCCATCTTCTTTGTACCGCTGTTCTTTGTTCTGGTCCGTCGCGTGTTTCCGGCGATTCCGCATGACGATGCACAGTCAACCGAATTAGCTGTGAAGGCGGAGGAGTAATATGTCTGCAAAATTATTAATGGTGTTGTTACCGTGCTTTCTCGCGGGCTGTGTGTCACTCGATCCGCACTACGATCGTCCCAATGATGCGGTCAGCAGCAGCACGCCAACCGGCGATGCCTATCGTGGCTTGCAGGGCACGCCAGCGAATTATCGTGATATCAGCTGGCAGGATTATGTGCTGGATAGCAAGCTGCGTCAGGTGGTGGCGATGGCGCTGGACAGCAGCCGCGATCTGCGTGAAGCGGTCGCCAGTGTGAAATCGGCACACGCACAGTACGGCGAGCAGCGCGCCGATCTCTTTCCGACGATTAGCGCAGGCGTGAGCGGCACCCGTTCGCGTGCGTTGACGGGCGAGGGGAATCAAACCGCGCTCAGTAATACCTATTCGGCGGAAGGCAGCGTGAGCTCCTTCGAGCTGGACCTGTTTGGCAAGAATCAGAGTCTTTCGCGTCAGCAGTATGAAACCTATCTTGGTACGCTGGAGGGTGCTCGCAGCACGCGCCTGACGGTGCTGTATAACACGGTGGATTACTGGTTACAGCTGGCGGCGGATCGCAGTAATCTGGCGATCGCGAAAGAGACGGCAGAGAGTGCGCGTCAGTCGCTGGAGGTGACGCGCAAACGTCTGCAAAACGGCGTGGATTCGATGGTGGATGTGGCTTCAGCAGAAACGACTTATCAATCTGCACAGGCAGATGTGGCCAGCTATACCACCAGCGTGGCGCAGGATAAGAATGCGCTGGATTTGGTGGTCGGGAAGCGTGTACCGGATAGCCTGTTACCCCAGGATATTGAGTCGATTGGCAATGCTTTGAAAACCGTACCTGCTGGCGTGTCATCCGACGCACTGAACAATCGCCCAGACGTGTTGCAGGCCGAGCACAACCTAAAAGCGGCCAATGCCAATATCGGCGCCGCGCGAGCCAACTTCTTCCCGAGCATTACGCTGACCGCAAGCGGAGGTGTTGGCAGTGCCGATTTGTCTTCACTGTTTAAGAATGGCGCAGGTATTTGGTCGTTTGCACCTAGCATTTCGCTGCCGATTTTCAAAGGTGGCTATAACGTTTCCTACCTGAACTACACCAAAGCGCAGAAAGAGTATTACGTTGCGGTGTATGAGAAGTCTGTGCAAACCGCTTTCTCTGAAGTCGCGGATGCGCTGGCACGGCGTGGCACCATCAACGATCAGTTGACCAGCCAACGTAATAATGTTGCTGCATCGCAGACTTACTATCATTTGGCCGACCTGCGTTATCAGAACGGGGTTGATACCTATCTGAATGCGTTAACTGCCCAGCGTACGCTCTACACGGCGCGGACCAGTTTGGTCAGTGTTGAGCAGGCCTACTACCAAAACCTGAATACTTTCTACAAAGTATTGGGTGGCGGTACGGCATTGAAAGAATCTGAACTGAAACTGTAACGCTTTCCCGGGCCGGTAATGTATCGGCCCGGTGAAAAATGTAACCGGGTTTTTTATCACTATTTCAGTGAGAAACGCCTTCGCGTATCCTATGAAAAAACAATAATTACGCTGTGGACATTTTAGGAGTCATGATTGAGCAAATCAGAGAATGAAGAATTCTTTCAGCAACGACAGCAGCTGATTATTTCAGCGGCTAAAGTCTGCTTTAGTCAGTCGGGTTTTCATGGTGCCAGTATGGCGGATATTAGCCGTGAATCCGGGTTGGGAGCAGGGCAGATATATCGTTATTTTGAGAGCAAAGAATTAATCGTTAGTGAAACCATTAAGAGTATTGCTGTGAACTGGCGTCTGTTTCTGCAAAATAATCTTCCGCGTCAAAGTAGTACCGCTGATATTATCAATACGGAATCCGGCTTTTGGCAGGATTGGCCTTATCAGGATCGCTGTTTATTGCTGGAGATGTATTCGGAAGCATCGCGTAATCAAGCTGTGCGCGCAGTTCTGGCGCAGGAAGAACAATTATTAATTGCGGAGTTGGAGACATCATTATGCCAACAGAGCCCTGGCGTGAGTGATCAGCAGTGCAATGATCGTATTCAATTCTTATTGATGCTGGTGGATGGCGTTGCCTGTCGCGCCTTTGGCGATAATACCCTCGATCATCGGGAAAAAGGCAGGATCAATGGCATTCTTTCGCATCATCTGTTTGGCTGATATCAAACCTTATCATGTTGATTGATGTCACGTGTGATGGCATCGAAGAAAGGCATAAACCCGATAGGTACCTCACGCTGTTTCATGCAACGGCGGATGATCATGCCATCAATCACCAGTGAAATGATGTGCAATCGGGTATTGATAACGCTGGCATCCAGTGACGGATTAAGCGTCTGTTCCTGAGTAATAAAATTATTTTTCAATACCTGCCACGCATCATTCATAATCTGACGAATACGCTCATTACGTGTAGCTTCAGATGAGACTTCCATTAGCAAGACAATACTATGCTCGACTTCAGGCGGCACAATATCCTGCACCGAATGCGTCACGCCTCCTGCATGGGCAATTCGCTCAAAATCAGCATTTAATAATGCAATCATGCGTTGAACCACATTCGTCACCAACGCTTCAATAATGGCTTCTTTATTTTTGTAATATTTGTAGATTAAACCAATGCTAACGTCTGCCTGGCTGGCAATATTCTGAATGGAGGTTTGATGAAAACCTTTTAGGCGCATACACTGTTCGGCTGCATCAAGAATCTGTTCGCTGCGATTCATGTTATTTACTCATCACGGAAAAGTGTATTTTACGCAAAAATGTGCAGGCTGACTAACCCTGAATGCTGAAAGTTGGCGGTCTGAGTGTTGTTGCTGCCTCTTATTATTGCTACGGGTTATTAATATTCAAAAATTTTGACATAAGCGAGCAAATCGAACACCTGTTCTGGGATTTTCTTGCCGCTATCATGATGTGCATAGCCACATTTTGAGGAGCAAACCATGAACGTGATGCGAGCCCAGCGCGACCAGTTATTTGAATATGGTCCCTTTACAATCCGCCGGCAAAGACCCGGTGAGGCTTTTGGCGCGTTGGCGATTATTGATCTGATGTCGTTGAAAATGGATGCGCGTATTCCGATGCATACACGGCAAGATGAAGAGATTTTTAGCTACGTCTGGCGTGGTTCCGCACAACACCTTGCTGAAAATGGCGACAAAATTGCGCTGAACGCCAAACGCGCCATGGTGGTGAGTGCGGGGAGTGGAGTGCGTTATGAAGAGTCTGCACCTTTTATTGAAACCGAGATGCTGCAGGCCTATATCCGTCCGGCTAAAAGCGGCGGTGCGCCACGCACCGTGGATTTCACTCGCGCGGATGGGTTGCCGCTAAACGCCTGGACATTGTTGGCGGGACCAAAAAGTAGCGATGCACCGTTGCCGTTGGGTCAGGACGTTTTTATTTATGATCTCAAAGTGGAGCGGGGCGCACAGGTTGAGGTGCCACATCTTGCCGGTTACTCAACCTGGCTGACATTACTGGATGGCATTGTGCGTGTTGGCGATGAGCGGTTGATGCCAGGGGATTCGATCAGTGAGCAGGGCGCTTTGCCTGATGTGCGTGGCGAGCGTGACGCGATAGTGATCGCTTTTCTGGTGAGTGACGGTGTCACGTTTGGGTGAGCCTGGCTGGAAAAGGGTTCATGAGAAAGCGTGCTATGGCGAGGGCCATGAGGGCTCTTTGGTAGGGTTTGTCGTAGCACAGGGTCTGTTAAGGCGCATCTTAAAATTTTTACCTGGTGTAAGGGCTGCCATTTATTGATCAATGGCAGCCTTTTTTGTGCGCGGGGGTGCGGGCCGTAGCACCGCTGCTGCTGCCGGGCAGTCCTCGCGCCGCTGACGCGGTGCCTTCCAAACTCGCCAAACTCACCAAACTCCCCAAATCAGCCACATCGCCAAACCCACCCAGGAATCATCATCTCCTGCGCAACCAGGTCTTCCAGCCAACCCCAAACTTTGTCATCACCCCTTGGCTCAACCATTGGGCATTGCACCTTCAAGTCGCATGACAAATAAGCCATTGACAACCTACTTTTGGTAAGTTACCAATGGTAGGTCAATCAATGTCGGAGATTATTCCCATGCATACGCTTATCGTTACGGCCCATCCTGACAGCCATTCACATACGCACGCTGTGGTCACACAACTTGCAGCAGGCATCACGGCGAGTGGTTTGCACAGTGTTGAAATCGCCGATTTAGCCGCTGAGCAATTCGACCCGCGCTTCAACCAGGCGGATTTCGATCAGTTCAAATCAGGCACTGTTTCACCTGCGGATGTGTTGGCCGAACAGCAACGTCTGAACCGTGCAGATGCGCTGGTAATGGTGTATCCGATTTACTGGTGGTCGTTCCCGGCACAATTGAAAGGATGGATTGACCGCGTATTTACTCAGGGCTGGGCGTATGACGATACCGGTGAAAAGGTGATAAAGAAGTTGGGGCATCTTCAGGTGCATCTGCTGGCGCTGGGGGCGGCGAATACGCGTACGTATTTGCGACGCGGTTATTTCAGCAGTATGCGCAATCAGATCGATGAGGGGATCTTCGGCTATTGCGGCGCGCCGGTGATCACCAGCGAACTGTTGTTGCCGTCCGATGAGGGTTATCCTGATGCGCATTACGCGCTCGCCCGGCAGTTGGGACAGCGACTTTTCACTTTGAAGGAACCTGCATGAACTCACCAACGCGCCAGCGTATGACCTTTGACGAACGCCGCGAGCAGCTCATCAGCACGGCGTGGAACCTGGTGCGCTCGCACGGCAGTGATGCGCTGACCCTGGGACGGGTGGCGGTCGAAGCGGGTGTCAGTAAGCCCGTGGTGTATGAGCATTTTGGTACCCGACACGGTTTGCTCGCTGCGCTGTATGAGGACTTTGATGTGCGGCAAAACGCTGTGATTGATGCGGCGATGGCAAAGGCGGGGAGCGAACTGACGGAGCGTGCCAGCACGGTGGCGGCTTGCTACGTGAACTGTGTACTCACGCAGGGGAGAGAGATCCCCGATGTGCTGTCAGCGCTCAACAGCACGCCCGAATTGGCCGAAGTGAAGCGCAAATACCAACTCGATTTCATGGCGAAGTTTCGTCTGTGGTTTGCTGAGGCGAAGCTGCCGCAGTCCAGCTTGTGGGGCTTACTGGGCGCGGCAGACGCCATCTCTAATGCCGTGGTGTGTAGCGATATTCGGCAACTGGATGGCGTAAAGGAACTGCAGGGACTGATTGAGGCGCTGGTGCAACGCCATCTTATCTGATGCTGTTCACCAGCCAACTGGCCAACTCGTTGAGTTCCTTCTGTTGCTCCGGAAACGCCGCAATCAGTTCTTGCATGGCAGCCTGAAGGGATTCCGGGCGATACGCCACACCTTGTAGCCTCATCGCCAGCGCTTCTAACGGTGCGGGATTAAGGCTATCGGTGAAAATCTGGCTGCGGCTAATCGTGCCGCGCTCAACATCAAAGTGAATCTCAACGCCACCCCAGACAAAGCGTTCCTGCAGCAGATGCGAGAAATCCGGTGCCTGACCAAAATTCCACTCCCAGCTGCTCTGTCGGGCAAACTGCTCCTTAAAGCCGGGAAGGTCTGGCAGGGCTTCAGGTGAAATATACTCGGGCTCGCAGGTTTCGTGGTAATGCGCGAAGTAGGCGGCAATCACTTCACGACGGATGTCAGCAAAACTGATCTCCGGGATAAAATCCGCCATATTAGCGACGCGTGAACGCACCGACGAGATCCCTTTAGCCTGAAGCTTTTTGATGTCCGGGTTAAGGTAATCAGCAAGACGTGAAAGATCGGCGCTCATCAGGAAAGTGCCGTGATGAAAACCACGATCGGGGGTTTCACGATAGGCGGAACCAGAAATTTTGCGCATTTCGCCATTCACATTGACCACGATATCATTGCGCCCAGAAGCTTCCGCGTGCATGCCGAGTTGTGCCAGCGCCTGCAAAATAATCGCCGTCGAGACGGTTTTATCGTATTCAGGTTTACCGGCCATAAAGGTGAAACAAGCGTTGCCCAGATCATGGAACACCGCACCGCCGCCGCTGCTACGTCGCGCCAGTTTGATGCCATCTTCTGCCATCCTGCGCGTATTGCACTCTTTCCACGGATTTTGTGCGCGGCCAATGACCACCGTTTCGGCGTTTTGCCATAAAAACAACACGCGCTGGGTCGTGGGCATCTGGCGGAAGATGCACTCTTCCACCGCGAGATTAAACCAGGGATCGTGTGAGTCAGAGATCAGCAAACGTAGGGTGGACATGTTTCCTCCAGTTCCTTGAGAAAGGGGCAAGCGGAGGACAGAATACGCGTAATCGGATGCAATGATAAGCGGGGGGCGTGTCGTAGAGTGTCAGCTGCGCATCCTGTTCGTGTTGGGACGCAATATATCGCGTTACGCCGGTCAGTTATTGATGCTGTGCTGGTATCTCAATGTTAAGGCGGCATTGCTGCCGCCTGGAGGTACATTCAACCCAACATAACGCCAGGGTTGGCGACTACACTACGGGTTACAGAATCGATTTTGCCGTTTTAACCACGTTCTCAACAGTGAAACCAAACTCTTTAAACAGTAGCTCTGCTGGAGCAGATTCACCGAAGGTGGTCATGCCCACGATAGCGCCATTCAGGCCAGTGTATTTGAACCAGTAATCTGCGATACCCGCTTCGATGGCCACACGCGCTGCCACTGCTTTTGGCAATACCGATTCACGGTAGGCTGCATCCTGCTTGTCGAAAGCATCGGTAGAGGGCATCGACACCACACGTACTTTGCGGCCTTCCTGGGTCAGCTGTTCGTAGGCGGCAACGGCCAGTTCCACTTCTGAACCGGTGGCGATCAGGATCAGCTCTGGCGTACCTTCACTGTCTTTCAGTACATAACCACCGCGCACTACGTTGGCCAGTTGCTCCGCGCAGCGATCCTGCTGTGCCAGATTCTGACGCGAGAAGATCAGCGCGGTAGGGCCGTTGACTCGCTCGATAGCGTATTTCCAGGCCACGGCAGACTCAACCTGATCACACGGACGCCACAGACTCATATTGGGCGTCACGCGCAGGCTGGCCATCTGTTCTACTGGCTGGTGCGTGGGTCCATCTTCGCCCAGGCCGATTGAGTCATGGGTGTAGACCATAATCTGACGCACTTTCATCAACGCCGCCATGCGTGCCGCGTTACGTGCATACTCCACGAACATCAGGAAAGTTGCGGTGTAGGGCAGGAAACCACCGTGCAGCGCGATGCCGTTGGCGATGGCGGTCATACCGAATTCGCGTACGCCGTAATGAATGTAGTTACCGGCAGGATCTTCATTGATGGGTTTAGAACCCGACCACATGGTCAGGTTACTGGGCGCGAGATCCGCCGATCCCCCCAGGTACTCCGGCAGGATCTTGCCGAAGGTTTCAATCGCATTCTGAGACGCTTTACGGCTGGCGATTTTCGCTGGATTAGCCTGTAGATGCTGGATAAATTGTTGCGACTCGGCTTCCCAGTTATCGGGTAATGCATCATTGATACGACGGTTAAATTCCGCCGCCAGCTCCGGGTGAGCCTCGGCATAGGCCGCGACTTTAGCCTCCCACGCCGACTCTTTCGCCTGACCGGCTTCTTTCGCATCCCACTGGGCATAGATTTCTGTAGGGACTTCGAACGGCGCGTGGTGCCAGCCCAGATGTTGGCGGGTCTGGGCAATTTCGTCATCGCCTAATGGTGCGCCATGGACATCATGGGTACCGGCTTTATTCGGTGAGCCAAAACCAATCACGGTTTTGCACATCAGCAGGGAAGGTTTGTCTGTAACCGCTTTGGCTTCTTCAACCGCTTTCTTGATGGCTTCGCCGTCATGACCATCTACGCCGCGCACCACATGCCAGCCGTAGGCTTCGAAGCGTGCTGCGGTATCATCCGTGAACCAGCCATCCACATGCCCATCGATGGAAATGCCGTTGTCGTCATAGAAGGCCACCAGTTTCCCCAGCTTCAGAGTCCCGGCGATCGAGCAGACTTCATGCGAGATCCCTTCCATCATGCAGCCGTCGCCCATAAACACATAGGTGTGGTGATCGACGATGTCGTGACCAGGTCGGTTAAACTGCGCGGCCAGCGTGCGCTCGGCAATCGCGAAGCCCACCGCATTTGCAATCCCCTGACCCAGCGGCCCGGTGGTGGTTTCCACGCCCGGCGTATAACCGTATTCCGGATGACCCGGGGTTTTTGAATGCAGCTGGCGGAAATTCTTCAGTTCGCTGAGTGGCAGGTCGTAGCCGCTCAAATGCAGCAGGCTGTAGATCAGCATCGAGCCGTGGCCATTCGACAGGACGAAGCGGTCACGGTTAGCCCACTTAGGATTGTTTGGATTGTGCTGTAAAAAATCGAGCCACAAAACTTCGGCGATGTCCGCCATGCCCATCGGGGCACCCGGATGACCTGACTTGGCTTGTTGTACGCCATCCATGCTTAAAGCACGGATGGCGTTGGCTCTTTCCCGGCGTGTTGACATAAGGTTCTCCAGAGGTAAGAAGTCGGTGATTATTTAGTATGTGAAACTTGTTCGTAGTAACCGATCTTCTCGACTTTGGCGGTGGAGCCGCCACCTTCAAACTCGGAGGCCAGCCATGCATTGACGATATTTTTCGCCAGTTCAGGTCCGATAACGCGTGCACCCATGGTCATAATCTGGGCATTGTTGCTTTTACGCGCGCGTTCAGCGGAGAAAGTGTCATGACACTGTGCCGCACGTACGCCTTCCACTTTATTTGCCACGATGGCTACGCCGATACCGGTACCGCATAGCAGAATTCCGCGTTCAAATTCATTCTTCTGGATAGCCGTCGCCAGTGCAAAAGCCACATCCGGATACATTGGACGGTCGTTTTGCGCGTCATTGGTGTAATCCGTCACCTGATAATCTTTCTCTTCAAGCAGTTTTTTAATGATGTTTTTCAATTCGATAGCCGCATCATCGGCGCCGATTGCGATTGTTTTCATCGTCATTCTCCAGCAGGGTTTTGTTCTGACGCCTGAACGTTTGTTATGCAGGCGAGAAGATGTTCACTGACAGCCTGCCACAAATACAATCATATGTTCAATGGTTGTTCATATGTTTTGCGTGCTGTTTGGGTGATGAACCCCGTAGCAGGGGCTGATGCCACGCGTATTGCGCCGCATTTCTGCGTATTTTTCCGATTCAGGGCCAAAATCAAATCTCATGAGCAGGCTCACATTTTCAATCATTGCAGTTGAGAGATGAGCATTTATACGTGTAGTGTTCATTTGTTCGCATAACGATACCAATGTACAAGAAGACCCCTTGAGGACTCGAACATGTGTCATTTACACCGTACCTCTCAGTACACCTGCAGCCAGCGCTCTTTTGGCGTCTGGTCAACACCAAACAACCGTTTTAACCACGCACGTCACGGAGGTGCGTTATGAGTCAGCAAAACATGACGGCGATTGAGAAATCCGCTATCAGCAAAATCTCCTGGCGTCTGGTGCCTTTCGTAGCACTGATGTTCTTTATTAACTTCCTTGACCGCACCGCAATTTCTTTTGCTGGCCCCAATGGCATGACTCAGGACCTCGGTCTGACAGGTGTGCAGTTTGGTCTGGCATCCGGCATCTTCTTTATCGGTTATATCCTGCTGGAAGTGCCGAGCAACCTGGCGTTGCATAAGTTCGGCGCACGTCGCTGGCTGGCACGCATCATGATCAGCTGGGGTATTGTCTCGCTGCTGTTCACCTGGGTGAGCAGTGTCGAAGGCCTGTATACGCTGCGCCTGCTGCTGGGTATTGCTGAAGCGGGCTTCTTCCCGGGCGCGATTCTTTATCTGAGCATGTGGGTACCGGGACGTCATCGCAGCAAAATCCTGTCCTTGTTCTATCTGGCACAGCCGCTGACCGTGGTATTCGGTGCGCCCCTGGCGGCAGGCTTGATTGAGCAACACGGTCTGTTTGGTCTGGATGGCTGGCGCGTGATGTTCCTGGGTGTTTCCATCCCGGCGATTCTGATCGGTATCGTGGCGCTGTTCTGGCTGGTGGATTCACCGCGTCAGGCGAAGTGGTTAACCGCAGATGAGAAGACCTGGCTGACCAACGAGCTGGAAGCGGAGCATCAGCAGAAGCAGGGCCATAAGAAACACAGCCTGCGTTCAGTGATGGGCAACGGTCGTGTGTGGACGCTGTGCCTGATCTACTTCGGCTTTATCTATGGTTTGTATGCGCTGGCCTTCTTCCTGCCAACCATTATCGGCGGCTTCCAGCAGCAGTTCGGAACCACCTTTAACGTGATGCAGAAGGGCTTGATTACCGGCGTGCCATACCTGATTGCTGCCGTGGTGATGTACTTCTGGTCAAAAGATGCCACCCGTCGTGGTTGCAAAACCTGGCACATCGCGATTCCAGCGCTGGCCGGTGGTATCAGCGTGCCACTGGCGCTGTATATGGATTCACCGTTCACCACCATCATGGTGATCGCGATTACGGCCAGCTCCATCTTTGCTGCCTTGCCTAACTTCTGGACGCTGCCAACGCAGTTCCTGACCGGCGCGTCAGCCGCAGCGGCTATCGCACTTATCAACACCTTAGGAAACGTGGCGGGCTTCTCCGCGGGCTACATTACTGGCGCACTGCATGACGCCACCAACAGCTATGTGTTACCGATGTTCGTGGTCGGTGGCTTCATGCTGCTGTCAGCCGTCCTTATGCTGTTATTGAATCGCCAGCGCCCGCAGTCTCAGCCGACCTCTATCGCACAGGAGCACTAAAATGACGTACCTGTTTAACCAACCTTCAGCCTTTGCTGCTGAACTCATTGAAGGCTTTGTCGCCGCCAACGCCGATAAAGTTCGTCAGGTCACCGGTGGTGTGGTGCGCAGCACGCGCAGCCAGCCTAATACGGTTGCGGTGATTGTGGGCGGCGGTTCCGGTCATTATCCGGCCTTCGCCGGGTTGGTTGGACAAGGTCTGGCACACGGCGCAGCTATGGGGAACCTGTTTGCTTCGCCGTCTGCTCAGCAGATCTACAACGTGGCCAGAGCGGCGCATAACGGCGCGGGCGTGTTGCTGATGTTCGGAAACTATGCGGGCGATGTACTGCACTTTGGCCAGGCTTGCGAACGCCTGCGCGCCGAGGGCATTGCCTGTGAAATTCTGGCGGTGACGGATGATATCTCCAGCGCCAGTAAAGACGAACGGGCAAAGCGCCGTGGTGTGGCGGGTGATTTATGTGTGTTTAAAGCGGCGTGTGCAGCGGCGGAAGCGGGCGATGATTTAGCCACCGTGCTTAAGAAGTCACAGCATGCTAACGATCGTACGCGAACTTTCGGTGTGGCATTTGGCGGATGTACCTTGCCGGGGGCCACCCATCCACTGTTTGAAGTTGAAAAAGGGCGCATGGCCCTGGGACTCGGCATCCACGGTGAGCCGGGCATCAGTGAAACCGATGTGCCCAGTGCCGACGAACTGGCCGAGCTGTTTGTTGAACGTCTGCTGAGCGAAGTGCCTGCCGACGTCAGGCAGATTGAGGGGCAGCGCGTTGCGGTGATCCTCAATGGTTTGGGTTCCGTAAAGTATGAAGAGTTGTTTGTGGTGTATCGCCGCGTGGCACAACTGCTGGCCGCCGCAGGATTGCAGGTGGTTCAGCCGGATGTCGGCGAATTTGTCACCAGCTTTAATATGGCGGGCGCATCGCTGACGCTGATGTGGTTGGATGATGAGCTGGAGACGCTGTGGTGTGCCCCAGCAAACGCACCCGCCTATCGCAAAGGTAGCGTGTTGATCGCGGAACCGTTGAGTGCCGAAGAGCGTGAAGAGAGCACGGAAGAAGCACTGCCGCAGGCTTCTGCAGAGTCACAGCAGAGCGCACAGCGCGTGTTACATATCCTGGAATCAGTGGCCAATTTGTTACAGCGTAACGCGGAAAAACTAGGTGATATCGATGCCGTGGCCGGTGACGGTGATCATGGTATCGGTATGGAGCGTGGCGTGCTGGGCGCGGTAGAGAAAGCGCGTGAAGTGGCGACGCGCGGCGCAGGTGCAGGCAGCCTGTTGTGCCGTGCTGCGGATGCCTGGGCAGATAAAGCCGGGGGCACATCGGGTGCACTGTGGGGCGTCGCACTCACGGCGCTGGGGACGGCCATTGGCGATCAGCAGTCACCGAATGCGCAACGCGTCGCAACCGGTGTACGTGAAGCCAAAGAGGGCATTATGCACTTTGGCAAAGCGAAGGTAGGCGACAAAACCATGGTCGATGTGTTGGTGCCGTTTAGCGACAGCCTTAACGCTGCAGTCGCAGAGGGTGCTTCACTGACCGATGCCTGGTTGGCGGCGGCGCAGGTGGCCGATAAGGCCGCACAAGACACCGCTCAGCTGGTGCCGAAAATGGGTCGTGCGCGTCCGCTAGCCGAGAAAAGTGTCGGTACGCCAGATGCGGGTGCGATTTCACTGGCGATGATCGTCAATACCGTTGGCGATCTGCTAAAAGAACACAAAGCCTCTCAGCAAGGAGCGTAATGATGTCTCAGCCCAAAATCTGGCTCGGCGTCAGCCTGAAAATGTATTTCGGTTACCAGCAGACACTGGACTGGTGCCGCAAAGTCGCCGGATTGGCACAGTTGCCGGCGGTGAAAAACGATGATGTCGGGTTGTTTGTACTGCCCGCTTATCCGGCTATTCCCGCAGTGGCTGACATTTTCGCAAAAACACCGGTGCGCTTTGGCGGCCAGGATGTGTGTCAGGCTGAGAACGGCGCCTGGACCGGTGAGGTCAGCGCCAGCATGTTGCAGGAACTCGGTTGCTCACTGGCGGAAATCGGTCACGCTGAGCGTCGTCGCCACTTCCATGAAGACAAAGCGCAGATTGCCGCCAAAGTGGCGATGTCGCTGCGACACGGATTAACACCGGTGCTGTGTATCGGCGAAGAGCAGCAGGCCAGGCCGGATCAGGCTATCGCACTGTGCGAACAGCAACTGGCGGAAGCATTGGCTGATGCAGTGCAACAAGGTCTAAAAGGCGAGGTGTTTTTTGCCTATGAGCCGCAGTGGGCGATTGGTGCGCCACAACCTGCACCGGATAGCTATATCCGCGCGGTCTGTTCAGGCCTGCAACAGCTGAAAACGCCGGAGGGTATCACCTTGAAAATTATTTATGGTGGCAGCGCCGGGCCGGGGCTGATTCAGCGTCTGGGGAGTGACGTTCATGGTCTGTTCCTGGGCCGTTTTGCCCACGACCCGAATGCACTGGCGCAAATCATTGAAGAGGCCAGCGTGCTGGCGAAGGAGATCCGTTAATGAGCCGTATCGGACTCAGTACTTATGCCTTTTTCTGGCGTATGTCCAGCAAAGTGCCCAACCCGCTGTCGCTGGAGCAGATGCTGCAGCAGACCGCCGAACTGGATATCTCGGTGTTCCAGATTTGTGATTACCCGGCGATTGAAAGTTGGTCAGATGAGCAGTTGCAGGACCTTCGCCAACTGGCCGACAAGCTGGGAATTACGCTGGAGCTAGGCACACGTGGCTTAGGCACTGCGCACCTGCGCCGCTATCTGCATATGGCGAATATTCTCGATGCCCATGTCGTGCGTTCAATGTTCTACACCGCCGATCACCGTCCTTCCCTGGATGAAGCCGCAGAATTGATTGCTGCGGTGCTGCCTGATTTCGCTCGCCAGCAGGTACGTCTGTGTCTGGAGACGTATGAGCAGGTCAACAGCGGCGCGATGATGTCGGTGATCAATAAGTTCCTCTCGCCGTGGTTATGTGTGTGTCTCGATCCCGCTAACTGCGTAGCAGGGCTGGAATTGCCTGAACAGGTGATCGCCAATACGGCGGCGCGCGTCGGTAACCTGCACATCAAAGATTTTGCCTTTACGCGTCGTGATGGCTGGGTCGGCTTTACCTTTGCCGGCTGCCTGATGGGCGAGGGCCTGCTGGACTATGACCGGATGATCGCCAGTGTGCGCCCGGCAGAAAAAGAGATTAATCAAATCGTTGAACACTGGTTGCCGTGGCAGGACGATGCCTTGCTGACCTGCGAGCGCGAAGCCGAATGGACGCGCCGCACCGTTGAATTCTTACGTAGTAAACAAGATCAGGAGTTATACAAATGAGCAATGCATTGAAAACCATCACCGTAATTGGCGCAGGCGGCAAAATGGGTATGCGCATTTCTGCCAACTTCCAGAAAAGCGATTACCAGGTGTTTTACGTTGAGAACTCACCGAAGGCGCAGGAACAAGTGACGGCGCAAGGCCGTGAGTTGTCTGATGCCGCTTCCGTTGTGCCGGTCAGTGACGTGGTGATTCTGGCCGTACCGGATATCGTTCTGGGCAAAGTGTCTGAGGGCGTGGTGCCGCAGATGAAGGCCGGTGCGATCCTGCTGACGCTGGACCCGGCTGCGGCTTACGCAAACCTGATCGCGCATCGTGACGGCATCGAATATGCGGTGGCGCACCCTTGCCATCCGTCAGTGTTCCTGGAGCGCTACACCAAAGAAGAGCACGCGGATGCCTTCGGTGGCATCGCGGCTGTACAGCACGTCGCGGCTTCGTATGAAAGCGGCTCCGATGCGCAGAAAGCCGAACTGAGCAAAGTCATCAGCGTGATGTACGGTCCGGTAGAGGAAGTGCATTGGGTCACGGTGACGCAGCTGGCCTATCTGGAGCCAACGCTGGTGGAAACCGTAGCCTGCATGGTGGGTGCTTTTATGAAAGAAGCGCTGGATGAGACCGTCAAGCACAGCGGCGTGCCGGAAGAAGCCGCCAAAGCGATGCTGTATGGACATATTCAGATCGCACTGGCCGTGGCCTTCCGCGCCACCAACCCGTTCTCTGATGCCTGCATGATCGCCATGGAATACGGTCGCGAGAAGATTGTTAAGCCAGACTGGAAGCAGATCTTCGATCAGAAAGAGCTGGATATCGTTATTGCCCGCATGCTGAAAATCGACGCCATTAAGCGTTAAGCGTGATGCAACCTGCGACTCGCCTTGCTGCTGTCTGGCGAAGCGAGTCGTATCAATGATATAACTCCTTCCTTAAATCAGGTGTCACGATACAAGACAGGTAACGGATGGAAAAAAACACGCTTTCTCAGGACTCCGAGCTGCTGACAGAAATTGCGGTGGCCTATTATCAGGACGAAATCACCCAGGAGGAGATTGCGCGTAAGTTTGGGATATCCCGCATTAAAGTTGGCCGACTGCTCAAACGTGCGCGTGAAGAGGGCATCGTCGAAATTAATGTGCGCTACCATCCGGTGTTCAGTACGCGCCTTGAACAACAACTGCAAAGCCGTTTCCCCCAACTACAACGTGCGCTCATTGCCCTGGATTCGCCGGACGATGAAGAGCAGCGTCGTCAGGTGGCGGCGTTAGTTTCAGCCCATCTTGCGCAATCATTAAAAGACAATGCGATTGTCGCTGTGGGTCAAGGGCGCAACGTCGCCGCTGTTGCCGATTATCCCGGTCAGGTGCCGACGCGTAATTGTCTGTTTATCAGTGGTATCGGTGGGACACATCGTCCCGGTGATGCGATTAACGCCGATCATATCAGCCGTCGTCTGGCTAAGAAGTTTGGCGGTATCAGCGAAACCCTGTATGCCCCGGCCTATGTTGAGAACCGCGCACTCCGTGACGCCTTTATGCAAAACGGCACCATCAAAGAGACGCTGGACCGGGCGCGTAAGGCCGATGTGGCGATAGTGGGCATCGGTGATATGAATGAAAACAGCTATATGGTGAAACTCGGCTGGTTTACGCCGCATGAGATCATTGATGCGCACGTGAATCAGGGCGTCACCGGGGATGTTGCGGGTTACGACTTCTTCAATGCCCAGGGGCAACACGTGGATACGGTGATGAATGACCGCGTGATTGGCCTCAGCATCGATGAGTTACGTAAGATCCCATGCGTGATCGCTATTGCTTCAGAAAATACCAAAGCCATGGCCATTCTCGGTGCATTGCGCACGGGGGCCATCGATATTGTGGCCACGACAGCCCAAAATATTCGGACGATTTTGAGTATGTCGCAGTAGGGTATTATTCTATGGCGGCACCACGCGGTGTCGCTCTTTTATCACCCTCCAATTTTCTTACTGCGCATACTATTACGCCCATTCTCAGCTAGCACTCCTTTACTGTCATGTTATCTGAGATTTATTTCAGTCACCCAACCGTCACCCCAGCAACATAAATCCTTCATTTCCCTGAGCTAGCTTACCGCCATTCTGTTTTCAGGACTGCGGATGCATGAGCCACCTTTCGCTACATCACATCACTAAAGCCTGGGGGGAAAAAATTGCCCTCAATGACATTACCTTTGATGCCGCAGAAGGGAGCTTTGTTGCGCTGCTTGGGCCATCGGGCTGTGGAAAATCCACACTACTGCGCACCATTGCCGGGCTGGAAACCGCCGATCGCGGCGAGATCCACTTCAAACACGCCGATATCACCCATTTGCCACCCTCGCAGCGCAAACTCTCGATGGTTTTTCAATCCTATGCGCTTTTTCCACATCTGAATGTCCGAGAGAATCTGCTGTTTGGCTTAAAAGCGCGTGGGGAAGACAAGCAAACATTTGCGAGCCGACTGGATGACGTCAGCAAGCTGATGGAACTGGATAAGTTGCTTGATCGCCTGCCATCTCAGCTCTCGGGGGGCCAACAGCAACGTGTGGCGTTGGGAAGGGCGGTTATCGCGAATAATAACCTGTGTTTGATGGATGAACCGCTGTCCAACCTTGATGCCAAACTGCGCCAAAGCATGCGCCGTGAGATTCGTGCCTTACAGAAGAAACTGGGGCATACCATGCTGTATGTCACGCACGATCAGACCGAAGCGATGAGCATGGCGGACAGTATTATTCTGCTGAATGATGGGCATATCGAGCAGCAAGGCACACCGAACGATCTCTATAACAACCCCGCCACGGTTTTTGCCGCGCAGTTTATCGGCGCGCCACCCATGAATATCCTGCCGTTGCACAACAAAGAGAACTGTCATTACCTGAGCCACTTACAGGCGCCGGTGGTTGAGCATTGCGATGAGGTGGCATTGAGTCTCGGTTTACGAGCGGAAGATATTCAGCTGATTTCACCTGAACACGCGGCGCTTAAAGCCCGGGCGATCAGCTACGAATACATGGGTGCTGATACCTTGCTGGTGTGCCAACTCGCGGGCCTGGCCGATGCCATCACCGTGAAAGTGCCCGGCATGCAGCATTTTGTCGAGGACAGCCAGGTCGGCTTGCAGTGGTCCGCAACCCGTCAATATCTGTTCTCCACCACGACCGGCAAGCGCTGTTTGGCTGCCGAGCAACAGATGTTTGTTTCACAGAAAAAATACGCTGTTTAACCGTTGTTTTTCGCCCAAGGGATAATCATGTCTGCGATTCGTTACTCACGCCTGGCCTCTGCTTTACTGCTCTGTACTACGGTTTCCGCTTTTGCCGCCGATCCGGTTAAATTGCAGATGTACTATCCGATCGCGGTCGGTGGCAAAGTCAGCCACACCGTTGACGCGCTGGTGGCTGATTTCGAAAAAGTGCATCCGGAAGTGAGCATTCAGCCTGTGTACACCGGTGATTATGCGACAACGGTCACCAAAGCACTGACGGCGTTCCGTGGTGGCAATGCACCGCAGTTGGCGGTCATTGGTGACATTGAGGCTTATTCCCTGATTGATGCGGGCGCGATTGTCGCCGCCAGCGATTTGGCAACAGGTGATGAAGGCAAAAAATGGATCGACGGTTTTTATCCTGCCTTCCTGCGTCATATTGACGGCAAAGTGTGGGGCGTACCGTTTCAGCGTTCTACGGTGGTGATGTACTGGAATAAACAAGCATTCGAAAAAGCGGGGCTGAATGGCGACACGCCGCCGGCTAACTGGCAGCAAGTGGTCGAGTTCAGTAAAAAACTGACCATCAAAGATGCCAATGGTGTCAGCCAGTGGGGGATTGAGATTCCGTCAACGCCTAACGGCTACTGGAACTTCCAGGGATTGTCTGCCACCAATGGCGGCCGTCTGGATAACGGTAAAGGCACGGCCGTGCATTTCAACACGCCAGGTAACGTTGAGACACTGCAATGGCTGACCGACCTTGGACAGAAAGAAGAAGTGTCACCGAAAGGCGCTATCGCATGGGGTACCACACCACAGGACTTTATCAGCGGTAAAACCGCCATGATGGTGACCACCACCGGTAACCTGACCAACGTGCGCGATAACGCCAAATTCCCGTTTGGTGTGGCAATGCTGCCAGAGAAGACTCAGCGTGGCAGCCCAACGGGCGGCGGTAACCTCTATGTCTTCAAAAATGCTTCACCGGAGCAGCAAAAAGCCGCGATGGAATTTATCCGTTGGGTGACGTCACCGGAGCAGGCCGCGCGCTGGAGTATCGCGACCGGCTATGTGGCTACGTCTCCAGCGGCATGGGATACCACGGTGATGAAAGACTACGTGAAAGAGGTCCCTCAGGCGCTGGTCGCCCGTGAGCAGTTGAAGTATGCCCAGCCAGAACTCTCGACCTACAACAGCGTACAGATTCAGGATGCGTTGAACCATGCTGTCGAAGCGGCGGTGACCCAGGCAAAAACCCCGGCAGAAGCGCTTGAGGGTGCGCAGAAGCAAGCGGATCGCCTGTTAAAGTCCTACCAGTAACGGAAGCGCGATGAGCACGATAATTGCCAGTACGCCGCGGCGTCGTCCCGCATTCTGGTCGACGCAGCTTTATGGTTACCTGCTGATTTTGCCAGCACTCAGTTTTTTACTGCTGTTTACGCATTATCCCGCGGTGGCGACGATCTGGGAGAGTCTGTTCAGCGCTTCCCGTAATAATCATCCGGCCCATTTTGTTGGGCTGGATAATTACATGGCGTTGTTGGATGACGATATTTTCATCCAATCGCTCTGGAACAACGTGTTGTATGCACTGATCACCATTCCACTGGCCGTCACGCTGGCTTTGATGATGGCGCTGGCCGTGAACCGACGATTGGCAGCGAATTCGCTGGTCCGCGCGGCGTTTTTTATCCCATCATTGCTCCCCATGATTGCCATCGCCAATTTGTGGCTGTTTTTCTACACTCCGCAACTGGGGCTGTTGAATAAGTTGCTGGCGCTGTTCTCGCTGCCTGCTGTGAACTGGCTCGGTGAGCCGGGCACATCCCTCTATTGCCTGATGGCGGTTTCTGTCTGGCGTGAAGCGGGCTTCTTTATGATCTTCTATCTGGCGGCCTTGCAGCAGATCGATCCCCGCCTCAATGAAGCGGCAGCGATTGAAGGGGCTTCACGCGGCTACTTTTTCCGTCGCGTGCAATGGCCACTGTTGATGCCAACGACGCTATTTGTGTTGATCAATGCTTCGATGAACGCCTTCCGCATTGTCGATCAGGTGATTGCCATGACCAACGGAGGCCCCAACAACAGTAGTAGTCTGCTGTTGTTCTATATCTATCGCACCGCATTCAGTTTCTGGGATATGCCTGCTGCTGCGGCCATGACCGTGGTGTTGTTGGTGATCCTCGCGGCGATTGCGCTGATCAAATTTACGTTGCTGGACAAGCGAGCCCATTATCAATGAATAAGACGAACTCGTTGGGTGGCTGGTGCCTCAATCTCATCATCTGGCTGGCGGCGCTGCTGTGGCTGCTGCCGATTCTTGTGGCGCTTTGGGTGGCGATCCATCCCGCATCCGATCAGGCCAGTTTTTCGCTTTTCTCGCCGCTGACCTTCGATAATTTTATCAAGGCCTGGCATGCCGCGCCTTTTGCCCGCTACTTCCTCAATACCACGTTGCTGGTGCTGATGATTGTGGTGGTGCAGTTGATTTTAGCGACCATGGCGGCCTATGCGCTGGTGCGTTTCAAAATGAAATTCTCAGGGTTTATCTTCGCGCTGATCCTGCTGCAATTGATGATTAGCCCGGATGTTTTGATTTTGAACAATTACAAAACCATCGGTGCGTTTGGGCTGCGCGATACCTTAACGGGGATAGCATTGCCGTATTTCGCCTCTGCTTTTGCCATTTTTCTGCTGCGTCAGACGTTTAAAAGCATCCCGCTGGTGCTGGAAGAGGCCGCTATTGTCGAGGGCGCCAGCCGTTTTTATATCTTACGTAAGATATACATCCCGCTAGCCCGGCCGATCTACATCGCGTTTGCCCTGGTGTCGATTAGCTTCCACTGGAATGATTTCCTGTGGCCGCTGGTGATTACCGATTCCGTCAACGTGAGACCGCTCACCGTCGGATTGCAATTGTTCTCGGCGCCAGAGCAGGGCGTACAGTGGGCGCTCATTGGTGCCGCTACCTTGATGACCACCTTGCCGTTACTGGTGCTGTTCCTGATTTTCCAGCGCCAGTTTATTCAGTCGTTCATGCGTGCTGGTATTCGCTAAGGAGTGTTTTCCGTGACTCATCCGCATCCATTAACATCCTTGCAGCGAGAACTCCTCGGCGATGTGGCCGAGCTTTATGCTTTGCCTGATTTACGTCCTGCGATGAGAGATAACGTGCTGCGTTTTGGTGTGATTGCTGACCCGCAGTATGCCGATGTCGAAGCTGATATCGCAAATAACCTCTACTACCGTCATGCTCTTGATAAGTTACCGCAGGCAATTGAAGCCCTGAATCAGCAGTCGCTGGATTTTGTTGTCACGCTGGGGGATTTGGTTGACCGCAATTGGGCCAGCTATGCCGCCATTCTGCCACTGTATGACCAGTTGGTGCATCCGCATGCGGTGGTGTTGGGGAACCATGATGCGCAAACCCTCGCTCAGCATCTGAATAATCGTGCGGCACTCCCCAAAAGTTATTACGCGTTTCGTTTAGCGGGGTGGCGGTTCATCGTTTATGACGGTAACGATGTCAGTTTGTACTGCAATGCGCAGAATGGTGACGACTACTACCAGGCGGAGAACCTGCTGGCGGAATTAAAGGCGCAGCGACAGCCGCAGGCTCAGCCATGGAACGGTGCCGTAGGGCAGCAGCAGCTGAACTGGATTGAACAGCAATTGATTGAAGCTCAGCAACGGGGTGAGAAAGTGGGGGTGTTTGGTCATTACCCGCTGGCGCCTCACACCTCGCATATACTGATGAACGCCAGTGTGCTGGTGGACCTTCTATATAGTTACAACATACAATTTTGCTTTTCAGGACATGACCACCGCGGCAACGCTGCATACATTGGTCAGACAGGGTTTTATACCATGAAGGGCATGCTCGATGGTCCAAGCGAAGTGCCCTTTGCGGTGGTCGAAGTGGATGATAATGGTGTAAGGATTCACGGCTTCGGCGGGGAGATAAGCCGAGGTCTGTGTTAATGCGGTCAGCAGGCGAGGCTCATATCGCCTGCTTTCTAACTGGCGCGCTTCAGGGGCTGTGGCGATAACTGTTGCCGACGACGTGCAATCTCTTCAGCGCGCTGTAACAACTGCTGCAAATCATCCTCGTCAATGTCGAGAAGCTGACCGTTCTCCAGTGCCTGATGCAGATCATCGCGCGTGATTGGCACTTCAAGCGCCACTGTATTCGTTTTAGGTTCGTTTGCAGCCAGCGGGTGCGGGTAGCGGCGACCTGCAAGATTATTAAAAATGATTGCCAGCACAGCAAGACACACGGAATTCAGCAGCACGGGGGAGAGAATAAACTGATATCCCAGTTGCTGAACGCCACCGCCACCCAGAATCGCTGTCAGCGCCACCGCACCGCTTGGAGGATGCAAGCAGCGCAGCTGAAACATCACGGCAATCGCCAGACAAGCCGCAATGCCGCAAGCGACGGCGGGATAGGGCACATACATCGCGGTTGTCACGCCTATCACGCCTGCGACCAGATTCCCGCCAACAATTGACCAGGGCTGCGCCAACGGGCTATTGGGTAAGCCGAAAAGCAGCACTGCAGATGCCCCCATCGGTGCCACAAACCATAAGTTGACCTCACCCAGCAGCCAATGGCTGGTCAGGCTGGTGATCATCAGGCCGAGGCCCGCACCGATGCTGGCCATCACTCTCTGCTTTTTGGCGACTGGCAACGGATGTGGCCAAAGACGGGCGAGGAAAGTCCGCAGCGATGTTATCCAGCTGGCGCGACGCAGGTGTGTCATGAAGGTCATACTCAGTCATAAGAAAACGCGATGGATGGCGATTGTCGCTGATCGATTCCTGAGGAACAACCACAATGTTAGTGTGCTGTTACCAAACGGTGATGAGGTTGCAAGCTGGAACAATGATGTTTAACCGTGTCTTACACAACGTCTAAGGTTGTTGTATAGTCCGTTTTTTTTCGGAGGAACCATGCTGCCCAACTCATCCACGCGCCTGAACAAATACATTAGCGAGAGCGGAATCTGCTCACGACGTGATGCCGATCGTTACATCGAACAAGGCAACGTTTTTATTAACGGCAAGCGCGCGACTGTTGGCGCACAGGTCTTTGCCGGGGATGAAGTGAAAGTGAATGGGCAGTTGATCGAGCCGCGTAACGAAGAAGATTTAGTGCTGATTGCGCTCAACAAGCCCGTGGGCATTATTACCACGATGGAAGAGGGTGAGCGCGATAACATCGGTGATTTTGTTAACCACAGTAAACGCGTGTTCCCGATCGGCCGTCTGGATAAAGACTCACAAGGTCTGATTTTCCTCACCAACCACGGTGACCTGGTCAATAAGATCCTGCGCGCCGGTAACAACCACGAGAAAGAGTATGTGGTGACCGTGGATAAGCCGATCACCGACGAGTTTATCGCCGGAATGGCGGCGGGTGTGCCGATGCTGGGTACCGTGACCAAAAAATGCAAAGTGAAGAAAGAGTCGACCTTTGTGTTTCGTATCATCCTGGTTCAGGGGCTAAACCGCCAGATTCGCCGAATGACCAAGCATTTTGGCTTCGAAGTCACAAAGCTTGAACGTACCCGCATCATGAATGTCAGCCTGAAAGGCATCCCGCTGGGCGAATGGCGTGATTTAACCGATGACGAATTGATTGAGTTGTTTAACTTGATCGAGGATTCTTCATCCGAAGACCAAAAAACGCAGCAAAGCCAGGCGAAAAAGAAACCGGCAACAGCGGCGAAAAAAGTCGCATCGAACGGTGCAAAGATTCCAGATAAATCCGCAGCTAAACCCGCAGGTCGTCAGCGTTTCACACAGCCTGGCAGGAAGAAGAAAGGGCGCTAATCGCCATTGCTTCGCCATCACTGATTAAACCCGGAACAAATTTTATAATCTTCTCACTATTTGTTCCGTGTTTATCCCTCCATACTTTTCTTAACAAAGGAGGGAACAATGAACAACGCAAACTGGTTATATGAAATGCAGCATCTCTATGTAGCTCAGCCGCGTCCGGCATGGGTTCCACGCATGTTTTGGCTGACCAAAACGCAGCGTCATAAAATTTTGACGGAACTCTTGCTGCCGCAGGTTAAACAGCGATAGCGCCGCTATTAAGCCGGTTATTGAATGTTCAGAATAACCGGCCCCCATCACTCTTCTTCAGCCACTTTGACCACGGTCTTACCAAAGTTTTTGCCCTTCAGCATATCGAAGAACGCCTGCGGTGCGTTTTCCAATCCATCAATCATGTGCTCGCGATAATGTATTTTCTGCTGTTCGACCAACGGCGTCATCGCCTGCAGGAATTCCGGATATCGATCACCGTAATCCTGGAAGATAATAAATCCCTGCATACGGATTCTGCGCTTCAATATCCCACTCAGGATTTGTGGCGTACGGTCAGGGCCAGCGGGAAGGGTTTTGCCACTGTTATAGGTTGAGACCAGCCCACAAATCGGTACGCGTGCGGCGGTGTTCAACAGCGGGAATACGGCATCAAACACTTTGCCGCCAACGTTCTCGAAATAGATGTCAATCCCGTCCGGGCAGGCATTCGCTAACTGTTCAGCAAAATCCTCGCGATGGTGATCGAGACAGGCAGAGAACCCGAGTTTTTCAATCGCGTAGCGGCATTTCTCTTCACCACCGGCAACGCCAACCACATGACAGCCTCTTAGCTTACCCAGTTGTCCGACCGTGGCACCCACCGGGCCCGTCGCGGCGGCGACCACCAGGGTTTCTCCCGCTTTTGGCTGCCCAATGTCCATCAGGCCCATGTAAGCGGTGAAGCCGGGCATTCCCAGAATACCCAGCGCCCAGGATGGGTGGGGCAGATCGCCGATTTTCGCCACGCCGCTGCCATCCGAGACGGCATAACGTTGCCAGCCACTGCCTGCCAGCACCCAATCACCGGTTTTAAAATCGGGATGCTGTGATTCAACCACCTGGGAGACGGTACCACCGACCATCGGCTGATTAAGTTGTGCCGGAGGCGCATAGGATTTACTGTCATCCATGCGTCCTCGCATATAAGGATCCAGTGAGAGGTAAACCGTGCGCAGCAGCATTTCACCCGTTTTAATGGAGGGAATAGGTTGTTCGACAAGCTGAAAATTCTCTTTAACCGGTTCGCCATCCGGGCGCGATGCCAGTAGCCACGCTTGATTGCTGTCAGGTGATTGCGTCATGTAAACCTCTTTACTCAATTGAATCAGGCAAGTGTAGTTGAAACCCTCTCCCCAGTGAGCCAGCGCACAAACCCAGACAAAACTTTACGCTGGGAAAACCGCTAACGCATTGAACATAAAACCCCCTTCAACATTTGCACAAACGGTCTCGGGCATTCTCACATAACCGCTCTTTAATCGACTGCGTATACCTATAGCGATGCTATTAACCCAATAGGTGACGCATGACGGTTCAACAATCTTATGATTTAGCAGCAGATCACGACGCGCATATCGCTTCCGCAATCGCTAAGTTTTTCCGCCGTATCATTCCAATGCTGGCGCTGATGCTGATTGTTAACCAGATCGACCGAGCCAACATCGGATTCGTCAAAGCTGAATTACAAACTGATGCGGGTATCAGTGCTGCTGCATTTGGTCTGGGTGCCGGCCTGTTCTTTATTGGCTACGCGCTGTTCGAGGTCCCCAGCAATATGATGTTAAAAAAGCTCGGGGCACGCGTGTGGCTGACGCGCATCATGATCACCTGGGGCATTGTGGTGGTGTTAACCGGTTTTGTGAGCACACCGCTACACTTCTACGTACTGCGATTTTTATTAGGCGTGGCAGAAGCCGGGTTCTTTCCTGGCGTGCTGTTCTATTTCCGCCAGTGGGTGCCTAACGCATGGCGAGGTCGTGCCACCGCGATGGTGTTGAGTGCCACCGCCAGCGCCTTCTTGTTTTCCGGTCCGCTAACCGGCGCGATTCTGCTGCTGCATGAAGTGAATGGGCTTGCTGGTTGGAAATGGGTGATGTTCCTGGAAGGAGGGGGATCCATTGTGATTGGTTTGCTGGCCGCGCTGGTACTGGTCTCAAAACCTCAGGATGCCAAATGGCTTAACCCAGCAGAGCAACGTGCGCTGCAAGCACAGTTAGCGTTAGAAGACGCAGCACGTGACGTACATGCTAAAGAGTATGGCCGCTGGGGTTTATTGCGCGATCGCAGCTTGCTGTTCTATTGCCTGATTTTTTTCACCATGACCATGACCGGTTACACCCTGGTGTTCTGGCTACCGCAAATTATCCAGCGCATTCAGGGTTACAACAGTTTTGAGATTGGTTTGCTGACCGCCGTTCCCTGGTTATGTGCCATTGTGGCCTTGTTCCTGCTGGGTAAAACCACCGATCGCTATCGCGATAAGCTGGACAAAGGGCTGGGCATTGCCATGCTGATTGCCGCGTGCGGCACCTTTATGGCGACCACCGGCACACCCTGGTTTGGGTTTGTCGCGATGATCGTCGCCTGTATTGGCTCGAAAGTCAGCGCGGCCTTTTTCTGGCCGATGCCGCAAAGCGAATTGCCTGCTTCGATCGCCGCGCCCGGCATTGCCCTGATCAACTCCATCGGCAACCTCGGGGGCTTCTTTGCACCCACCGTGTTTGGCTATCTTGAACTTCATACCGGCAGCACCACCGGTGGGCTGTATGCGCTGACCAGCGTGTCGGTTATCACCGGTGTCTGGCTGCTGCTGCGTCGCAAACCTGTTCCCCCTGCATTCGGTCACACGGAGAGAAACCATGTCCGACACACCAGTCATTAAATCAATGCGCATCGTTCCGGTTGCCGGATACGACAGCATGCTGCTGAACATCGGCGGGGCGCATAACTGCTACTTCACCCGTATTCTGGTGCTATTGACTGATTCAGCGGGCAACAGCGGCGTGGGGGAAACACCGTGCCACGCTTCAACGTTGCAACTGCTGGAACAGTTTCGCCCTCTGATCATTGGCAGCTCGCTGATGCGCGCTAACGCCACGCTCAGTCAACTCTTTGCCAGCGACACGCGGCAGCAGCAGACTTCGCACACCAACGACATTCATATTCCGCAGATGAACCCAGAGAAGTTTTACAACGCGGCAGCGGCCATTGAGGCAGCGTTGCTCGATCTGCAGGGTAAATTCCTCGACCTGCCCGTGGCAGAACTGCTCGCCAGCGGTAAACAGCGAGAGCGTATTCCGGTGTTGGGCTATCTGTTTTACATCGCCGATCGTCAACGCACGAATATGCACTACCGTTCGGGTGATGACGAAGCAGATGGCTGGTTCCGGTTACGTCATCAAGCGGCAATGGACAGTGCCGCAGTGGTGCGGCTCGCAGAGGCCGCAGTAGAACAATACGGCTTTCGTGACTTCAAGCTAAAAGGCGGCGTCCTGCATGGCGAGCAGGAAGTCGAAACCGTGGAGGCCTTGCTGGCGCGGTATCCACAATCTCGCGTCACCGTGGACCCAAATGCCAGTTGGTCGCTGGATGAAGCGATTCGCTTTGGTAAGCAGTTGGCAGGCAAAGTGCCGTATCTGGAAGATCCTTGTGGCGCAGAGCAGGGGTATTCCGGGCGTGAAACGCTGGCCGAGTTCCGTCGCGCCACTGGCGTGCCGGTGGCGACCAACATGATCGCCAATGACTGGCGGCAGTTGCAGCATGCTCTGCAGCTCAACGCCATCGACATCCCGCTTGCCGATCCCCATTTCTGGACGATGCGCAACGCTAACGTCGTCGCGCAACTGTGTAACGAATGGGGCCTCACTACCGGTTGCCATTCCAATAATCACTTTGATGTTTCCCTGGCGATGGTGGCCCATCTTGGTGCCGCAGCGCCTGGCGATCGTCAGACCGCCTTCGATACACACTGGATATGGCAAGATGGCCAGCAACTCAGCCACCAGCCACCGCAAATCCGTGATGGCTACCTGGAGCTGCCGCCAGGCCCAGGATTGGGCATCGAACTGAATATGGCGCGCGTCGAACAGGCGCATGCACTCTACAACGCACTGCCTGATAAGAACCGCAACGATGCACTTGGCATGCAGTTTTTGATTGATAACTGGCGTTTTGACGCAAAACGTCCGGCTCTGGTTCGCTGAGGAAATTAAATGAAGAAAACCTTTCAGATAGCCACATTACTCACGGCGATGGCGCTCAGCGCACCATTGCTGGCAAAAACCTTTGTTTACGTCTCAGAAGCCGATGACGGCACCATCGCGCGCTACGTACTGGATGAACAATCCGGTGCATTGCAACTGCTAGGTCGTACCCAGGCCGGCGGCAAAGTGATGCCACTGGCGCTGAGTGCCGACCACCAGCATTTATATGCGGCCATTCGCAGCAAGCCACTGCAACTGGTGAGCTGGCAGATCGATCGCGCCACCGGCGATCTTCATCAGAGAGCTGAAGTCCCTGCTACCGCCAGTTATCCGTACATCAGCACCGACAAGCAAGGGCGATTCCTGTTGGGCGCCTCCTACGATGGCGATGTGGTGCATGTCTATCGGCTAGCCAAAGATGGCAAGGTGATAGCGCCGCCGGTTGGCAGTTACAAGACGGGTCATGCGGCACATTCGGTCATTGTTGATGATGCCGGTAAAACCGCCTACGTCGGTAATCTCGGCACTGACCGCGTGTTACAGCTGAAATTGAATGAGGAGGGGGAACTCAGCGCGCTGGGTAACGGTTATGTGAAAACCGCCGATGAAAACGGCCCGCGTCATTCGGTCTTATCGCCGGATCAGCGCTATCTGTATAACGTCGGCGAGATGGGCGGCATCATCACTCAGTTCCGCCGTGAACCGAGCGGCGAACTGGTCAAAGTCAGTGAAACAGCCAATGCAGTAGCCGAGGAATATAAATTGCAACATGGGCGTGAGCGTCCAGCGGGCTATAGCGATACCACGCCACGGATCTGGTCAGCCGATATTCATCTGACGCCAAACGGTCACTTCCTGTATGTGACCGAACGGACCAGCAGTACGGTGAGTGGCTACCGCGTTGATCCACACAGTGGCAAACTGACGCTGATTGGCAGCTGGCCGGTTGAGAAGCAGCCTCGCAGTATTGCTATTACGGCAGACGGAAAATGGTTGATTGCCAGCGGTGAAAAAAGCGCGGTGACAGGAAGCTATGCCATTGATGCCAAAAGTGGGTCGCTGAAACGTGTTAGTGAAGCGCCTGCCGGCAAAGATGCGAACTGGGTAACAGTGGTGAGTAACTGAGTTTCACCCTGCGATGATCTGGCGCAACACTGTGCGCCAGATTGCGCGAAATGTTTTTATGGAGCCGTTGTAATCATTGAGGTTATTTAGAAAAGTGTGATCCAGAACACATTTATCTGACTGATGACAGGCTGTGAAGCAATAGGCTTATAAATCAGAGAGATTCTGTAAAAAAGGGCTGAATTCGCACTTAGTCCATTAGTAACCCTTAATAATTACCCTGTTATTGATTACCTGCCAATATCACCAATTTTGATGCTGTAACAACCTGACATATTTATCGCCGTGAGTAGATTGAATATTCTGGCAGGATACGCCGCACTTAGTGCCGTCTGGTCTCAATACTGTCATGCAGTGGTTTTCAAAAAACGCCGTTTTTTTTGCTGTAAAAACCTGTCTGGCTGCCTTTTTGGCATTGTACTTCTCACTGGAACTCAACCTGGATAAACCCGCCTGGGCCATTACCACGGTTTTCATTGCCTCTCAGCTTTACTCTGCGTCCACCATTTCGAAATCACTATTTCGTATGCTCGGCACCTTGTTAGGCGGCGTGTTTATCTTCTTTGTTTTTCCCGTCACTGTTGAACACCCCTTACTTTTTAGCTTTGTTATCTCGCTGTGGGTCAGTGTGTGCCTGTATCTCTCCCTGCACGATCGCACGCCGAAAAGCTATGTGTTCATGCTGGCGGGTTATAGCGCTGCCATCATGGGATTTCCTGAGGTGATGACGCCGCTGTCGATCACCAATACCGTGTTATCCCGTATTGAAGAGATCGCGGTAGGCACAGTATGTAGCAGCCTGGTGCATGCGTTATTGTTTCCAGTCTCGATGCGTAGTTTGCTGGAACAGAGTGTCAGCCAGTGGTATTTGAATGCGCGCAAGCTGTGCCACGATTTGCTGTCAGGTATTCCGGGCGATAAGTCTCCCGAGCGCGATGACATTCTGACACGTATGGCGACCAATCCGCAGCAAGTGGAAATTCTGATTACGCACTGTGTTTACGAGGGTGATGCCGCGCGCCGTTTGATTCGTCTGGTCAGCGTGCAGTATCAACATCTCTCTTATTTAATCCCTACGCTCACCGCCATTGAGTTGCGTCTGCAGCGTTTATCGGCATTGCAGATTACGTTCCCGGACAACGTCGCGGTGGCGTTTCGTCTGTTTTTGCACTGGCTTAACGATGGTGAAGCCGTTGGCGAAACCAGCGGTATCCAGCTGGAATTAAGCCGTTGTCAGAATGATATCTACCAGGCCTGGCGTGGCGGGGAGTTGCCGATTGAACATTGCCTGCTGTTTACCGGTTTGCTGGAGCGCATGGCGGACTTTGTACGCATTGCAGGCGCGTATCAAAGTGTCGGCGGGCTGGTCAGCGATCTCTCGGGCGACACCACACCCGCACGCGGTAAACGCACTCATCGTTTCTATGACAAAGGGCTGATCAGGCTTTCTGCTTTAACCGCCTTTTGCGCGATTTTTGGCTCCTGTTTGCTGTGGATGGGCACGGGGTGGCACGATGGGGCCTCAGCACCGGTGATGGCTGCCATCCTGAGTTCGCTTTTTGCCAGTATGGATACGCCTCTGACTTCAATGAAATTGTTCGTGCGTGGTGTGATTGTCGCCATTGTTATCAGCGTGATTTATGTGGCGTTGCTGTTGCCGCAGGCGACCTCATTTGAAGCGTTGATTATTTGTCTGGTGCCGGGCTTGCTGATACTCGGCCTGATGATTGCACGTCCCTCAACCAATATGATTGGCATCAGCGTGGCTATCCAGATTCCTGGCTTTATCGGTTTGGGCCATCATCTGAAACCCGATTTGGTCCTGCTCATTAACAACGCCATTGCATCACTGACGGGCGTACTTTTTGCCGTGATAGCCACCGTGCTGATGCGTAACAAACGTCCTTCATGGACGGCGCGGCGCGCGGTTCGTCAGGGCTTACGTGAGCTGTTGCGTTTTATTAAAGAGCTTGAACGTACGGGGTCGTCACTGCTTGGCAGACAACGTTTTATCAGTTTGATGCTGGATAAGGTCAACGTGGTGTTACCCCGTTTACGGCTCGATCCACAGCCCGATATGTCGACCGCCGGGATGTTATTAACGGAGGTGTGGCTGGGCGTGAACAGCTTTGACTACTACGCCCGACACAAAGATCTGCTGGCAAAACATCAGCTGGACAGTGGACAGATGTTTCACGAGCTCGCCTTGTTCCTGAAACGGCGTCTGAAATCGTTGCAAACCCGACCACACCAGGATTTGCTGGATGAACTCGACTGGCTGTTGCTGCTGCTGGAACGGCTGGCAAAGCAGGATGATGGGTTGCTCACACCGCTGTTTCATCTGTTTAGCATTCGTCTTTACCTGTTTCCGCAGCAAGCGTGGCCCGTTGCCACGCCGCGCCAGCTGGAAAGAATGCAACTGCAGGATTATCGTCAGCGCGCTTATTAACCGTACCAACTGTAACCTTTGGGGACACGGGAAAAACCCGCCTCTTTTAACGCTGCGAGCAGGTTGGATTGTCCGACGGGTCGATCGTTAATCCGTTCCAGCGTGAAATTAAGATGTTTTTCGCGGCTTAACGCCTGGCCCAGCGCAACCAGTGCGGCATGAAGATCTTCGTCGCTGTCCTGCGCATGAAAAGTCATCAACTCTTTGCCACCGGGTGGCAGGTAAAGCATGACGCGACCCATGACGATCACCGCGAAAGCACCCGCGCGGCGCGTGGGTTTGGTTCCCGTGATACTGATCGGCCATGGCAGTGTTAACCCGAAGGGATTGACAGGGTCAATGGCTGATAGCACAACGGGGGCATGCCGCGCTGACTTGTCGGCATCGAGTTGACGCAGTCGATCGATAGCAGAGTTATCAGCAAACTGCGCGGCGCCCATGCCTGCAATAAAACGCCCGCGCAACAGTCGGCCCGCATCTTCCATAGCGCGCAGCACCGGTTGTAGCGCCGGAAAACCACCGGGAATCTGTTCGGCGATTGCGGCACCTCGGGTGATGACACCAAATCGGTCGAGCATATTTTCTGCCATTGACAGCGCGCGTTCGGTGTCGGCAATCGGCTGGCGAGGAATCAACGACCAGCGACCGGCCATAGCGTGAAGTGAGAGTCGTGATTCGACCGGGCGGCTGGCGCCAAAACTGGATCGACTGTGCCGTCCGTGACGAGCACGAACAGGGCGCGGTTTGGGCGTGCTGGCAATCTGGCTGAGATTACGCAGTGCCGACCAGGTATCGATGGTCAGGACTCCGCGCCAGATAAGTTGCCAAAGAGCCTGATACACGTCTGTCGGCTCAATCAGTTCAATGCTATCCATGGTTTCAGTGATGCGAGGCATCAGTTGTTTGACGAACCAACCCGCGCCGTCCTGCATCAGCGCCACTAATCTACCTTCAATAGGTGACAACGTCACCGAATCATCCAGGGCAGGTAAGGTTTCGCTGGCGAATTCACTTAAATGCAGGGAAACCAAGCCGTCCTGTAGGTTTGATGAGGGATGACCGACCCAAATAACCTCTCCCGATGAGAGCAATTCATCCAGCATGGCTGGCTTATAATCCCGAACGCGTGCAGGGAAGATTTGCGATTCCCACAGTGATACCGGCAGCACCACGCCTGCCAGTTGTTCAACGACGCTCATTACGCCATTCAGACCGGAGAAAGCGCCTTGTGTCTGACGCGCGCTCGCATCACTCAACAGCCCCTGGCGCTCAAGCAGAAACGCCACGTATGCAGCCGGTGCAACGGGTTGAGTGGCGTCGCGTGCGGACTGTAACGATCGCACACGCAAGCGGCGAAACACGCTTTCTGCTGCCCACTGCGCGGACTCATCAGATCCAGAGGCGAGAAAATCACCTTTAAGTAACTTATTTTGCTGGCGAAGCTGATCCAAAGCTTCATCCACAACGGCGCGGCCGAGGCCAAAACGTTGAGCCACCTGCAAACTGGAAAATACGGCGTGGGTGCGGGCGTAGCGCCCCAATAGATCCTGCAATGGACGGACGACCGGTTCGAGCAGTGCAGCCGGGAGGCCTGCAGGTAACACGCAACCCAGCGCATCGTGCAGACGCACCGCATCTTCAGCCACTGCCCAGCGTGCGATACCAGCAATTGTCACACTGACAATCCGCTGTGCCTGTTGCAGCGCGTGTAAGCCGGGCTCAAGGGGCTCATCGCCATTGAAGCGTGCAACAAGTTCTTCGGTTGATAACGGACCCAGTTCGCGCAGCATATCCACCAGAGCCTCAATACTGCGCGCCTGATACTCCGCCACGCAACGCTGTAACTCCTGTTCAACACGTGCAATCACGGCGGGTTCCAGCAACTCACGCATCTCCGCCTGACCCAGGAGATCACTCAGCAGATTGCTGTCGAGCGCCAGCATTGAAGCGCGTCGTTCTGCCTGCGGTGCATCACTGGCATACATGAACTCGGCGACATAGCCAAACAGCAGCGGTGCGGCAAACGGCGAGGGCGTTTCGGTGGTGACTTCTGTCAACCGCACATCACCCTGATGTAATCGCGCCATCAGGTGATGCAGCGCAGGCAGGTCGTATACGTCCTGCAAACATTCGCGTGCCGTCTCAATCAGGATCGGGAAGTCTTCAAACTGACGCGCCACTTCCAGCAACTGGCTCGCGCGTAAACGTTGTTGCCAGAGAGGAGAACGTTTGCCGGGATTGCGGCGTGGCAGTAGCAGGGCACGGGCAGCACATTCACGAAAACGAGCGGCGAACAGTGCCGAATGCCCGACTGATGCCATGACGATGCGTTGCAGTTCATCCGGTTCGAATAAAAAGAGCTCGGCACCCGGCACCCGACCGTCGCTATCGGGGAAGCTTGCCACGATACCATCGTCGCTGGCGACCACAGCCGGATCGATCCCCATGATGCGGCCAATGCGTTCTGCCACCGCCAGCGCCCAGGGAGCGTGCACGCGCTGCCCATAAGGAGAGTGCAGGATCACGCGCCAGTCGCCGGTTTCATCCCGGCAACGCTCAATTAACAAGCTGCGGTCGGTGGGCAACTCGCCGGTTGCCTGAATTTGTTCTGCGATCAGGCTTTTAATATTGTGTCGGGCATTGGCATCAAGACTGTCGCCGGGCAGTGACACCTCATGACTGGCGTGTCGTAAATAGCCGCCAATCGCTTCCCCCAGAGTCGCTGAACGGCCGAGGCTGTCGCCATGCCAGAAGGGCAAACGTGCTGAACGGCCCGGTGCAGGCACCACCACCACCTGATCGTGGGTGATTTGCTGAATGCGCCATGATGTCGCGCCCAGGGTAATGATGTCGTTAATCCGCGACTCATAAACCATCTCTTCATCCAGTTCCCCGACGCGCCGTGCCCCCGTCTGTTCTTCACCTTCAGGCAGCATAACGCTAAACATGCCGCGATCCGGAATGGTGCCACCGCTGGTGACGGCCAGATGCTGCGCACCAGGCCGCCCGGTGAGGGTATTGTTCTGTCGGTCCCAAATGATGCGGGGGCGCAGGTTGGCGAAATCATCGGAAGGATAACGCCCGGCTAGCATATCCAATACGGCGTCAAATGCGTTACGCGGTAACGTTTTGAATGGTTCTGCGCGCCGCACCAGTTCAAACCAGCTGTCTATTTCCAGCGTGTCCATTGAGGCGGCGGCGACCGTATGCTGAGCCAGCAGATCCAGCGGATTGTGTGGCAGCGTTATCGCATCAAGTTCACCCGCCATCATCGAGTCGACGATGACGGCCGCATCCACCAAATCACGTCGGGTTCGCGGCCAGATGATACCTTTGGGTGTGCCACCAACCTGATGACCTGCGCGGCCCACGCGCTGGAGTGCACTGGCAACCGAAGGCGGCGCACCCACCTGAATCACCAGATCGATATCGCCCATATCGATCCCCAGCTCCAGGCTTGATGTGGCGACTACGCAGCGCAATTCTCCCGCTTTGAGCGCGTTTTCAATTTCCAGCCGTTGTTCTTTAGAAACAGAACCGTGGTGGGAGCGAGCCAATAAGTCATTCGGTTTGACGGAGCGTTTCTCTGTGCCGCCAGTAAAGGAACCGTAGGCAAAGGATGCTTCTGGCGCAGTGGGCTTTTCTCCGAGACGACGCGTGTAGAGTTCATTCAGCCTCGCGGTAAGTTTTTCAGCCAACCCGCGAGAATTGGTAAACACCAAAGTGGCGCGATGGCGTAACACCTCATCCAGAATCCCGGCTTCAATATGTGGCCAGATGGATCCCGCGGACAGTGTGGCATCCTGTACTGAACGGCTATCGGGGCGCTGCTGAATATCCGTCATATCTTCAACAGGCACCCTAATGGTTAACGCTAATGGGCGCTGAGCGGGAGGATTAACGATCAGTGTTTCGCGACTTCCACCAAGAAACTGTGCGACAACTTCAGGTGGTTTTACCGTGGCGGAGAGGCCGATACGCTGCGCAGGGTGCTTCAGCAGCGCATCCAGCCGTTCAAGGCTGAGCGCCAGATGTGCGCCACGTTTACTGCCTGCGATGGCATGTACTTCATCAACAATCACCGTAGAGATGCCACGCAGCGTGTCGCGGGCTTTTGATGTCAGCATCAGAAATAAAGATTCGGGCGTGGTGATCAAAATATCCGGTGGGCGACGCTGTAATTTTGTCCGCTCGCTGCTGAGTGTATCGCCAGATCGCATGCCCACCTCCAGGGTGATCTCGGCTTCACCGCGTTTGCGCCGCTCTTCAGCCACCCCCGCTAAAGGCCGTTGCAGATTGCGCTGAACATCCGCCGCCAGCGCTTTCACCGGAGAGAGGTAAAGAATGCGTGTTCTGTGGCTTCGTTCGGGGAGATCTCCGGCGCTGCGTTCACGAAACAGGGCATCAATCGCATAGAGAAATGCCGCCAGCGTTTTACCAGAACCAGTAGGTGCAATCACCAGACAGTTTTTACCGCTCGAAATGGCTCGCCAGGCTTCCTGTTGTGCGGGCGTCGCCGCTCGAAAGGTGTCGCGAAACCATTGCTGCGTGGCAGCGGTAAACAACGCGAGTGAAGAGGCTGGCATCCAATGCTCCTGGGTTTCAAAGAGGACTTTCAGCAGTGTAGCCTGCGGCATGAATGTGATCAGGTTATATACTTGATGTTTTGGCTGATTTTTTCATCAACAGGAGTGAGAAATGGTGATGTTCAAACGCGCACTATTGTTGGCGCTGCTTCCGGGAAGCGTGCTGGCTGCCCCGGTCTTTACGCTGCAATCTTCGGATTTTAACGACAGTGCCATGCTGAATAAAACCTTTGCAGGCAACAACAAAAGTAACCCGTCATGCACCGGCGACAATGTGTCGCCGGCTTTGAGCTGGTCGAATGCACCCGCCGGCACCCGCAGTTTTGCACTGATGCTGACCGATCCCGTAGGGGGAAAAGGGTTAGGCGTGACACATATGGTGGCCTATAACATCGCGGCGGATCGCACGCAGTTTGCGCAGGGTGAGTTGAGTAAAGGCGAAGGTTACACCGGAGGTAAGAATACACCGGGCACCACAAGTTACTACGGTCCTTGCCCGCCGGTGGGAAGTGGCATACATCATTATAACTTCGTGATGGTGGCTACAGATTTGCCGGTAAATCAATTGCCTGGCGGACTGACACATGATGAGTTGATCGCCAAATTGAAAGGCCATACCTTGGGGGCTGCCACCATTGTGGGGCGATTTACTAACGATAAGTAAGTGATACGGCCGCCAGTTGAGGCGGCCGTGACAACGTCACTCCGCAGGGTGGATCGATCTTTCCAGCGTGCCACGGCGATCCCACCGACGTGCAGCTAACCACATCAATGCGGTGACAAACCAACCAATAATCCACGACACATCATTACCCGCAAATATCCAGGTTAATGAGCCATGGTGCAGCGGATTATCAATAAACGGCAGCTGCACCCATACGCCCAGGCAATACACCACAATCCCAACCCAGTTCCAGCGACCGTAACGGCCATCAGGTTGTGAAAGTGCCGGAATATCGACGCGTCCTTTGGTGATCAGATAAAAATCGGTAAGGCTGATTGCGCTCCACGGAACAAAGAAGGCCAGCAGGAAATGGGTAAACGACTTGAGGAAGGCAGGTTCGCTGATCAGTGCGATGATGCAGGCTATGGTGACCATCAGCACCACAAACAGAATACGACCGCCACGACTGAGAGACGTTTGCTGCCGGAACCCTGACACAAGAGTGGTGAGTGACATAAAGCTGCCGTAAGCATTCAGGGTAGTGAAGGTAATCTTGCCAAAACAGATAGCGAAGTAGATCACCATTGCCATAGTCGCGCTACTGCCAAGACCAACGATATATCCCACTTCATTGCCGGAAAACGCCTTTCCTGCAATAGCCGCCACAATCACGCCCAACGTCATTGAGGCCTGTGTGCCTAATACGGTGCCGAAAAACACCGAGCTGAACAGCTTGTTCGCCGATACGTTAGCCGGCAGGTAGCGTGAATAATCAGAGACATAGGGGCAAAATGCTATCTGCCAGGAAGAAGATAGCGAAACGGCCAGCAGGAAATTGGCAATCGTGAAGTGCTGATTTTGCCATACGGCGGACAAATCATGCGTGGAAAGCAGGGTGATAAACAGGTAAGCAAAAGCCAGCACCCCGATGACGCTCGCCACTTTACCCAGCTTGTGAATCACTCGATATCCAAGCACCGCAATCACGACAATGATGGCGCTGAACAGGACCATCCCGGTCGCGTTGCTAACATTAATCAACTTTGCCAGTGCCTGACCGGCCAACACGGTGCCGCTGGCCGAAAATCCGACATACATAATACATACCAGTACCAGCGGGATCACCGCACCATACACGCCAAACTGCATGCGGCTGGTGATCATCTGTGGCAAGCCCAGGCGCGGGCCTTGAATAGCATGCAACGACATGATGGCGGCACCAATAATCTGGCCCACCAACAGACCCACAAGCGACCAGACCACATCGCCGCCCAGCACCACGGCGAGGGCTCCGGTGACAATGGCGGTGATTTGCAGGTTACCACCAAACCAGAGTGTGAACTGGCTAAAAGGGTGGCCATGGCGTTCGCGGAGCGGAATGTAATCGATGGAGCGGGTTTCAGACAGGCGCTGGTTTTCTCTGCCTGAATAATCGACTGCAGGTGATTCGGCTGACATAGTTTCCTCGCTGAAACAATGAACGCAGTGCGTTATGTTATTTTTGTTTATCAGGTGTGTTTGCAATGGGCGATACATGTATATACATGTATCGATATTGTCACGCGAGAAACGAAGTTACAAGGCAGCCTGTCATTGGAAAATGTGATGACGCTGGCAAGGTTGTCCAAAAGGAAAGGGCGAGCAGAGCGTCAGTCGCTGTGGTTATTTGTGGCCCTGGGTCCAGGGATTAAAGCCACTTTCCACCGAATCTTGTTTGGCGGGTTCCTCAAGAGAATCGAGGTAGAGCGCTTCCACTTCAGCACGCGCCCAGGGTGTGCGGCGCAGGAATTTGAGGCTGGATTTTACGCTGGGATCGTTTTTAAAGCAGTTGATATTGACGAGTTTACTGAGTTCGACCCAGCCATAATGTGCCACTAACGCATTAACAATCATCTCGAGCGTCACGCCGTGCATGGGATCTTTAGAAGAGTGAGCGGTCATATTACGTCCTAATTGGCAGGCGGATGATTGGCGGGCAAGATTACAAGAAAGCCGCGCCGGCAGCAATGGTGTAGACTTGAGCTTAGCCATTTACTGAGGAAATAACGCGATGAGCGATAAGAAAATGATTTCAATCGATCAGTTTAATGAAGCCGAACGAATTGAAGTGGATGAGATCTTCAAAGGGTTAATGGAAAAACATCGCCAGCGCAGCGGTAAAGAGCCTGATGCGAAGAAAGAGAAAGAATATACCGCAGACGCGCGTCAGCAAGTGATGACCATCAAGCTAGCCAAAGAAAAAGCCAAAGCGGACAAAGCCAAAAAAACACCGACGCGCCGCAAGAAACCTGAAGCGCAATCTGCCAGCGAAGTCAGTGACTTCAACTGGTCTGCCTCAATTAATAAAGGGCGTCGTTAAGGGTTAACTCAGCAATCCGGCGCCGACATTCACTGACAATCCCAGAATGGCCAGATTGAAAATAAACGAGATCACCGATTGCAGCAGCGCCAGCTTGCGCATTTCGGTGGTACCGGTTGCCACATCAGCTGTCTGCGATGCAACTGCGATGGTGAATGAGAAATAGAGGAAATCCCAGTAAGCCGGTTCGTCCGGTTTTTCCGGGAAAATCATGGGGGTGACATCCTGAGTGCGACGCAAATAGTGTTGGTGTGCGTAATGCATGGCAAATGAACTTGGCAGTAATGCCCAGGAGACAATCAACGTCATCGCGGTTAATAGCAGATGTAATACGCGCGGCGTGCCATTGAGAGTTTTTAGTGCCGGGAGTTCGCTCATGATCGCAACGATGCTGATCATGCAGGCCACAATGACCATGCCCAAGACCAACGCGGCGCTCTGATCTTGCATCTGGGCGATACGCTTGATCTCGCCAGCATCGGTACGCAGCATGCGAAACCAGATAAACCACAGATAAAGCCACGCCAGCCCATTCCATCCAATCAACACGCGTTGCAACTCGCCCAGTTTTGCAGGCAGTAAGAAATAGCAGACAACACCGGCAACAATCGAGATTAACAGACGTAGTCGCGCGAACAGATGTGTGGTGAGAGAAAAGGGCATGATGTCTTTTTTGCTGGGGTTTGAATCAGTTAACTGTAGTTGATGGCAGGAAAAACGCCTGAGATAGCTGTTACGAATCCTATCGGGATTTGAATGATTGTCGGTTTAAGACGCTGGCCGAACGCTGCATTCTCAGACGTCGCTACGTGAATTCTGAGATTTCATGTGAGGGATTATTGCTAAAGATTGGCGTAGCGACGCCTTAATCTGATGGTGATTTATACGATTTTTGAAGGCGGATTGATATCTCGCTTAGGCTGGACAGTATCAGCGAGAAAAAACTAAGTCTACGTGAAGGCTACACACCAGAAAACCCATGTCACTGACACGCAATTACAGCGTTTTGCCTGATGGTTACAGCGATACGCTGGTTATGTGTGAATCTCTCAACGAAATTATGAGTGACAAACTTATCTCTCTCGCCGCAACCACAAGGTATATTCGTTACCGCGATCTGTGGGATTTGCCCTGGCTAATGCAACAGAATGCTGTTTATGAAATTGATTTAGTTAAGAAAAAAATCAATGACTATAAAATCCCGCATTATGATGAATTGCTGGCACAACGTATTCAAAGCATTGGTGCAATTGTAGGTGATGGCCGCTTTTACAATGAGATGAAAAGATTCCTGCCACAGCAGGTTTTTGACCGTACATTGGGGCGCCCAGAATTCATCACTTATGCCAGCGGTCGGTTATCGTCGCTACTCGTGTCTCTACAAAACGAGTTGAGAGGTAAAGCCCATGATGAGTCATTTACTCTGTGAGCCATCGAACAGCATGGGAGGTTTGATGGCTTATACGCAATTGAAGCCGGTTAGGTCAGTGCGGGGAAATAACCATTTCCTGTATTGCCATAAACGATCAGCAGGATGTCGATTAGCAGTCGAGACAGTCTGACAGGACAAGACAGTGGAGAGCGGGTGAGCATGGTGTACAGCTTCTGGTGCGCATTCTGATACGTAATTTAACATAATATACATTATGCGCCCTTTGGTTATCTGGCTAAGTTAAGATGCCCCCCTGGGAAATGCGAGTGTTTTGTTGAGTTGAATATGCTCTATGGTGTTCCACTGATGCGACGGTTTCTGGCATCGGACAAAGACGTGAAATGAAAATGTGAAGAGTCAGTCAGATGAGGTTTCCCGTCCGCTACACGTCAGCGATGACAACATGCCACCGACGGGAAATGATGAATTACTTCTTTGCGTTGCCAGCTTCCCGCGCTTTCAGACGACAGGCTTCGACAACCCAGGCTGAGAAGTTTTGAATGTTTTCGCTCTTCATACTCTCTTCGATTTGATCAATCAGCAGATGTGGGAAACGAATATGTTTTCTTCGGGTTTTGGAGTTTGTCATTTTATCCATGGTGATCCCTGGTCAGTTGTCTCACAAGTTTATTTTTGTATTGATTAAGCATCTGCTCAGGTTGGCCCTAAGCAGATGTAAATAAACCAAAAAACAGATCCCTGCTCTTGTTATTGTTTATCGAGCACTAACCGACTGTCCGCGAGGGAAAGTGGCTGGATTTGATGGGTCACCAGCAACGTGGTTTTACCCTTAATGAGTTCTTTCAAGCAGTTAAGCACTAATTCGGTATTTACTGCGTCTAGCCCTTCGGTGGGCTCGTCCAGCAACACGATCGGCGCATGGGAAAGATACGCGCGGGCAATCCCAATCCTGCGGGCCTGACCACCAGACAGACGCCCTCCTATCTCTCCCACCAGGGTGTCGAGCCCCAGCGGAAATGCGCGGACTTCGTCGTCTAAAGCGGCGCGCGCCAGTGCATCCCATAAAGCCTCGTCATCCGCATCCGGTGCAACCAGGCGCAGGTTGTCTCGAATCGATGCGTTGAAGAGATAGGTTTTCTGGCCAACCACCGAGATCATCTGACGCAGTGTATCTTCAGAAAGCGTCCTGACCGGACAACCGCCAATAGTGACATCTCCCGCTGTCGTTTCCCAGAATCCCTGTACCAGATTCAATACGGTGGTTTTACCCGCTCCGCTGGGTCCCAAAATTGCCAGGCAATGGCCGACGGGCACGGTAAAACTCAGTTTATCCAGTATGTTGGGAGCATCAGGTGAATAACGCATCGTGACTGAATTAAATGACAGCTGACTGCTTTCCGGTGCTGAGCTGGTTTCAGGCAAGACGATCGCCGGTGTCAGTTCGGTCATCGAGAACAATCGGCGTGCCGCTGCGCGCGTAGTACCAAGGGCGGCAAAGGCAGCGGGCAACCCAGCCACCGCTTCAGTACTCGCCAGTATGGTGAACAGCAACATCACGATTTCACTGGCAGAAATGCCGGTTGCATGGCCAGTGTTAAACAACAGGATAAAGGCAAAAAATAACCCGAGCTGCCCCATTAAGGCGCAGAGCGCCCCGCCGCTGGCGCTAATCCAGGCCTGCCGACGCTGTGCGCTAATCAGTTGCTGAGAAAGCTGGCGCAGATGATCGGTTTGATGGCTAACAGCGCCAACCAGCTGTAACTCTGCTAATCCTCGTACCAAATCGGTGGATGCTGCCTGAACGGATGAGCGCACGGTAGTAATCTGGTTGCCACTGGCTTGCGTCAGCGATGCCACAATCCAGGGCACGATCACGCCCGCAAGCATCAGCACCACGGCATCAATCAATGCCACTGAAGGTGAGAACCAGCAAATTCCTGCCAAAATGATGAGCGACGAAATCAGCCCTGCAATCGCCGGCGTCAGAATACGCAGATAGAAATTGTCGAGGCTATCAATATCAGCGCGAAAACGTGCCAGCACATCCCCATCGCGAAAATCCTGCAGTCGCGCAGGCGCAAGATGCGCTAATTGTTGATAGAACCAGACACGTAAAACCGACAACAAGCGCAAAGTTGCATCGTGCGTCACTAATCTTTCCAGATAACGCGCGAAAGTACGCAATACCGCGAGGCCACGTATAGCGGCAGCCGGAGTGAAAAACTCCAGTGCCATAGAGCCTACGCCAGCCAGCGCCATGGAGGTGATAAACCAGCCTGACAAGGCAAGCAGTGCAACGTTGGAGAGAATCACAATCACAGAGAGCAATATCCCCACCGCCATGCGGAAACGCCATGGGCGCGCCAGGCGCAAGAGATGGCAAAGATCCTTCATGCGAGGTCTCCTGTTTGCAGACGCTCGAGTTCAGCGAATACGCCAGCCTGATCGCGCAGTGCCTGCGGCGTTCCCGACTCGACCACACGCCCTTTCGCCAGCACGATAACCCGGTCAGCCGTGGCAGCGATCTCCGTATCGTGGGTGATGATCAAGCGTGCGCTATCCGGTAATGTGTCACTCAACGCGGCAATCATTTGCTGTGCTGTCTGACGATCCAGCGCCACCGTGGGTTCATCAAGGATCACCACCGCTGGCGCACTCAATACGGCGCGCGCCATGGCAATACGCTGGATCTGCCCACCGGACAGCCCTTTCCCACCGTCGCCCAGCCGGTATTCATACTGCGCCGGCAGTAACTGGATAAACGTGTCAGCCTGAGCCAGCTGTGCTGCTGCTTCAATCGCCGACTGGCTGATACCCGAACGCGACAACAGGATATTTTCAGCAATCGAACCGGCAAAGAGGGTCGGCCGCTGCGGGAGCCAGCCAATCTGTTGCTGCCATGCGGGAAGATCTAATGATGAAAGATCGCTGCCATCAATGACGATGCGTCCAGAGTTTGGGGTAATAAAGCCCAATAACAGGCGCGATAACGTCGTTTTACCGGCGCCGCTGGTGCCGACAATCGCCAGTGTTTCCCCGCTTCGCAAAGTCAACGAGACATCCGCGACTCCGCCGCCCCCGTCATACTGATAGCTCACGCCTTCCACGGTGATTTCACGCGGTTTTGCCGGGAGTTCGGCGTGGCCTTGCGACGATGCAGGCACTTCAGCATTCAGGATCGCCAGTAGACCTTCCGTCGCACCAATGGCATCCATTCGGGCATGATAGTGCGTGCCCAAATCGCGCAGGGGACGGAAAAATTCCGGTGCCAGCAACAAGGCAAACAGCCCAGGCAGGAAGCCCATCTCGCCATAGAACAGACGGAATCCAACATACACCGCCACCATCGCGGTGCTGATGGTGGCAAAAAATTCCAGCACTAATGATGAAAGGAATGCCAGTCGCAACACCTTCATGGTGGTCTGACGATAGCTGTCTGAGATCGCGGCGATAATGTTCGCTTGCCGACGCGCCGCATTGGTCTGACGAAGCGTTGTCAGGCCAGCAATCACATCAAAGAAGTGGGCACTCATCAGACTGAGTTTGTGCCACTGCTTCAGGCTCATTTTCTCTGCGCCCTTTCCTACGACGATCATGAACAACGGCACCAGCGGCGCGGTGATCAGCATGATCAAGCCGGAGACCCAGTCAAAAGGAAAAAGCGCCACCAGAATGGCTAGCGGCACAATGCCGATGATGATTTTTTGCGGAAGAAAACCGGAAAAATAGGCTTCGATAGCTTCGACGCCTTCGCCAAGAGAGCTGGCGATACTGCCCGTACGTTGATGCTGGCTCCAGGCTGGACCCAACGCAGCGATGCGATCTAACAACATGCCGCGCAGTCCCTGGCGGATACGTGCAGAAGCTTCAAATGCAAAGCCCTGACGCAGGATATCGATCCCTGCGCGCAACAACATCACCACCGGGAGCCACAAGAGATAAGGCAGGAGTGCAGTAAAGTTTTTACCGCCGAGCACAGCGTTGCTGATCAGCCAGGCTAACAGCCAGCACTGTGCAATCATCAGTATGGCATTGAGCGCCGCCATACTGATGGACAGTGAAAATAAACCGCCCGCCTGACGACGCAGGCTCGAAAGCCAACGTTCCGCCAGGCGGGCTGCCATTCCACTTGGAGGGGAACTCGCAGACATGATGTCTTAGTGTCCCCCGTGACCAACCAGCTTGGAGATACGGCCGCGGAATACCCAGATCTGATACCAGTTATACATCAGCATCACCGGCACAAAACCGCCCATGGTCATGGTGAAGGTAATCAGCGAAACCTGTGGGCTGGCGCCCGCCCAGATGGTCCAGGTGCCTGGTACAATCCATGGGAACATGGTCAGCAGCATACCGAAGCCCAGAATGAATGCCGCGCCATTGAACCACATCACCGCTGCAAAATCTTTGTCCTTCAGAGTGTCACGACGCACCTGATCAATACAGACCAGTGCGATTAAGCCAAACAGGCCCCAGATCCAGAAATGCGGACCAAACCATTTCGCACGTGCCCAGTCGAAGATCACCGCACTCCACACCCAGGTAATCACCACGGCAGCAATCGCTAACCAGAAGATCACCGCGGTCCAACGTGCTGCATCCTGACGAATCGGTTCATTTTTCTCGAAGCGAGCACGCACGAACAGTACGCCTGCCAGCGTCATTGCCACGCAGGAAGCCACACCGGTCCAGATGGAAAACGCTGAAATAAAGTTAAATGCACCGCCCACATAGGTGGGAACCCCCTGAGCTGGTGAATCCATCTGGAAACCTTGCAGCAACGCGCCAACGCTCATCCCACCAAAGAAGGTGACCGCGAGGCTGGCGACACCGAAGATGCCGTCAGAAAACTTCTGCCAGAATGGCGAGGCCAGGTGACGGAATTCCAGGGCAACCGCACGAGACATAATGCCCCACAGTACCAGCGCCATCGGCACCATCAGATAGCTAAACGCCGAACCGTACACAAACGGGAAGGTGCCGAACATAATCCCGCCGGCGACGATCAGCCAGGTTTCGTTGGCATCCCAGGTGCCGGCCATTGCCGACATGATCGCGCCACGTTCATCATGGTCGCGGACGAAGAGCGAGAAGATCCCTGCCCCCAGGTCGGCGCCATCCAGCGCGATATATAAAAGAACACTGATACCAAAGGCTAACCACCAGGCGATGATCAGGAAGTGCTGAGTCGAATTAAGCATGTCCATGGATTTATTCTCCCATCAAACCGGACGGATATATTCAGGATGGTCAGCATGACCACTGGCAGGCATATCTAGGTGACCCAAATGCTCATGCCCCTCGCCCGGTATTTTGCTGGTCAAATCAGGACCAATACGCACCACTTTCGCCAGGAACCAAATGGTGCCCGCGACCACCGCAGTTTCAAAGATGGCAAAGCCCACCAGCCAGAAGATCGCCAGACCCATAGTCATTGGACTCATGCCGTCTTCGGTGCGCATCAGGCCATAAACGATCCACGGCTGACGGCCAATTTCGCGCGTCCACCAGCCCGCAATCACTGCGATATAAGGTAGGACCACCATAATAACGGCCAGCGCCAGGAACAGCTTATTGCGCGGAGCCAGCTCAGCGGTCATGCGACGACGTGCAATCAGCCAGACGCCCCAGAGGCTCACCAGCAACATGGCACCCGCAGCGCCTGACATGGCGCGGAAAGCGTAGAACGGCAACACCACAGGCGGTTGCTGATCTTTCGGGAAGCTGTTCAGGCCCGTTACCGTACCGTTCCAGGTTTTGGTTTCAATCAGGCTTAAACCGTGCGGGATATCGATAGACCATGCGAGGCCAGTGCCTTCTTTGTTTGGCCAACCCAGAATATGCCAGGCACTGTTGACGTTACCCGCTGAATCATAAGTATCGTAGTGCCCTTCCATTGCCGCCAGCGCCGCCGGTTTATGTTCCAGCGTGGCTTCACCCAGCACGTCACCCATATAGATCTGAACGGCAGCGACCACGGCCAGAGCCATTAGCGAATATTTCAGCGGCTTCAGGAACAGATCAACATGACGCTGTTTCAGGACATACCAGGCACAGGTTGCCACCACGAAGCAGAGCGAGAGCTCGAAGCTTGCCAACAGCATGTGCGGGAAGGCACTGCGCGCATTCGGGTTAAACAGTGCGGCCAGCCAGTCGGTCACAATAAAGATGCCGTTATGCAACTCAACGCCAGTCGGTGTCTGCATCCAGGAGTTAGCCACCAGGATCCACATCGCAGAAAGTGTAGAAGAGAGCGCCACGTTAAAGGTCGCAAACAGATGCATCCCTTTACTGATCTTGCCCCAGCCAAAGATCATCAGTCCGATAAAGCCGGCTTCATACATAAAGGCAGTGATGGTCTCATAGCCGAGCACCTGACCAAAGAACGGGCCGGCAGCCTGCGAGAAGCGGCCATAAAGAATACCAAAGGCCATTTCCATGGTGACGCCGGTTGCCACACCAGCACCGAAGTTAACGATAAACAGCTTTTCAAAGAAGCGACACAGGCGATACCACTTCTCATCTTGCTTCCTGACCCACATCAGTTCAGAGATGAACAACAGTGCAGCCAGTCCAATGGTTAGCGGGGGAAAAATGATGTGAATAGATGAAATTAGCGCGAAGTCAATACGCGTGATCAGCGATGTAAGATCGTTACTTAACATGACTATCTTCTTTTTTTGAGTGACCGAGTTAGTTAACGGCAATCCAGCGCCGTTTCACATGTTATGGAGTGAGATGAAGCAAGCTCGTGCATAACAAGTTGAAATCGGTACCGCACTGTCGTCTTTCTCTTAACCACGAGCAACAACCACAGTTTATTTTCCAGACAGGAGACGACTGGAAAATAGGTTATTCACTTCGGCGTTCGTTCCGGAGAAAGAACGGGGAAAATAAATCATGATTGTTAACGAAATGTCTGTCGATAACACTTGCAGGCGTAGGTATCGACACCGCTCGTAATAAGAATTTTTCTGTAAATTATTCTATATTTTCGTTTACACAAAGGCATCCTAATTAAAGGGGTAACTTGTAACAAAAAGAAAAAATTCGCTGTATAAATGAATGATATTCATGTGAATTAAATGTAATCAGGCAGTTAATTTATGAATAATCTTTGATTTTTATCAACTTAATTCAGGGTGTTAGCGTGGTTTTGAGCGTTAATTATGTTGCATTCAAGTGAGGAATCATCAGCGCTCATCCCGTAATGATGCGATTATCTTATTATTTAGCAGGGTTACAATTACCGTAGACATACGGTCAACATCAATAATACGGAATTTTAACAAGCATTGAGATATTGTATTTTAATAACAGCCATAATGATTTAATTTAACAAATCAAAAACAATTGTCACGTTCAGAATACTTAATTCCTGCGCCATTAAATCTTTAAAAACCTCTCTATTGAATATACCGAATCGTAACATTAAAGACACACCGTGCGCACACTTGTCACATTAATAATGAATCAGCGACATTTATTTAAGGCAAATAAAGGGCTGGCGAGGCAGTGTGAGTGGAAGCATGAAGTCACGCGTAGAAACGAAGAGTTTTGCGAGCGAATGGAAAATGCCGGCAACCCATAAGGTTGTCAGCATAGGAGAACGTCAGCGTGCAGGGTATTTCGTGTTTTAGCGTGAGGCTGGAATGGCGACCCGTCCGTCAAATAACAGTCGTGCCGTACGTATCAAGCCGCTTTGCGTCACCTTCCCTGTCTCATCACAGGTCAGCATCACGCTAAACTCGCCGCTTGGATGTTCCACCGCCAGACGCTGCTGCCTGTCATCGGTAATCTGCGCGATTCCCTGCGTCACGGAACCGGGGATCAGGCAGGCCGTGGCCACACTCACCGCACCCAATACACCAATAGAAGCATGACAGCGATGGGGAATAAATGTCCGTGTCGATAGCGCACCGCCATTAACGGGCGGAGCAATAAGGGTCATTTTCGGCACAGTTCGTTTGGTCACGTCTCCGAGGCTCATCAGCGGACCCGCTTGTAAGCGGATGGATTCCAGACGGGCTTTTAACTCAACGTTGCTTTCAAGCTGCTCGCGGGTCTCCTGGCCAGTGCATCCCACATCCTCAGCACGCAGGATCACCACCGGCATACCGTTATCAATGCAGGTCACCTCAATCCCGTCAAACCGATTACGCGCCTCACCGGTCGGTAACAGCGATCCGCAGCTGGACCCTGCAATATCCTCGAATTGCAGAATTTGCTCTGCACCAAAACCTGGTACGCCGTCTATCTGCGTATCGCCCTGATATTCCACCGTGCCATCGGGCGTGGCAAGTTGCGCCACCGCGATTTGCCCGGTGTTAACCATAAAGATGCGCACGCGCGTGATGTCATCCTGCGCGTTTACCAGGCCTTTCTCGATGGCAAACGGCGCCACGGCGGCAAGGATGTTGCCGCAGTTCTGTCCATAATCGACCACCGCTTGATCCACGTTAACCTGTGCAAACAGGTAATCGACATCGGCATCACGACGCGTGGACGGAGAAATAATTGCCACCTTACTGGTCAGCGGATCGGCCCCACCGATGCCATCAATTTGACGTGGATCCGGTGAACCCATGACGGCCAGCAACACGCGGTCTCGCTCCGTTCCTGCCTCTGGCAGATCGCTGGCAAGGAAACAGGCGGCTTTGGAGGTGCCGCCTCGCATTAAAACACAGGGTATCAGCGTCTGTTTCATAGTGAACTCTTTTGCATAGCATCCAGAGACTCCACGTAGCGCAATCCCTTCTCCGCTAACGTGCCACGCATCTGATAAATATCTAGCCCGAGTTCCCCGGCTGCCAGGCGTACTCGCTTACTCTCCTCATTGGCGACCCGCTGTTGGGTTGTCCCGGCAACAGTTTTCGCATCCGCTCGCGGCACAATCACTACGCCGTCGTCATCGGCGACCACCATATCGCCAGGATAAACCAGCTGACCGGCACAGATAATCGGCACATTTACCGAACCCAGCGTGGCTTTAACCGTTCCCTGAGCAAACACCGCACGCGACCAAACCGGAAAGCCCATCTCACGCAGGGTCTGGCTGTCACGGATACCGATGTCGCCCACCAGTGCCACCACGCCACGTGCCTTTAATGAAGTGGCCAGCAGATCACCAAAGAAGCCATCATGGCAATCCGAGGTCGGTGCCACCAGCAGTACATCGCCAGGCTGACACTGTTCGACTGCAACATGAAACATCCAGTTATCCCCGGGAGAAACCAGCACCGTGACCGCACTGCCGGCTATCGATACGCCCTGCTGGATCGGTCGTATCCGCACATCAAGCAGACCTTGTCGCTGTTGCGCTTCGTGGACGGTTGCCACTCCGGCACGGGCGAACTGCGCGATCAGAGCGGAATCGGCCCGCTCAATCTTCGTAACAACAATGCCTTTCTGGTTCACCGCGATCATGAGAGATCCTCCGTTACCCGTGGGAACAGGCTCTGATAGCCTTCGCCGTGAGTGATGACGCGCGTCGAAGCAATCCCCGTATTACGTTTGGCCTGCACGCCCCGCTGTAGCGCCACGCGCGTGTAGTATTCCCACAAATGTTCCTGCCCGGCCATGCACTGAATCGCCTGGTATTTCTTTTCCCAAACTGAGGTGATATCCAGCAGCACATCCGGTTTCCACAGGCATTGTTCAGGTTGATGCGGTTCAAAACAGTAAACCGGCGGCGCGCCGATAATCGGTTCTCCCGGACGATACCCTTCTGCCTGCGCAATGATGCGTGCTTCCTGCGTAAGATTCGCCGCCAGCGGATGATCGTAGTTATAAGGATCGGCAATCGAGTGCGTCAATACAAAGTGTGGCTGCACGCGGCGAAACACATCGGCCAGGCGGAACAGCGTTTCCTTATCTGCGCGTAGGGGATAATCGCCAAGATCGAAGAACTCAATGCTCGCTCCTAACACATCCGCGGCCCGTTCGGCCTCGGCCTGCCGGTGCTGCTTAACGGTCTGCTCGGTCATATTGCCTTTGCGCCACAGTTTTGCCGACTCACCGCGCTCCCCGTAAGAGAGGCAGACAACGTGCACGTCATAGCCGCTCGCACTGTGCAAAGCGATAGCACCGCCTGCGCGCCAGACAAAGTCAGCGGAATGGGCACTGACCACCAGGGCACTCTTTTTCACTGTGTTTTCCATTGTGTTCCCTTTCTGTTGCGTTTTTTTCATCCTGACACGCAGCATCCAGACCGAATAATGCCTTTCGTTGTGCGAGCTATGATTTTTATTTATGTTGTGATCATTATCAGAGGCTCAGGAGCAGAAGGCATGCTGGCAAGTGAAGACGCTAACCACATTAAAATCATGCAGCTAAGATCACTTTGTATGATTGCCGAACGGGGAACTGTCTCGGAGGCTGCAGGAGATTTATTTCGCACGCAATCGGCAGTGACGCGATCGATACGTGATCTGGAACACACTCTGGCGACGCCTTTGTTTGAACGTCATGCCAGCGGGATGCTGCTCACCGAGAAGGGAAAATGCGTGCTACCCCGCGCCCAGCGCGCCCTTCAGGAACTCAAACAGATACCCGCACTTCTCGCCCGATTTAAACAGCGCGAATCTATGCGTGATGAAGCCGAACCGATTTGGTTGTTCAACGTCAGACGCCTGCAGATATTTTTACGGCTGTTTCATCTGCAGCACACGCAAAGCGTGGCCAGCTCGCTGGCTATCAGCCAGCCCGCCGTCAGTGCCGCGTTAAAGGTGTTGGAGAAAGGGGCCAATATCGTGCTGTTCCAGCGATCCCCGCGAGGCATGCAGCCGACGTCCGCCGCACGTGAAATGGCGCCACATATCAGCCGCGCCCTGAATGAAATTCGCCATATCCCGGAAGATCTTGCCGCTCAGCAAGGGGTTTTGCAGGGCACCGTTCATATTGGTGCCCTGCCATTATGTCGCAGTGTGTTATTGCCCCGCGCGATCACCCGCTTAGTGACGGCACATCCGGCAATCAAAGTCGTGACCAATGAAAGTGCCTTTAGCACGCTGATTACCGAACTCCGTGCAGGTGACGTTGATCTGATTGTCGGTGCCTTACGTCATGACAGCAACGTTAATGATATCGATAATCGCCGGCTGTTTAGCGAAGAGCTGGTGCTGCTCGCCAGGCCACAACATCCATTAGTGGGTCGAGCATTAAGCGCTGCCGATCTCGCCGACACACAGTGGATTTTGCCGCGTGAAAACAGCCCGGCCCGCCATCTGTTAGAACACGCCTTTGCCACATTGGACATTCCGGCACCCAAACCGGTGGTGGAGAGCGGTGACCTGGCGATCGTGCGCGGTTTATTAATGGACTCCGATATGGTGGCAGCCGTGTCATGGCACCAACTGGAGTACGAATTGAAGTCGGGCACGCTCAAACCTTTATCCTTTACTCTGCCCGATACGCGTCGTGATATTGGTATTACATTGCGCGCGGGTGCGCTGCATTCCCCGGCCACGCTGGCACTAATTAAGTGCATCAACGCCGAAGCTCATACAACAGCGACCTAAACGAAATTCATACAATGTTGGTACGCCGTTCACTCATATCCCCCTTTCCAGCGGTCAGCACAAACCCGAATTTAGACCGTGGATTATGACAACTCGCTCACAATATAAACGTAACTCATACCGCTAAAAGCCTTTTTTGACAGACAGTCTGCGGCACGGTGCTTACCGTTGAGTTGGATGAGTTAATCATGACTCGTCATTCAATAGACTTTGCGTGCCCGTAGAGAGAGCGAACGTATGAATACAAATAAGCTGGTCGACATCAAAGCCTGGATTGATTCACGACCCATTTCCGCCTTTCAATGGCGCGTGTTATTTCTCTGCCTGATCATCATTATGTTCGACGGTTACGATGCCGCCGTGATGGGATTTATTGCGCCGGCGCTGATAGAGCAGTGGCATATCTCACGCGCCGCAATGGGGCCGATTCTGGGGGCAGCGATGTTTGGCGTGGCGATTGGCGCATTGATCGCCGGTCCTTTGTCCGATCGCTTTGGCCGTAAAAAAATCATCCTGCTTGCGGTACTGATGTTCTCCGCCTTCAGTCTGATCTGCGCCTTCGCCACCACGCCGCTGCAAATGGCGATGATGCGATTCATTGCCGGGCTCGGGCTGGGCGCAGTCATGCCCAACTGTGTCACGCTGCTGGCAGAATATATGCCTGAGCGCCGTAAGGGCTTGATGATTACCCTGATGTTTAGCGGCTTTAATATCGGCTCCGGGCTGGGTGGCTTTATTGCGGCCGCGTTGCTGGCGCGCTATCACTGGAATGCTGTGCTCATTTTCGGCGGTGCACTGCCGCTGCTCCTGCTTCCCTTGTTAAGTTATCTGCTGCCTGAATCTGCGTTGAATTTGGTGGTGCGCCGGGCGCCACGCGCTAAGATTGCCGCGCTGCTTAATCGCATGGGTGGCCAGTTTCAGCAGGATGCGGCGTTCGTGCTCAACTCTCCCCGGATCCATCGTAACAGCACCATTTCACAGCTCTTCCACCACGGTTTTGCCCGCGGCACGATCATTTTGTGGGTGACGTACTTCATGGGGTTGTTTGTGATTTATCTGCTCAACGGCTGGTTGCCGACCATTATGCGCTCGGGCGGCATTTCACTCGAACAGGCGGCCATTCTGGCGGGATTGTTCCAGTTAGGCGGTCCACTTGGCGGTATTCTGGTCGGTGCATTGATGGATAAGTGCAACGCCAGAGTGGTGATTGGCGTGGTCTATCTGCTGGGTTGTCTCTGCTTGTTAGCACAGGGCATTTTCGCGTTTTCCGGGGTGGCTCTGGGCGTATTCATTTTCGTTATCGGCATGTGTATTAATGGCGCACAGAATGGTCTGCAGGTTTATTCTCCTGCTTATTACCCTACTGAAATACGCGCCACTGGCGTGAGCTGGATGCACGGCATTGGCCGCACCGGTGCCATCCTCAGCTCTTCGATTGGCGGATTGCTGATGGGCGCGTTCCCGGCGCAGTCGGCGATTTTCTATATTCTCGCTCTACCCGCTTTACTGGCCGCGATCAGTATTGTGCTTCATCGTAACGTTTCTCTGTCTCTGAAAATAAAGGGCGCAGCGCTGGATGACCTTCCGGCGCTGTCACAAACCCTCAATAAATAGGAATGGCATCATGACATCTCAACCTTCTGAACCCTGCTTCGATATTGCGCATCTTGCTCACGTGGAGCTTTACACCGACAAGTTTGAAGAGAGCCTCAGCTTCTTTGTGAATGTCTATGGCTTAACGATCACCGCGCAGGACGACGATCACGCCTGGCTGCGCGCCTGGGATGATTATGAGTTTCACAGCCTGAAACTCACGCGTCATCACACTACCGGTGTGGGGCACATTGCTTATCGCGCCGCTTCGCAGGCTGCGCTGGAACGGCGTGTTGCGGCGATTGAAGCGAGCCCCTATGAAGTGCTCGGTTGGGTCAACGACGATCAGGGCCACGGCCAGGCATTTCGCTTTACCGATCCGTTTGGCCACATTTTTGAGATCTATTACGACACGGTCCGATATCAGGCACCTGACGATCAACGTCCGTCGCTGAAAAACCTGTCCCAGCGTTACCACGCACGTGGCGCCTGTCCGCGCCGTCTCGATCACCTCAATCTGTTGGCAGCCGATGTCAGTGAATTCAAACGCTTTATGGAAATTTGTTTAGGCTCCCGCGTAACAGAGATGATTCAGCTCGATAATGGCCGCATTGGTGGCTGCTGGTTCACCATCAATAATAAAACCTATGATTTGGCCTGTACCGAAGAGCACGGTGGCGGCAACGGGCGACTGCATCATGTGACCTACGCCACCGACACGCGGGAAGACATTCTGCGCGCGGCCGACATCTTCCTGGAAAACGACGTGCACATTGAAACCGGCCCACACAAACATGCCATTCAGGGCACATTTTTCCTCTATGTCTGGGAACCGGCAGGAAATCGGGTTGAGCTGGCCAATTCCGGCGCACGTCTGATTCTGGCCCCAGACTGGCAGACCGTGGTCTGGACGGAGAGCGAGCGTAAGAAAGGCCAGGCGTGGGGCCTGAAAACCATTGAGACCTTCCATACTCATGGCACACCGCCGATGCCCAAACCGCAAAATCATTAACCCTTCAACAGAACATCGGATAGCGATGCTGTCCGATGTGTCATTACTTTTCTCCATAGTTATCAGTGGAAAAAATCACAGCACAGCGCTTATCGCTCCTCTAGGGTAAATCTCCCCTACAAGGAGAAAATAACGTATGAGCCTCATGACTTCCGGCAACCGCCGTGACTTTCTTTCCGCTGGCATCAAACTGACGGCGGCAGGCACGCTGCTCGGCGCCGGATTAAGTGGCCGCACAGCTGTAGCGGCAGCCTGTGCGCCTGAAAACCTGACGCACATCGATGTTAGCCACTATCTGTTGCGCAATGTACGCCTGGAAGAAGGCTTTGTGCGCCATAAGGGCGTCATCACCGCCACGCGCACCGGTTTGTACGATATCGAAATCAACGGCGCGCAAATCACGGGCATCCACGCCGCGGGATTCAGCAGCACCCTCCCCGCCTGGGATGCGGCGGGACACGTCCTGCTGCCCGCAACGCGCGATATGCATATTCACCTCGATAAAACCTTTTATGGCGATGGATGGCGCGCCCCGCTACCGCGCAAAAGCGTTATCGATATGATTCATCAGGAGGAGCAGATTCTTCCTGAGATTGTGCCAACCTCCGAAATGCGTGCCGAAAAGCTAATTGGCTTACTGCAGTCCAAAGGCAGCACCGAAGCGCGCAGCCATTGTAATATCGACCCGATCAGCAAGCTGGATGGGTTGGCGCACTTACAACAGGCGATTGAAAAGCACCCTCAGGACTTTACCGCGAAGATTGTCGCCTTCCCGCAGCATGGGCTGTTGCGTTCAAACGTTGAAGGCATGATGCGTGAAGCGATGAAAATGGGGGCCAATTTTGTCGGTGGCCTGGATCCGACCAATGTCGATGGTGCGATGGAGAAGTCACTGGATACGATGTTCAGCATCGCACTGGATTTTGCTGCGCCGGTGGATATCCACCTGCATGAAACCGAGCCGCACGGCGTAGCCGCGATACGCTATATGCTGAAAACGGTGCGCGAGAATCCGCAGTTAAAAGGAAAAGTCACCCTCAGCCATGCGTTTGCGCTGGGCACGTTATCGGGCAGTGAACTGGATGCGATGATCGAGGAACTCAAAGCGCAGCAGTTTAGCATCGCGACAACCGTGCCGATTGGTCGCGTGATCATGCCATTGCCGCAACTGCGTGCAGCGGGCGTGCCGGTATGGTCCGGCACGGATACCATTGCCGACCACTGGCAACCCTTTGGCAGCGGCAGCATGCTGGAAAAAGCCAATGTCTATGCGCAGTTGTATCGTGGCCCGGATGAATTCTCATTGAGTCGTGCTTTGGGTATTGCCACCAATGAGGTGCTGCCGCTGAATAGCCAGGGAGAACAGCAGTGGCCGAAGGCACAAGACAGCGCAACGATGATGTTGGTCGCGGCGAGTTGTTCTGCAGAAGCCGTGGCGCATATTGCACCGGTGATGGCGACATTCCATAACGGCAAACAGGTGTTTGGCCAGTTAAAGAAAATCTAATGGAAGAATAAAGACGACGTTAAAAAAGATTTTATTTCGTCGCGCATTCAGTGCGCGACGAAATAGATCAGCAGAATGAATCAACGGCTCACTTCATGACCAATCAAACCACCGATGGCCGCACCACCCAGCGTACCAAAGGTACTGCCGCCGGTTAATACCGCACCACCCACTGCACCGACACCCGCACCAATCGCCGTATTACGACCACGATGCGACATGCCACAAGCGGTAACAGATAAACAGACTAAAGCGACAATGGCAAAACTGCAGCTGCGTTTTAAAAGCATCGAAATCCCCATTACCATTAAAAAATGGAATGCAATTGTTTTTAATTTGATTGTTGTTAAGACACCAAATCGTTGGCGACTTGCACTGCTCGTCGGCGCTAATTTAAGAGGATTTGTGAAACGGCGAAAGGTAAAAATTCCTATTTTCGGGCGGTACTGGCGAAGCGGTGAGAAACCAGCCGATGCAGCACTTTCAGGGCATTGAGAGGCGTTTAAACCTGCGGTGCTTTACTGAGAATCTATCCCTTGACTGCCAGCCTACCAACTAGTAGATTAATGTTTATTCAGCTGACTTTAGCGACATATTTCAGGGGGCAACGTGAGTATGATTCATTTTCCCAACCAACATCCCGTTTGCCGTTCTTCGGCTGCTGAATCAACGGAATCGGATAAACAAACCCTTCGCGACTTTGCGTTGAATATTGCCGCGCAGTTACGCGATGACCATGAATTAAATAAACAGGCGCCTTATCTGGTGGATAAAGTGATTTTGTTGCTGATGAAAGAGTCGCGAGGCTAAATCTCCGCGAGGCAATTAGGCGCTAATAACCAGATTGTTCAACACCGGTTTAATCATGGGTAAAAACAGTTCGGGGTTATTAAACGCGCGCGCGGCTATCATGGCACCGTGCACCGTGGCCATCAGCGATTTGGCTTCCATTTCCGCTCCTTCACGCAGAATAAACACCCCGCGCTTTTCCCCCTTCTGCAACACACCGGCCAGCCACGCGGACAGATCGGCGAAATGTCCGGTCACTTCGGCCGCCACTTCTTCCGGTAAGGTCGGCAGTTCCACTGCCAGCATCACGCAAATACAGAACGGGGAGCTGTTTTCCTTAATGCAGGTAGCCCAAAAGTTCACATAACCGTTCAGCTCAGCCAGCGGATCATCACTGAAATGCTCACTGGTCGCGGCCATTCCGGCTCGCGCCTCCTCACGATAATCATTGACCACGGCCAGCACCAGATCAGCTTTGCCAGGAAAATGATGATGAATACTGGCTTTACGGATTTGCACGCGTTCTGCCAAATCGGCATAGCTGAAACTTTTATAACCACCCGTAGTGAGCAACTCTCGGGTGTGGTTAATGATTTCAGTGGCTTTAGGCGAACGTTCAACGGTCATGCAGGGCTCCGGCAGCAAAGATGAAATGGCTGCAAATCAGTAAATTGGCACTGAACCTACTGACCTGCAGCCGGGATGTCAAGGCGCTTCAGAACGCTTACGGCGGCCGGTCATACTCCTGAATACGCCATCACGCAGAATCAGCGCATGGAACAACGCGGCAGCAAGATGCAGCATGACCGTTATGAACAAGGCTAAGGCCACCCAGCTATGCAGCGGACGCAACCAGGCATAGAGATCATTACTGATCGGCGTGATGGGTGGCAGCACCAGACTGCCTCCCAGACTGATCGGATAGCCTGCCGCCGACAGCATCGCCCAGCCGATAAGAGGCTGCGCCAGCATCATTGCGTACAATGCCCAATGCGAAAGGTGTGCCAGCGCTTTTTGCCCGTTTGATAACGTCTCCGGCAAGGCCGGTTTAGCGGTGGTAAAACGCAGCCACAATCGCACCACCACCAACAGCAATATCATTAAGCCCAACGGCTTGTGGATCGCCACGAGCAAGCTGTGCAGTGACGATACGGTGGCGACCATGGCCACACCGATAAACAGCATGGTCATAATAGCGGCAGCCATCAGCCAGTGAATCGCGCGCAACGCCGGATGGAAAGTCTCTGTGTGTTTCATCAGTGTGCTCCTGCCTGTTCACGGGTACGGGCGTTGTAGGATTTGGCATAAGCCGATGAACGTGCATTGAGGATCGGATCGTCTGAAGCGGTGATACCCTCTGGCAGAATCAGCGGATCGTAATTGATGTCGTTACAGGCGCCCTGCTGCTGTGGCGTGGTTTGGTTGATGGTCAGGGTTCCCGCATTGATGGTCTGCCGGTCCGCTGGCCAGGCAATCGAAGCATCGCTACTGCTATCCTGCGCATCAGCGACGGTGATAATCAGATCCCATTGCAGCGCCCCTTTAGCAAGACGTTGTTGCAGATCGCTCTGCAGGAAGTTGCTGTCATTCTTATCCGCAGCATTGATTGGCTGATACTCGCTGTGCGGTACCATGCTCCAGCGAACCACGTGGCTCTCACCGGCCGAATCAACAAAGTTAAAGGCATTGAGGCTGTTAAAGCGATCGCTCGCCCAACTCGACGAAGGCACATACTGTTGCGCCCAGCCGAAGAATGGTTTGATTTCGGGATGTTTTTGAACGAAGGCCTGAATTTTCGCGGGATCGGGCTTACCTGTTTTCGCATCGGGCAGCGTGGCGATTTGCAGATCGTAAAAACCTTCCACGCTCTTCACCGGAAACATCGGCATGGCATTCATTCCAGTACGCCACTGCTGACCATCTTTTTGGTAAAACGCTAACGCCATGCTGCGCACCGGCACGGCATAATCCGGGGCGTTTGGATTGCCACCGGCAATAGCAAAGCGCCCGATCACCGGAGTTTCGCCCGGTGCAAACAGCCCGGCACGCGACAGCACGCTGGCATTGCCGTTAGCGGCAAAGCTGCCGTTTATACAGACGCCTTTGGCATGATTGCGTCGGTAGCCGGAATGCTCCCCGCCTGATTTTTGTAGCACGGTAATGAGCTTATCGGAGGTCAACTTATCCGGTGTTAACCAGCCGCCAGCCCAGAGAAATAATGCGATGACTATCAATGGTACCACTGCAATAGCGGCCAGACGGATGAGTGTCTGGCCGGTCGAAAGAGAAGGCTTGTTCATAGGTTCGCTCAACATTGCATAAATTAAGACAAGGCACTTACCCGAGCCGAATCAATAGCGCGTGGTAATCAACGGCGCCGTCCTGGTTGACGGTGGCAGGTGCAGAGCATTCAATCTACTAGTAGGTAGATTATATTGTCAAACGCATTTGCACAGGCAGAAGCCCCACTGTCGCGGCCGACAGTGAGCACCTCCGGTTATCTGAGGGAATAAGTTCGCAGGGGTAATCAGACTTCTTCGCGTGGGGTCGTGTGGATCTTCATGGGCGCAACCACGACGTTCACGCCCAGATCCTGCATCCGTCGCAGCACGGGCACCGGCGTACCCTGGTTGACAATCACCACATCGAACTCGCTGAGATGGGCAAAACGATGCAGCGCCCGGCGTTCAAATTTGGTGTTATCCATCATCAAAATACGTTTCTGTGCAGCATCAAACATCGCTCGTTTGGTTTCGACGGTTTCAGCTGACTGATGAAAGACCGTGTCATCAATGATCGCAGACATACTGACGAAGAACACATCGGCGCGCAGACTGGTAATCTCTTCTCGCGTCATGCGGCCCATAAACGCATTGCACCAGTGATAAAACTGACCGCCTAATCCCATCAGCGTGATATCGCGCCCGTTGCGCAACTCATTCATCAGTGTCAGTGAGTTTGTGATCACCGTTAACGGGGCGCGCGCGTGTAACAGGCGAGCCATCTGCAATACCGTGGTGGAATCATCAAGGAAAATCGCCTGTCCTGGCTCCAGATAAGTGGCAGCCACTTCAGCGATGGCTTGCTTCTCCTCCAGTTGACGCGTCGCACGGTAGATATCGCTGGACTCGACCAGGCTGGTTGGCGTAGCAGAGACCACCCCACGCGACTTATGCAGCAATCCGCGTTCGACCATCTCATCAATATCACGGTGCGCGGTCATCAGACTGATGCCGAAACGGTCGGTGATATCTTCAATGCGAATTGCGCCTTCTGCCATCACGGCTTCCGCGATCAACTGGCGTCGCGCCAACTGCCGCGCCTGACGACTGTCGCTGGGTAAGGGTTCAGCCATGAAGACGTTGAGAGAAGAGTCCTGCGGGTTGTGCGCCATATTTCGTCCAGAAAGTGATGCAGAAATGCGGGTTCCAGGTGATTACAACGCGGAAACGCGCCTTTTGCAAATGATGTGGTGTTTGGACTCACGAGAAGGGTTACAGCGATGCACCGGAGTGCGTCCGCTGAGCAGTGTGCGGCCCGAAAGCCGCACGTCATGCATTACTGCTTCAGTACAAATGGTGATACGAAATTGCCCGCGTTCTCTTTGGTGATCAAAATGCAGTCAAACAGCTGTTTTTCCGATGCTGCGCCGGTTTTACCGGTTTTCAGGAAGCTGTCAGCCTGCTCTACCGCTTTCTGCGCGAACTGCGCCACGGGCTGCATCACGGTATACGCCAGCGTACCGGCTTTTACGGCATCAACAGCATCCGGCGAGCCATCAAAACCACCCACTTTGATCTGGTTCAGCTTACCGGCTTCTTTCAACGCGGCAATCGCCCCCAGCGCCATTTCATCGTTGCCGCTGATCACGCCTTTGATATTCGGGTTAGCCTGCAGCAGTGACTGCATCTTGTTGAAGCCCTGGGTACGGTCCCAGTTGGCGACTTCCTGACCCACTTTCTTCAGCGTCGGGTACTGTGACAGCACGGTATCAAAACCATTGGCACGCGTTGCCGCGTTGTTATCGGATGGTGGGCCCACTAATTCAACATAGTTGGCGGTATCGCCCACCTGTTTCACCCACTCCATTGCGCCCACCGCCGCGCCCTGCGCATTGTTAGAAACCAACTGCGCTTTGGCCAATCCGCTCTGATTCAGCTCGGCGTTAATGATAAACACCGGGATGTTCGCCGCGATGGCTTTTTTCACTGAACCGACAGAACCGTCGGCGTTAGCCGGATCAAGAATGATGGCCTTGGATTTGTTGGTGATCGCCGTATCAATCAGCTGGCTTTCGGTGTTGGTATCACCTTTGTGCGCGCTGACTTTTGCGCTGTAGCCAAGTTTTTCAGCCGCTTTTTGCGCGACCTGGCCTTCTGTCAGCCAGTAAGGGTTGGAAGGATCGTTGACGATGATGGTCATCAACCCGTTATCCGCCCAGGTCGGTGCAGCGAAGGTGGTGATAGCCATCGCTGCGGCAGCAATAAACAGACGTTTTGTGAACATAGGTGCTCCGTTATTATTTAGGGTACAGGTTTTACGGATAACCGCGCGCTGCCAGACAGCGCGCGTGAGTTAGCGACTGCGTTTGCCGTATTGCAGGGTGTTGAGCAATACCGCCAGCACAATCACGGCGCCAGTGAACACCGTCTGCCAGTAGGCAGAAACGCCGATAATCACTAAGCCATCAGAGAGAAAACCGATTACAAAAGCGCCCAGCAGCGTGCCGCGCACATTACCGCGACCACCGGTCAGGGCCGCTCCGCCAATCACCACCGCAGCAATTGCGGTCAGTTCATAGGTGGTACCCGCCGTTGGGCCGGCTGAGGTGAGCTGTGAAGAGAGCACCAGTCCCGCCATCGCGGCACAGATACCCGACAACACGTAAACGCTGATCTTGATGCGTTTCACCGGCACGCCGGAAAGATCGGCGGCGCGCTCATTACCACCAGAGGCATAGAGCCAGCGGCCAAACGCCGAACGACTCAGCAGGAAACCACAGGCCAGTGCTACCACACCCAGCACCAACACACCGACGGGGATATTGAAGATGCGATTGAAGCCGAGCCAGTCAAAGCCGGTGTTGCCGAGCGCATCACTTCCAGAGAGTTTGTTGTAGGTCAGACCGTTAGTGATCAGCAGGGCAATACCGCGTGCCACATACATGGTGCCGAGCGTGGCAACAAACGCCGGAACGCGGAACCAGGCAATCAGCACGCCATTCACCAATCCCACCAGCGCGCCAATCACCAGCGTTAATATCGCCACCGCCCACACGGGCAGATACAGCATAACACCCAGCGCGTCGAGGTTAATCCCCTGCATCATAAAGCCGGCCATCACGCCAGCCAGACCCAGCGTCGAGCCCACGGACAAATCAATCCCGCCATTGAGGATCACCAGCAGCATGCCAATCGCCGGTAAGCCAAAAATCGCCACGTGCGAAGCCATGGTCAGGAAGTTGGCGCCGGTAAAGTAGTTAGGCGAGAGCAGGGAAAAGGTGGCAATTATCACCAGCAGCGCAATAAAGGCGCGCCCTTCCAGCAGCAGCCGTGCCAGATTAAGGCTTTTGTCAGCCTTCTTTTTGCTCGCAGCTGGCGGCGAATCCAGCGTGTGTGTTCTGTCTGTCATACCGTTTGCTCCGTTTTTCATGTCATGCCACCAGAGACTCGCCTGAAGCGGCCATAATGCGTTCTTTGCTGACGCTGGAATCGAAAATGGCGTTAATGCGCCCTTTGCTCATCACCACAATGCGATGCGCGATACTCAGGCATTCCCCCACTTCCGAGGTGGTGTACACCACCGCCAGCCCCTTTTTGGCGTTCTCTGCCAGCAGACGAAACACTTCCGCTTTGGCACCGATATCAATGCCGCGGCTGGGTTCATCCAGCAGGATCACTTTTGGACGGGTGGCCAGCATTTTGCCGATCACCACTTTTTGTTGATTGCCACCGGAAAGCGAACCGATGGCCGCCTCACCGCCAGCGGTTTTCACCGTCACGTTGCGAATACTGTCTGTCACCAGCTGCTTTTCACGACGCGGTAACAGCACCAGACCGCGCACAAATTCGCTGATACTGGCGAGCGACAGGTTTTCGCCCACGGACATGGTTTGCACCAGACCGTCGCGTTGCCGATCTTCCGGCACCAACGCAAGGCCGATTTGAATGCGCTGTTGAATGGTTAAGCCGCTGACATCGGTGTCTTGCAGCAAAATGTGTCCCTGGCTTTGATGAATACGCCCGGCGATACACTCCAGCAGTTCGGTGCGCCCCGCGCCCATCAGGCCATAGATGCAGACAATTTCACCGGCTTTCACTGCCAGCGAGAGGTTATCCACCAGCCGAATCCCGGTTTTGCTTTTCACCGTCAGGTCTTGCACAGTCAACGCCTGGTCGCCAAAGTCATACCCTTGCGGGGGCGAACCCAGGTCAAAGTGGTCGCCCACCATATTGCGCACGATCCATTCGAGATCGATCTCATCGCGTTTCGCGTACGCGGTCATCACGCCATCACGCAGTACCACGGCGCGATCGGTGATCTCCAGTGCCTCTTCGAGATGATGTGAGATGTAAACAATGGCCACGCCCTGACTGGTGAGATCGCGGATCACCTGGAACAGCACCGCCACTTCCGCGGCACTGAGCGCCGATGTCGGTTCATCCATGATCAGAATCTGTGAATTCACCGACAACGCGCGGGCGATTTCGACGATCTGTTGTTGGCCCAGACGCAGGTTTTCCACCGGCGTCAGCGGATCAATCTCCTCCTCCAGCGCCGCCATCAGATGGGCGGTAATGCGCGCTTCTTCCGCATAATCCACCCCACCCGACTTCATGATTTCGCGCCCCATAAAGATGTTGTCGCGCACGTTCATGTTGGGAGCGAGATTCAGCTCCTGATGGATAATCGAGATGCCGCAATCGCGTGCTTCAGTGGCGGAGCGAAATACTTTCTCTTCGCCGTTGTAGAGAATTTCCCCGGATGTTGGCGTAATCACGCCTGACAAAATTTTCATTAGCGTGGATTTGCCTGCGCCGTTTTCACCAAACAACGTAGTGACTTCCCCGCGACGGATCTCAAAATTCACGCCCTTGAGTGCATGGGTCGATCCATAGATCTTGCTGATGTTGCGCGCTTCAAGGATCACTTCGCCTTTCAGTAGCGCCGGGTTAACGTTGAACGGTTTCATTTCACCTCCAGACTGACTGGCGTCACCATCCAGTTATTCGGCGCGAGCAACCGGAACACCCCCACCACCTGCACGGTTTTACCGGGCAGCGTATCGCGATCCAACTTATCCAATACTTTGGCTTTCATGGCACGATTGATCGCCGAACCGGCGTTTTGATACTCAATTTGGTTGGTAAAATCACCGAACTGGATTTTTCCGCTAGCATCACGCAAGTCGGTGCCGGTGATAGCCGGGCCCGTTTGCAGGCGAATCACATTTCCTTCCGGTAAGCCGGCCACTTTCAGCGGGAAGATGCCCATCTGCCCTGACTGAACCACCCCCTCCAGCTTGACGGGGATGACCGGAAGCGGCGAACCCACACCGTATTGCTGTACCGCGGCTTGTTGATTGGCTTTCAATGCATCGGCGAGGGTTTTTGCATCCACCGCCCGCGCTTCAACATCCTGCTGAATACCGGGGAAGGTTTTCTCCCCGTAGCTATCCGGCGAGAAACCTTGCTCTTGCACATCTTGCCCGGAACCGATTTTCACCACTTTGGTGTCAATGGCCATGGCGGCAATCACCGCAACCACCACAACACCGATGATGCTGTAGCGGCGAATGCGCTTTCGGGAGAGCTGCTGTGCCAGCATTGAGACATCGGACATAACGTGACCTCTCACTGTTATCTGCTGCGATAATCGCCGCATTAAATGTTATAAATGTGATAACTCTTGTGATGAGGATTGTGCTGATGTGACTAAATTGTCAACAGAGGGTTCACGAATATTTCAGGAGCGCGATCTGGATCGCTAAATTCACACCTTAGCGCCTTTCCAGCTAATAAAGGCCCGCCATACAAGCCTTCTTCTTGTGATATCTCATTTCACCCTGTCCTGTACCACCGCCATTTTCGTGATCAAACTCGCTAACTGAGGTGAAATTTATTCGTTTTATAGAAAAATAATACACGATATATGTTATCTCCATGGGAAGTGGTGTAAGACATTATTTAGCAAATTCATCACAGGGAATTAACACGACGTGATGGGTCAATTTTTCTTCCCTTCGGAGGTGTACGTGGGTAACAGCAATATCATTCTGGGTCTGGATTCCGGCACCTCCGTGGTGAAAGCGGTGGCGTTTGATCTGGAAGGCACACAGCTGGCGTGTGCCTCCGTGCGTAACCGTTATTACCGCAGCGAAGGCGGTGCCGCGCAGCAATCCATGACGCAGACCTGGCAAGATGCCGTGGACGCGATAAGGAAACTGGGCGAGCGTGTGGAAAACCTCTCTTCCCGCGTGGTGGCCGTGGCCGTCACCGCACAAGGGGATGGCACCTGGCTGGTCGGTGCCAACAACCAGCCGGTGGAGGATGCCTGGATTTGGCTGGATGCGCGTGCGGCACACACCGTCGATGCCCTAGACCAGCACGCCCTTGCAGCCGAGCGTTTTAAGGCCACGGGCACCGGGCTGAATACCTGTCAGCAGGGTTCGCAGATGGCGCATATGGACCAGCACTTTCCGGATCTGCTGGCGAACAGCGAAGTGGCGCTGCATTGCAAAGACTGGCTTTACCTGAATCTGACGGGCGTACGTGCCACCGATCCTTCTGAGTCCAGCTTCACCTTTGGTAACTTTCGCACCCAGCGTTATGACGACACCGTCATCGCGGCGCTGGGACTGGAACATCGCCGCCATCTGCTGCCCGAAATCATTGATGGCACACAAATCACCCATCCATTGACCGCTGAGGCCGCTGCTCTCACTGGTCTGCTCGCGGGCACACCGATATCGCTGGGTTATGTGGATATGGCGATGACCGCGCTGGGCGCAGGCGTGCACACCGGCGAAGCCCATACCGCCTGCTCAATTGTCGGCTCTACCGGCGTGCATCTGCGCAGCGTGACCATTGATGAGGTGTGGCTGAATCCGGCGCAAACTGGCTATGTGATTCCGCTGCCCTGGCCGGGCTATGTGACACAGGTGCAAACCAATATGGCGTCTACCCTCAATCTCGACTGGCTGTTAAATGTGGCCAGTGAATTGCTGAGCGGATTCGGCTGTGAAATCGATCATGCGCGGCTGGTGGCATATATCGACCAGTGGCTCAACAAAGCCGAACCCGGCACCCTGCTGTTCCATCCCTACATCTCGATTGCCGGTGAACGCGGGCCGTTCGTCAACGCCGACGCACGCGCCAGCTTCACCGGACTTAACTATCAGCACAATTTTGCCGACCTGGTGCGTGGTGTGATTGAAGGCATCGGTATGGCCGCGCGTGATTGTTATCAGGCGATGGGCAGCACCCTGCCGGGTGAGATTCGTCTCACGGGCGGTGCGGTGCGTTCCCAGCCGCTACGCCAGATCCTCTCTTCCTGCATTGGCGCGCCGGTGCGTATCAGCCAGCGTGATGAAGCCGGTGCAGCGGGCGCCGCGATGATGGCAGCGGTAGCGATTGGTGCCTATCCCTCCATGGCGCAGTGCGTGGAAACCTGGGTGCGCCCGTTGCTGGATGCGCCTGAACCGCCTTCCGCTGAACTGTCGCAGCGTTATAACCAACTGTTTCCCCATTATCAGCAGATCCGCAGCGATCTCCCTGCCGCCTGGCATGCACTGAATAAGTTTTAAGGAGTACACCATGAGTGAAAATACGCTGGATCTGTTTGTCATTGGCGGTGGCATTAATGGCGCGGGCATCGCACGTGATGCGGCCGGGCGCGGCTTGTCCGTGATGATGTGTGAAAAAGACGACCTTGCACAGGGTACTTCCTCGCGCTCGGGCAAACTGGTACACGGCGGGCTGCGCTATCTCGAATATTATGAGTTCCGCCTGGTTCGTGAGGCGCTGATCGAGCGTGAAGTGTTATTGAATGCCGCGCCGCATATTATCTGGCCGATGCGTTTTGTGTTACCGCATAGCCCGACCGATCGCCCGGCGTGGCTGGTGCGTTTGGGGCTATTCCTCTATGACAACTTAGGCGGGCGTAAAAAGTTGCCCGGCACGCGATCGCTTGATCTGATGCGCGATCCTGAAGGCGCGCCAATTCTCGATAGCTACAGCAAAGGTTTCGAGTACTCCGATTGCTGGGTCGATGATGCCCGCCTGGTCGCGCTCAATGCCGTGGATGCTGCGGAACGCGGCGCGACAATTCTGCCGCGCACCCGTTGTGTGTCGGCTAAACGCATCAGCGGCAAGTGGGAAGTGACGATTCAGGATGAGGCCAGTGGTGCACAGCGTACAGTGTTTGCCAAAGTGCTGGTGAATGCAGCCGGGCCGTGGGTACTGGATATCGTTAATCAGGTCACGCAGACCAAAAGCAATCGCAGCGTGCGTCTGGTTAAAGGTTCACACATCATCGTGCCGAAATTCTGGGAAGGCCAGCAGGCGTATCTGGTGCAAAACACCGATAAACGCGTCATTTTCATCAACCCTTATGAAGGTGATAAGGCGTTAATCGGTACCACCGATATCCCTTGGAAGGGCAAGGCGGAAGCGGTGACCGCCGATGACAGCGAGCAGCAATATCTGATCGATGTGGTCAATCGCTACTTCAAAGTGAAACTGCGCGCCAGCGATGTGATTACCCGATTCTCGGGCGTGCGTCCGCTGTTTGACGATGGCAAAGGTAACCCTTCTGCCGTCACGCGTGACTACGTGTTCGATCTCGACGATCAGCAAGACGCCCCGCTGCTGCATGTGTTTGGTGGCAAAATTACCACTTTCCGTAAGCTGGCAGAACACGCTATCCAGAAGCTCGCGCCCTTCTTCCCCAATATGGGAGAAGACTGGACACGCGAGGCCACTTTGCCGGGCGGTGATATGGCAAATGGCGATTTCGAGAGTTTCCTTGAGCAAGTGAAAACGCGCTGGCCATGGTTACCGGCGTCGCTACGCAAACACTATGCGCGCCTGTATGGCACGCGCATTGAGAAAGTGCTGGGTCACGCTCGTGAGCTCAACGATCTGGGCCGCCATTTCGGCGCGCAGTTATATGAAGCCGAAGTGCGCTACCTGGTGGAAAATGAGTGGGCGCAGCAGGCGGAGGATGTGCTGTGGCGTCGCACCAAACATCAGCTGCATCTGACGGCAGTGCAGCAGCAGGCCTTTAGCCAATGGTTTGACGCGACCTATGCTGCGGCCGTGCCGCTGCGTAAGGAGGCGTAATCATGCCCTTAACGCTTTCGCTCAATACCAACCCACTGGTGAATCGTTTTGCCGATCCGCGGGATCTGATTCACACCGTGGCACAACAGATCCGTATCCGCGATCTGCAGTTAACTCATGAATTTATTAATCCCGGCTGGCCAGCCGCCACCATCAACCGCATGTCGCGCCAGATGCAGAAAGCGCTGCGAGAAACCGGGGTGCGCGTGACATCGGGTATGACCGGCCCCTATGGCCGCCTCAATCATTTTGGTCATCCGGACGTTGAAGTGCGGCGCTACTATGTTGACTGGTTCAAAACCTTCGCGGATATCACTGCGGAACTGGGCGGCGAGGCGGTCGGATCGCAGTTCGCCATTTTCACCCAGCAGGATTTCAACGACAGGACGCGGCGGGATGCCTTGATCGAGATCGCAATAGACTGCTGGGCCGAGGTGGCGGAACATGCCCAATCCGCCGGCTTGAAATACCTGTTTTGGGAACCGATGAGCATCGGACGCGAGTTTGGTGAGACCATTCCGGCTTGCCTCGCACTGCAGCAGCGTTTGAGCAGTGAGTCCTTTGCCCTGCCGATGTGGATGATGGCGGATATCGATCACGGCGATGTGACTTCAGCCGACCCGCGTGATTACGACCCTTACGCGTGGGCAGAAGCGGTGCCGCGCTACTCGCCGATTATTCATATAAAACAAAGCATGATGGACAAAGGCGGCCACAGACCCTTCACATTGCAGTACAATGCGGGCGGCCGTATTCAGCCCCAGGCGCTGCTGGACGCGCTGGCGCGCGGCGGCGCGCACGATAACGAAATCTGCCTCGAACTGAGTTTTAAAGAGCGTGAACCCACTGACCGCCAGGTGGTGGCGGATATCGCGGAAAGCGTTGCGTTTTGGGCATCGCACATTGATACGGGCGTGCAGGATTTGCATCTGGCTTCTTAAGTCTAATCATCAGGAAAAGAAACATGAAACCGGCTCCAACACCCGCTGAACGCGATGACTCTTTAGCCCTGCGTGCCGCCTGGCTGCATTACGTGGGCGGCCTGACCCAGGCTGAAGTCGCCAAACGTCTGGGATTACCGTCTGTCAAAACCCATCGCATGATTGCCAAAATGGTCGCGGAGGGTGCGGTGAAGGTGTCGATTGATGGCGATATCATGGCGTGCGTGGCGCTGGAAGATCAGCTGCGCGAAAAGCACGGACTGCGTTTTTGCCACGTTGCGCCTGACCTTGGTGAAGAGGGATTGCCGGTGCGAACGCTGGGTATGGCGGGTGCGGATTACCTGCGCAATCTCCTCACGTCGCAGCCTGCGATCACCCTGGGGCTGGGACACGGCCGCACCCTTTCCGCCGCCATTCATCAGCTCCCGCGCATTGACGCCCCGCATATGCGCTTCGTTTCGCTGCTGGGCTGTTTGACGCGCAACTATGCGCTCAATCCCCACGATGTCATGCATCGCATTGCCGAAAAAACCGGTGCGCAGGCGTATATGATGCCGGTGCCGTTCTTTGCCAATACTCAGGAAGACCGCGACGTGCTGCTTAAACAGCGCGGCGTCAGCGAAGTGTTTGCCATGGCCGCACAGAGCGAGGTGAAACTGGTGGGGATCGGCACCGTGGAACCGGCCGCGCAATTGGTGGAAGCCGGCATGATTGATGAAGCCGAGATCAACGATATCTCAGCTTCTGGCGCTGTCGGCGAGCTGCTCGGTCATTTCTTTGACGCCAGCGGGCAGATGATTCACAACAGCCTGACGGCGCGCACGCTGTCGGTGGATTTAGAGCTTGCCCACCGCGCCGAGATTGTGGCGCTGGTGGGGGGATTAAGCAAAGTCGACGCGATCCGCGCGGTATTGGCCAGCGGTTTGGTGACGGGATTAATTACCGATGAGTTAACGGCACAGGCATTGATCGCAGGCTAGAGTGGCTTCCATTCGTCCGCGAATAATCCAAAGACCCAATCGTCCCGCCATTCACCGGCGAGATGATAGCTTTTCCGCAAGGTGCCCTCCTGGTGGAATCCCACTTTTAATAGTGTCCTGCGTGAGGCTTCATTTCCTGCAGTCACAGTGGCAATCAGCTTGCGAAAGCCCAGTTCATTCAGCGCATAACGCGCGATATCGTGAAGTGATTCCGAACCCAATCCTTTGCCTTGAGCCTCTGCTGCCAGTAAAAAACCGACTTCCGCTATGCCTGCACCGCGATCAATCAATCCGGTGAGGCCTAACGGCGCAGAGTGCCCCTTTTCTATGATGACCAGACAGAGCCAATGTGCACTGCCTTTTTGCCAGCGTGGCAATCTTATCTCGAACCTGTCACGTCGAATCTCGTCTTCAGACTGCGGATCGGCCACATAGCGCATCACGCGCTCATCCTGTTGCAGCGAGAGAAAGAATCGCCAGTCATCGGCAGCTAACTGGCGATAGTGCAGTTTTTTAGAGGTGATGTTAGGGAACATTGAATCCTTCTTTATGACAATGATGATGGATCCTCACTGGCGGTGCCGCTAAATCAGCGTTAATTCCATTGGCTGCTGGCGCAATATCTCCTGAAACGCCGGGGACAGTTGGTTATCAGTGATCACCTGCTTAAAGGGCAATGTCGGCGCCAGGGCGAAAGGATGGATCTGACCAAATTTAGAGGAGTCGGTGAGCGCGACAGTGTGCGTCTGCTTTTCCATGATCGCGTTGACCACATCGCAGCGCAGCATATCGCGGCCGGTAAATCCGGTAACGGCATCCCAGCCGTCGATACCGATAAACGCTTTATGAAAATTGAGGTGCTGAATGCACAAACGCGTCAGCGGCCCAACCACGGACTCACTGCTTTTTTGGAACAGCCCGCCGAGAATGATCACATCACCGCCCTTTTCTCTCAACAATCCAGCGATGTAATGGCTTACGGTGATAATCGTGATATCACCGCGTTCACTCAGTTCGCGCGCCAGCAAAGCGTTAGTACTGCCGCCCTCGATAAACACCGTTTCACCCGCGTTAACCAGCGAAGCGGCGAACTCCGCGAGGCGTTTTTTGACGGCAAAGCGGGTCTGCATACGTGCACCAACATCATCGCTTTCTGGCGCCACGGCAGAACCGTGCACGCGGCGCAGAAAGCCGCCTTTCTCCAGAACATTCAGATCCTGACGCACCGTCACTTCAGAAACGCCGGTGGTTTGCGCCAGTTCATTAACGCTGACGCTGCCGCGTTCGCTGACCAGTTGGATAATGTGCTGATGACGTGCGTTCATAATGCCTGCTTCATTTTAAATTTTACTCAGCTTACCAGAAACTTACTCTAAGCCGAGACTGCGACGACCGTTGCGATTTAACGCGTCCAGGGTAAACCGGTCACGCCAGTGGGTTTCATAGTCCTCTTTCGGGAAATCACCCGGTGAAGCACCGGTGGCCAATGCCTGAGCAACCTGAGTGGCATAGGCAGCATTCTTCTCGCACAGGGGCGCAGCAGGGATGTACATCACATTGCCCCAACCCTGTTGATCCTCAACCGGAGCAACCGAGTGAATCACATCACAATGCCACCACACAGAATCACCCGCCTCCATGGCCGGAATCGAGCACAATCCCTCAATCAGTTCCGGATGCCACTGCTGTGAGATGGGCAGCACTTTGCCCGGTGCAACACCGCAAAGCTCATCCTCCGGCACATCTTTTAGCAGTGGACGCAGCAACAGATAAGCCATCGCTTCGGGTACGGGCACCACATGCAATAATCCCTGATGCAATTGCATATCAGACAGGGCTGTCCATCCCTGGAAAGTGCGGAAAACTGAACATTTGGTGGTCGTGCCGGCCTGATATTCGTTCACTTCGGTGCGATGTGCCGCATCCCAGGGATTGTATTGATCGAATTGGTTATTAAAAATTTTGCTGAACACCTGTTGGTAAGCCGGCAGTAACCAGCGTTCCAGCGCACCGGAATCAGTATGCGCGCCCAGCCCTTTTGATGTCGTGCCAGGTAAACGACGGCGAATGCGATCGGGGTAGATAATGCTGACATCAGGGTCAAACCAGCGCGTTCCGTTGGATTCGAAGGTCCACAGGCGATTCAGGAAGGATTGGGTTTGTGCCATGGCGTCGCTCTGGCGCGCAGACATCTGTGCTTCGCTCCAGTAGATCGGGTAAATTTCAGGACGTGATGCATCGAGGCTGCCAAAGAAGTTGTCACCCGGCCCCTTATAGACTTCATCGAAATCATTTTTATCAAGGTATTCCAGCATTGACGCATCCCAGCCCAGCGCCTGCTCGCGCGTAAAAGTTTGCTTCACAACCACACACCCGCGACGACGAATGTGATCCTTTACTTCATCGGAAATGCGCCCAGCGGCGATGTCATCCCAACGTACCTGTGGCCATGCCGTGCCGTTTCGCGCTTCCTCCTCGCGTGCTGCAGCAATTTCGCTGAGGATTTTGCTTCTGACCTGCTCAAACAGGCCCTCAACATCGCCGATTTGTGCTCTGAGCACGTGTTTCATCAAGCGGATAGGGTGCTTTGCATCTTCAGGTTGTTGTAAAGAGGTAAAAGATGTATTCATGTTGTCGCTCCAATTGTTTCGAATGAAACTTAGATAAGCTTCATTCATAACAACCTGACGATATTTCACCTAACCTCAGCGCACGATTTTATGAAATACATCACAAAAAACTGAGAAAAACGTCCAACCGAAAGTGCACCGGAGTGGCTCTCCGGTGCCGGGAAATGATGAGAAATGACGGGAAATAAAGAGAAAGAAGACGGTGGTGTGTGCGAACGAAATGGCCGGCCAGGTGCTATTCCAGCCAGGCGTGATAACGCTGATGGAGTTCAGCCAGGTTTTTTACATTGAGTTTGCGCATTGCAGACTGTTTTTGGCTGCTAATAGTTTTAATACTTTTGTCTTTGGCAACAGCAATATCCGTTACGGTACGGCCGCGATAGATGGAGCGGATGATCGTTCTTTCCGTGGTACTAAGTGAAAGCATCGCTTCTTCATACATTCTCGATGAGAATACCTGTCGAAGAGATGAACCCTTCTGCGGTGCAGTGGGTTTGACTTCAAATCCCCAAACTCGATGTTCAAGTACTGCCGTCACCGCATCTTCAACCTCGCGTTGATTGCTTTTCCTGTTTAATATCGCTTGCACACATGATTTTTTATATTTTTGTAATAGTCTGATATCCGATGCGCGGGTTAAAATGATGACAGATGCCGTGGGCAAGTAAGATTTTATCAGCATAGAGATAACATCTGCATTGCCAACCTCAGTGTCGATAATAATCAGATCTAAGTCTTTATCAATGATGTTGATCTGTTCATCATGAGTTTGGATGGGATGGTGAGTCACCGTCACAGCATTCAATGTTGTCAACATGGCGCGAATACCATAGTAGGTGATTGCGCTGGGTGTCATGATAGCGATATTTTTATTCTTGAGTTTGCTTGTTGTTATTTTAATGACGCTATGCATTGTTGATATTCCTCAATTGTAAACACGCCAATATGCAATTATTACAGATTCATCTGATCGATATTATCCGATGCCATGCGATTAATCCGATGCGCATATTATTCGCTAGATTGAAGGCTTTCAATAAGCTGGCGTAAATGTCACTTAAAAGTCACCAGCGTGATAATTATTTCTATATTAATCATATGGATAAACCTGTGACAAGGCTGTTACCTACCTGAATGGCATCATCAGAATGCCCTTTTGTCAGACCGTGTTATAATCAGCCGAATGAAAAGTGTGCGTTGAAGATGCACCATGGGGACCAGGCAGAAGTGACCATTATTTTTTTTACCGATACCGGTCTGATCAGGCTGGAAGATAAAGAGATTATTCTTAGCAGGCAAAGTAAACTATGCCTGACGTACATGTGTGAGCATGAAGGTAATATCGTTTCCAAAGAAGCCTTACATGACGCCTGCTGGAAAAATCATGGGGCTGTGGTCTCCGATAATACTGTACGACAAACCCTTTTTCGCATCCGGAAATCACTCGCTTCACTCGATGTGGAAGGTGAAATTCTTGAAACACTGGGATACATGGGATATCGCTTAAAACCCGGTTGCATTACCCTGGTATCAGACTCACAAAATTATTCGTTACCGGAATGCCAGGATAGTGTGAATCAAAAGCAAGAGACATCAGCGTTCTCGGTTTCTGATACATCGAAATCAGCCGTTAAGAATAAACCGGCGAACATAAAATTAAGGGCACTTACGCTGCTGCTCTGCTGCCTGTTCTTTATCGCGGGCGCTCTGATTCGTAGCCAACAACTTATCCACCCATTGCGATATGGCGAATCACTCCAGCTAAATGGGCACACCATTCTGTTTTCTCAATACGTGGAAAATGACAAACATGAGTCGGCAACGCGCGTGAATTACTGGCTTAACAAAATGCAGGTTTCCATTACGCCGCAAAGCAAAATCTACATTAATGCTGATCGTGGCAACGCGATTAATTTCTTTGTGTGCAATGGCGAAATTGAACTGGCGACAACCTTTTGCCAGACATTTGCGGTTATCGGGAGAAACCATCCATGAGAATGGCTTTTTCTGCGGCATGTTGCCTGTTGGCATTGTTGCTGGGTTGGTTTTCGCTGCCCTATTTTGTACGGCCATTTTCTGGCGATTGCCGGACCGAGACGTTTATTATCTATGATGAACCAGACCGGACCGTGGTAAGCCATGGCTATTGGGATATATTAAGCGGCAGTCGTGAAGGCCATCTTAATGCTTATCTGGCGTTTATGTCACCGCAGGGGTTGGAAAGCAGAATGAGTGTCGATCGCACTGTGAACCTGGATTATGACTACCACTCCGATTCCGTTACGGTATCCACCCGCAAATCTTTTCGCATTGCGGGTCCCGATACGCAAGATCCCGCTGTCGGGAAATATATTGATCCGTTGGCAGACGAGAATTTCACCGCCCGCATCTACCTGTTTAAAGTGGGAAACCAGGTCATTTCTGGCTTCCATTATCGGCCGCTTAACCGGTGTTTGAAACCTGGGTTTTGAGGCGAGTAAGACCGGTCGATCATTTGTTCTGGTAAAGATCCCAACGGTTGCCGTACAAATCCTCAAAAACCACAACCGTGCCATACTCCTCTTCGCGGGGTTCTTCACAGAAAGTGACACCATTGGCTTTCATTTGCTGGTAATCACGCCAGAAGTCGTCCGTTTGTAAAAACAGGAACACGCGGCCGCCGCATTGATTACCAATAAACCCTTGCTGGCGCTCATTCGATGCCTGCGCCAGCAGCAAGTTACAATCGCTCTGCGGATTAGGATTGACCACCACCCAGCGCTTGCCCGGCTGCGGGGTATCTTCGATTAAATGGAACCCCAGTTTTTGCGTATAGTATTCAATCGCGCGGTCATAATCATCGACCACAATAGCGACGTAACCCATTCAACGCTTTTGCGTTCTCATTCTGGTCTCCTTTATATTCTGAAGCGGAATCTCATATCAAAATCTACAAATAAAAAGCAGACCGAAGTCTGCTTATTCCCTTCACGCATTGCCACCCGCGACTTTGCGTAATGCCACCACTTCGGCGTGTTCTAACAGCGGTTCAAGATCCGCGAACAGTTTAACGATGTGTGGGGCATTCAGGTGCTTATCCAGTAATTCCTGGCTCGCCCACTCTTCAGTCCAGACAAAGCGGCGCGGATTTTTGCTATCGATGTTGAGCTGATAGGTAATACACCCTTCTTCGCGCAGCGTCTCTTCAATAACCCCACGAAATAATTGCTCAGCTTTATCTTCGCAACCCGGTTTTGCCGTTAGCAGTGCCACTACAGGAACGGTCATTTTCATCTCCCTTTTAAATAAAATAAGCCAAGCCAAACTAACGCAGCTTATTCCTGTTGTCAGTCTGAAAACGTGCGTTGCCTGATATGCCAGGTTCACGCCATAATTGCGAAAATAACGCAAGGAGTGTTGCATGCCAGAACTGTCAAGTTGGTTAGCGTTTTCATTAGTGGCATTGGGATTGGTGCTAACACCGGGCCCCAATATGATCTACCTGGTTTCACGTTCGCTGTGTCAGGGCAAACGGGCGGGTTATATTTCCCTCGGCGGCGTGGCGTTAGGTTTTGTGTTTTACATGCTGTGCGCGGCGCTTGGCATCACCGCCTGGCTATTGGCGGTACCCTGGGCCTATGACGCGTTGCGTTTCGGTGGCGCGCTCTATTTGCTGTATCTGGCGTGGCAGGCACTTAAGCCCGGTGGCCGCTCGCCATTCTCCGTGCGCGATCTCCCTGCCGACAATCCGCGTAAATTGTTCACCATGGGTTTCCTCACTAACCTCGCCAACCCAAAAATCGCCATGATGTTTCTGTCACTGTTACCGCAGTTTATTAGTCCGCATGACGGTAGCGTGCTGGCGCAGTCGCTGGTATTGGGCGTCACCCAAATTGTGATTAGCCTGACGGTCAATGCGATTTTCATTACTACCGCTGGCCAGGTGTCGACATTTTTACTGGCACGCCCAAGCTGGCAGCGCTTGCAGCGCTGGTTGATGGGGACGGTGTTGGCGGGAATGGCCGTTAAACTCGCTCTGGATGCACGAAAGTAGCGTGCCGTTTAACGTGGCGCGCCGGGGCGCGCCCATCCATCCGTTAATGACTCAACGCCTGAATGATGTTGTCCGCTGCCATGACGCGATCGTCATTTGGGAACCATTTATTCGCCAGCATAATCACCGCAATTTTCTGTGACGGAATAAACACCGCGTAGGTCGAGAAGCCATTAGTCGAACCGGTTTTGTTATACCACGCCTGTTGTGGCGCAGCCTGCGGTGGCGTGATCAACGTGGCCGACATCCCTTTCATGATGCGCTGGCCGCTGTTGCCGTCCACCAACTGCTGGGCTGAAACGGGCAGCGGATAGTATTCCCACATCATCGCCTGGGTAAACGCGGCGGTTTTGTAGTAGCCCTGATGCGTGGCGGCAATCGCCTGCTGCCACTCCGTCGCCACCTGCTGTTCATCGAGTTGGATCGCCAGCCAGCGAATCAAATCCGCTGATGTCGATTTCAGTCCATAGGATTCCGCATCCAATGGGCCTGGCTTCACACGCACTGGCTTGTCTTGCTTGTTATAACCTTGGGCATATTGGCCCATCGCCGACGCGGGCACCTGAATGTAAGTGTGATGCATGCCCATTGCAGGCAACAGTTGCTGTTCCATCGCGCGAATAAATGGCTGATGCAAACTTTTGGCGGCGATCATGCCGAGCATACCAATCCCGAGATTGGAGTAGACACGCTGGGTGCCCGGCTGAGCCGACGGCTGCCAGTTTTTGTACCAGTTCATCAACTGCTGCTGATTGGTGACATCGTCCGGAACAAACAGCGGCGTACCCGATGTGTGGGTCGCGAGGTTAAGCAGTGACACCTGATCAAAGGCACTGCCCTTCAGTTCCGGCAACCAGGTGCTGGCTTTATCACTAAATTGCAGTTTTTTCTGCTGAGCAGCATAGCTCGCCAGGGTGGCGGTAAAGGTTTTGCTGAGGGAGCCAATTTCGAACAAGGTCTGCGCGGTAATCGGCTGCCGGGTCTCTTTGGATGCCACGCCGTAATTGTAAAACTCGGTTTTGCCATCGTGCAAAATAGCCACCGCCATGCCCGGAATCTGATACTGCTCCATCAACGGTTTAATAATGGTGTCAGGTGAAGGGGTTTGTGCGAAAACGCTACTGCTGGTCAGCAAGCCAATCGCACCGACGATCTTCGAGAAATTCATGATAATCCCTTAATTTTAGTTAAGTCATTATTTTGACACGAAACTAATTTCAGCTCTAATTCAGATACGACTGCGTCCTCACACTTACACCGTCTTTGTGAGAGCAATCACAACTCTTGAAAATCCCATTAACGATAACTCCTTTTTACGTCAACGATTTAAATCTCACAATACGCTTTACCGCTACGGGTATGGAAAGGTGACACTCTTTCTTATTCAAGCGTGATCAGCCACATCTACCACAGCAGGTGTACTCGAAATGGCCGCGAGCCGGGGAGCAATCCATGGAGAATAATGCAACACGCGAGCAGCGACTCAGCGCTTTACGACAACGCACGTCGACACCGGTGCTCATTATTGGTGGCGGCATTAACGGCATCAGTACTTTTCGCGAGCTGGCATTACAAGGTATTCCAGCGATTCTGGTAGAAAAAGGCGACTGGTGTCAGGCGGCCAGCGGTGCCTTATCGCGCATGATCCACGGCGGACTGCGCTATCTCGAAACCGGCGAGTTTGCGCTGGTTAAAGAGTCGGTGATTGAGCGCGACCGGCTGCTGAAAAATGCCGCGCACTATGTTTTTCCGCTGCGCACCACCGTCCCGATCGATAATCTGGGGGGTGGGCTCATCAATGCCACGCGGCGCTTTCTGCGTCTGAGCGATAAACCCACGCGGCGTGGTGCACTGCTGATCAAAACCGGCCTCAGTCTTTACGATGTTTACACCAAACAGTACGGCTCCATGCCGAAACATCAGGTACGCGCCGAGGCGGCTACGCGCGACCGCTGGCCTGGGTTCGCCCCCTGGGTGAAATACAGCGCCAGCTACTACGATGCCTGGATCAGTGCACCGGAACGACTGGGTTATGAATTGATAGAGGATGCTGAGCGTGCTTGTCCGGACGCACTGGCACTGAATTATCTGCAACTGGTGAGTGCCGATGGCGAATCCGTTACCTTACAGGATGCACTCAGCGGTGAGCACTTTACTCTGCAGCCGCATGTACTGGTGAATGCCGGCGGCGCGTGGATAGATCAGCTTAATCATCGCCTGGCGCCCTCTGGGCATTTCACCAAACTGATTGGCGGGACCAAGGGTTCGCATCTGATCATCGATCACCCCGAACTGTTACAGATGCTCGATGGGGAAATGGTCTATTTCGAAAACCAGGAAGGTCGCGTCTGCATCATGTTTCCCTGGTTTGGCAAGGTGCTGCTGGGTTCAACGGATATTCGCGTTGACGACCCGGATAGCGTGGTGTGTGAGGAAGAGGAAAAAGCCTACATTCTTGAGTCGCTGCGCTTTGTTTTCCCTGACGTCGTGGTGCCGGAATCGTCCATTCTGTACACCTTCTGCGGTGTGCGTCCACTTCCGGCCAGCGACGCCAAAGTTAACGGGCAAATCTCCCGCAATCACTCGCTGGTGCTGCTGCCTCCCGCTGCCGCACATACTTACAGCCTGCTTTGTCTGGTCGGTGGTAAATGGACTACCTTCCGTCAGTTTGGTGAAGAGGCAGCGGACCGGGTCTTGCGTCTGATCGGAGAAAAACGCCGGGTATCGAGCGGCGATCTGCCGATTGGCGGCGGCCGCGATTTTCCAGCACCTTCCGGGCAAACCGCGTGGCTTACCCAGCTCGCACAGCAGTATTCCCTGCCACTGCCCCGCGTGTCGCAGTTAGTCCGCCGTTATGGCAGTCGTGCTCTGCCGATCCTGCACCTGATCCAGCAACAGGGTGAACAACCGCTGCAGCATCATGCAGGTTATAGCGCGCTGGAACTCCGTTACCTCATTGAGCATGAGCAGGTTCAGCAGCTTGAGGACCTGCTGGTGCGCCGCACCTCGCTGGCGATTTGCGGCGAATTAACCCCCGCACTGGTAGCAGAAATTGCTGAACTGATGGCTGACTTGCGCGGCTGGAACGCCACTCAACGACAACACCATTTACAAAGCAGCTGCGCCAGCCTGGCGCGTCAGCACGGTCTGACCGGCCTTAACCCCACTCTTTTTCAGGAGGAAACACGCCATGTTAGTCAGCAATAAAGTCCGCATGAATCGTCTGTTTCAACACGGCAAATGCCTTGATGTGGCCATCGACCACGGCATTGCTAACGAGCCTGATTTTCTGATTGGGCTGGAAAATATTGAGGGGGTAATGAAAAACCTGATTGCCGCACAGCCGGACGCGATTCAGGTGAATTACGGCCAGGCGGATCTGTTACAACAGGTCGCAGGCCGTAAGCCAGCATTGGTGATGCGCACGGATGTCGGTAACGCTTACAACGTGGCACGCCATCGTGAGATGTGGGCGGTGTTGCACAACCCTGATGAGCCCATCCTAGCTGCATTGCAGATGGATGCGGCTGCAGTGGTGGTGAATCTCTATCTGATCCCTGATGAACCCGGCATTTTCCGCATGTGCGTGGAGAATATCGGCCGTCTGCGTCAGGCGTGCGATCGTTACGCCATGCCGTTGATGATTGAGCCTCTGGTGATGGCCCCCGCCGGACAAGGTGCGGCTTATGGTTCACTCGGTGATGTCGGGAAAATCGTGCCGCTGGTGCGGTTGGCGCGAGAGCTTGGCGCTGACATCATCAAAGCCGATCCAACGGAAAATGTAGAAGATTTTCACCGCGTCGTGGAAGCGGCGCGCTGCCCTACGCTGGTGCGAGGAGGCGGTAAAGGTGAACTGGCACCGGTACTGGCGAAAAGCGCCGCGTTAATGGCACAAGGTGCCAGCGGCATGGTGTACGGCCGGAACGTGTATCAACACGATAATCCGTCTCGCGTGGTGAAAGCGCTGATGGCGATCATCCACCAGGGCGCCAGCGGCGCGGAAGCCCTGGACGTTTATCAGCAGGGTTGAGTTTTACCTGCACCGGCGCTTAAGCGGTGCGCCGTCTTCGTCTGTGAATCGGAGTCGGATATGAGTCAACTTCTCGGTATAGATGCCGGAAACACCATGATCAAAGCGGTACTGTTTGATCTCAGTGGCCGCGTGCTGTCGGTTGCCGAATGTGCGGGAGAAACCCACCAGCCGCAGGAAGGTTATGCGGAGCGTCCGGTAGAAGATATCTGGCACGGGGTCAGCGTGGCTGTCACGCGCTGCCTGCAACAGGCGGGCAGCGCGGCGAATGAGGTGATTGCCGTGGGCGCGGCAGGTCACGGTAACGGTCTGTATGCACTTGATAAGCAGCAACAGCCCTTGTTCGGCATTCAATCCATCGACCATCGCGCCATGGAAACCGTGCAGGACCTGGAAGCCAGCGGCGCCGATAAAGCCATCTATCAACTTTCGCTGCAGACGCCCTGGCCCGCTGCCACGCCCGTGCTGATAAGCTGGATTAAACAGCATCAGCCCGATCGCTGGGCGCAGATCGGCCATTTGTTGTGTGCTAAAGATGTCATCGCCCATTTCCTCTGCGGGGCTATCAGCGCGGAGGTTTCCGATGCCGCCGGGGCCGGATTAATCGATTATCGGCAGCGCAATTACAGCCGCGAGTTGATGGCGCTGTATGGCATTGAAGAGGCGCTTAACCTGCTGCCGCCTCTGCGCGAATCTTGTGCGGTGGTCGGACACGTGACCGCGCTCGCCGCGCAACTCACCGGATTACCGTCAGGCATTCCGGTGGTGGCCGGCATTTTCGATGTGGTGGCCAGCGCCATTGGTTCTGGCGTGGTGAAAACCGGAGAGGCTTCTATCGTCGCAGGCACCTGGAGCATCAATCAGGTGGTGGTCGATAAACCGGATTACCAGCGGCCCGTGTTTATGAATTCAATTATTGAAAATGATCGCTTTATGGCGATTGAAGCCAGCGCCACCTCGGCCGCCAATCTCGACTGGTTCCTGCGTGAGTTCGATGATGGCCGCGCTGGCAGCGGCGCGGCGCACAGCAGTGATACTGTGGCCCATGTTGAGCCCAACCCGCAGTTGCCGCTCTATCATCCTTACCTCTATTCCGGTCGTAAATCTGAACCCGCAAAAGCGGGGTTTTACGGATTGAGCGGCTGGCATACGCGCGCGGATATGCTGTTTGCGCTGTTTGAAGGCGTGATATTTGCCCATCGCGCGCACATCGATCGCTTGCGCGCGGCAGGGATCCCGTTTACCCACGCCATCCTCTCTGGTGGCGCGGCGCGCAGTTGTATCTGGCCGCAAATGTTTGCTGATGTGTTAGGGATTCCAATTCGCGTGGCGGAGTGCAAAGAGACTGGCGCGCTGGGTGCTGCGCTTTGTGCGGGCGTCGGCGTGGGTGTCTGGCCCGATCTGGCCACGGCGGCGCAGCACGCAGTACTCCTTAATCCCGGCGAGTTACAGCCACGCCCGGAACGCTTTGCGTTTCATGATGCACGTTATCGGGTGTTCAAAAGGCTGGAGCTGGCGATGAGCGAAATGTGGCATGAAGTCGGTTGAATTAGCTGGTTATTTTTATGCCAGGCGGTAATGTTGTGTTCTCGTCGAATTCAATAGGGATAGCGTCGTGCAGATCAATCAATTACCGTTTGGCATTACCGACTGGAGCACCCTCGAAACCGAAAAACATCCGGGCGACAGCGGGTTTGCGCTGTGGCGCACTCAGCGTTTTGGCGATATTCGTGTGCGCATGGTGGAGTATTCACCGGGTTATCTCGCCGATCACTGGTGCAGCAAAGGTCATATATTGCTGTGTCTGGAAGGCGAAATGATCACCGAACTGGAAGATGGCCGCACTTTTACTTTGACGCCGGGCGTGAGTTATCAGGTTGCCGATAATGCCGAAGCACATCGTTCCTCCACAACACACGGTGCGAAGCTATTTATCGTCGATTAGCTCCCGGGCCGTGGCTATGCACTGGGGATCTTCATACCGAATACGGTAGTCTGAGAAGATAATGCGCGGTTTGTTCTGACTATTCCGCTGTTGCTGCAGACATCGCGTTAACCCTCTCTACGCGCTTCGCGTTTGATCACCGTAACAAGAACCCAAATCCGTCAGTTGCGGGCACCGACGTATTGACGACGTCAGTGCCCGCGTCTGGATCACTTCGCCATGACGTACGCGGCGGTGAGATCGACGCGCTGCCAGAAGGATTGCTCAGCATTACCCGACAGCGGATAACCGTTTGGCAAGGCTGTTTTCACCATCAGGCGACGAATCTGCGCGTCAGACAGGTGCGGCAGCGCCGTTTTCAGCAGTATCTCTGCGCCCTGCGGTATCTGAACCGGCGTATTTTTCACATTGGCTTTGGGCAGATTGTAGCTCATCGTGAAACGATAGAATTGTTTCATATCCGGCGCGCGGTAAGGATCGTCCTTGCCGGTCGAACGTGCGCATTCAGCCAGTGAGGTGCCGCACTCTTTCTCTAACGCGGTACGCAATTGATCGCGCGCCTCTTTGAACAACACCTGATAGCGTGCATCGTTAAGGTAGGTCGCCACGTTGCGCTCTGCCACCATGCGTGAACCCATCACGTCCAGCGGATAATGCACGCCCAGCACCAGACGCGAATAACCGTAACGCGCGCCGCGTGTCACCAGCGCCTCAAAGCGTTCTGGCACCATTTCGGCCATCAGCAGCGCATCGGTATAACCGGTATTAGTGTGCCCGCTGGGGAACGATCCGCCGTCCGCGGTATATCGCACATTGTCTTTCACCACCACATCATCCGGTACCAGATGTATGGTGTTGCCTTCATGCAGGAACGGGCGCGGGTAGTTGAAATGTTTCTTAGCGGCGCTGGTGCTGACCTCACTGGCTTTAATCAGCGCAGCAGCTTTATTGATTTCACCTTTGTCATAAGCCGTGATGAAAGCTTTGCCGAGACGCGGCCCCATCGCATCAGACAGGAAATAGAGCGAGCTGATCGCCTCCGCATCCTGTAACGCCTGATGGCGCATGTTCTGCGTGGCATTCAGGTTGATATCGGTCACGGTGGCGCGGTTAGCCGTCAATACACTGTCTGGCAATGTGCTGAAACCTGATAACAGCGCGATGCCAGCCTGCTGATTTTGCTTGACGTTGAAATCGTAACCGCTGCTTTTGAGCCACGCTTTGTCTGCCTGCGTGCTGGTCTGTTTGGCTTTTTCCAGTTGCTCACGTTTCAGTGTCGCACTGTCACCTTGCAGCCAGGCGCGCTGAGCCTGTAGCGACTGCTGTTCCAGCTGCGTATAGCCTGGGGTTGAACCGGTTGACGTTTGCGCGGCCAGTGCCGCTGCCTGCGGCAGCGTTGCCGCATGAGCTTGTTGAGCGAGCAGTAAAACCGTTGCAATCAGTGTATAGCGGGTTTTCATTATTTTCCCCTGTTATCAGAATATTACCTTGCCGGGGAAACACGCTAGCACCCTGTTATGACAGATTTATTTCATTTATCGGCACTCGTTCGAACAGTTTTGCACGCAAATTTGTGCGAGCGATCCACAGCCACCGCCGTTGTCATTTTTGCATTGCGACTGCTGGATGTAGCAATTTTGCTGACATGACGAGAGGTCGCATTTGGCGGCGACCGGCGTCAACTGCGCCACCGGCACTTTCTTATCCGGTTGCCATTGGGTTTGCGCTATCGCACCGGCACTGAACAGCATGACCAACACTATTATCCACTTCATATGACGCTCCTCGCGAAAAGGTTCTACATAGTATGGCGTCTCCTCTGCCAAACGCCATATTGCAACATTCGATTCACCTTCGGCTTTTGGCGCCCTATTGTCGTGCAAATTGTTGCGCGATAACGGTGCAGCATAAACTTTGATGGGTCAGATATAATTCATTTAAATCAATGAAATACACAATAACCACGCGAAGAAAACTTAATGGTACGAAAGTTGCAGGAGACATCAGGTAGACAAAGGAGACAGTGATGAAAGCGATTGTGATTGGAGCGGGTATTGGTGGCATGAGCGCGGCGATTGCGCTGGAGAAAGCGGGATTCGAGACCGCCGTATTCGAAGCGGTTAAAGAGATGAAGCCGGTCGGCGCGGCCATCTCTATCTGGCCCAACGGCGTAAAATGCCTGAACGCGCTCGGCATGAAACAGCAACTGCAGGCTCTGGGCGGCAATATGGCGTTTATGGCCTATAACGACGCGCACACTGGCAGCACCCTGACCCGCTTTAGCCTGTCACCCCTGGTGCAGCAGGTGGGAGAATACCCTTATCCAGTGGCGCGCGCCGAGTTGCAGGCGATGTTGATTGATACCTATGGTCGCTCGCGTATTCAGTTTGGTAAACGCGTGACGCAGGTCGAGCAAAGCGCCACGGGCGTGACTGCATGGTTTGATGATGGCAGCCTGGCTGAAGGCGATTTCCTTGTCGCCGCTGACGGTACGCATTCCGTGATCCGCCACTATGTGTTGGGAGAACATGTCGAACGACGCTACGCCGGCTACGTTAACTGGAACGGTTTGGTCACCGTCGATGAAAGCATCGCCCCAGCCGATCAGTGGACAACGTTTGTTGGCGAGGGCAAGCGCGTCTCCTTGATGCCGGTGAGCGGCAATCGCTTTTACTTCTTCTTCGACGTGCCTTTGCCCAAGGGCTTAGCCGAAGATCGTTCCACTCTGCGGCAGGATCTGAAGAATTACTTCAGCGGCTGGGCCGATCCGGTGCAGCGTCTAATCGACAGTATCAATCCCGACACCACCAATCGGGTTGAAATTCACGACATTGAACCCTTTAGCCGTTTCGTCAAAGGTCGTGTGGCCTTGCTCGGCGATGCCGCCCACAGCACCACGCCGGATATCGGCCAGGGCGGCTGTGCCGCGATGGAAGATGCGGTGGTGCTGGCGCAGACGCTGGCCTCGCATTCGCTGGGTATCGAAGATGGATTGCAGCGCTACGAGGCGCGCCGCGTGGAACGCACCAAAGATTTGGTGCTGAAAGCACGCAAACGCTGCGATGTAACACATGCGAAAGATGCGGAAGTGACCGCCGCGTGGTATGCCGATTTGAAAAACGAAACCGGCGAGCGGGTGCTGGCCGGGATGTGTGACACCATTGAAGGTGGCCCGTTGGGTTAAAGCTTGGGCGCACCGCCTGGAATAACCCCATACTCGTTGGAACGGTGTCCAACTTTCGGGGTTCACTTCACGCCGTGCGCCCTGCTTATCACGCCTCTTCTAGACCGCGATTCTTCAGCATCGGACCAATCTCCGGTGCTTTTCCACGCCATGCCAGCCACAGATGTTGCAGATCGCTGCTGTTACCGCGTGAAAGAATATGATCGCGGAACTGCTGGCCATTCTCGCGACTCAACCCGCCACGTTCAACAAAGGCCTGATAGCCATCATCGGCTAACATCTGCGTCCAGATATACGCGTAATAACCGGCCGCATACCCTCCGCCCCAGATATGGCGGAAATAAGTGGAGCGATAACGCGGTGGTACGGTCGCTAACGCGATCTGCTCTGCTGCCAGCGCCTGTAGTTCAAAGTGACTGACATCCTGCGGATTGTCCTGCGTGGTCAGCGAATGCCATTGCAGATCCAGTAACGCCGCCGCCAGCAGTTCGGTCATGTCGTAGCCCTTGTTGAACTTAGCTGCGCGCACCATCTTCTCGCGCAGTTCTACGGGCATCGCATCGCCACTCTGATAATGACGGGCATAGTTGGCGAACACTTTTTCATCGCTGGCCCAGTGCTCGTTAATCTGCGAAGGGAACTCGACGAAATCGCGTGGCGTAGCGGTGCCAGACAGGCTTGGATAACGTTGAGTCGCAAACAGTCCGTGCAGCGCATGGCCGAATTCGTGGAACAGTGTGATCACCTCATCCCAGCTGAGCAACGCCGGTTGCCCAGCCTGCGGTTTGGTGTAATTGCAGACGTTGTAAATCACCGGTTTGGTGCCAAGCAGCGTTGTCTGATCAACGAAGTTGCTCATCCAGGCGCCGCCGCTTTTGTTATCACGCTTGTAGAAGTCGGTATAGAACAACGCCAGTGGCGTATCGTCAGCATCGAAGATTTCATAAACGTTGACGTCCGGATGATACACCGGCAGATCGTGACGCTGCGCGAAGCGAATACCAAACAGCTGGCTGGCGGACCAGAAAACGCCCTTTTCCAGTACGTTATTCAGTTCAAAGTACGGACGGATTTGGCTCTCATCCAGGGCGTATTTGGCTTTTCTCACTTGTTCAGCATAGAAATTCCAGTCCCAGGCGCGCAGCGGGAAATTGTGGTGCTGCTGCTCAATGATCTGCTGGATGTCCGCGGCTTCTCGCTCGGCGCGGGCCCGCGCCGCCGGGACGATATTACGCATAAACGCAAAAGCAGCATCCGGCGTTTTCGCCATCTGATCCTGCATACTCCACTCCGCGTAAGTATTGAAACCCAGCAGTTTCGCCTGTTCTGCGCGCAGCTGCGCCATGCGTAACACAATCGCACGCGTATCGTTTTCATCGCCCTGTTCGCTGCGCGTCAGTGCCTGATTGAATAAGGCTTCACGCGTGGCACGCACTTCCAGCGATTGCAAGGCGGGCTGTTGCGTGGTGTTTTGTAACGGCAGCAGCCATTCGCCGTGTAATCCACGCGCTTCCGCTGCGGCTTTAGCATGGGCTAACTCTTCTTCACTCAATCCTGCCAGCGCCGCCACACTGCTCACCGTATACGCGCCCGCTTTGGTCGCCGCCAGTAGCTTGTTGCCAAAACGGGTACTCAGCGTGGCGAGTTCCTGATTACAGGCACGCAGCTGAGCTTTATCCGCATCGCTCAGACTGGCACCGGCCAGCTGGAAGTGCTGCCAGGTGACTTCCACCAGACGCATCGACTCTGCATCCGGGCAGGCAGAACCGCGATGCTGGTACACGTTGTCGAGACGGGCAAACAGCTGGCTGTTCAGATGGATCTCATCACTCAGCGCGGTGAGTTTAGGGGTGATCAGTTCTTCCACTTCCTGCAACACCTCACTGGTGTTCGCCGACGTCATGGCCCCAAACACCAGATTAACGCGGTTCAGCAACTGCCCGCTGCGCTCCAGGGCTTCATAGGTGTTGGCAAAAGTGGCCGGTTCAGGATTATTGGCGATGGCGGCAATTTCCTGACGTTTTTCTTCGATACCCGCTTCGAGAGCCGGGAGAAAATCGGCTTCCTCAATCAGGTCAAAAGGCGGAGTTTGATAGGGCAATGCACTGACGGTGAAAAACGGATTGGCTCGTGAAGTCATTATCGCTCCTGATAATCAGCAACGCCGCAACCAGTGCGGCGGGATGCTTCTATCCTGGCAGTTTCAACGTCACTCAACAACCGCTCTGCTGGTGCTGATACACAGAGATGATTTCGCCCGCCACCGCCACGGCAATTTCGGCTGGCAGTTTGCCTTTGACATCCGGCAGGCCGAGCGGGCAGCGCAGCCGCGCCAGTGCATCCGCCGCGATCCCTTTGCCTTCCAGCCGATAGCGAAAGCGCTGCGCTTTGGTCGCAGAACCAATAACGCCGGCATAGCGAAAATCACCGCGCCGCAAAATGGCTTCACTTAGGGCCAAATCGAGCGGATGGTCGTGGGTCATCACAATGAAATAGCTGTCCGGTGCGGCCTCTTTGACGCAATCGATCGGGTCTTCCACCTGACGCACGGTGACGCCCGGTGGCACATGGCGAAACTGGGCGGCGCGGCTATCGATCCAGGTTATGTGACAGGGTAACGTTGCCAGCAAGTTAACCAGCGCCTGCCCGACATGGCCCGCGCCATACAGCTGGATTTCAGGCTGCTGCTGCATCAGCGGTTCAAACAGCAGCGTGGCATGCCCGCCGCAGCACTGGCCGAGCCGCGCGGCCAGGGCAAACTCTTCACTGCGCGGCTGCTGACAACGCTGCTCCAGCATGTCGCGCGCCAGCGCAATGCACTGATATTCCAGATGGCCGCCGCCGATAGTGAGATAAGTTTCGCTGGCGCTGACCACCATTTTACTGCCGCGATCGCGCGGTACAGAGCCGCGTTGGGTCAGCACGGTGACTAAAACGCAGCTCTCACGTTTCTCTCGCAAACTGTGCAATACAGCGATCCAGTCATGATAAATCATCATCCGCTCCTGAGAGGCGCTGCACGCCCCAGAAAACGCGCTCGGGCGTGGCGGGGGCATCCAGCTGCGGATGGCGGCGATAGTTATCCACGCTGGCAACCGCGTCCTGTAATGCACACCAGACCGCAATGCCCAGCATGAACGGCGGTTCACCCACGGCTTTCGAGTGGAACACCGTGTCCTGAGGATTTTTGCGATTTTCAACCAGCGTGACGCGCAAATCATGGGGGACATCGCTGATGGCGGGAATTTTGTAACTTGCCGGGCCGTCTGTCAGCAGCTTGCCCTGATCGTTCCACACCAGCTCTTCGCAGGTTAACCAGCCCATGCCCTGCACGAAACCGCCCTCTACTTGCCCGATATCCAGTGCCGGATTGAGCGAAGCACCGACGTCATGCAGGATATCCGCACGCAGCAAACGGTATTCGCCGGTTAAGGTATCCATCAGCACTTCACAGCACGCTGCGCCATAAGCGAAGTAATAGAAGGGTTTGCCACGCCCAGCGTTGCGGTCGTAATGGATGCCGGGCACTTTGTAAAAACCGGTGGCGGATAAGGGCACCTGATTCAGCCACGCCTGTTGCGCCACCTGGGCAAAGGTAAAGTGCTGCTCGCCCACGCGCACAATCCCATTGCTGAAGGAGACGGCGTCGGCCAGGCATTGGTGCTGCTGACAGAGCATCTCTGTCATGCGATCGCGCAATATCTGCGCGGCGTTTTGCGCGGCTTTGCCGTTGAGATCGGCGCCGCTGGAGGCCGCCGTCGGTGAAGTATTAGGGACTTTACCGGTATCGGTTGCCGTGACCTGAATCTGGCTGATATCGATTTGCAGCACTTCCGCGACAATCTGCGCCACCTTGGTATTCAATCCCTGGCCCATTTCGGTGCCGCCGTGGTTGAGCTGCACCGTGCCATCGGTGTAGATCAAAATTAAGGCACCGGCCTGATTAAGAAAGCTGGAGGTAAATGAGATACCAAATTTCACCGGCGTTAAGGCCAACCCGCGTTTCATAAAACGATGACTGGCGTTAAACGCTGTGATGTCCGCACGGCGTGTCGCGTAATCGCTGCTGGCTTCAAGCTGTTCCGTTATCTCCATCAGCAGATTATCTTCCACCTGCTGATGGTAATGGGTGATGTTGCGATCCTGCTTGCCGTAATAGTTGCGCTTACGCAGTTCGAGCGGGTCCAACCCGCGCTCGCGGGCGATATGGTCCATGATCTGCTCAATCGCCACCATGCCCTGAGGCCCGCCAAAACCGCGATAGGCAGTATTAGACGCCGTGTGCGTGCGGCAGCGATAGCCGGTGATCAGTGTATCACCCAGATAGTAGGCATTGTCTGCGTGAAACATCGCACGATCGACGATCGATCCGCTCAGATCGAGGGAATAGCCGCAGTTTCCCGCCAAATCGATTTTGACACCACAGAATCGACCCTCATCATCAAAGCCCACATCGTAACGCACAAAAAAGGGATGGCGCTTACCGGTGATACGCATATCATCGCGTCGCGCCAGACGCATTTTTACCGGACGCCGTGTCTGGCGCGCGGCAATCGCACACAGGCAGGCCACACCCGCAGCCTGCGTCTCTTTACCGCCAAACCCGCCGCCCATCCGGCGCATATCAATGGTGACTTTGTTCATGGTGATGTCCATTACCTCGGCCACCAGCTTCTGCACTTCCGTCGGGTTTTGCGTCGAAGAGAAAACCTGCAGGCTGTCGTCTTCGCCTGGGATCACTAACGCGGTCTGGGTTTCCAGATAGAAATGCTCCTGGCCGCCAATATGGAATTCCCCCTGAATGCGATGCGGCGCACGCGCCAGTGCTGCATCAGCATCACCCCGTTGATGAACGTGCGGTTGCTGCACAAAGTGACGCTGCTCCAGTGCTTCTCGCACATCCAGAATCGCCGGTAACGGCTGATATTCAATGATGGCCGCGGCGGCACCGGCGCGCGCGGCTTCGGGTGAATCCGCGGCCACCGCAATCACAATTTGCCCGAGATACTCCACGCTATCCTGAGCCAGTAAGGGATCGCCCGGCTCCAGCGGGCCGACATCATTCAGGCCGGGTACATCGCGCCAGGTCAGTACGCTCACCACGCCGGGGACGGCATAGCAAGGCTGCACATCGATATGCGTGATACGCGCATGTGCATGATCACTAAGACGTGGGCAGAGATGCAGCAGGCCAGGCAGATCCGGCCTGTCATCAATGTAGATTGCCTCGCCCGTAACGTGTTTATCGGCGCTTTCATGCTTCTGACTGCGGCCCACGCCGGTTTTCATGTCGCTGGCAAACTGGCTTTTTAACAACGTTTCGCTTAATGCAGGTCGGTTATGAGACATAGCGCGCCACCTCGGTAATGGTCAGTTCGCCACAGGTATGTGCGTAATAACGACGTAGCAAATTGCGTGCAACCTGTAAGCGGTAGTCGGCGCTGGCGCGGAAATCGCTGAGCGGCTGGAAATCCTGGCTGAGCGCCGCGCAGGCTTGCTCGATGGTAGCGGGGGTCAGTGGCTGACCAGTCAGGGCAGCCTCGGCTGCGATTGCCCGTTTCGGCGTTGCTGCCATCCCGCCAAACGCCAGCCGCGCCTGCTCTACCACGCCATCCTTGAGCTGAATGTTGATGGCGATAAACACCGCCGAAATGTCATCATCCAGACGCTTAGCCACTTTCCATGCCACGAAATCAGGTGACACCGTCACTTTTGGTATCACTATCGAACGAATAAACTCTCCCGGCTGCATCACGGTTTGCCTGTAGCCAATGAAGAACTGGTCCAGCGGCACTTCACGTAGACTCTCCCCCTGCTGCAACACCAGGCGCGCATTGAGTGCCAGCAGCATGGGCGCACAATCTCCGATGGGTGAGGCATTGCCGATATTGCCGCCGAGCGTACCCTGATTACGGATCTGCAATGACGCAAAGCGTTCCAGCATGTCACTGAAGGCAGGAATTTTCGCCGCCAGGAAGTGATAACAATGATGAAGCGGCGTAGCGGCACCCAGATGAATCTCTCGATCATCTTCAGAACAGACGCTTAATTCCTCAACCTGCTCCAGCGCAATTAACAGCGGTAGACGTCGATACTGCTGGGTAATTTGCAAGGTGAGATCAGTACCGCCTGCCAACAGTCGCGCTTCAGGATACTGCTGATACAGTGCTGCAAGCTGCGCCAGGGTTTTAGGGACGAAACAACGGCTGCCGTTGGCTTCGAGAATTTGTACTTCCCGATGATTCAGCGCCTGTAAGCGCTTCACCAGTGCGGTTTCATCGGCCGTAAAGTTGTCTGCAGCGTGTTGCTCGCAGGCTTGCTGTGCGGCGGCCATAATCGGCCGATACCCCGTACAGCGGCATAAATTGCCAGCCAGCGCTTGTTCGGCCTGTGGCTGGTTCCAGCCCTGAGTATTTTTCTGCAAAGTGAACAGCGACATGACAAAGCCAGGCGTACAGTAGCCACACTGTGAGCCGTGACAATCCACCATTGCCTGCTGCACGCTATGCAGTTCACGGCCCTGCTTCAGATCTTCAACGGTGATCAGCTGTTTGCCTTGTAAGCTACTCACCAACGTCAGGCAACTGTTGATGGCTTGATACTGCATTCGCCCCGCCACCACTTTTCCCAGCGTTACTGTACAGGCGCCGCAGTCACCTGATGCGCAGCCCTCTTTGGTTCCCCGCCGCTGTTGATGGCTGCGCAGGTAGTTAAGCACGGTCAGATTCGGGTCTAAGGCCGTTTCGGTGACCAGCCGATTATTCAGTAGGAACTGGATCATGCAGTGACCTCCTCACGATCGCGCTGCCACACCGGTTTACCGCTGACCCAGGTTTGCGCAATGTTGCGATCGTCTCCCAGCGTCATCATCACAAATAAGCGTTCCCAGATATCTTTGCTGTTGGCGCTACGCAGTTTTTGCAGCGGTGAAACCGCGGGATCGATCACCACGAAATCCGCTTCTTTACCGGGATTGAAATTGCCAATTTTGTCGTCGATATCAAGCGCATGCGCACCACCCAGGGTCGCGTGGTAAAAGGCTTCGCAGGCGCTGAGCTTGTACTGCTGTAACTGCCCAACTTTGTAGGCTTCCCCTAGCGTTTGCAGCATATTGAAGGTGGTGCCGGCGCCCACATCCGTTCCGATGCCCATGCGCACACCCTGCTGCCAGCAGCGTTTAATATTAAACAGGCCACTGCCGAGGAACAGGTTCGACGTAGGACAAAAGGCAATAGAGGAATCCGTGTCGTGCAGGCATTGCCACTCGTTCTCTTCCAGATGCAGACAGTGAGCAAAAACGCTGCGTTTGCCGGTGAGCTGATGATGATGATAAACGTCGAGGTAACCATCCCGCGCCGGGAACAGCGATTTGACCCAGGCGATTTCCTGCTGATTTTCACTCAGATGCGTATGCAACCAGGTATCCGGGAACGCTTCGCGCAGCTGACGGACTTTTTCCAGCAGTTCTGGCGAGGAGGTCGGCGCGAAACGTGGCGTCAAGGCATAGCTCAGACGACCACGCTGGTGCCAGCGTTCAATCAGTTCACGTGAATCCTGATAGCTCTCTTCCGGCGTTTCTGTCAGATACTCTGGTGCGTTGCGGTCCATCATCACCTTTCCGGCAATCAGACGCATATCCAGCAGTTGCGCGGCATGAAACAGCGCATCGACCGATTGTTTGTGCACCGTGCCAAACACCAACGCCGTGGTGGTGCCGTTAGACAGCAATTGTTGCAGGAAGAAAGCCGACATCTGTGCTGCGTGATCCGGACAGTGATACTGACTCTCGACCGGAAAAGTATATTGGTTCAGCCACTCCAGCAGCTGTTCGCCGAATGCGCCAATCATCTCGGTTTGCGGATAGTGAATATGGGTATCAACAAAGCCCGGCACGATCAGCTTGCCACGCAGATCGATGACCGTGGCGGCATCAACGCGCCCTTCTGCGATCTCCCAACTTTCAAGCGACACCACCTTACCCTCGCGCAATGTCAGCAAGCCGTCTTCGAGGTAGCGCGCATGCGCAGCGATATCATCGGGCTGAGAAGCCAGTGCGGTGAAATCAAAAAAGCTGGCGCGCAGTAGCGTTTCAGAGGCGTAAGGCATAACGGTTCCTTGATAAGTAAAATTGCAATGAGTTGCCTTAAAGGTGTAGTGCAAACGCTATGCCAACGCGAAAATTAAATAATATTGTTAATTTTCAATGTGTTGTTCATTTTTTTGTAGCGCCGAAACCGTTTCTTAATCGCAATCGAATGCGCAACCGTTTGCTCACATTAGCAACCGATTGCGGAGTGATTTTGTTCCCTATCGAACAGAAATATTTGATGAGATATAGCCATAGCATTGGTTTTTATGCGCCATTGCGGTGCGGTGTTGCACGCTTTCCGTGCAGAAGATTTCCTCGCGGGGCAAATATTGAATAGCTTTAAAATTACCCTGAAATTGGCTGCTGCCATTCCGTGTCATCTCATCCTTCTCACTACAGTTTTATGCTGGGTTACCGATAACAGATACGTATTCGGAATTTTCAGTGACGCAGGACGCATTCTGGAAAAATAAACCTCAAATGTGATCCAGTTGGGTGGAAGGTCAATCATGTTAAAAACATTACGCTCGCGTTTAATCGCTATCAGCGTGGTTATTACGGCAGTATCCCTTATCGCACTTGCCACTTTTACTTACACCACGGTGCGTGGCAAGACACTTGAGAGCATTGATGAGCGGATTGGCCAGCTTTCGCGGATTCATGCCGCCGAACTGGCTGGCTGGGCAGCAGAAAAACAACGTATCACCGGATCGATCAAAACAGCGTTTGGCCGTCACGACGATGCTGTTCCTTTTCTCCGTGCTGCGATCGAAGCAGGCGAGTTTGATGATGCCTACATCGTCTATCCTGAGCCGCATTCCCATGTGTTCGTGCACCCTATGCCAGCAACCTATGATGGCAGCCAACGTCCGTGGTATCTGGAAACCGTCAAAGCCGGCCATCCGGTGTTACTGGATCCGTATGTCGATGCCTCAACGGGCAAGCTGACCATTACCTTTGCTCAGCCGATTGTGGATAACGGTAAAACATTGGGTGTAATAGGCAGTGATTTGCACCTCGATACCGTCTCCAATACGGTGAGTGCCATCCATCCACTTGAGAAGAGTTTTGCCTTCCTGGTCGACAGCAGCGGTAAACTGATTGCCGCGCCGCAAGCAGATCTGATTCTCAAGCCAGTGACCGAGTTATCACCTTCACTCGATATCAACACTATCCATAATCTGGCCAGCAATGGCGGTCATGCCGAATTGACCATCGGTGGCGAACAGCAGTTTGTTTACGCGTCTCCCGTTAAAGGGACGCCATGGTCACTGGTGATCGCCGTTGATCGTAATGAAGTGACGGCATCACTGACGACATTACAGCGTGAAAGCATCCTCATTACTCTGGTGAGTCTGATTATTACCGCGCTGATTGCCGGGCTGGTATTCAACCAGCAGTTGCGTCGCCTCGCCATTTTACGTGACGCCCTGGAAGACGTGGCTTCAGGGGAAGGTGACCTGACGCGTCGCCTGGATGTGCGTGGCGGAGATGAGCTGGCGCAGATATCAGCGGCGTTCAACCGTTTTGTTGAAAAACTCTCGGGCGTGCTGCTTCGCGTGCGTGAAGGTGCAAACAACATCGCGCTTGCCTCCAGTGAAATCAGTGGCGGTAATAATGACCTGGCCTCACGCACCGAGGAGCAAGCATCGAGCCTGGAAGAAACGGCAGCTACGTTAGAAGAGCTGACTTCAACGCTGAGCAATACCGCCAATAATACCGAGCAGGCACGCCAGTTTGTCAGCGGCGTAGCCACGGCGGTCAGAGATAACGGCACCGTGATGAACGCTGTATCCTCACGGATACAGGAGATTTCGAACGATTCGCAGAAGATGTCCGAAATCATCAAGGTGATTGATGGCATTGCATTCCAGACCAACATTCTGGCACTGAATGCCGCTGTTGAGGCTGCGCGCGCCGGAGAATCAGGCCGAGGCTTCGCGGTGGTCGCCAGCGAAGTCCGCAGTCTGGCTCAGCGAAGCGCAGGTGCTGCGCGCGAGATCAAGACACTGATTGATGACACGGTTTCACGCGTGACTTCAGGCAGAGAACTGGTCGTCAAAGCCGATCAGGGTATGACCAGCATTGTGTCTGATATCCACAACATGACGCAGTTGATTGAAGAAATCGCCCATGCCAGCCGCGAACAGAGTGAGGGTATCGGTCAAATCAATATCGCAATGGGACAAATTGACACAACCACGCAGCAGAATGCAGCGTTGGTTGAAGAGTCCGCCAGTGCCGCCCTGTCCATGTCAGAGCAGGCTGCAGTGATGGCAGAACTGGTCAGCACGTTTAAATTGATGGATAGCAATGATGCCATGACACCGAGATCTGAAAGTTTCGTCAAAAAGCCGGTTCTCTCCCCGCTAAAATCGCGCGCAGCGCTGGTAACAGCGGGCACCTCCTCGGAGGATAACTGGCGTTCCTTCTGATTCACTGAGCCAAACAGGCACCTGGTGTCGGGGTGATAAACTTCGATGCCAGGCTTGCTTTCCTTCATGACGTGGAAACAACAGACTTAATCCGGTGATGAATTGAATACCTCTCACCGCCAGCCAGATCGCACACGTCAGACTCAGCAAGTAATAAAAGCAGCTGCATGCCTTAATTCAACCAAATCAGGCAACCTGTTAGCATGAATTGACCCACGTAACACAGCGCTGCGCCCGTGCCTCCTCCCTCCGCAAAGCCAGATTGTTGTGCATGTTAAATGCCCTCCACGGTGGCTAATCCCACATTTATCGCAACGCACAAAGACCATGAGCCTGCATAGATGGTTTATGATGTATACGGTTTATGGATTGGAGAGCTGAGTGCTGCCGGGTAAATTTGCTCAACCGGGCACTCGCAAAATGATCATGCTTCCCCCGCCCATAACTCGTAGAGTTTCATTGTTGGTTTTTTAAATTTAAAATCAATTGGTTAACATTGACGTACAATTGTTTAAGGAACAGTGAGATGATTATTTTTGTCACTGGCGCCACCGCCGGTTTTGGTGAAAGCATCACCCGTCGCTTCATCGCTAATGGTCATAAAGTGATTGCCAGCGGACGTCGCGCAGAGCGTCTGAAAGAGCTGAAAGATGAGTTGGGTGCCAACCTTTACACCATTCAGTTGGATGTGCGTAATCGCGCCGCTATTGATGAAGCTATCGCTGCGCTGCCCGCAGAGTGGCGTGATATCGACGTGCTGGTGAATAACGCCGGTCTGGCATTAGGGATCGAGCCCGCGCATAAAGCCAATATTGAAGATTGGGAAAACATGATCGACACCAACAACAAAGGTTTGGTGTACATGACGCGTGCCGTGCTGCCCGCCATGGTGGAGCGCAATGTCGGTCACATCGTTAACATCGGCTCCATCGCTGGCAGCTGGCCTTATCAGGGCGGCAATGTTTATGGCGCGACCAAAGCGTTTGTGCGCCAGTTCAGCCTTAATCTGCGTACCGATTTACACGGCACCGCGCTGCGCGTCACCGATATCGAGCCGGGCTTAGTGGGCGGCACCGAGTTTTCTAATGTGCGCTTCAAAGGCGACGATGGGCGTGCAGATGCCGTTTACGAAGGCACCACCGCGCTGACAGCGGAAGATGTCACTGAGGCGGTATATTGGGTCACGACACTGCCTAAACACGTCAATATCAATACGCTGGAAATCATGCCGGTCTCCCAGACGCTTGCAGGTCTGAAAGTGCATAAAGGCTGATTGTTGCCATGGGCGCACAGGTTGCGCCCTTCACTTACGCCCGGCCCCAACCGGCAACAATAATCAACATACCGCTAAACGCCACCAACGCGCCAACCCAATCCCACGTACTCAGTTTGACGCCATCCACCACGCGCAGCCAAATCAGCGCCGTCACAACATAAACACCACCGTAAGCCGCGTATACCCGGCCACTTGCCGCCGGATGGAGGGTCAGTAGCCAGACAAACAGCGCCAGACTTATCGCTGCAGGAAGTAATAGCCACGCGCTCATTCCCTTCTTCAGCCACAGCCACGGCAGGAAACAGCCGACAATTTCGGCAATTGCAGTCAAAAAAAACAGCAAAGTGGTTTTCACCAGCATAGAAAATCTCTCTCTCGCCTAAACAAAAGGCTCACCGCTGGTGAGCAAAGTTGCAGCGATGATATACTAGCCCTCATGGTTGTAACAGCCGGGTTTCTGGCTGTGCTGGTGTTAACTAAAGGAAATCACAATGAAAAACCTGTTTTCTCTCCTGCTGACTGTGACGTTAACCTGCGGCGCGCTGCTGACTGCACCGCTGGCATCGGCCCAAACTGACCGCCTGATCATTGAGAATGGCAACAGTGCTTCCAGCAACGAAGCCGCGCGTCAAAGCAAAGAGCAGTGGAACGACACCAAAAATCTGCGCAACAAAGTGAATACGCGCGTGGAGAAAGAGTTCGATAAAACCGATAAGGCTTTTGACACCCGTGATAACTGCGAGAAGAGCTATAACGTCAATGCGTACTGGGAACCGAACACCTTGCGCTGCCTAGATCGTCGTACCGGCCGTACGGTCGCACCTTAATTCGCTGTTGCTGCTATAGTTTTCAAGGGAATTCAGAACCAAGGAGAGTGTGATGAAAAAGCGTAATGCAGTGATGTTGATGGCAATGCTGGTGTTGCCGGTGCTGGCACAGGCTTCCTGTGAAAGTGTCAAAGCAGATATCAGCAAGAAAATCGTCAGTAATGGCGTGGCCGAATCAGACTTCACGCTGGATATTGTGCCTAACGATCAGGCCGATCAAGCGGGCGGTCAGGTGGTGGGTCACTGCGAAAATGACAGCCAGAAAATCGTGTATAAGAAAAACGGCCGCGACAGCGAAAGTGATGTCCCGGCCAGCGCAGGCAGTTCACAGGATGCCCCTGCGCAGTAACACTGAATGGGCGGCTGATGGCCGCCCTTTTTCATTCCGCTTCAGGCCGCTGGCGCGGCATTAACCACGCAATCCACAACGTCAACATCGCAATGGCTAACGCCACCACAAATACCCAGTGCAGCGAAGCGGCGATCTGATCTGTCCACTGATGCAACGTCGCTTCGGACAGTGACTGACGGCTTTCATGTGACATGATTTGCTGCATCGGATCGTGGGCCTGCGGCAGACGCTGAGCAAGATTGAAGTTCAGTACCGCCCCCATCAGCGCAGTACCAATCGCCGAACCCAGCATTCGACTAAACATAATTGACGCAGTGCAAATGCCACGAATGTCGTAGTGCGCATGGTTTTGCACCGACACCAGGAAGGTGGTGCTGGTCATGCCCATACCCGTGCCAATGACAAAGGCAGTCAGCCCGGCTTGCATAATCGAACTGTCGGCTCGCAACAGCAGTAGCAGCGCGCTGCCCGCAATCAATAACAAGGCTCCCAGCTGCGCGGTAAAGCGATAGGACGTGACTAACATCAAACGACCACTCAGCGTGCTGGCTAACGGCCAGCCAATCGACATCATCGCCAGCGCACTCCCCGCCTGCAGCGGTGTACCGCCAGTAATACCCTGAATCCACGTTGGCAGAAAAGCGCTGATGCCCATCATGGTGGCGCCAATGATCAAATTACCGGCATTGCCTGCCAGAATGAGACGGCTACGCCAGATGGCGAGAGGAAACAGCGGCGCCTCAGCACGTTGCTCGTGCTGCTTTAATTGCCAGCCCGCCAGAAGCGCTAATAATAAGAAAGCCAGCAGCCAATAGCCAAGGGCATCCGCCTGCAATAGCGCAACCAATAACGCGGTGACGCAGATCATCAGCCAGCAGCTGCCGGTAAGATTCAGGGTTGCCCCTTTGTGATGTTCACGCGCCGGTAAAAAACGCGCTAACAGCAGCATGGAAAACAGGCCAATCGGCACGTTCACCCAGAAAATCACCGACCAGTTAAAGTGCTGTACCAGCCAGGCTCCGCTCAGTGGCCCAATGATAGCCGCGACACCCCAAACGCTGGAGAGCCAGCCCTGCACATTGGCTCGTTCACGCGGAGAATAGATGTCAGCCACAATGGTGCTGGTGAGCGGCATAATCGCGCCTGCCCCCAGCCCCTGAAAGGCGCGGAACAGTATTAACCACGTCATGGTGTGCGCAAACCCGCACAATATCGAACCCATCAGGAACAGCGAGACGCCAATGAAGAAGAGCCGTTTGCGGCCCCACATATCAGCGAGCCGTCCATACAGTGGTACGCTCACCGCCTGCGTCAGCAAATAGATCGAGAAAACCCAGCCAAACTGCGAAAACCCACCGAGTTCAGCAATGATGGTTGGCATCGCGGTCGCCACAATGGTGACTTCAATCGCAGCCATAAACATGGCTAGCATGCAGGCGATAAGGATCCAGTGGCGATGTTCCGTGTTCAATTCTGCAGTTTCAGTCATACGTCTCCCTTTTTTCTCTCAAGGCTAGCTGATTTTCCATCAGATGAGTTTCCTCTGTGTGCGCCTGAAAAGTGACAATGTCACTCAATTCGATGAATTTTTTTTATTGTCAGATGATGCCTTATTTCATGCGGGTTAAGCAGGTTTTATCCCCCCTTCTATCTGTCTGATTTTGCCGTAAAAACTGGCGCATTACGCTAAGCATTGCTATAGCTTTTAACGACACTTTCCAGTTATTCACTGTAAAAGCAGCATCTAATAGTCATTTTATCTGCAATTTAATGCGGTGCGGGATTTTCGTATGTGACCCTTTCTTCACTACACCCTAAACCGTGAAATGACATAACGAGATCGAACAATTTGTCGAATCAGGGAGACTCTCGCATGCACAATGCATCGCTCATTAGTAGAGCCGGGCTAGCACTGCTGGCCATCGTCGCGGTGATTGCCCTGCTGGTTTGGGGAATCGGGCTGAATACGCTGCGCGACCGGCAAGAAGACTTAATCTATCTCGGCCAACAGCATCTGTTTTTAGTGTTTTGGTCAATGTTTTTTGCTCTGCTGATTGGTATTCCGAGCGGGGTATTACTGAGCCGCCCGTTCGCCCGCCGCTGGGCTGAGTATGTGATGCAGATCTTTAACGTCGGAAATACGTTGCCGCCGCTGGCGGTATTGGCATTAGCAATGGTCATCGTCGGGATTGGCGATCGCCCTGCGTTAATCGCCCTGTTTCTCGCCTCATTGCTGCCGATTGTGCGTAATACCTTTGCCGGTTTGAGCGCGGTGCCGCCGTCGCTGATTGAAGCCGCCAACGGTATCGGCATGACCAAATTCCAGCGTCTACTTCAGGTGGAAATTCCCAATGCACTGCCGGTGATTCTGGCGGGCGTACGCATCGCGACTGCCATTAACGTGGGAACAGCGCCGCTGGCTTTCCTGATCGGTGCCAGCAGCTATGGTGAACTGATTTTCCCCGGCATTTACCTCAATGACTTCCCAACGTTGATCCTTGGTGCCGTGGCCACCGCCCTGTTTGCACTGATCCTCGATTTGCTGCTGGCAGCCCTCGGACGTTTCCTCAGCCCGCACTCTGCGGCTTAACACAAGGAGCTAAGTGATGGGTATCACGTACAACTTAACGCGCTGGATGAAGCACTCAGCGCTGGCACTGGCCGCCACACTGGCCATCAGCCAATCCGCCGCTGCGGCCACACCACTTGTGATGGCAACGAAGAGCTTTACCGAACAGCACATCCTGTCTGCCATGACCGTGCTCTGGCTGCAAAAGAAAGGTTTTCAGGTGGTCCCCAAGACCAATATCGCCACGACTATCGGCCGCAATGCGATGATCAACAAGCAAATTGACATGACCTGGGAGTACACCGGTACTTCGCTGATCATCTTCAATCACATCAACAAACCGATGTCCTCAGAAGAAGCCTATAAAACCGTCAAACAGCTCGATGCCAAACTGGGGCTGATCTGGCTTGACCCCGCGCCAATGAATAATACCTATGCATTTGCCATGCAGCGTGACCGTGCAAACAAAGAAGGCATCAGCACCATGTCACAGCTGGTGGCGAAGCTGGAGCAGGTGCGCAAAACTGACCCAGACCACAACTGGAAACTCGGTCTCGATTTAGAGTTTTCTGGCCGCTCCGATGGTCTCAAGCCATTACAGAAAGCCTATAACATGCCGCTGGATCGCCCGCAGATTCGCCAGATGGACCCGGGATTGGTGTACAACGCGGTACGCGATGGCTTTGTCGATGCGGGCTTGATTTACACCACTGACGGACGAGTCAAAGGCTTCGATCTCAAGGTATTGGAGGACGATAAGCACTTCTTCCCGAGTTACAACGTCACGCCTGTCGTGCGCCAGGATGTGCTGGAAAGCCATCCGGGATTGGACGCGGCCCTCAATCAACTCTCACCGCTGATCTCCGACGAAGCGATCACCGAGATGAATAAACGTGTTGATATCGATCACCAGTCACCGCAGCAGGTGGCGCGTGATTTCCTTCAATCGAAAAACATGCTGTAAGGAGGCGTCATGGAGACTTTGCATTACATCATGAGTAACTGGCACACCCTGATGGCGTTAACCTGGCAGCATACCTGGCTGGTGCTGGTGGCGGTGGGATTCGCCATCATCGTTGGCGTGCCGTTGGGTATTTTGATTGTGCGTTTCAAATGGCTGGCAACGCCAGTGCTCGGTATCGCCACCATTGTACTGACCATTCCGACCATTGCGCTGTTTGGTCTGATGATTCCGCTGTTTTCTATGATCGGTCAGGGTATTGGTGCTTTGCCCGCTATCTGCGCGGTATTTCTCTATTCCCTGCTGCCGATTGTGCGTAACACCCATACCGCACTGGAGAATTTGTCACCGGGCTTGCGTGAAGCCGGCCGCGGTATTGGCATGACATTCTGGCAGCGCCTGCGCTGGGTGGAGATTCCCATGGCGCTGCCGGTGATCTTCGGCGGTATTCGTACTGCCGTGGTGATGAACGTCGGCGTCATGGCGATTGCTGCTGTGATAGGCGCAGGTGGATTGGGCTTACAGCTGCTGGATGGCATCAGCGGCAGTGACGTGCGCATGCTGATTGCGGGCGCACTGATGATTTGTTTATTAGCGATTGTGCTTGATTGGCTACTGCACCGTTTGCAGTCGGCGCTGACTCCTAAGGGGATTCGATAATGATAAAACTGGAAAACCTGACGAAAACCTTTACGCAAAAGAACGGCACCGCGTTTAACGCCGTGGATAACGTCAGCCTGGAAGTGCCTGCCGGAGAGATGTGTGTGCTGCTCGGCCCTTCCGGTTGCGGCAAAACCACCACGCTGAAGATGATCAACCGTCTGATTCCTGCCAGCAGCGGTAAGATATTGATCAACGGCGAAGACACCAGTGGGCAGGATACCGTCACGCTGCGTCGTAATATTGGCTATGTGATTCAGCAGATTGGTCTGTTTCCCAATATGACTATCGAAGAGAACATTACCGTGGTGCCGCGTATGCTGGGCTGGGATAAAAAGCGCTGTCGCGAACGGGCGACTGAATTGATGAGCATGGTGGCGCTCGACCCCAGCAAATTCCTGCATCGCTATCCACGAGAGATGTCAGGCGGTCAGCAGCAGCGTATCGGCGTGATCCGCGCGCTGGCGGCTGATCCACCGGTGCTGCTGATGGATGAACCTTTCGGTGCTGTCGACCCGATCAACCGTGAAGTGATTCAGAATGAGTTTCTTGAGATGCAGCGCCAGCTGAAGAAAACCGTGATGCTGGTGAGCCATGATATCGATGAAGCACTCAAACTGGGCGATCGCATCGCGGTGTTTGGTCAGGGCAAGATCGTGCAATGCGCCAGTCCCGACGAACTGCTGGCGAAACCGGCCAATGATTTCGTCGGTTCCTTTGTGGGCCAGGATCGTACGCTGAAACGTCTGCTGCTGGTGCAGGCGGGTGACGTCACCGATCAACAGCCGACCATCACCGTTAAGCGCAGCACTCCGTTGCAGGAGGCTTTCGCCACTATGGATGACAACGATATGCGATCGGTCACCGTGGTGGATAATGATGGCAAGCCGCAGGGGTTTGTGAAACGTCGCGAAGCGCGTAATGCCACCGGAAGCTGCGAGGAGATGCTGCATACCTTCAAGGTGACGGGCAAAGCGGAAGAGAACCTGCGCGTGGTGCTATCAAAGCTGTATGAGCACAACACTGTCTGGATGCCGATCGTGGATGAGGAAGGTCGCTACAGCGGTGAGATTTCGCAGGACTATATCGCGGATTACCTCAGCTCAGGACGTACGCGCCGTAGGTTGAATCCTTAGCAAACGCACAATGGCTGAATCTTAAGGAACAGTGCACGACAGCCCGAATGCAGACAAACCGCACAACAGCTGAATTTTAGGGCAAATCGCACGAAAGCCCGAACGCAAACAAACCGCACGACAGCTGAAACGTTGGAAGAGGCGGCAGAGGAGTAAAGCGTCCTGCGCCAGGGATGGCGCGGGCCGAGCCCCAGGGATGGTTTACGGCGTCTTTACGATCTGCCGCCTCTTCCGACGTACGCACCGACTCACAGCCAGTGGTTTGGATCCCCACCTCTTACGACATACGCACAGGCAGCGGTTTAGACCCCCACCTATCCCAGCGCACGCACAATTTCAAAGTCAAATCGCACACTGGACGAATCTCAGGGCAAATCGCACAGCAGTCTGAATCCAGAAAGCCGCACAACAGCTAAAACGTTGGAAGAGGCGGCAGAAGAGTAAAAGCGTCCTGCGCCAGAGATGGCGCGGGCCGAGCCCCAGGGATGGTTTACGGCGTCTTTACGATCTGCCGCCTCTTCCGACGTACGCACCGACTCACAGTAAGTGGTTTAGATCCCCACCTCTTCCGACGTACGCACCGACTCACAGCCAGCGGTTTAAATCCCCACTTCTTCCGACGTACGCACAGACTCAAAATCAGTGATTTTCCTCTACCGCATTAACCACCCGTTCATCCCCGCGTTCCGATGGCAACACAATATTCAGCAGCATCGCCAGAATGCCACCCGTGGTCACCGCATGACCAAACAGATTACTCACCAATGATGGCAACTGTTTCAACACCTCGGGTACCGCTTCCACACCTAAACCAATGCCAAATGACACCGCGACGATTAACATCTCACGGCGGCCCAACGGTGATTGCGTCATCACACGAATACCTGCCGCCACTACACTGCCAAACATCACCAGGGTCGCGCCACCAAGGACCGGCGCAGGGATTTGCTGCAGCACATTGCCGATCACCGGAAACACGCCCAACAGCAATAACATCAGGCCAATCACCATGCCAACATAACGGCTGGCCACACCGGTCATCTGAATCACGCCGTTATTCTGCGCAAAAGTGGTGTTAGGGAATGCCGAAAACATCGCGGCAAACAGGCAGCTCATACCATCTGCCAGAATGCCGCCCTGCAAACGACGTTGAAAACCTTCACCCTCAATCGGTTGTTGTGAGATCAGGCAATTCGCTGTCAAATCTCCTACCGCCTCAATCACGCAAATCACCGACACCAGCGCAATCGGCACGAAAATGCTCCAGCTAAAATCAAAGCCAAAGCGGAAAAATGAAGGCAAAACCAACCAGGAGCCGGAGGCCATCGGTTTGATGGGCAGATGGCCGGTCAGTGCCGCCGCCAGACAACCCACGGCGATGCCTGCCACCACCGCAACCAGACGCATCCAGCGATTTTGGGAACGGTTGAGCACAATGATCACCAGCAGCGTCAGCGCGCCCAGCGCCAGATTCCCCGGAGCGCCAAAGTCAGCGGCGTTATGCCCGCCTGCCCAATCTGTGATGCTAACTTTAATCAGGCTGATGCCGATCAAGGTGATCACCGTGCCGGTCACCACCGGCGTCAGCACTTTCTTCAACGGCGCTACGCAACGGCTGATCAACATCGGAATAAACGCTGCCACGAAGTTGCAGCCCATGATCATCGCCATCACAGCTTCCGGTGAACCGCCCTGCGCTTTCACCATCAAACCACCGGACAAAATGACACCCAGAAAGGCAAAGCTGGTGCCTTGCAGGCAAATCATGCCCGCCCCAATCCCCATAAAGCGACGCGCCTGCAGAAACGTCCCTAAACCGGAAACCAGCAAAGACATGCTGATCAGATACGGAATGTAAGTCTGCAATCCGAGGATTGAACCAATAATCAGTGGCGGCGTAATGATCCCCACCACGCTGGCAAGGACGTGCTGCAACGCAGCGAAAAAGGCGGGAACAGGACCAATACGGGCATCAAGCCCATACAATAAACCTTTTGGGGAGTGTGACATAAGTGTGCTCCGGCAGAATATTCATCAGCAGGGCTGATGCATAATTCACGCCAGTGGCACTCATAATGAGGAAAAATTTTATAACAGAATGAAAATAATAGGATTTAAGTAGGATGTTCTCGGATGCTGAATCCGAAACCTTAGATTCAGCCACCGATCATTTGCATCACTTCGTTTCATCCTGCCGCAAGCTGCGCACTGTCATCGTGCATCAGTGTCTCGTCCAGCAGAGAAATATCCAGATAACCGCTCAGCTCGCGCTGCTCAGCACGGGGTAAATAAGGCAACTCGCCCAGCAGTGGCGCGCCCAGTTTTTCACGCAGAACATCAATGATTTCAGCGTAATGCGCTAATCCCGGATTAATACGATTGGCGACCCAACCCGCTAAAGGCAGACCATCGCGTGCAATGGCATCGGCGGTCAGTAAAGCATGGCTAATGCAACCTTCCTTAATGCCCACCACCAGGACGACCGGCAGTTGTTCCTGTTGAACCCAACTGGACAACGGTTGCAGATCATTCATCAAACTGCGCCATCCACCGGTGCCTTCCACCACTACCCGCGCAGCCTGACTTTTTAACTGCTCAAGGCAGCGGCTCAGCAACGGATAATCCATTCGCACCGATGCGCTGGTACTGATTTCATCTTCTTCCAGCGTAATGGGATTCACCGCAGGGTACGGCAGTTCAAGACCCGACGCCTGCTGCAACAGCAAAGCATCCTTATTACGCAACCCGTCAGGCGTGTGCTGTGCACTCCTGGCAACAGGTTTGTAGCCTGCGGCACAGAGACCCGCTTTGGCAAAACACTGCAGCAGTGCGCGTGACACGACGGTTTTACCCACCGCAGTGTCGGTACCGGTGACAAAGATTGTTTTCACCTTACTCCTCCTTCGTTGAAGCGATGTGTAACCTGCGAAGAAGGCAGTTTAAGGAAATGTCTCGGATGGCAGATTGCGTTAGCGCAAACTTAAGGCGAGCAGTGATTAGCCCTGCAACAGTTTTACCAGCAAATGACCGCTATAAAGTGAGTCTTTGATCAGCGCGGCGGCACCAAAAGTACCCGGATCGCTAAAGCTGGTAGGGGCAAGTTGGATCTCATGACTGTACGCGGGTAACGCCTGCTGACGAATAGTGCTGCTGACTGCAGGAAACAGCACATCAGCGGCTTGATTAAGCGGAGAACCAATCAGGATTTGTTGTGGGTTGAAGATATTCACCATCATTGCCAGCATGCGACCAATGTGGTGGCCCACCCCGGCAATGACGTCACGCGCCAGCCGATCGCCTTGCTGTGCAGCGGCACATAAACTGGCGATGGTCAGGGGTTCACAATGCAGCAAACTGTCGGGTTGCGAAGACAAACGCTGTGCAGCCAATTGCAATAAACTGCCGGTGCTGGCTACGGTTTCCAGACAGCCATGATTGCCGCAGTAACACTGCTGGCCGTAAGGATCGATCTGCGTATGTCCAATTTCTACCAGCGCACGACCACGTTTGTGCAAAAGTTGGCCTCCGCTGATCACGCCCGCGCCTACCGTTTCATCAATCACTATCTGAATCACATCCTGCGCACCGCGCGAAGCACCGAACAGCGCTTCGGCCAGCGTCCAGGCGGAGATGTCATGTTGCACAAATACGGGTAAACCCGTGAGCGAGGAAAGTGTTTCACCTAACGGCATTTCCTGCACATCATAGCCCGGCATGCGATGCACCACACCCGATGCCGCGTTAATTAAACCGGGTAAGGTGATGGCAATCGCGGTAAGACGCTCAAGTTTGTTTTGATGGCGGACGAAGAACTCATTGACCCTATTCTGCAGTGTTTGCAGCAGCGGCTGGTCAGCGCTGGCAGGCAGGGGTAAACGATCTTCCTGCAACGCACGGCTGCTAAGATCGCGCAGCGTCAGCGTGATCTGTCCCGGTTGAATTCGTATGGCAAGATAGTGCCAGGCGAGCGTATCCAGAATCAAACCAATGGCCGGGCGCCCTCGGCTGCCCGGCTCCTGGAATTCAGTTTCCTGCACCAGATGCGCATCGAGCATTTCCCGCACGATTTTGGTGATGCTGGCGGGCGCCAGCTGGGCACGTTTAGAAAGCTCAATACGCGATATCGGGCCGTAATGGTCAATCAGTCGGTAAACCACGCCTGCGTTGGTCTGTTTTATTTGGTCAATGTGGCCAGGCTGACTGTCCAGATTCACGCCCTGCTCCCGGATATTTTCGCGCTTCTAAATAAACAGCAGCTATGGTGATGCAGATTGGCAGGCAGCGTCAAATATTTGATTAGAAATGTGATTTATCGCACATAAAGATCGGGCCATTGATCATCAGACGATTTAAATTTCGGCATTCTGCATCATCAATTGCATCATATTCTGCATTTGCGCAGTGGGTTGCCGCGTGGCTGACCAGACCAGCCAGACTTCAGAAATGGCATCGTTCTCCTGCAGAGGAATCCACACCACATCAGCCAGTCGCGCATGCCGAAATGAGGCCGGCAATATGGAAACACCCAATCCGGTTGCGACCAGACCGAGAATCGTCATCGCCTCGCCCACCTCCTGAGTAATAAAGGGTTTGATTTGATAACGGTGCAGCAGCGCCAGTGTTTCCCCGTACAGCGCGGTCCCCCCCTGTGGATCAAAAAACACGAAGGGCTCGTTGGCCAGTGCCTGAATGGAGATCGATTCGGCATCCGCCAGCGGATGTGCCCAGTGCACCAGCGCGCACAACGGCTCGCGTAGCAGTACCCTATGCTGTAAATCGCCTGGCAACGGCGTGTTGCGCATCACACCTAAATCCAGCCGACCTTCGTGCAGCGGTGCTAACTGCTGACGCGTGTTATTTTCCTGCATCGAAATGTGCACTTCCGGCCAACGCTGACGAAATTGATAAAGCGCATCGGAAACCAGACCGGTGAAGGGTGCGGAAGAGGTGAAACCAATGCGCAGCTCGCCTTCCTGTCCACTGTGCACACGCGCAGCCCGACTGGCGGCTTGTTCAACCTGCAGCAGAATGACGCGCGCATCCTGTAAAAACAACTGACCGGCAGGTGTGATCTGCACGCTGCGATTGGTTCGGGTAAACAGCTGTGCGCCAATCTCCTGCTCCAGCTGCTGGATCTGTTGGCTGAGCGGCGGTTGGGAGATATTTAGCCGCTGTGCCGCGCGGCCAAAGTGCAGCTCCTCCGCAACGGCGATGAAATAACGCAGATGGCGCAACTCAACATTCATACTTTAAACGTCTCATTTGAGATTATTAATATATTGTACAACCTATTCCCATTTTCCTACAGTAATCAGACCGTTTCTCATCTAAGGATATTCCGTGAGTCGCTCTTCCCAGGCAGTGACAATTCATGAAGACGAGTTGTCCGTTCAGCCTGCTTCAACCGTCGCCCCCTCAGAATGGATTGAGCGTGGTTCACCGCAGTTTATGCGTGTCACTCTCGCATTATTCTCCGCAGGGTTGGCCACCTTCGCACTGCTGTATTGTGTTCAGCCGATTCTGCCCGTGCTGTCGCAGCAGTTTGGCGTCTCTCCCGCTGAGAGCAGTATTTCACTGTCACTCTCCACGGGATTGATGGCGCTGGGCTTGCTGGTGACCGGCCCGCTCTCCGACGCCATCGGGCGTAAATCAGTGATGGTCACTGCCCTGATGCTCGCTGCCATTTGCACCCTGATTTCGGCCACCATGACCAGCTGGCAAGGCATTCTGATGATGCGTGCGCTGATTGGTTTGTCTCTTAGTGGCGTTGCGGCGGTCGGTATGACCTATTTGAGTGAAGAGATACATCCCCGCGTCATTGCCTTCTCGATGGGTCTGTATATCAGCGGTAACTCCATTGGCGGCATGAGCGGTCGCTTGCTGACCGGCGTGCTAACCGATTTCTTCTCATGGCGTGTGGCGATTGGGGTGATCGGTTGCTTTTCGCTGGCGGGCGCACTGATGTTCTGGAAGATTTTGCCGGCGTCACGTCATTTCCGTCCCGCCTCGTTACGTCCGCGCAGCTTGTTGATTAACTTCCGGCTGCACTGGCGCGACAAAGGGTTACCTTTCCTGTTCGCAGAAGGTTTCCTGCTGATGGGCGCGTTTGTGACGCTGTTTAATTACATCGGCTACCGTTTGTTGAGCGCACCCTGGTCGTTGAGCCAGGCGGTGGTGGGCCTGCTGTCGGTGGTTTATCTGACCGGTTCGTGGAGTTCTCCCAAAGCGGGCGCGATGACCAGTCGCTTTGGTCGTGGTCCGGTGATGATTAGCGCCACGGCTATTATGCTGGCCGGACTGTTGCTCACCGCCTTTCATTCTCTCTGGCTGATACTGCCCGGTATGATGCTGTTTACGGCGGGCTTTTTTGCCGCGCACTCTGTTGCCAGCGGCTGGATTGGTCCGCGCGCACGCCGCGCCAAGGGCCAGGCCTCGTCACTCTATTTGTTCAGCTATTACGTGGGTTCCAGCGTGGCGGGCACGTTAGGCGGTGTGTTCTGGCACAGCTATGGCTGGACGGGCGTGACGCTGTTCATCACTGTGTTGCTGTTGCTGGCCTTGTTCGTCGGCTGGCGTTTGCAGTGCCGAAAACTGTAATACCTTTCATCTAAACGACGGGGCCGCTGCGCCCCGCTTCTCGTTTAAGCCGTCAGAATCGCGCTTTCAAATAGTCCCACTTAAAACAAAACGACAATTCGTCGCTATAATCCATTTTATTCCAACAATAGTTAGATTTTCTTTTTTCACAGCAATGAGGACGTTAGATGCAACTCTATTATTACGTCGATAAGCATGCAGGCTATAACGACAACCATGTGGTACATGCAACAGGCTGCCCGTTCCTCCCTTCTGATGGTGCACGGCGCTTTCTCGGGACTTTCTACACGGCCACTGCCGCCATTCAACAAGCCCGTAAATTTTATTCCAGTGCGATGGGATGCGAGCATTGTTGTCCGGTGGCGGTAAAAAAAAGCCTGACCACTCAGCATAGCGTGGCGCTAAAACACATGGTGCAACTCTGATAATGCTGGTCTGACAATCGCGTAGCGCTTAAGGCGTGTTGTTAAGTACGGCTGTCACATCGTTCTCATACAGAAACAGCCGACTTCATCATCACGGGATCGTAAAGCGCTACGCCTTGATGGTTCTTGCCTGCTTTCACCCTTTAGCCAAAAAGCAAGAATTGATAATAACCTCAGGCTATTAACCTGGCCTCCAGCGATAAAAAATATTCAGGAATAAAAACGGTCTATATGGTTTTCATCCGCTCATTAATGCTCCACAATAGCCCCAATTTGTGATGCAGGTCACTTAACCGGGCTCGTTTCGCCCCCTCACTCGCTGTCAGATCGATTTGAACCCCATGCAACCAACTACCGTCTCACGTAAAACAGCCTGGCTACGCGTTGTGCTGCTGGCGATTGCCGCCTTTGTTTTTAATACCACTGAATTTGTCCCTGTTGGCCTGTTGTCGGATATCGCGGCGAGCTACGCCATGAAGACCGCCGATGTCGGTATTATGCTGACCATTTATGCATGGGTCGTTGCGCTGTTATCCCTGCCGTTAATGCTGCTGACGCGTAATATTGAACGCCGCCTGCTGCTGTCGGTGTTGTTCATTCTGTTTATCGCCAGCCATGTGCTTTCGTCCGTAGCATGGGATTTCACCTCGCTGGTGATTTCGCGCATCGGCATCGCGCTGGCGCACGCGGTGTTCTGGTCGATTACCGCGTCACTCGCGATTCGAGTTGCACCGGCTGGCAAGAAAACCCAGGCGTTGAGTATGCTGGCAACCGGTACCGCATTGGCGATGGTGTTGGGCGTGCCCATTGGCCGTATCGTTGGGCAATATCTCGGCTGGCGCACCACTTTCGGCATGATCGGCTTGTCAGCGTTGGTACTGTTGATTTTGCTGGTGCGGATACTGCCACGTCTGCCGAGCGAGCACACTGGCTCACTGAGTAGCGTACCGATGCTGTTCCGCCGTCCGGCGCTGGTGGCAATGTATATTCTGGTGACGCTGGTGGTTACCGCGCACTACACCGCTTACAGCTACATCGAACCCTTTATGCAGGTGGTCGCGAATGCGGATGAGAACTTCACGACCTTACTATTGTTGCTGTTCGGTTCCGCCGGGATTATCGGCAGCGTGCTGTTCAGTACGCTGGGCAACAAATTCCCCTCAGCGATGTTACTCGCCGCAATTGGCATCATCACGCTGAGTATGGGGCTTTTGCTGTTTGCCGCCGTGCGCCCGGCAGCCATTTCGCTGCTGTGCATTTTCTGGGGCATGGCAATGATGATGATAGGCCTGGCGATGCAGGTTCGTGTGCTGTCACTGGCACCGGATGCCACTGATGTGGCGATGTCATTGTTCTCAGGCATTTATAACATCGGGATTGGTGCGGGTGCCCTGTTGGGTAACCAGGTCAGCCTGCATATGAAAATGTCGGATGTGGGTAACGTAGGTGGGTTAATTGGACTGGTTGCGTTGTTCTGGTGTATCACCATCTTCCGTCGGTATCCGCAACTCCGCTCTAACGGATAATTCGCTTCACGACCAGGGGCACACATCGGTGCGCCCCTGCGCCATTCTTTGCGCTTTGGTGATTAGTTATAAATTACCGCTGTGCCATTTAGCTTGTTGTTGCCAGAGGTCGAAGTGATGCGGAACGACTTTGCTCCGGCAGCACTCGCCTTCTCCGATAGCTGATGCTCCAGTGAAGTCAGGTTAGTGCTACCTGATGCACTGACTACACCAATTTGCTGCTGGTTCAATGGTGCCTGATTCACTAATTCGGCAGCCATGCTACCAAACGCGATGGATGACAGTGCGACTGCGGCTAATACCATTTTGATGCTTTTCATGATCGTCTCTCTTATGCAGATGAAAGGGGTCGGCTGAATTAAGTTAACAACCGTTAATTAAATGCTAGCGCCGAAGCGGGTATCTCGTCAATCATTTTATTAACGGTCGTTATTTTATTTGCAAGTGGCGTGATTATGGGCTTTAGCGCCCTTTTTCACTTATCGATATGAGTGTTGTGCAGCAGGTAAAGCACAAACGGGCAAAGTGAATGAGGGAGAATGTCGGCTGCGCTTGCATATTTAGTTAGCGATCGGTAATTTAATCACATGTTCTTCATGCAGTGAGGTGTCACTATGACGCAAATGACCGACACGCTTAATCGCAAAATGCGTGGTCGCCCCAAAGTATTTGATCGCAACGATGCGCTGGATAAAGCATTAATGTTGTTTTGGGCACACGGTTATGAAGGCACCTCGCTGTCAGATTTGGTGAACGCGACGGGGGCGAAAGCGCCGACGCTTTACGCGGAGTTTGAGAATAAGGAAGGCTTGTTCCGCGCAGCAATGCAGCGCTATATCGATACTTTCAGCGCGCAGCGTCAACAGGTGCTTAACGATGAAACACTCGATGTCAAAGCCGCGATTGAAGCCTATTTCCGTGCCACTACAGCCTGTTTTACCGAGTGCGATAAGCCCGCTGGCTGTTTCTTTATCTGCACATCCAGTGCGCTCTCTTCAGGCTCAGACGAGATTGCACAGATGCTGGCTAAGCAGCATCATGCGCAGGAACGGGCTTTGCAGCAATTTCTGGATGGCCGACAGCAGCGCGGTGAATTGCCGCAGTGTGCCAACAGCGGTACGTTGGCCAGCTATCTGGCCTGCGTGTTGCAGGGCATGTCGGTGCGCGCCCGTGAAGGCGCAAGTCGTGACGATCTCGATGGAATAGTCGATACGCAGATGGCCATCTGGCCTGCTCTGGCAGGCTACTGCGCGTTAAACGCGTCATAGCATGCTGACCCGTGATGTTTTCTCATCCTGAAGTCAGGTGCGACCTCAAGGCCGCCCCTGACTTGCACCAAAGTGCCATGTTTGAAAGCCTTACGGCATAAAAAACATTGGTTTCAACGCCTGGCTGATCGGGCTATTGTTCGCATTCGATGACATCAGATCTTTCATGGATGCCCACCAACGCTGGCACACTTCCGTGTTCGCGACCGCCTCCCAACGCGCTTCTGATTCAATCTCCACGCTGGCAAACAACAAATTACGCTCCGCATCGAGCCAGATCGCATAATTGTGCGCGCCGTGGGCTTTCAACGTCTGCTCCAGCTCAGGCCAGATCGGTGAATGGCGACGCAGATATTCATCATGACAGTGCGCATGCACCTGCATCACAAAGGCTTTACGCAACATCGCTGCGCTCCGCATCCAATGCAGCCTGCCACGGATGAACACTGAAGCGTTCACCGAGTGCCACCAGCTGTTCGGTGGTGATGCTCTGGCGAATCCCGCCCATGGACAAGGCTTTGACCACCACTTCTGAAGACTTCTCGGCCGTGTCGATCAGGCCAAAAGTTTCATCCAGATTCGGACCGGCACCGAAAATGCCGTGGAATGGCCACATCACCAGGCTGTGTGATGCCATGGCATCGGCGGTGGCTTGACCAATCTGATCGGTTCCCGGCACCATCCACGGCAGGATACCGACGCCATCCGGGAACACCACCAGACATTCGGTGCTGCCTTCCCATAACAAACGCGTGAAACGGGCGGAATCCAGATTCACCACGTAACTCAACGCCATAAAATTCGTGGCATGGCAGTGCATAATCACGCGGTCAGCCCCGTTAGATACCTGCTTACGCACGCTGTGCGACTGAAAATGCGCCGCCAGTTCCGAGGTAGGTAACCCGCCGTTGCTGAGCCCCCAGTGGATTTTGTACGACAGCCCTTTGTCGTCCACCTGTAACAGCGCCAGACAGTCGGCAGGATCAAGCTGGACGTTACGGAAGAACTTGCCAGAACCGGTGACCAGGAACCAATCGTTGGCCAGGGCCGGCGCCGGTTGGGTTAACTCAATACAGCGCGGTTCGGCATAAAAATCAGCTGACCAGGCCTGTGCTTCTTCCGGCAGCAAACGCAGGCTGACATTGCCGCCATTGCGCTCATCCCAGCCTTTCAGCCACATATCACTGGTCGCCTTCACCATGTCCTGAACGAATGAAGAAGAGAGAATATTTTGCATGGTTGATCCCTTAACGTAGACGCAATGTTTGTTGTTCATAGTGACGCACTTCGCTCAGCCAGCTGGCATCGGCAGGCACATCATGGCGCAGACACCAGGCTTCCCAGACCGCCTGCCAGGGTAACGATTTCTGCTCTTCCAGCAGCGCCAGACGCGCGGTGTAATCCCCTTCCTGCTCACATTTCCGCAGCTGATCGCTGGGTTCCAGCAGTGCGCGCAGCAGCGCTTTTTTGGCGTTGCGGGTGCCAATCACCCAGGCTGCGATGCGGTTTATCGAGGCGTCAAAGAAATCCAGGCCGATATGCACTTTGTCGAACAGTTGATGGCGGGCGATCTCCGTGGCGATGGCCTGGGTTTCATCATCAAGCAGTACCACATGATCGCTATCCCAACGTACCGGGCGGCTGACGTGCAGCAGCAAACGCGGCACATACAGCATGGCAGTGGATATCTTGTCGGAAATCACTTCGGTTGGATGGAAATGTCCGGCGTCCAACGTCAGCGCCGTTTGACGGCTGGCGGCGTAGCCGAGGCAAAACTCGTTGGAGCCCACGGTGTAACTCTCCGCGCCGATACCGAACAGTTTGCTCTCCACCGCATCAATATGATGACGGGGGTCGAGCTTCTCACTGATCACCTCATCCAGCGCGCTGGCCAGACGCTCGCGCGGTGCCAGACGATCGATGGTGAGATCTTTCATGCCATCCGGCACCCAGATGTTCATCACCGATGGCGTCCCGAGCTGTTCACCAAAGTGCGCTGAAATACGGCGGCTGGCTTTGCAGTGGTCGATCCAGAACTGGCGAATCCTTTTATCCGCATGGGACAGCGTAAAGCCGTCGGCGCTCAGCGGGTGCGAAAAGCAGCTGGGGTTAAAATCCAGTCCTAATTTGTTGGCTTTTGCCCACTCTACCCAGCCGCTGAAGTGCTTCGGCTCAATGGCATCGCGTTCAACCGGCGAATCGCTTTCCAGATAAATGGCGTGCAGGTTAAGGCGTTTGGCGCCGGGGATCAGTGACATCGCTTTCTCAATGTCAGCGCGCAGTTCATCTGCATTGCGAGCGCGCCCCGGATAGTTACCGGTGGCCTGAATGCCGCCCGTCAGTTCGCCATTCGGGTTTTCAAAGCCACGAACATCATCCCCCTGCCAGCAGTGCATGGACACCGGAATGCCATCCAGTTTCGTCATGATCTGGTCCACATCAATACCCAACGCCGCGTAGCGTTGTTTCGCCAGTTCAAAGGCTTGTTCAATCAGCTTTGTCATATGCAAGTTCCTTAGCAGGTTGGCTCAGTGCCGCAAAGCGTGCCTGGTGGGCAGCGAAGATGCTGGCGTTCTGAGGTACAAACGTTTCTAACGGGAAATTCTTGTCGATGCAGCGGCGCAGTTCGGCCACATCGCGCAGTTCACCCAACGCCATCAGCTGACAGCCGACATTACCCAGCGTGGAGGCTTCAATTGGGCCAGCTAATACGGGCATTTCGCAGGCATCGGCGCATAACTGGTTCAGTAATGGGTTCTGACTGCCACCACCAACCACATGTAATTGGCGAACCGGTGCTCCGCGCAGGTTGCCCAGTTCGCCTATCACCTGGCGATACAGCAGCGCCAGGCTGTCGAAAATGGTGCGCGCCAGCGCTGCAGGGCTTTGTGGAATCGGCATGTGCTGCTCGGCGCAGGCGTCCTGAATCTCCTGCACCATGCTGGCAGGATTGATAAAACGCGGATGATTGGGATTGATCAGGGCACGACAGGCAGGTTCATTTTCCGCTGCGTCAATCAATGTGCAGAGATCTGAAATGTGCAATTCACCGCAAACGCGCTGTAACAACCACAGGCCCATGATGTTCTTCAACACCCGATAGCCCTCCGCGCCTCCTTCATTGGTGATGTTGGCATCGAGTGCCGTGCGGCTGACGCAGGGTTGTAAACTTTCAATACCCATTAAGGACCAGGTGCCAGAGCTGAGATAAGCGGCGTCGTCTTGCATGAGCGGCGTGGCCAGCACTGCGCTGGCGGTATCGTGCGTGGCAACGGCCACGACCGGAATTTTTTTACCGCTGGCATTGTTCCAGTTGCCTACGGTATTGCCCGGTGCAGTCGGTTTGCCAAACCAGTCGGCTTCGATCCCTGCCCACGACAGCAACTCGCTATCCCACTCGCCAGTTTCAATGTTCAGCATTTGCGTAGTGGTGGCGTTGGTGTACTCCCAGTTCATGTTGCCGGTCAGACGATAATGCAGATAATCCGGGATCATCAGTGCATGTTTGACCTGTGCCTGCCAGTCCGGCTGTTGCTGGTGTAGCGCACGCATCTGATACAGGGTATTGAAGGGCAGAAACTGGATACCTGTGCGCTGGTAAATGGCGGCTTTGCCCAGCTCATTGATCGCTTGCGCCATCAATCCATCGGTGCGCGAGTCACGATAACTGACCGTTTCGCCAATGCGTTCTCCGTTGGCATCCAGTAGCACCAGATCCACGCCCCAGGTATCAATGCCGATGCTATCCGGCACGATGCCCTCATCATCTAATTGCGCCAATCCTGCGCGAATCGCCTGCTCCAGGCTGTCGAGATCCCAGCAGTCATAACCGGCGCGACGAATACGCTGATTGGCAAAACGGCACACTTCACGCAGGGTGATGCGCTGGTTAGCCGAGGTCCATTGTGCGAGCATCACGCGCCCGCTGGATGCGCCTAAATCAATGGCAACAATGTTACGCATACTCATGGCGTTTCTTCCTGTGATGAGATGGCTTTAGCGTATAAATACAGGCGCCTCGCCACCTTCCCCTTACTGCCAGCGCGTGATAGTCGCTGGCAGGCTGGCAAAGATGATCGTGAGAAAGCTCACAGAACCGAGGAACAACAGAGTTGTGAGCTTTACCGCAATTCCATCAATCACTTGGCCGATCTTGAATAATTCGCCATTTTCCTGCGCTGTGCGGTTTAAATTTCAAGGTAAGGTGCACAGCGCCTGCGTAGACTCGGTTACAAAATTGTTAATCGAGAGGCGCATCATGACCGTTCTGCACAGTGCTGATTTCTTTCCGGAAGGAAACTACGCGATTGCCATTGAGCCGCGCGTACCGCAGCAGGCCTTTCCTGAGCATCATCATGATTTCCATGAAATCGTACTGGTTGAGCAAGGTTCCGGTATTCACGTGTTTAACGGCCAGCCGCAGACCCTGTGCGCCGGTTGCGTGTGCTTTGTACGCGATCACGATCGCCATCTGTATGAACAAACAGAGAATCTGTGCCTGACCAATGTGCTGTATCGCAGCCCGGCAGCGTTTCGTTTTCTCTCCGGTTTACAATCATTGCTGCCCGGAGATGAAAACGGCAGCTATCTGTCGCACTGGCGTATCAATCACAAGGTGATGGCGCAGGCGCTGCAGATTGTGACGCAGATGAAACAGCAGGAGGTCTGGTCGCTGGAGCGTCAGGCGCATCAGGAACAGTCGTTTTTGCAACTGCTGGTGCTGTTGCGCGAAGCCGGTCACAACGATCAGGCGCAGGATCAGGAAGCACGCCTGCATCGGTTGCTTGACTGGCTCAATGAGCACTACAGTGAAGATATTGAATGGGATGCGCTGGCCGATCGCTTCTCGCTTTCGCTGCGCACCCTGCATCGCCAGATGAAGCAGCAAACCGGCAATACCCCGCAGCGCTACCTGAATCGGCTGCGTTTATTGCAGGCCCGGCATTTATTGCGTCATAGCGATATGCGCATAACGGACATCGCCTATCAGTGTGGATTCGGTGACAGCAACCACTTCTCCACGCTGTTTCGGCGGGAATTTGGCTGCGCGCCCCGAGCGGAGCGCCAGCAGATGTTGTAATTGGAGTGGTTACCATGTCGCTGATTTTGACGCGCGAAGACTATTTCCCGGCCACCAATCTGCCGATTGCGGTGGCCGAACGCATGCCTCAGCCCTCCTTCCCACCGCATCGTCATGAATTCAGTGAAATTGTGATCGTCTGGCGCGGTAACGGCTTGCACGTGCTCAATGACCGCCCGTGGTTGATCACCTGCGGCGATGTGTTCTATATCCGTGACAATGATTGCCACAGCTATGACAGCGTCAACGATCTGGCGCTGGATAACATCCTCTATTGCCGCGATCGCTTTCGCCTGAGTCTGGACTGGAGCCAGTTGCTGCCCCCGCAAGACGATGATGCACCAGGTTGCTGGCGCTTAACCACGCGCGGCATGGCGCTGGCACGAGGGGTAATCAGCCAGCTGGAACGGGAAAGCCGTAAAAGCGATTCGTTGTCGATTCAGCTCTCTGAAGCCCTGTTCCTGCAGCTGGCGTTGATCTTGCGTCGCCATGGTTATGCCGCCGACCGTCCATGGGCGCTGCCGGAAGGTGAACAGCTTGATTTGCTGATGTCTGCCTTACAGGGTGCACTGCATCGTCCGTTCGACTTAGCCGATTTTTGCCAACAAAATGAATTAAATGAGCGTGCACTGAAGCAGCTGTTTCGCCAGCAAACCGGCATGACGGTGGGACACTATTTGCGGCAGCTACAGCTGTGCCAGGCAAAATATTTGCTGCGCACGCAGGATTGTTTAATCAGTGAAGTGGCCGCACGCTGCGGCTTTGATGACAGCAATTACTTCTCGGTCGTATTTACGCGGGATACGGGTTTGACGCCGAGTGCCTGGCGCCAGCGCTTTCTTCCTCAGCAAGCCTCCCTTAACGATAAAATAAAAGCCTGATGCACCTTGCCGTGCGTCAGGCTTTTATAGCAAGGCGAGTTAATTAACCGTTGGCCATGCCTAATCCAACGATGTTGGCCGCGATGATGATCACCACACAACCCAACGACAGCACGCGAACCGGGCGCTGCCCTACTGCTTTCCACTCTTTCAGCACCAGGCCGACTAAACCGCCACACAGCACATACAGGCTCATGTGCAGCATCCAGCTGACAAAGTCATATTGCGCAGGGATTTTCGCGTGGCCCCAGGCGTAGAAGAAGAACTGCAGATACCACATGGTGCCACCGAGCACGGCGAATGCCACGTTGGCCATTAGCATCGGTTTTGCCACTGAAAAATCGCGGCGTACCGACAGTTCCGGTTTGATCGCCAGGCGGATAAAGCAGTAGGCCAGATTCACTAACGCGCCGCCGCCCATGATCACCACATAGCTGGGTAAGGCCACGTACAATGGATTGATACCCAGATTGGCTGCCGCTTCATGCATCGGTTTCGCCGCATCCATCGCGAAAGACATTCCGGCTGAGAAGATGCCGCACAGTACCGCCAGCACCAGCCCTTTCTTCAGATTAAACTCTTCTGCATTGATGCCGAGTGCACGCTCTTTTAACAAACCGGCACGCGAAACGATTGCCACACCCACCAACGCCACCAGTACGCCTAACAACGTCATTCGTCCGCCCGGCGAGCTGAACAGCTCAACAAAGCGTCCCTGCAACAGCGGCGTCATCAGGGTGCCCACCACGAGCGTGATACCGATGGCGATACCAATGCCCATCGACATGCCGAGATAACGCATGGTCAGGCCATAGTTAATATTCCCGACGCCCCACATGGCACCAAACAGAAACACCGGCAGCAGCTGCGAGAAGCTAAAACTACCGTAATACGCCCAGAAGTTGGGCAGCAGCACCGCGCTGACCGCCCAGGGCAGTATCAGCCATGACATCACGCCGCCGACTGACCACATTGTTTCCCATGACCACTTTTTTACCTGCTTAAACGGAGCATAAAAACATGCGGCACTGGCGGCACCCACCAGATGCCATAAAATACCGGCAAGAATGGCACTGTTCATTGTTATTCCTTCGTAAGGTTGAGGCCCACAGGAAACTGACAGTTTCCCGATTAGCAGCAGTCTACGGTGCGCAGCTTTTCATCAGCCTTTGGATGGCTGCCGGAAAGCGCGCGGTGCTGGCAAAATTCGGCGGGTCTTCAACATGAGGATCACAAAATTGCATTTGCAGGCATCAATCGGGCTGGTTTTTATAAGTCACTTATTATTGAGGATATTTTTTATTTTTGTTGTGTTGATCGACACAGTTTTTGACTGACTGCCAGCCTGCTGTTTAACATGGCAGTCACACAAAGCCGCCCGATGAGCTTTCCCCGACGTGGCGAATTCCGTATAACGTTGGAAAAATCATCGCAACGAAGGAATGAGATGAATAGCAAAAGGTTGACGCTGCTGTTGTCGCAGCCGGTGAGCCGCGTGATGCTGGATGATATCCGCGCCATTGTGCCGCCTCAGGCGTTGAACGTTTTCATTAATGGATTGGATGAAGAGCGTTACGCCACACTTGACTGCATCCAGAGCGAAGAGAACTGCGCCTTGCTGGCTTCGGCCATCGTGGTGTGGCGTCAACTCGGTCATATTCACCGCATTCGTTATCAGAAAGGCGAACATCTGCGCGAGGTGGATGACGCCAGCCAATTCCAGCTGTTCAGTATGATGAAAACCCATCGCGCCATTGTTCAACTCGCTTAACGATCAGGATATCTATGAAAATCGGATTGCTCTTCCCTATTGCCATCATCATTGCTGGCGTCAGTTTCCTCGCGTGGTTTATCGCCAGCGGCGCGGCGGTGCCGGGTTCCTGATCTTTCTGCATAAATTTTTTTTTACTAACACGCTGAATACGCGGCATTTCATCAGGAATGCTGCGTCTGTCGTCTCGTTCTTCCCTTCTCTGCCATCCCGTCATCCGCTCTGGCACTGACAAAAAGGTGCTACACCTTGATCTGTTTCACTCTCGATTCACACCATGCTAACAAAACCGATCGCGGAGACCCTACAGATGACAACACACCATCAACACTACATTAATGGCGCGTTTGTAAACGATCAGAACGATAAGTGGATTAAGGTCATCAATCCAGCGACTGAAGCGCTGCTGTCACGCGTGCCACAAGGCACACAGCAAGATGCAGCGCAGGCGATTGCAGCGGCAGAAACAGCACAACCCGCCTGGGAAGCATTGCCCGCCATTGAGCGCGGTAACTGGTTGCGTAAAATTGCTGCTGGTATCCGCCAGCGTGAACCCGAATTGACGGCCACCATCGTGGCGGAAGGCGGTAAAACTCAGGGGCTGGCGCAGACTGAAGTGCTGTTCACCGCAGATTACCTCGACTACATGGCCGAATGGGCGCGGCGTTATGAAGGTGAAATCGTCAATAGCGATCGCCCAAATGAAAATATCTTCGTGTTCAAGAAAGCCATCGGTGTCACCACCGGCATCCTGCCCTGGAATTTCCCCTTCTTCCTGATTGCGCGTAAAGCCGCTCCGGCGCTGATTACCGGCAACACTATCGCCATCAAACCCAGTGAACTCACCCCTAACAATGCAGCGATTTTTGCGCAGATCATTCATGAGATCGGCCTGCCGAAAGGCGTGATCAATTTCGTGTTTGGCTATGGCCCCGAAGTCGGTCAGGAGATGGCCGCCAACCCGAAGGTCGGTTTAGTGAGCCTGACCGGCAGCGTGGGTGCGGGGATTGCTACGATGCAAGCCGCCGCGAAAAACGTCACCAAGGTGTCGCTGGAACTCGGCGGTAAAGCGCCAGCCATTGTGATGGATGATGCGGACCTGGATCTCGCTGTGAAGGCCATTGTCAGCTCTCGCGTAATCAACACCGGGCAAGTGTGCAACTGTGCGGAACGCGTGTACGTCCAGGAAGGCATTTATGATCGCTTCATCAGCGCACTGACTGCAGCAATGAAACAGGTGAAGTTTGGCAACCCAGCCGAGCAAACCGATATCGACATGGGCCCGCTGATCACCGCCGCCGCACTGGAACGCGTGGAGCAGAAAGTGGCCAAAGCGGTGTCTGAGGGCGGAAAAGTGGTTCTGGGTGGCAAGCGCGTGGGCGATAAAGGGTTCTACTTCGAACCGACGATCATTACCGGTGTGCGTCAGGAGATGGAGATCATGCGCGAAGAGATCTTTGGGCCGGTATTACCGGTGATGACCTTTAAAACTCTCGATGAAGCCGTCGCGCTGGCTAACGATTGTGAATATGGCCTGACCTCTTCGATCTACACGCAAAATCTGAACACGGCGATGATTGCGTTGCGCCAGTTGAAGTTTGGTGAGACCTACATCAACCGCGAGAACTTCGAGGCGATGCAAGGGTTCCATGCGGGTTGGCGCAAATCGGGTATCGGTGGTGCAGATGGACGTCATGGACTGGAAGAGTATCTGCAAACCCACGTGGCCTATTTGCAGTTTTCCTGAGTGAAGTACCTGGCTGGATAAGCTGCCAACCAGGCATTGCCATGAGGTGAACTGCACCAGGAATGGCGCCTTTCAAAGGCTGCGCAATGGCACGCGCAGCCACGCCTCTAAGCTGTTCGCCTTCAGGTACGGCGCAAAGCTGTTTCACTCAACTGTCATTACGCGATGCGCTTCTGGCTGCGCATTAAGGCTAAGCCACTCAGTACCGACATCGCCATCAGGTAATAGCCTGGCGCGAGGCTGGTGCCAGTGGCACTGATCAACAGCGTACAAATCAGCGGTGCAAAACCACCAAACACCGTCACCGCGACGTTATAGCTGATCGCCATCCCGCTGGCGCGAGTACCAATGGGGAACAGGTCGGCCATCACTGACGGGACCGTCGAGAAATAGATCGATTTCAGCAACGCCATCCAGCACACCAGAATGATCAAGGTGGTCGGCGTGGTGTGATTCACCACCAGCTTAAACGCCGGATAAATGGTGACGATTAGCATGATCAGCGAACCCCACATCAACGGCACGCGGCCCACGCGCTCCGCCAACAGCCCCATCAGCGGCGTCACCACCGTCAGGATCACCCCTGCCAGCAACGTCGCGGTGAACGCGGCAGAACCCGGCAGATGCAGGTTTTTGGTGGCGTAAGTTGGCACGTAGTTGAGCATGTAGTTCACGGCGGTGGAGATCACCATCAGGCCAATCGCCAGCAGCATCAGCTCTTTTTGACGACCAAACAGGCGCTTGAGCGGAGCGGCCTCAGGCGCTTGCGCTTCAAAACTGGCAGGCTCATGCACATGACGGCGGATATAGATGCCCAATGGGCCAATCAGCAGACCGAAGGCAAACGGGATACGCCATCCCCAATCCTGAATCTGACTTTCCGTGAGGATTTGCGTCAGTCCCAGACCAAACGCCGAGGCCAGCAAGGTACTTGCGCCCTGGGTGGCAAACTGCCAGCTGGCGATAAACGCCCTGCGCTCCGGGAAATGCTCGACCAGAAACGCTGTCGAGCTACCGAATTCACCCCCCGCCGAGAAGCCCTGCACCAGACGCGCCAGTAAAATCAGCAGCGGCGCTATCAGGCCAATGCTGGCGTAACCAGGCATAAAGGTGATGACCGCACCGCCCAACATCATCAGGTTGATCGACAGTAGCAGCGCCTTTTTACGCCCGTGGCGATCGGCATAGTTGCCGAGCACAATCGCGCCCAGTGGACGGATCAGGAACGAGACGCCGAAGCTGCCAAAGGTCAGCAGCAAGGAGACGGAGGGATCGCTGGTAGGGAAGAAAGCATGGGCAATGTAGCTGGCAAAGAAGCCATACACCGCAATATCAAACCACTCCAGCGCATTGCCGATACAGGTGGCAAACAGCGTTTTATGCAGATTCGGTTTGGTGCTGCTCAATGGGGCAGCTGTGTTAAGCGTACTCATGCAGCACCTCCTGCGTGCTGACGGTGTTTAGCCACCAGTTCGCTACCTTGCTCGCCAAGATCCCACAGCAGGCGTGTCATAATTTGCAGACCTTCACGCGCAATCGACTTCAGCATATGTTCGTTGACGCCATGCTGACCGCAGGCCGGGTAAGAGTGCGGCACCCACAATGTCGGCAGTCCGAGAATGTCAGAGAATACTTCGTTCGGCAGTGAGCCGCCGAGATTCGGCAGCAACGCCGGTTTTTTGCCGCTGGTCTCTGCCATGCTCGCCAGCACCCAATCCACCAGCGGATCGGTAGGATCGAGTCGCGTGGCCGGTGACCCGCGCATAAACTCCACGTTCACGTAGTCAAAACCGTGCTGCGCCAGATGCTCGCTCACATGCTGAGCCAGGTTTTCCCAATCGGTGCCGACCACAAAGCGCAGTTGGCACATCGCCGTGGCTTCACCGGGAATCGCATTCATCGGACGTGCCGGATTGCCCGTCAGGAATGCGAGGACTTCGAGCGTATTCCAGCCGTAGAGTTTTTCTGTCGGAGAGAGCGTCGGCTCGCCCCAGGTGGTATCAATCTCGGGATCCCCTGGCATCCCGCCCACTTCGATGTCGCTGAGGATGTCGCGCACTTGTTGAGTGAGAGAGTCAGGTTTCAGCGCCTCAACCTGCAGCACGCCCTTTTCGTTCACGAGGCAAGCAATAGCGTTGGCTAACTGTGTGCCTGGATTAGTCAATAAGCCGCCCCAGTTACCTGAGTGATAGGCGTTGTCACGCGCGGTAACGGTGAGACGGAAGTTCACCGCACCCCGGGAGCCAAGGAACAGGGTTGGGCGCACCGCATTGAGACGCGGGCCGTCAGACGCGATAAACAGATCGGCTTTCAGCAGTTCAGCATGATGCTGGCACAGTTGAGCCAGGCCCGGCGAGCTGATCTCCTCACCCATCTCAAACAGCATTTTGCAGTTGAAACCGAGTCGTCCACCGCGTGCTTTGAACACCTGTTCGAGTGCCGCGAGGTTCACGCAGTGCTGGCCTTTATTATCCGCGCTGCCACGGGCGTACCAGCGGTCGCCCTCTTCCACTAACTGCCACGGCGATAACCCCTCACGCCAGTTTTCGTCGTCACCGAACACCACATCGCCATGTCCATAACTCAACAAGGTCGGGAGTGCCGGATCTTCGATGCGTACCGCCACCAGGAACGGGCGATGGGCGGCTTCAGGGTTATCGATAAAGTGCAGCGTGAACCCCAGCGCAATCAGCTGTTGGCCAATTTCATCCTGCAGATAACGCTGTAATTCGTTGTCGCGATCCTGGCGCTGGCTTTCGGTGCGTTGCGCCACACGTCGAGCCAATGTTTCCTGAAATTCCCCGCTGTCGAACCAGGCGGTGGCTTGTTGTACCGCTTGTTGTGCTGTCATGTTTGCATGTCTTTTATTGGTATTTTGGTTTTGTCATCTTTGCGGAAACCTTGCTTTGCCACAATTATCAATTTATCGAGTATGATTTGCTTTTTTGGCAAAGATCCGCTGCCCGATTTCGAGGCATGCACCAGTATGAGGCATCCGCATGATAAGCAATGAAATCCGCTATTTCCTGGCCGTTGCCAATACGGGTTCGCTCAGCGCGGCCAGTGAACAGCTGTTTGTGGCGGTGTCTGCCATCAGCAGACAAATTCAGCGACTGGAAAACCAGGTGGGCGTGCCCCTGTTTGACCGGCATGCGCGCGGGATGGTGCTGAATGAAGCCGGCGAAATTTACGCCCATCACGTACGCAAAACGATGCTGGAGATGGAGTACGCGCTGGCAGAAATTAAGGGGCTGAAGGCCGTGCGACGCACCCTGATTCGCGTGGCCTGTACCGATGGATTAGCCTTTACGCTGCTGCCGCGCATGATTGCCGCCTTCCGTGAGGATAATCCCGGCGTGCTGTTTGATATCAAAGTGGCAAGTACGCAAGGTGTCGCTGAACTGCTGCGCAGCGGCGAGTGCGATCTGGCACTGCAATTCAGCCTGCACGCTGAACGCGGCGTGGAAGTCATCGGTTCCTGGCCCGCCCCGGTGCTGCTGGTGATGCATCAGAGCCATCCGCTGGCCAGCGCCGCACACGTGACCCTGAACGATGTCAGCCACTATCCGCTGGCTTTGCCGCAGCAGAACACCACCGTGCGCCAATTGTTTGAGCTGGCGAGCCACATGAGCGGTAATTTGATTGAACCGGTGATCACCTGCGATACCTTCTCAACGTTGTTCCACTTTCTGCTGCGCACTCCGCTGGCTCTGACGATTTGCAGTGCCTTTACCGTATTACAAGAAGCGGAAACGCACGGCTTGATATTGCGCTCGGTGGGGATCGATCAATTGAGTCAGCGCAACTTGCAGTTACAGGCGCAATCAGGGCGACCTCGCAGTGCCGCCCTGAATGTGTTTATGACGTTTTTACTGCAGCAAATGAACGCGCTGGAGGAACCATTGCGTCAACGCTGGAAGCCTTGACACGCCACGCGCGCTCAACACAACGTGCCGCCTTTGAGCGGCACTTGCCCGTCATCAATTCTTAATATCGACCGGATAGAAAATGTGTTTACCAAACGGATCGACGGTATATCCGCTCACCGTTTTGCGCACCGGCTCGAAAATCGTTGAATGGGCGATCATCACGGCAGGCATTTGATCGTGCATGATCTGCTGTGCTTCACGATACAGCGTGACGCGCTTGTCGCGATTTTGCTCCGCGCGCGCTTCAGTGATGACCTTCTCGAACGGCTGATAGCACCATTTGGAGGAGTTGGAGCCGCCATTGGCCGAGGTGCAGCTGTAGAGCGGGCCAAAGAAGTTATCCGGATCGCCCGTCGCCGTGGTCCAGCCCATCAGCGCCGCCTGATGCTCGCCGCCCTTCACGCGCTTCAGGTATTCACCCCACTCATAACTGACGATATTGGCTTTAATGCCCACCTGCGCCCAATCGGCCTGAATCATCTCCGCCATTCGTCGCGCGTTTGGATTATAAGGGCGCTGCACCGGCATCGCCCACAGCGCGATTTCAGTGCCGGGTTTAATGCCTGCTTCCTGTAGCAGCGCTTTGGCTTTCTGCGGATCATAATCGTAATCCTTCAGATCCTTATCTGCACTCCAGACATCCGGCGGCAGAATATTTTTCGCCACCGTGCCAGTGCCTTTGAATATCGCGTCAATAATCGCCTGCTTGTTAATGGCCATCGCCAGTGCCTGGCGGACTTTCACGTTATCCAACGGCGCTTTGGTGGTATTGAACGACAGGAAACCGGTGTTGAGCCCCGACTTCTGCTCCAGCGTCAGATCCGGGTTGCTGCGCATTTTTTCCAGATCGGCAGGATTCGGGAACGGCATCACCTGACATTCGTTTTTCTCCAGCTTGGCATAGCGTACCGAAGCGTCCGGGGTGATGGAGAAAACAATGCGATCCAGTTTCGCTTTGCCCTGCCAGTAATCCGGGAAGGCTTTGTAGAGGATGCGTGAGTCTTTTTGATATTGCACCAGCTCAAAGGGACCGGTGCCGATCGGCTCCATGTCGACTTTCTCTGGTGTGCCCGCTTTTAGCATCTGATCGGCATATTCCGCAGAGTGAATGGAGGCGAAGTACCAGGCCAAATCTGCGAGGAACGGCGCTTCCGCATGCGCCAGCGTGATGCGCACCGTATTGTCATCCACCTTCTCTATATTCTTGATCAGCTTCGCCAGTTCCAGGCTATCGAAATTGCTGTAGTTGCCACCGGAGACGTTGTGGTAGGGATTTTTGGCATCCATCTGACGCATAAACGAGAAGATCACGTCATCGGCATTCAGGTTGCGCGAGGGTTTAAACAGTTTGTTGCTCTGGAATTTAACCCCTTTGCGTAAGTGAAACGTGTAAACCGTGCCGTCCGGGCTGATATCCCAGCTTTCAGCCAGGCTTGGCACCAGTTCCGTGGTGCCGGGCTTGAAGTCCACCAAACGGTTGAAAATAGGCACTGCGCTGGCATCAACGCTGGTACCTGAAGTGTAAAGTTGCGGATTGAAATTCTCAGGCGAACCTTCAGAACAGTAAACCAGCGTTTTTGCCGATACTCCGCCTGCCACCGCTAAACACAACGCACTGAGTGTGAACTTTGCCATCATCTTTTTCATTGTGATCCTCGTTTTTGTTGACTTCCATGAGCCCGCATCGGTATTTATTGATAAATAACACGATTTATCCGAGGTGTGTAATGCACATCGCGCAAAGCTAATAAGGAAATGTGATGACAGACCAACTCGCTCGCCAACTGACTCAACGTTTTTACCGTTATCTGGCGGTTTCCAGCCAGAGCGATGCCAAATCCACCACGCTGCCCAGTACCCCTTCACAACATGCGATGGCGGAGTTGCTGGCGCAGGAACTGCGTGAGCTTGGGCTGCAGGATATCGTCATCGATCAGCATGCGACGGTGACGGCGGTGAAACCGGGCAATCGACCAGATGCACCACGCATCGGCTTTATTACCCATATCGACACGGTGGACGTGGGTTTGTCAGCGGATATCCACCCGCAAACCCTGACGTTTAACGGAGATGATTTGTGTCTGAACACGCAGCAGGATATTTGGCTGCGCGTAGCGGAACACCCGGAGATTGCGCCCTATCACGGTCAGGAGATCATCTTTAGCGATGGCACTAGCGTGCTCGGCGCCGACAATAAAGCAGCGGTGACGGTGGTGATGACGTTGATGGAGAATCTGAAAGGCGATCATGGCGACATCGTGGTGGCATTTGTACCGGATGAGGAAATTGGGCTGCGCGGTGCCAAAGCGCTGGATTTGGACACTCGCTTTAACGTCGATTTTGCCTGGACTATCGATTGCTGTGAGCTGGGCGAAGTGGTGTATGAGAACTTTAATGCGGCGGCGGCGGAACTGGTGTTTACCGGCGTGCCGGCGCATCCGATGTCCGGCAAAGGCGTGCTGGTTAACCCACTTCTGATGGCGCACGACTTCATTTCACGTTTCGATCGCCTGGCCACGCCAGAGCATACCGAAGGACGTGAAGGCTATATCTGGTTTAATGATATCAATGCCAATGCCAGCCGTGCGGTGCTGAAGGCATCGATTCGCGACTTTGATTTACAGGGTTTCGATCAGAAAAAACAGCAGTTGGTGGAAGTCGCAGATGAGATCGCCGCGCTTTACCCCACCGGGCATGTTTCACTCACCATTAACGACACCTACAGCAATATCAGTAATGCCATTGGGGAAGATCGTCGTGCAATTGACTTGATATTTGCGGCGCTCGAACAAGTGGGTGTGGAGCCGAAAGTTATCCCGATGCGCGGCGGCACAGACGGTGCGGCTTTATCGGCAAAAGGATTGCTGACACCGAACTTCTTTACCGGCGCACACAATTTCCATTCACGCTTCGAGTTTTTACCGGTGCCGTCGTTTGTGAAATCGTATCAGGTAGCCGAAGCGCTGTGTTATCTGGCGGCGAAATAAGCCCGATCCTTACCGGCAGATCTTAACGCTGTCAGCGGCCCGGCAACCGCTGAGAGACGATGTCACCGACTCCGACGTAAACGAAAAAGGCTGCCATGGGTGAACAATGGCAGCCTTAATTCAATCCGGTTTTAACGGAGCAGCGCGCCAGTATGGCGCTTGAAGTTATTTCGCTGCGGTCACATCAATGCCAGGGAAGAATTTCGCCGCCAGCTTGGTGATGGTGCCGTCAGACTGCACTTTCGTGATAGCCGCATCCAGTTCACCCTTCAGCTTGGCATCACCTTTACGCAGACCAAAACCGATACCTGAACCGAGGATGGTGTCATCTTCAACCGGCTTGCCGACAAAGGCGAAACCTTTACCTTGAGGCTTATCAAGGAAACCAGACTGGCCTGCAGCAGACATCACCAGCGTGCCATCAAGGCGGCCCGCGACCATGTCGTTATAAACCTGGTTCTGGTCCTGATAAGAGGTCACGGTCACACCCTGCGGCTCCCAGTGCTTCTTAGCGTAAGTTTCCTGGATAGAACCCTGCAACACGCCGATGTTTTTGCCTTTCAGCGACTCGGCGGTTGGCAGCAACTTCTCACCCGCTTTGACGATCAGCATGGTAGGAATGCGGTAGATAGGTTTGGTGAAATCGATGCTTTTAGCACGCGCTTCGGTGATATTCATCGCCGAGTTGATCGCATCAAACTTTTTCGCCTGCAGTGCCGGTATTAGCGCATCAAAGCTGCTTTCCACCCACTTACAGTCAAAGTTGCCGACCTGGCAAATCGCTTTGCCCAGTTCGATATCAAAACCTTCCAGCTCGCCCTGTGCGTTGCGGCTTTCAAACGGCGGATATTGTGACTCCAGACCGTAGCGTAAGGTTTCCTGTGCCAGTGCGTGTGCTGAGGTCAGCATGCCCAGCGCCACAAACAGTGCGTTTAATTTTTTCATTATTCTTCCCCTAATTACCCTTTAACACGGCACAGCGCTTCCGCGCCTGCCTGCAGTGTTGCGTCGTCTTTCGCGAATGACAGGCGAATTAATTTATTGTCAGTGCCGTCCATATAAAACGCCGACAACGGAATGGTGGCCACACCGTGATCGACGATGAGACGTTTTACCATTTCACTGTCGCTTTCGTCACTGAAATGTCCGTAACTGGCCAACATAAAGAAGGAGCCCGCGCTCGGCAGCAGCTTAAACGGCGAATCTTGCATCAATGACAGCAGCCGATCGCGTTTTTCCTGATAGAACGGTGACAGCTGCAGGTAGTTTTGCGGATTCTGCAAATAGTGCGCAAAACCCACCTGCATCGGTGTATCGGCGGCGTACATCATGAACTGATGCACCTTCACAATCTCTTCCATCAGCGCGGCCGGTGCCAGCGCGTAACCCACACGCCAGCCAGTGACGTGGAACGTTTTGCCAAAGGAGGAAACGATCACGCTGCGCTGCGCCAGTTCCGGATGGGTAGCCATGCCGCAGTGGGCACGACCATCAAACAGAATGTGTTCGTAGACTTCGTCGGACAGTACCACGATATCCGTGTTGCGGGTCAAGGCTGCCAACTGCTCCAGATCGGCTGGCGTCAGCACCTGTGCACTCGGATTATGCGGGGTATTGATGATGATCATGCGGGTGCGCGGCGTAAGGGTGGCGCGCAGCTCATCCCAGTTAATCGCAAAATCCGGCACCTGCAATTTCAGGCCAATCGGCGTTGCTCCCTGCAAACGCACCACTGGCGCATAGCTGTCGAACGCGGGCTCGAAGAAGATCACTTCGTCGCCAGGGTGCACCAGTGCGGAAATCGCCATGTAAATTCCCTGGCTAGCGCTGCCGGTGATCAACACTTCGCTACCCGCATCGTAGCGCTGGCCATAAAGCGTCTCGACTTTTTCGGCCAGCGCTTCACGCAGCGCCGGTAAACCGGTCAGAGAGGCATATTGGTTGTGACCTTCGCGCATGGCTTTACTGACCAGCTCCACCAGATGCGGATCGCATGGAAAATTCGGCGCGCCCTGCGACAGGTTGATGGCTTTATGTTGTGCCGATAGCTGGCCGATGACGCTGAAAATCGTCGTGCCGACATCGGGCTGTTTGGAAGAGATGTTAACACTGCTATTCAAGGTCATCGTTGCTCCACAAGGTTGCATAACCACGTAAGGAAAGTAGATTTCTATTCAACGGCGTGACGCTTGAGTCGACAAGCGAATTGTTGTCATAATAGCCATGATTAAAAATCATAGCTTGAGGTCATTATGTCCCGCTCTGCACTACCGCTAAATGCCATCCATGCATTTCTGGTCACTGCACGTCATCTCAATCTGACGCGCGCGGCCAGTGAGTTGTGCATTACACAGGGGGCGGTGAGCCGTAAAATCGCCACGCTGGAAAGCTGGCTGGGATTTCCGTTGTTTGCCCGTCATGCGCGCGGTCTGCATCTCACCGAACAAGGTGCGGCATTGTTGCCCGAACTGCAGCAAGGTTACGCTATGCTGGTAAACGCGACAGAGAAAGCCAGCCGCAGCAATGCCTCGATTCGTTTGAAAGCACCGACCTGTGCCATGCGCTGGCTGGTGCCGCGTTTGGTGGCACTGGAGCAACAGCGGCCGGAAATCCATGTGGCGCTCACCACCACGCTGGATCACGCTTCACAATTGGAAAATTTTGATGCGGCGATTGTGTTTGGCACGCCGCCTGCTGGTTCCATTCGTTTATTTGATGAGCGATTGACGCCGGTTTTGGGCAATAACGTCACGCCGCCCGTGAGCATCAGCGATTTGGCGAAGTTTACTTTTTTGCATCCCACCAATGATGCTCGCGACTGGCAAATGTGGCTGGCGGACCAGGCGGCGAAGGTGCCGATGGCACGCAATCAGCACTTTGCCACCATGGATCTTGCCATCAGCGCGGCGATTCAGGGCTTTGGTGCCACGGTGGCGGATGTGACACTGGTGCAAAATGATTTGGCGAATGGTCGCTTGATCGCCCCGTTTGCCAACAGCGTGGCCACCGGGGCAGCGTACAGCCTTTTACAGTGTGCAGAACAGGATGCGCCACCGTTCCTGCCGGATCTGGTGGCGTGGTTGTGTCAGCCTCAGAATGAAACCCATTCATCGGCGCTGGCCGACTTCGATTGAGCGACTGACGTAGTGGTTAGCAGCGGCCGGCGCAGAACGGTGCTGGCTGGCGCGGCCTGAGCTTTGCCTAACGGCGCACTGTCCGACAGACGGAATTTCGCGACAGAAGCCTGCAACTCTTCCGTTTGACGCTCCAGCGCACTGGCCGCCGCAGAAACCTGCTCCACCAGCGAGGCGTTTTGCTGGGTCACGCTGTCCATTTCCGTAACGGCGGTGCCGACCTGCGAAATGCCCTTGCTCTGCTCTTCGGAAGCGGCCGCGATATGCTTCATGATCTCATTCACATCCTGTACCGACTTCAGAATATCGTTCATGGTGCTGCCCGCGCTGCTGACCAACGCTGAGCCTTTATCAACACGCTGAACGGAATCTTCAATCAGCGTGGCGATCTCTTTCGCCGCACCCGCACTGCGCTGTGCCAGATTACGCACTTCACTGGCCACTACCGCAAAACCACGACCTTGTTCGCCCGCACGCGCAGCTTCAACGGCGGCGTTAAGGGCCAGGATATTGGTCTGGAAAGCAATGCTGTTGATCACGTTGGTGATCTCAGCGATTTTCTTCGAACTGCCGGAAATGCCCTGCATGGTGGTGACCACTTCCCCCACCAGACGGCCGCCCTGCTGTGCGGTGCCGGTGGCCGTTTCTGCCAGCGAGCTGGCCTGACGGGCGTTGTCGGCGTTGAATTTCACCGTTGCCGTGAGCTGCTCCATGCTGGCTGCCGTTTGCTCCAGCGCGGCCGCTTGCTCTTCGGTGCGTGAGGAGAGATCGTTATTACCGGATGAAATTTCTGCCGCCCCGCGATAGATATTCTCTGTTCCACTGCGAATGGCGCTCACTGCTTCACGCAGGCTGTCCTGCATCGCACGCAACAGCGGCACCAGTTTGCCGACGCAGTTGCGCCCAAAATCCTCTACTGGCTGGCTGAGATCGCCCTGCGCAATGACCGCGAAGTGGTTGCGCACGCGCTCCAGCGGTTTCACCAGCATCGCCACCAGATAACGGTCGGTGAACAACAGAATGACAAGGCCGAACACCACGGCAACCAGAATAATCACCTTGGTAATATTGGTGAGTTTATCGACGGTGACACGGGTTTCATCCAGCTTAATGCCTGCGGCTTTGTTGAACGCTTCCGCGCTGGTGCCAAAGGCGCGGCTCAGGGCGGGCGTCACGTTATTGGCCTGTGTGCGGTAAGCTTCAACGGTGCTCTGCTGTGCCAGCGACACCTGCGGCGCAATCCCCTCATCCAGCAATTTCTGCCAGCTGGCGATAACGCTGTTAACCGTTTCACTGTCCATCGGGCCGGGTGCCATCGCTTTGAATTGCACCAGCTGCGCTTTCATACTCTCCAGCGCCTGTTGCACCGGTGCGAATGCCTCCGCGCTCACTGCCGCGCCCGATGCACGCCCTTCCATCACGCGGGATAGACGCGTCACCACACGAAAATATTGATCGTTGCCTTTACTCAGTACCGTCATCTGATTAACCAGCTCACGGTCTATCTCATTCCCTTCGCCGAGGGCATTGAGCGAATGCACGCTAAATAATCCGACACCGCACCACAGCAGGCAAAACAGCCCGAGAATAGTCAGCATGACGGCGCGAATAGTGAAGTTTTTTAAGATTCCCATACATAATCCCTTGGTGTGAAACGCGTAGGAGGCCCGATAAAATCGGGCATATTGCGTTTATCGGCAGTGGATTGGGAAAATGTAACGGTTTAATAAGCTAATTAATTGCTGTCTGCTTAAGAGGAATGGCTGCCATTGTTATGATTAATCAATAAGTTAACGCGTCATTTGCCTTAAGGATTCATTTGCGCAATTTCACTATTAGCCTGCTCATCAAAGCTTAACGTGGCTGCGCATCATGAGACGGAACAAACGCAGACGCCCACGCATAAAACGCGCCTTCAACACCGCTTGCGGTTTACCCTGATCACCGAGGGCGAGTGTCAGATCTTCACGGGGACGCCACACCGGCCAGTCGATTTGGCCCTGCAACTGATAGCTAAACTCACTGGCATCCCGGGCGAAAGTCACCCAATAGGTACTGACCATATCGGCAAAGCGCTTATCTGCGGCAGTGTAATCCCGCTCAGGCAGCGGTTTAAGCGAGGTCAGCGTGTTGAATACATAGGGGATTTCGTTGCCGTGCCAGGTGCCATGTGGATAGAGGTCGCGGGCATTCTCTGACACATAGTCGAACCAGTATCGCCAGGCAGGCATGCCAATACTGTGTTGAGACTGCGCCACCAGTAACGGGATCACGGTAAACGCCATGTCTCGCGCCACTGACCGGCCCAGTAAGGTATCGTCGTGAATATCGTATAGCCATTTCATCAGGCCATAGCTGAGGCGATTTTTGCGACGAATTTGCTGTAACACCGTTGCAGGATCCACACCAAAATAATCCAGTACGCTGGCTTCATCGCTGTTACTTCCCACCATCAACGGCACCCGATGCTGTTTACCGGCTATAAAGGTTTCGAGCATCGGCCTGGAAAGCACCGCATCACCGCTGATTGCCACCGGACCTAATCCCAGTGGACGTTGCAGCGGCCAGAATTGATCGGCAGGTAACTGACGAAGCTGTTCAGCAGAGGCGTGAGCCGGCAGGCCAAAATGCGCGGCAACCTGTTTACCGATTTGTTGCGCCCTCCTGCGCGGCACATCCGGCAAGCTGTATGCACTCTGGACAATGCCTTTGTGGAACAGCCCTTCAGCCAGCGGAGAACAGCACAAAGACAACACGCTGCGCGCACCCGATGATTCACCAAACAGCGTGATATTGTGGCGATCGCCGCCAAAGGCAGGAATATTGCGTTGAACCCATTGCAGCGCAGCGATTTGATCCAGCAAGGCAAAGTTATTTACCACCGCTTCTTGCGGGTATTCAGCATCCAGCGCCGGATGGGCGAAAAAGCCAAAGTGGCCAAGTCGATAATTGAGCGTGACCACGACGACGCCCTGCGCGGCTAAGGCTTTGCCACGATAGGGATCAAGACTACCTGCGCCGATGGTAAAGCCCCCGCCGTGCAGCCACACCATCACCGGCAAGGGACGGGAGGGCTCAACGTCTGGCGTCCAGATATTCAGGTACAGACAATCCTCATTGAACCGACCCGGATCGCCGCCACCCACTGCCATGCAATAATCCCGGTTTTGCCAACTGGCATCCCCCCATTGCGTGGCTTCACGTACTTCTTGCCAGGGCGCAACCGGCTGTGGCGGACGCCAGCGCAGTGCGCCCACGGGCGGTGCGGCGTAAGGTATTCCCTTGAAGACAAAAAGATCATCGTCAATCAGGCCTCTGAGCTCACCCTCTGCGGTCATGATCCTCAGACGTCGTTCGTTTTTCATCTCGGGTTCCCAGATCAAGCTTGGTTCCATTATTTGCAGGCCTTGAGCGAATGTCCATGTTCTGAAAGCATTTGCAGATTAAGCCGAATATGCTTTCGATCCATTGAACATCTCCATCAAATTTTTTGGCTAACCCTGGCATGGCGAATTGTTTTAAGGTTACAATTTAACCTGGCGAGACGGAGAAGCGCGATGTTTGGTGGTATCAACCAGATGTTCAATCGAATGAGCGATCACCCGGACTTCGGTAAACTGCTGTTACGTCTGACGTTTGGCGGCCTGCTGCTGTTTCATGGCGAATTCAAAGTGATGCATGGCGTCGACTGGATCGCCCATCTGCTGGCCGTTAAAGGCATGCCAGGTTTCATCGCTTACGGTGCTTACATCGGGGAAATAGTGGCACCTGTTATGGTGATCATCGGTTTAATGACGCGCCCTGCGGCCTTCATTATCGCGGTGAACATGGTTGTTGCGACCTTACTGGTAAAAATGGGCGCAATCTGGCATCGCACAGATGTTGGCGCCTGGTCTCTGGAAACAGAGGCTCTTTATCTGCTTGGCGCACTCGCCATCATGTTTTTGGGTGCCGGGAAGTACACGCTGGTGCGTGATTCGCGCTTGCAATAGAAATCAAAAGAAATGAAGCCGGTCTGCTGAAGTGGTGATGCCACTTCACAGACCGGTTTTCTTATGCCGCTAACGGATACCGCAACGTGCCAGGCTGCGCTGCTGCATCTGTTGATACAACGCCATCTCATCCTGCACCGCTGCGCCTAATGCGGCTTCAAAATCCGCCCTGCTGGCATTGCCCGCGCTGCGTGCGTGCGTTTCGTCGCCCAAATTAGACTGGAATATCCCCGCTGCACTCACTGGCAGGAAATCTTCATACACAATCGGTTCTGCCTGCACCCGTCCCTCAGCGAGAAGTTGGGCCAGGGTTTCCCCCATTTGCGGAGGATGCTGGATGCCCTTAGCGGTCAAACGATAGCGGAACCACGCCAGTTCCTGTTCACGCAAGGCTTCTTCATCATCAGGGAAATCACGAAACACTGCGCTCAGATGCTGTTGATGATGCTGGTTATCGCTGCCGGTGCCTGCTTCCGCCAACAGACGGTCGTACAGTGTACGTCCTTTGGGGGTCAGTGCCGCGCCGCGCTGCTCAATCTCGCCAAAGCGCGCAGTATGGGTGCCGGGAGTGCCGTCATTAAAATGCACTGCCTCTTCCAGCGCTTTAAAGCTGGTTTGACGTAACAGGATCGGCACTTCGCGCCGTGGCGGCCCCTCAATGAGGGTTTTGGGATCGATGCCGCGCGCGGGCATCAAGGTTTGCACGCGATCAATATCCAGCGTACGCGGCGTCAGATGGTTGATGTGGCACCCCTGGAAGCACACCACATCGGCGATCAATCGATGTTGCTGACTCAGTGCCCGATAGGTCAGGCTGTCCACGGTGGTGTGGGCATGCCAGCGGAAGGTTTCCAGCGCCTCTTTGACAAAACGCGCCGCGTCCGCAGCGTTTAAACCGCCCTGCTGTTGATGTTGAGCGATCAATGCGCGACAACCCGGCGTGAAAATATCGCGCGCGGCCAAAATAGTTGCGGCTTTTTCCCTTAGCGCGGCGTCATCAATCAGTTCCAGCCGTAACAGAGAGGTAAACACGCGGAATGGATTGCGGCGCAATGCGCTGTCGGTGACCGGACGGAACGCGGTGGAGTGAACCGGCACCCCCGCTTGCGAGAGATCGTAATATCCCACCGGTTCCATCCCCATCACCGCAAACATCTGACGCAGTGTGCTGAGTTCTTCTGCCGTTCCCACGCGAATCGCACCGTGACGTTCCACACTGAGTCGGTCCAGTTCATCGGCGGCGGCGAGACGGTTTTTTAAAGCGGGTTGTGCTTCCAGCGTACGTTCATTCACGGCCGTGACCAGTTGCGTCAGGGTGCCATATTGCGGCACTTCCTGCTGATACATACTGGACATCGCTTGCGAGAACAGCGTGCGAATCGCATCACTGGTGAGAAAGTTTTCCATGGTCATCACCTCGGCGTTAAGGGTTGTTGCTAATGTAGATCAACCCTTTATCACCGTGGAGGAATTTCGTGGAACTGTGATCGCCCTGTCACTCAGCCCGGTCTGACGGGTCACCAAAGCGGCATTTCAGGGCCAGCATGATCGTGGTGAGCACCGCTGGAATCGCCAGCAACAGGAAAATTTGGCTGAACGACCACCCGAGCGAAAGGAGTTCTGCGCCGACAAAAGCACTCATAATCGCGCCGACGCGACCCACACCGTGCATCCAGCTGGAACCGGTCGCACGTGCATGCGTGGGATAATAGTTGGCCGACAACGCATTCATGCCGGTGTTGGCACCGTTAAAGCAGAACCCGCTAAAGAAGGCGATGGCACTCATTAATCCCACTTCTGCCGGAGAGAAGCCGAGCGCGACAATCGCAATACCGCCACAGAAGTAGATCACCGCCAGCGCGATATTGGCATTGATGCGATCCATCAGCCAGCCAGCAAACAGCGAACCTAACGTGCCGCCCGCCTGATACATCGCCGTAACGATGGCGGCTTCCGTCACCGACATTCCCAGCGTGTTGATCAGCGAGGGCATCCAGCTGCCAATCAGATAGACGAGGAACAGCCCCATAAAGTAGCCGCCCCATAACATCAGGCTGCCGAAGAGATAACGCCGCGACACCACCGTCGCCACTGCGCCACGCCGCACGACAACCTGTTCAGTGGACTGGTAATGGCTGTTCGGCTCAACGACGCCAGGCAGCATGCGATCCAAAATGGCATGAATACGTGCAGCAGGTGCGCGACGGCTAATCAGGAAGCGCACGGATTCCGGTAAGCCACGCAGCAGGAAAGGCAAAACAATCAGCGGCAAGACGCCACCCATCAACATCACGGAGTGCCAGTCATAGCGAGGCAACAGCCAGGAAGCCGCAAATCCGCCCGATGCGGCACCAAAGGTGAAACCACAGAACACCACGGTGATAATGAAGGAACGTCGACGCTCCGGTGCATACTCTGCTACCAGCGTGCCAACGTTTGGCATGGCGGCACCGAGGCCAAGGCCGGTGAGAAAACGGAATAACATCATTTGATCGATGTTTTGCGCCATGGCGGTTGCCAGCGTCCACAAGCCAAAAAAACCCACGCTGAGCAGTATCATCACACGCCGCCCGTAGCGATCGGCCAATGGCCCCGCCACCATGGCACCTAAGGCCAGGCCAATCAGCGCGGCGCTGATCACCATGCCAAGCTGATGATTAGTGACGCCCCAACTGGCTTTCAATGTCGGAGCGATAAAGCCCATCAGCGCGATGTCCATGCCATCCAGCGCAACAACGATGAAGCACAGCGCAATCAGGCGTTTTTGCCAACGGCTAAGCGCACTCTGATTAATCAGCTGGCGAACATCTACGGCTTCAACGGTGGTCACGGATCAACTCCTGCACATTCATCGTTTAATCATCAGTTTTGGTAAAAAAAACGGCGCTAATGATAGCTCATCGTTAACAATAACGGGCAGGATTTTTAGGTGTAAGTGAGAATTATTCAAATTATGCGAGATTAAGCGCTTGATATTGCAATAGGTGATAATTTTGCACTGACGCTGATTTTTACTAATTCGATTTAAAACAGCAGGTTAGAAATTTTAGGGGTTTTGTTAATATAATTTTGCAGTGAAGTTAACATAATTCCAGTTTTCCCATTGCCGCCATCAGGTAAAAGTCATTATGTTTGAGGCTATGGACAAAAATTCCCTTTTCAATCAGCGCATTCGCTTGCGCCATTTACACACCTTTGTTGCGGTGGCGCAGCAAGGCACGCTGGGGCGCGCGGCAGAGACACTCAATCTCAGCCAGCCTGCGCTCTCAAAGACCCTGAATGAGCTGGAAGAACTGGCTGGCGCGCGTCTGTTTGAACGTGGCCGTCTTGGTGCTCAGTTAACGACGCTCGGCGAGCAATTTCTGGTCCATGCGGTAAAAGTGCTGGATGCACTTAACCATGCGGGCCAAAGCTTTAACACCCCACAACCAGGCCGACCGGTCGTGATTCGCCTCGGCGCGCTCACCACCGCGGCAATGGGCATGCTGCCACAGATTCTCGATCGCTTTCATGAGCAACAGCCGAACACCACGGTACAAGTGGCGACATTACACAATAATGTTCTGCTGGCTGGGTTGCGCGCGGGTGAGTTTGATATTGGCATTGGGCGCATGGCCGACAGCGAAATGATGGCGGGTCTGAGTTATGAATTGCTATTCCTTGAGTCGCTTAAACTGGTAGTTCGTCCGGAACACCCGCTTCTCAGTGACAACGTCACGTTATCCCGTGCGATGCAGTGGCCGGTGGTGATATCGCCGGAGGGCACTGCCCCGCGCCGTATCGCTCAACATATGCTGGACGAGCAAGGTTGTGCGCTTCCCGCTAATTGTGTTGAAACCTCATCCACTTCGCTGGCGCGTCAACTGGCCCTGCGTTATGACTATGTGTGGTTTGTCCCCTCGGGCGCCATCAAGGAAGATCTCAGCCACAATGCCGTGATTGCACTGCCGATTAACTCTCCAGGGCCGGGAGAGCCGGTGGGGATTATCACCCGCAGCGGCAGTCATCTCAGCCTGAGTGCCGAAGTGCTGCTGGCGACCATTCGCAAATTTCATACCTGATTAGCGACTGCGTTTGGCGTGGCGCTCTCGATTATCCAGCCGCGCCTGATCCGTTTTTCTTAAACTGACATACAACGCCCCGGCACCTCCGTGCTGGGGTTGCGCCACGCAAAAGCTTTGCACCTCGTCAAACTGCGTCAGCCAGCGTGCCAGATAACTGCGTACGATATTGGCATGCGCTTCATCATCACGGCCTTTGCCGTGGATAATCAGCAGATTGCGTAGCCCCTGCTTGCGTGCCTGCAGCATGAAACTGAACAATGACTTCCGACAGGTTTCTACCGGCTGACGCAGCAGGTTCAGGCTGGCGTCCAGGGAATATTTCCCCAGCCGCAACTTATCCAGCACACCTTGTTGAATCCCTTCTGTTTTGTATTCCAGCGGCGTCGTCAGCGGGATGATGTCAAGAAAGCCCCGCGTGAGGAAATTTTCCTGTTCGTCATCGGCTTGCGTCGGGCGCGGCGCTTTGGTTGAAGGGGAACGCAACCATTGGGTATTGGCACAATCTTTCAGTGGCGTCACATCGCCCATGGCATCCCGGAAAAGGTCTTCATCGTCTAGGTTCATGGTGTTTTCTCACGCCTGGTGGTTTGCTGAGCGCAGGTTGCCGCTCAAAAACAAAATAGTAGCAAAGGATTTTTGGCATCACATCTGTCACTTTTTGCGCTAAGACAAGTTGTGACCAGATGTAAATATGGCAACAAAACGTTCCAGGTCAAAAAATAATGTCAGGCAAACCTTGCGCAAACTCAGGTATACCCTACGTTAGTGGGGGTTTAAGGGGAATTACTGCTCGGATGAGTTCCCTTAACGCGTAAAAATGTTAAAATTGACGGCAGTCAATAATCATCGAGCGTACCTATATGATCCCGGAAAAACGCAGCATTCGACGTATTCAGTCTGGCGGTTGTGCCATTCACTGTCAGGATTGCAGTATCAGCCAGTTGTGTATCCCTTTCACACTGAACGAGCATGAGCTGGATCAGCTGGACAATATCATTGAGCGCAAAAAGCCGATTCAGAAAGGTCAGACGTTGTTCAAAGCCGGTGATGAACTGAAATCGCTTTACGCTATCCGCTCCGGCACCATTAAAAGCTACACCATTACTGAACAGGGTGATGAGCAAATTACCGGTTTCCATCTGGCTGGGGATTTAGTGGGCTTTGATGCGATTGTCGGCGCGCACCACCCCAGTTTTGCTCAGGCGCTGGAAACGGCAATGGTGTGTGAAATTCCTTTCGAAACCCTTGACGATCTCTCCGGTAAAATGCCGGCACTGCGTCAGCAGATGATGCGTCTGATGAGCGGTGAGATTAAAGGCGACCAGGACATGATCCTGCTGCTCTCGAAGAAAAACGCGGAAGAGCGTCTGGCGGCCTTTGTCTGGAATCTGTCCCGCCGCTTTGGTCAACGAGGCTTTTCTCAACGCGAGTTCCGCCTGACCATGACGCGTGGTGACATTGGTAACTACCTGGGACTAACCGTAGAAACCATTAGCCGTCTGCTGGGCCGCTTCCAGAAAAGTGGCATGCTGGCAGTGAAAGGCAAATATATCACCATCGAGAACCATGCATTGCTGGCAGAACTGGCAGGTCAAACTGAACAAGCTGCGTGATTCTGTGCCGGGTCGATAAATGTTAGTTTATTGATCCGGCAACAACTTTTCCCCTTCTGCCCCGCGCCAACTTAGGCTATCTTTAATCCAACTTGCTTTGGTTTGAGGAGATTGCCCTATGTCCCGGTACCAAAATATTCTGGTGGCGATTGACGCCCAGCAGGACGATCAACCCGCGTTACGTCGTGCGGTGTATCTGAATCAACGTATCGGCGGAAAAATCAAAGCTTTTCTGCCCATCTACGACTTCTCCTATGAAATGACCACCTTGTTGTCGCCTGATGAACGTTCCAACATGCGTAAAGGCGTCATCAGTCAGCGTACTGAATGGATTCGTCAACAGGCCCACGCCTATCTTGAGGCGGGTGTTGATATTGAAATTAAAGTGGTGTGGCATAATCGCCCTTATGAAGCGATCATCCAGGAAGTGATGGCGCACCAGCACGACCTGGTGTTGAAAATGGCCCACCAGCACGATCGCCTCGAAGCGGTGATTTTTACCCCAACTGACTGGCATCTGCTGCGTAAATGCCCCTGCCCGGTGTGGATGGTGAAAGATCAGCCATGGCCAGAGGGAGGCAGAGCCGTTGTGGCGGTCAATCTGGCCAGTGAAGAGCCCCATCACGATGAGTTAAACCAAAAACTGATTCGTGAAACGGTGCTGCTGGCTGATATGGTCAATCATACTGAAGTGCACCTTGTCGGTGCTTATCCCATCACGCCAATCAATATCGCTATTGAACTCCCCGACTTTGACCCCAGCGTGTATAACGATGCGATTCGCGGACAACATCTGGTGGCGATGAAAGCGCTACGCCAGAAATTCTCCATCGGCGAAGAGTTTACGCATGTGGCAAAAGGCTTGCCGGAGGAAGTGATACCGGATATCGCCTCTCATCTGGAGGCGGGGATTGTGGTACTCGGCACCATCGGCCGCACTGGCCTTTCAGCCGCGTTCCTCGGGAATACCGCAGAGCAGGTTATCGATCATCTGCGTTGTGATTTGCTGGCAATCAAACCGGACGATTTCAAATCGCCGATTGATTATGACGATGAAGAAGACGAAGACGATTAAAACAACAAAGGCGACCAGATGGTCGCCTTTTTTAATCGCAATACAGATTACAACGCGCGCAGGATGCCTTCTACACTCGCCTTCGCATCACCAAACAACATTTGCGTGTTGTCTTTGAAGAACAGCGGGTTCTGTACCCCGGCGTAACCGGTATTCATTGAACGTTTAAACACGATAACGTTCTGCGCTTTCCACACTTCCAGTACAGGCATACCCGCGATTGGGCTGCGCGGATCTTCCTGCGCCGCCGGGTTCACGGTGTCATTGGCACCGATCACCAGCACGGTATCGGTATCGCTGAAATCATCGTTAATCTCGTCCATTTCCAGCACCACGTCATACGGCACTTTGGCTTCAGCCAGCAACACGTTCATGTGGCCAGGCAAACGACCGGCAACCGGATGGATCCCGAAACGCACTTTGATGCCACGCGCACGCAGTTTCTCGGTGATTTCCGCCACCGGGTACTGCGCCTGCGCCACCGCCATGCCGTAGCCAGGCGTGATGATCACTGACGTTGAACCTTTCAGCAGTTCTGCAGTGTCTTCTGCCGTGATTTCACGGTGTTCACCCTCTTCTTCGCTTTCGCCACCGACACTCACATCGGTGCCAAAACCCCCCGCAATAACGCTAATGAACGAGCGGTTCATTGCCTTACACATAATGTAGGACAGAATCGCACCCGAAGAACCCACTAACGCACCGGTGACAATCAGCAGGTCATTGCTGAGCATAAAGCCCGCCGCCGCCGCTGCCCAACCGGAGTAAGAGTTCAGCATCGACACCACAACCGGCATATCCGCACCGCCAATGGAGGCGACCAGGTGCCAGCCGAAGACCAGAGCAATGACAGTCATCAGCAGTAAAGCAACCACTTGTGAACCGGTGCTATTCGTCTGCACAAACCACAGCATCAGCAGGAAAGAAACCACCAGCGCAGCCAGATTCATCTTATGACGATGTGGTAGCATCAACGCTTTAGAAGAGATCTTGCCGCGCAGTTTGCCAAACGCCACGATAGAACCGGTGAAGGTCACCGCACCGATAAAGATGCCAAGGAACACTTCCGTCAGATGGATATTTTCCATCACCGGCGCCAGACCGGGTGCATGATCGAGGTAGCTGTTGAAGCCCACCAGAACGGCAGCCAGACCCACGAAGCTGTGCAGAATTGCCACCAGCTCTGGCATTTCAGTCATCTCGACTTTCTTCGCCAGACGCACACCGATTGCGCCACCGATCACCATCGCCAACAGAATCCACGCCACGTTGCCGCTGTTGGGACCAAAGATGGTCGCCAGCAGCGCAATCGCCATGCCACTGACACCAAAGATGTTACCCTGCTTTGACGTCTCGTGTTTTGAGAGGCCGGCCAGGCTGAAAATAAACAGAATTGCGGCAACAATGTATGCTGCAGTCACTAATCCGCCAGACATGTTGTTACCCCTTAATTCTTACGAAACATTTTCAGCATGCGCTGGGTGACGGTGAATCCACCGAAGATATTGATGCTGGCAATCAGTACAGCGACGAAGGCAAGGAAAGTCACCCAACCGCCGTGGCCCATTTGCAGCACCGCACCCACCACAATAATGCCGGAAATGGCGTTAGTGACGGACATTAATGGCGTATGCAATGCATGGCTGACGTTCCACACCACGTAGTAACCGACGACGCAGGAGAGCGCGAAGACCGTAAAGTGGGACAGGAATTCAGGCGGTGCCACATTGGCCAGACAGGCGAACAGCACCACAGCCAATGCCAGCAACAGATATTTGCGCCACGGTGAAACCGGTTTGGCTTCCACTTTTGCTTTTGGCTCAATGGCTGCCTGCGCGGCTTTCGGCGCCGCTGATACCTGAATCGGTGGTGCTGGCCAGGTGACTTCGCCTTCACGAATCACCGTGACGCCGCGCACGACGACGTCATCGAAGTCGACGGTGATTTCGCCGTTCTTCTCTTTGCACAGCAGTTTCAGCAGGTTAACCAGGTTGGTGCCATACAGCTGAGAAGATTGCGTTGGCAGACGGCTAGGCAGATCGGTATAACCGATGATCTTCACACCATTGCGGGTCAACGTCACCTGATCGGCTACCGTGAGATCACAGTTACCGCCGGTGGCTGCCGCCAGATCGACAATCACGCTACCCGGCTTCATGCTGGCAACCATTTCAGCGGTAATCAGTTTCGGTGCCGGTTTGCCTGGGATCAGCGCGGTAGTGACGATGATATCGACTTCTTTCGCCTGCGCGGCAAACAGTTCCATCTCCGCCTTAATAAAGGCTTCTGACATCACTTTGGCATATCCATCGCCACTGCCAGCTTCTTCTTCGAAATCCAGCTCAAGGAACTCGGCGCCCATACTCTGCACCTGTTCTTTCACTTCTGGACGCGTATCAAACGCACGCACAATCGCACCGAGACTGCCCGCCGCGCCGATCGCTGCCAAACCTGCCACACCCGCACCGATAATCATCACTTTCGCCGGTGGTACTTTACCGGCTGCGGTGATTTGCCCGGTAAAGAAACGGCCAAATTCATGCGCAGCTTCAACAATGGCACGGTAACCGGCGATGTTCGCCATGGAACTCAGTGCATCCAGCGCCTGGGCACGGGAAATACGGGGTACAGAATCCATCGCCATGACGGTGACGTTACGCGCGGCCAGTTTCTCCAGCAGTGCCGGATTTTGTGCTGGCCAGATAAAGCTCACTAAGGTGCTGCCCGCGCGTGTCAGTTCGATCTCCTGATCGTCTGGCGCATTCACTTTCAACACAATGTCAGACTGCCAGACACTTTCGGTGGTACTGACAGTGGCACCAGCGGCGATAAAGCTCTCATCGTCAAAACTTGCGCGAATACCAGCGCCCTGCTCGACCGTGACGCTGAATCCCAGCTTGATCAGTTGCTCAACGGTCTTTGGCGTTGCAGCAACGCGCGACTCATTGGCTAACCGCTCTTTGGGTATCCCAATTAACATACTGTTTCCTTTCAACAATTAAAGGATGAGGTTCTGTAAGTGGCACAAGCCCATAAGGCTGAAACAGCGTTTCAGCTTTTTATGAGCAAAATGCGCAATGTAACAAAGTCTTTATAACCTACTGAAAATGTGAAAAGTGATCCACAGCGATAACGCACACTTATGACATTCACACTAATATTCAGATGCAAAGATTGAATGCCACGTTTTGCCACTAGTTTTGCGACATAATAAAAAATATTCTGCTGCGCAAAATCGTGTCATGTCGAATTTAGTGTTTTTAAAAACCTTTATTTAACAATACTTTAACCATTATGATGCTATGTGTTACCAGAATAAGTGGTAAAGCGGTCAAAAAAAAGCCATAGCATAGGTAAATGACATGTCGATGAATAATTTGCGGAGATTGTCAATCTTATGCGCATAAATTGGCTGAGACAGGTTGATTATTACATGCAATAATCAGCGGCTAATCTGTTATACATCAAGAGTCCAGCACGTTTTCGTACTCATTTTGCGTAAGGCGAAGGATCATTTTTATGAAGCTGAAGAACACCATTCTGGCGACCACCTTGTTATCACTGTTGGCAGCAAATGCATTTGCCGCCAAAGAGTTGACGCCAGAACAAGCGGCCGCGTTGAAGCCATTCAAACGTATTAATATCAACGGTCGCTTTAATGCTATTGGCGATGCCACCGATGCCATCTCCAAAGCAGCCGATGAAAAAGGCGCTGACTCCTTCTATGTGCAGGGTATCAACGATACTAACGGTAACGGCGGCAACTGGCGCGTCACCGCAGATTTGTATAAAGCGAATGCCCCTAAAGCGGATGAGTCCACTCAATACCGTAAGTTCAGCGGTGTTAAAGAACTGCCGAAAGCGGAAGCCTATCGTTTAGAGCCATTCGACACGGTTTCCGTCAATGGCTTTTTCTCCAGCCAGCCTGATGTGAATGAAGCGATTGCTAAAAAAGCGAAAGACAAAGGCGCAGCTTCTTTCTTTATTGTGCGTCAGGTTGATGCTAACAACGGCGGCAACCAGTACGTGACGGCTTATGTTTATAAAGCCGATGCACCAGAGCGCAAAGTGCAGAGCGTCTCCGATTCCATCCCAGCCGATTCTGAAGCCGGTAAAGCCGCTTTAGCCGCGGGCGGTGCAGAAGCGAAGAAAGTGGCTATCCCTGGCGTTGCCTCTTCTGATACGCCAAGTCGTAGCGTAGGCCGTTTCTTTGAAACGCAAAGCTCCACCGGTGAACGTTATACGGTGAAACTGGCGGATGGCCGTAGCGTGCAGGAAGTGAATGCGATTACTGCGGCACAGATGCAGCCGTTTGATACCATTACCTTCTCTGACCACTTCGGTACGCCAACAGAGATATCTGATGCTGTGGGCAAACGTGCCGTGGAAAAAGGTGCGAAGTACTATCACATCACGCGTCAGTGGTCGAACCAAAGCGGTGGCAACCTGACCGTGACCGCGGATCTGTTCAAGTAATTCGTTTGCGGGGCGGCTTTCGTCGCCCTGCTCATCTGTTTGCATAGTCTGTGCGCAGATCTGCATAATCCTGCATTGCCTTCCCTTTTCGCTCTCCGTAAAATCCTTCGCCTGTTTTCAGGGTATTCCGTTTCAAAACCGGCCAATTGCCACGTTACACTCCAGCGGAATCGTCACTACCCAGCATACTCTGCTGTCCAGGAATGGTGTTTTGGATAAAAAATTAGGTCTGAGCGCGCTCACCGCGCTGGTACTCAGCTCCATGCTCGGTGCGGGTGTATTTAGCCTGCCGCAAAATATGGCTGCCGTCGCCGGTCCCGCTGCACTGCTGATTGGCTGGCTGATCACCGGTGTCGGCATCCTGTTTCTCGCGCTGGCCATGCTGCTGCTGACGCGCTTAAAACCCGAACTGGACGGCGGGATTTTTACCTATGCACGCGCCGGATTTGGTGAGTTAGTCGGATTTTATTCCGCATGGGGTTACTGGCTCTGTGCGGTCATCGCCAACGTTTCTTATCTGGTGATTGTCTTTTCGGCGCTGAGTTTCTTCACCGATTCGCCTGACCACGTGGTATTTGGCGATGGCAATACCTGGCAAGCGATGCTCGGTGCATCGGTACTTTTATGGCTGGTGCACTGGCTGGTGTTACGAGGTGTGCAAACAGCTGCCAGCATCAACCTGCTCGCTACCCTGGGGAAACTGGTACCGCTGCTGCTGTTTGTGGTGTTGGCTTTGCTCGCGTTTAACCACCATCGCTTCCACTTTGATTTCAGCGGCGTCGCGCTAGGCCAGCCACTGTGGCAGCAAGTCAAGCAGACCATGTTGATTACCTTGTGGGTCTTCATTGGTGTGGAAGGCGCCGTGGTAGTCTCCGCGCGGGCACGTCATAAGAAAGATGTGGGACGCGCCACCATGCTGGCGGTTATCGCGGCACTGCTGGTTTACTTACTGGTGACCCTGCTTGCACTGGGCGTGGTGCCGCGTGCAGAGCTGGCGCAAATGCGAAATCCCTCCATGGCCGGCTTGATGCAGCATCTGTTGGGGCATTGGGGTAATACGGTGATTGCGGTGGGTCTGATTATTTCCGTGTGTGGCGCGTATTTGAGCTGGACAATTATGGCGGCAGAAGTCCCTTTTCTCGCTGCACAGCAAGGGGCTTTCCCCCGCAGCATTGCGCGACAGAATCGTCACAATTCGCCAGCCGCTTCGTTGTGGCTCACCAACGGCAGCGTGCAGGTTTGTCTGATCCTGATTGCGGTCACGGGCGCGGATTACAATACGCTGCTGACCATCGCGTCAGAGATGATTCTGGTGCCATATCTGCTGGTGGGTCTGTATTTAATTAAAGTGGTTCGCGGACAAAAAAATCCGCTGGCGATGTCGGTCGGAGTCGGTGCCAGTGCTTATGGATTCTGGCTGCTTTATGCTTCAGGTCCGCTGCATCTGCTGCTGTCTGTGGTGCTGTACGCGCCGGGATTACTGCTGTTCCTGTATGCGCGACGCGGCGGCCGTGGCAACAAAGTGCTGTCACAACTTGAGCGCATCGCGATTGGATTACTGATTGCGGCAGCACTGCCAGCGATGTGGCAGCTTACGCAGTAATTAGTGAGGTTGAACCGGGATTGAGACGCACAGCAGGTCATCCTGCTGTGTCAGATTCAGCGCTTTACGGTATTCCTGATGAATCGCGTCCAGCTGATCTTCTGACAACGGATAAGGCAGTTGGATGTCAAAACGGCTGATGTGCTGTTGTTCCGCGAGGGTAATCAGTCGTGCGATATTTATCTCGTCGCTGACCTGCGTTGAAATGATTTGTAATGCTAATTCTTTCAAATGATCGTCACTTGCGGCTAAGCCGTGAGCGGACTTGCGCGTGACCATGCCAAAAATCGGCATCACGCCGTAAATAGCGTCAACGAAACTCCAGCGTTTTTTGCAGGAAGCAGAAAGAAAATCGCTGTAATTGAAGCAGATGCGGTCACTGTATCCGGCTGAAGCCAGCTCTTTATCAGACACCCTCGCACTCCTCCTGGTTTTCGTTACGGTTCCGAACCTTGCGCTACAACGCGCCGCTAATAATGGCACATTTCACGGTAAACATACCAGTCAGCCAGGGATATTTCGTGCGATAGCGTAGAGCTCAGGACCAGGAAAAGTTATGCTGATGCCATTCTCATCACTCGCAGTGAAATATGAACAGAATTGTCTATGTGGAAGATGAGCCGGAAGTCGGCGAACTGATCGCCGCCTACCTTGGCCGCCACGATATTGAAGTGACTGTAGAAACGCGCGGTGACCGCGCTGAAGCCACTATTCTCAATGCCGATCCCGACCTGGTGCTGCTGGATATCATGTTGCCTGGCAAAGATGGCATGACAGTCTGTCGCGATTTGCGTGCGCACTGGTCTGGGCCGATTGTGCTGCTGACATCGCTGGACAGCGACATGAACCACATTCTGGCGCTGGAAATGGGTGCCAATGACTACATTCTGAAAACTACACCGCCCGCTGTTTTGCTGGCACGTTTGCGTCTGCATTTGCGTCAGGCGCAGGGTTCCCAGCCCGAAGTCGCGCCAGCCATTCAGAGTTCGCAACGGGTACTGCGTTTTGGTTCGCTGACTATCGACTCCCTCAATCGCCAGGTCACGCTGTTTGATGAAAACATCACCCTCTCCACCGCCGATTTTGATCTGCTGTGGGAGCTGGCCACGCATGCAGGCCAGATTCTGAATCGTGATGCGTTGCTGAAAACCTTGCGAGGGGTGAGCTATGACGGCATGGATCGCAGTATTGATGTGGCGATCTCTCGCCTGCGCAAAAAACTGTATGACAGTGCCACCGAGCCGTTTCGTATCAAAACCATCCGCAATAAAGGTTACCTGTTCGCGCCTCAGGCCTGGGATACCCGCTCCGCATGAGAAAACTCTTTATCCAGTTCTATCTACTGCTGTTCGTCTGCTTTCTGGTGATGACCTTGCTGGTGGGGCTGGTCTACAAGTTTACCGCTGAGCGTGCGGGCCGCCAGTCAATGAACGATTTGATGGCGAGTTCGCTGTTTTTAATGCGCAGTGAATTGCGCGAGATCCCCCCGCGTGACTGGAATAAAACCATCCGCAATCTCGATCTCGACTTGTCGTTTGAGCTGCATATCGAACCGATGAGTAAATATCAGCTGGATGAGCCTGATATGCGCCGCCTGCGCGCCGGTGAGATCGTCGCACTTGACGATCAATACACCTTCCTGCAGCACATACCGCGCAGCCATTATGTGCTGTCGGTCGGCCCGATCCCTTATCTGTTTTATCTGCATCAAATGCGCATTCTGGATATCGCGCTGCTGGCGTTTATCGGCATGTCTTTGGCGCTGCCGGTGTTTATCTGGCTACGACCGCACTGGCAAGAGATGCAGCGGCTGGAAAAAGCCGCGCAACGTTTTGGTCGCGGTGAGTTGGATGTGCGTACCCATTTTGAAAGTACCTCGAGTCTGCACAGCCTGGGCGTGGCGTTTAACCAGATGGCGGACAATATCAATACGCTGGTCGCCAGCAAAAAACAGCTGATTGATGGCATCGCCCACGAGTTAAGGACACCGCTGGTTCGACTGCGCTATCGCCTGGAAATGAGCGATAACCTCAGTGACGCCGAGTCCGCTGCGTTGAACCGCGATGTCGGCCAGTTAGAGAGTCTGATAGAAGAGCTGTTAACCTATGCGCGCCTTGACCGCCCGCGTGTCGATCTCAACCTTCAATCGTTTGATTTGGCGCAGTGGCTGCGAGTGCATATCGAAGATGTACAAACCATGAATCCGCAGGCACATATCGCCCTGGATATTCCGCAACTTGAGAATGTGGGATCCGCCGATACCCGTCTGATGGAACGCGTTCTGGACAATCTGGTGAACAATGCGCTGCGTTATGCCCAGCAGCGGCTGCGCGTTAGCCTGTGGTTTGACGGCGCCATTGGTAATTTACAGGTCGAAGATGATGGGCCGGGTATCCCCCCCGAAGAACGCGCGCGCGTGTTCGAACCTTTTGTTCGTCTCGATCCTAGTCGGGATCGCGCGACCGGTGGCTGCGGCCTTGGGCTGGCAATTGTCCACTCCATTGCTCAGGCACTGCAGGGACATGTCACTATTGAGAGCAGTCCGCTTGGTGGCGCCTGCGTTCGCTTCTGCTGGCCGGTTGATCTACCCTTGCGAGATATTTCGCCCCGTTTACCGTCATAAGGAGCTTTAATGGTGACTTCTGCTTATCAGGAACTTAGCAAAACTTTCCAGCGCCTGGCGCGCTTTGGCCATCTTGGGGCTATCGCCGGTGTCGATATGCAAACCACGATGCCACCCGGCGGCAGCCAGGCGCGCGGTGAAGCCATGGCGGAACTCAGCGTGTTTATGCATGAACTGTTGACCGATAAACGCCTCGGCGGCCTGTTCGATGCCGCTCAGCAAGAATCGTTGAACGATGTTGAGCAAGCTAACCTGAGCGAAATGCAGCGTGCCTGGCAACAGGCAACGATTCTGCCCGCTTCATTAGTCGAAGCCAAATCGCTGGCCGGTTCGCGTTGTGAGCATGCCTGGCGTCAACAACGCCCCGCCAATGACTGGCAAGGCTTCTCGGCTAACCTGAAAGAAGTGGTGAAACTCAGCCGTGAAGAAGCACAACTGCGCGCCGATGCACTGGGTGTGTCTCGGTATGACGCGCTGCTGGATGTGTTCGAACCCGGCATGACCAGTGCGCAACTCGACAGTACCTTTGGCGAGTTGAAAAGCTGGCTGCCCGCACTGCTGCAAAAAGCCGTCGAGAAACAGCAGAAAACTGCTATCGCGGCGCCGGTGGGTCCCTTTGCCATTGAAGCGCAAAAGCAACTCGGTTTGAGTGTGATGAAAACGCTGGGCTTCGATTTCAACCATGGCCGCCTGGATGTCAGCGCTCACCCCTTCTGTGGTGGCGTGCCAGAAGATGTGCGCATTACCACACGTTACAATGAGAACGATTTCCTGAGTGCGATGATGGGCGTGATCCACGAAACCGGCCACGCACGTTACGAGCAGAATTTACCGCAGCAATGGCGTGGACAACCGGTGGCACATGCGCGATCGACCGCCATGCATGAATCACAAAGCCTGTTCATGGAGATGCAGTTGGGCCGCAGCAAGGCGTTCCTGCAGCATATTCATCCGCAGGTCGTCGCCCTGATGGGTGACCAGCCTGCATTAGCGCTGGATAACTTTGTTCGTCAGACACAACGCGTGAAGCCGGGCTTTATCCGCGTGGATGCCGATGAACTGAGCTATCCAGCACATGTGATTCTGCGTTACGAAATCGAACGTGCGTTGATTGAAGGCGAGATTGAAGTTGATGACATCCCCGCGCTGTGGGATGAGAAAATGCAGCAGTCTCTGGGAATGGATACGCGTGGCAACTACCGCGATGGCTGCATGCAAGACATTCACTGGACCGATGGCGCCTTTGGGTACTTCCCGACGTACACGCTGGGTGCCATGTACGCCGCCCAGCTGTTCCAGGCAGTGAAGCGCGCTATCCCACAAGTGGATGATCTGATCCGTAACGGAGAGTTGCAGCCGGTGTTTGATTGGTTACAGCAGAACATCTGGCAGCACGGCAGCCGCTTCCCGACGCAGCAACTGTTGGTGAATGCCACGGGTGAAACGCTGAATCCGCACTATTTCCGTCAGCACCTTGAACAACGCTATCTCTCTGAGTAAACTGCGCGGCGGCCTGATGGGCCGCCCTTTTCACTTCCTTTACCCGCCTTTGTACATTCCGTTACACGCCGATACCAATGCCTCACGGAAAGACCGAATTGTTTTTCATATAGTTCTTTCACCGGCCCCGCAGTGGGCTACACATGAAAAAATAGTTCGAGGATTTTGCGATGAAAAAATTAGTTGCACTGGTGATCGCCGCTGCTATGGGTATGTCTTCTGTTGCTTTCGCTGCTGAGACCACTACAGCTGCTCCGGCTGCTGCCGCTACCACTACCGCAGCACCTGTTAAGCACAAAGCAGTTCATCATAAGAAAGTTGCCCAGAAAGCTCAGGCAGCTAAGAAACACAAAAAAGTAGCGAAGAAAGCACCAGCTGCTCAGAAAGCTCAGGCTGCTAAAAAGCACCACAAAAAAGCAACCAAGCCAGCTGCACAGAAAGCCCAGGCTGCTAAAAAGCATCACAAAAAAGTAACCAAACCAGTTCAGAAAGCTCAGGCTGCTAAAAAGCACCACAAAGCGAAAAAAGCGGCTAAATAATTCGGCCCCTTAGCGCCAACACCGCATTAATATCTAAAACACCCGGTTATGCCGGGTGTTTATTTACTGGAGTAGCGAAAAATGGTGCGTCGCTATCGCTTCGAAATTATCCTGATTGTGATGATCCTGTGCGGCATTGTTGCAGCCAGCTTTTTTATCTAGTCGTTGTAGCGTGCTGATTACTCCAATATTTCTCCCTTTTTTCCCGCTCTCCGACTATAGTTATCGCTCAAGCGTGATGACAATAACCTCTTCTTATTCTCGCCATTGAGAGAACTATGCGCCTGGCTATCCTGTTACTTGTTGGAATTTTCAGTTTTAACCTCGCAGCACATGCCGATGATGAAGATGGGCCAAGCCCGGAAGACATCAAGACGCTATTTTTTGGTAAAGACCACCGCAAAGCCATCACGGATGTGAGTGCCGCTCCCTGGGATGCCATTGGCCAGCTGGAGACCGAAAGTGGCAACCTCTGCACGGCAACCCTGATATCTGCGCATCTGGCATTAACCGCTGGACACTGCCTGCTCGCCCCTCCGGGTAAATTTGATAAACCGGTGGCGCTGCGTTTTATGTCAGGTGCTAAAGGCTGGCGTTACGAAATACATGATATTGATGCGCGTGTAGAACCTTCACTGGCGCGCAGGCTACAGGCCGATGGTGAGGGCTGGATCGTGCCACCGGGCGCGGCACCTTACGATTACGGGCTGGTTATTTTGCATAATCCGCCGTCGGGTATCGTACCCATTCCCTTATTTGACGGCTCACGCAGCGATTTAACCGATGCGTTGAAAACCACCGAACGCAAAGTAACACAAGCCGGTTACCCGGCTGATCACCTCGACACGCTCTATTCTCACAGCGACTGCCTGATTACCGGCTGGGCGCAACGTGCCGTGCTGTCGCATCAATGTGATACGTTGCCCGGTGACAGCGGATCGCCGCTACTACTGAAAAGTGGTGATGGCTGGAAACTGATTGCCGTGCAAAGCTCTGCACCCGCTCCGGCGGACCGTTATCGCGCGGATAACCGTGCCATCGCGGTTACGTCGTTTAAAGACAGTCTGGAAGCGCTGGCGAAATAAGATTTTGCCACTGAATCGCTCACCTTCATCGCGCCAGGGTGTTTCATGCGCAGTCAGCGATATTTCACTCACAGAGGCGCAGAAATAGCGCCTCTGTGCTTTTGTTGACTCAGCTAATTTGCTCCATCGCCTGCAGAATGCGCTTATCAGAGATGGGATAAGGTGTGCCCAACTGCTGAGCAAAATAGCTAATCCGCAACTCCTCAAGCATCCAGCGAATCGCCTGAACTTCAGCATCATCCTGACGCTGCGGGGGCAGTTTATTGCGCCATGTCTGCCAAGCCTGCTCTGTGGCTTGTACTTTCAACATGCGCGCACGGTCGCTGTAAGGGTCGGTCGGCAGTTTTTCAAGGCGGCGCTCGATACCCTGTAAATAGCGCAACGTATCGCCCAGGTGCTGGTAGCCATTCCCGGTGACAAAGCCTCGGTAAACCAGTCCGCTCATTTGCGCTTTAATATCAGACAGTGCCAGCGCCAGCGTCATGTCGACACGACCTTTCAGGAATTTGTTGATATTGAACACGCTGGTCAGAATCTGCTCGACCTGTTTGGCGATAGTGACCACAGTTTCGTTCAATTCAGCACGCACTTTGTCGCGCAGCTGCTCGAAGTTCTCCTGTTGCCATGCCGGACCGCCCGCTTCCGCCATCAGTTTGTCGACACCACAAGCGATGCAATCATCAATCAGATCCAGCACTTTGCCGTAAGGATTGAAGTACAAGCCGAGTTTAGCTTTGTTGGGCAGTTTCTCGTGCAGATACTTGATTGGCGACGGGATGTTCAGTAACAACAAGCGACGCTGACCTCGCCACATCATCTTTTGCTGCTCAAGCTCGTTGTCGAACAGGCGAATGGCGACACTGTCTTTCTCGTCGACCAGTGCGGGCCAGGCTTTAACCTGATAGCTGCCGCGTTTCTGCTCGTAACTTTGCGGCAAATCTCCAAAGCTCCAGATGTGCAGCCCGCTCTGCTCCAGCCCATCGTCCGCGACTTTCGACAGCGTTTCCTGCACTTTCCCTTTCAACACCTGCTTAAGCTGATGCAGGTCTTTGCCTTCCTGCAGCTTGCGATTGTGTTCATCCACAATGCGGAAGGTCATTTTCAGGTGATCGGGCACCTGATCCCACTGCCAGGCTTCACGATCAATGGTCACCCCGGTCATGCGGCGGAACTCGCGCTCCAGCGCATCGAGCAGCGGTAACTCCATCGCTTTCACACGACCGAGGAAAGCTTCTGCGTAGTTCGGTGCGGGCACCAGATTACGGCGCGTCGGTTTTGGCAACGATTTAATCAGTGCAATCACCAACTCACGGCGCACACCGGGGATCTGCCATTCAAAACCACCCTCTTCAACCTGATTCAGCAACGGCAACGGAATGTGAACGGTAACACCATCGGCATCCGCGCCGGGTTCAAACTGATAGCTCAGTTTCAGCTTCAGATTGCCCTGATGCCAGAAGTTCGGGTAATCAAGCTGGCTGACTTTATCCGCGCCATCTTTGATCAGCATCTGCTTATCAAAACTCAGCAGGTCAGGATTGTCCTTGCTCGCCTGTTTCCACCAGCTATCAAAGTGGCGTGCGGAGACCACATCAGCGCCAATGCGACGGTCGTAGAAAGCAAACAGCGTTTCATCATCCACCAGAATGTCACGCCGACGTGATTTGTGCTCCAGATCTTCCACTTCACTGCGTAATTTTAGGTTGTTACGCAAGAACGCATGGCGCGTTTGCCAGTCGCCTTCCACTAGCGCGTGGCGGATAAACAGCTCACGACTGAGTGGCGCATCGATGCTGCTATAGTTGACCTTACGCGCCGGCACGATTGTCAGCCCGTAAAGCGTGACTTTCTCTGTCGCCATCACCGCTCCCTGAGCTTTCTCCCAGTGCGGTTCGCTGTAGCTACGTTTAATCAGATGTTGGGCCAGTGGTTCAATCCATTCGGGATCGATACGTGCGGCCACGCGGCCCCACAAGCGGCTGGTCTCCACCAGTTCCGCGACCATCGCCCACTTCGGCGGCTTCTTAAACAGGCCGGAGCCAGGGAAGATGGAGAAGCGGGCGTTACGCGCGCCGGTGAATTCCTGCTTCTCATTATCTTTCTGACCAATGTGCGACAGCAATCCGGTCAGTAAGGCGCAGTGCACTTCACGATATGGCGCGGGTTCGCTGTTAACCGGCATGCCTTGTTCGCGTACCACCTGACGCAACTGCGTGTAAATATCCTGCCATTCACGCACCCGCAGATAATTGAGGAAATCGGTTTTACACTGGCGACGGAAGTGATTGCCCGACAGGGCTTTTTGCTGCTCCTGCAGGTAATTCCACAGATTCACAAATGAGAGGAAATCCGACTCTTTGTCAGCAAAGCGCCGGTGTTTTTCATCGGATGCCTGCTGTTTATCACTCGGGCGCTCGCGCGGATCCTGAATCGATAAGGCCGCAGTAATGATCATCGCTTCACGCACGCAACCGAACTTTTGTGCTTCCAGCACCATGCGTGCCAGACGCGGATCTACCGGTAATTGCGCCAACTGGCGGCCAGACGTCGTCAGCTTATAGGTTTCATCTTCACTCAGCGTGATGGCACCTAACTCTTCCAGCAGTCGCACGCCATCCTGAATATTGCGCTTATCGGGCGCTTCAACAAACGGGAACGCGCCGATATCACCCAGGCCAAGCGCGGTCATTTGCAGGATAACAGACGCCAGATTAGTACGCAGAATTTCCGGATCGGTAAACGCCGGGCGACTGAGGAAATCGTCTTCAGAATAGAGACGAATACAGATCCCTTCCGACACACGTCCGCAACGTCCTTTACGTTGATTGGCGGAAGCCTGAGAAATTGGCTCGATCGGCAGACGCTGCACCTTAGTACGATAGCTGTAGCGGCTAATGCGCGCCGTACCGGGATCGATAACGTACTTAATCCCCGGCACCGTCAGTGACGTTTCCGCCACGTTAGTGGCCAGCACGATACGGCGACCGCTGTGCGACTGGAATACACGGTTCTGCTCGGCATTCGACAGACGCGCATACAGCGGTAGGATTTCGGTATGCGGGATATCGCGCTTCATCAGCGCATCGGCGGTATCGCGAATTTCACGCTCGCCACTCATAAAGATTAGAATATCACCGCGGCTTTCCTGACCTAACTCATCTACGGCGTCAAAAATCGCCTGCAGCTGATCGCGGTCGGTATCGTCAGCGTCTTCTACCATTGGGCGGTAGCGCACTTCGACTGGATAGGTTCGGCCTGAGACTTCAATCACCGGCGCATTATTGAAGTGGCGCGAGAAACGTTGCGGGTCGATGGTCGCCGAGGTGATGATCACTTTCAAATCGGGACGGCGCGGCAGCAGCTCACGCAAATACCCCAGCAGAAAATCGATGTTCAGACTGCGTTCGTGCGCTTCATCGATGATGATGGTGTCATATTGCAACAACTGACGATCCTGCTGGATTTCCGCCAGCAGAATACCGTCGGTCATCAGCTTCACCTGGGTGGTGTCGCTGACTTGATCGTTGAAGCGCACTTTGTAGCCGATAGTGCCGCCGAGCGAGGTTTCTAACTCATCGGCAATACGGTTGGCGACCGTACGCGCGGCCAGCCGGCGTGGCTGCGTATGACCAATCAACCCTTTCACACCTCGTCCGAGCGCCAGGCAAATCTTCGGCAGCTGGGTGGTTTTCCCTGAACCGGTTTCCCCGGCCACAATCACCACCTGATGATCGCGAATCGCCTCAGCAATTTCTTGCTGCTTTTGACTGACCGGCAGGTTTTCCGGGAAAGTGATGCGTGGCGTGGCCGCCGTGCGCTGGGCAATGCGCTGTTCAGCGGCAGCAAATTCAGCCTCTAATTCTGTCGCAATACCTTGCTGCGCGGCTGGATTTTTCACCTTCGCTGCGCCATGCAGGCGACGTTGCAAACGCTGGCGATCGCGCAGCGTCAGATTATCGAGCCGCGACCAGAGCGGCGCCAAAGGGGACGTTTGGGATGATGACATAGTGATGCGTTACCTGTTGTCGCGGCGAGCCTGGCAAAGTGCGCTCTATACCGGCTGAAATTTCCCGGCGGATTCAATCAATTATTGCCCGGCATGATAGCACACTCTGGAAAACCTCACCTGACCGGACGTGCGACCTTATTCAATAATTTCGAACATAGGTCTCGAAATATTGCGCTTTTACCTCGCGGAGGAACTCCGTAGAGTGTAACGCATTGAGCGGTAAGCCAACCGCGTAACGCACAGGAAAATACCATGAGCAAAGTTTTAGTTCTGAAATCAAGCATTCTGGCCGGTTATTCTCAGTCAAACCAACTGGCTGACTTCTACGCTGAAGAAGCACGCGCCAAAGGCAATGAAGTGACCGTTCGCGATCTGGCTGCTCAGCCAATTCCGGTTCTGGATGGCGAGTTGGTTGGCGCACTGCGTCCTTCCGATGCTCCGCTGTCTCCACGTCAGCAGGAAGCCCTGGCGCTGTCTGATGAGCTGATTGCAGAACTGCAAGCGCATGACACTGTGGTTATCGCCGCGCCAATGTACAACTTCAACATCCCGACTCAGTTGAAAAACTACTTCGACCTGATCGCACGTGCTGGCGTCACCTTCCGTTACACCGAAGCGGGCCCGGAAGGTCTGGTCACCGGTAAACGTGCCGTGATCCTGTCCAGCCGTGGCGGTATCCACAAAGATACCCCAACCGATCTGCTGACCCCATACGTGAAATTGTTCCTGGGCTTCATCGGCATCACCGAAGTGAACTTCGTGTTCGCGGAAGGTACTGCTTATGGTCCAGAGGTGGCAACGAAAGCGGCTAACGACGCTAAAGATGCCATCAAGCAAATTGTTGCTGCGTAATCTTAAGAACGTGATGAATACCCGAGAATAATGGGTATGATGCCATCTTTGCCGGGCCTGAGTGCCCGGCTTTTTTATGGCTGTTTATTACCCATTTTGGCTTTACTTACGTAACCACTGCCCGTTGATGCCGCGCACATATTCCCCGCTGCCCGCGCGACTCACCAGTTTCTCTCCTGCGATACGTGCCACTTCGCCGGTAGTGAGATTATTCTGCTGCGCGACGCGCTGATATTGCTGCGTACGGCCATCGTTAATCCGTTTCACTAGCGCCAGCGTTTCATCGTCTTGCTGACGCGCCGCCACATAGCCACTGAGTGTTTCACCGACGCGGCCCTGCTGCCGCGCTTCATCCAGCGTCAGTGCCCAGGCTGAAGGCACCAGCAGCAGCGCCAGCAACCATGCCATCGCTTTTGATTTCATCATGCCGCTCCTCAAAACAGGCCGCTTTGGTTTTTCAGCAACGCTTCCACATCTTTATCGACCTTGATGTGGATTTCATGTTCGATCTTCACGTTCATATTGATGGTGATCGGCTCTTTTGGTGCCGCCACTTCAATGCGCGGCACGCAACCGATCAGCGGCAGCCCAGCTGCCAACACCAGCAATGCCCTGAGGCTCATGGTTGGGGATCCTTCTTCGATGGCAGGGTGGCATTTTGTTCCACCCAGGATTGCAAATTATCGCCAAAGCGCAGGCTGCGCCACAGCTGGAACAGATTTTCCTGATGCCGATAGTTGAGATTGATTGATTGTCGGCGATTACTAAACTGACTGGTGCCTTTCACTTCGGACTGCATCGTAAGATTGCCGAAATTATCGAGATCTAATGTTGCCCACGAACGGGAAATCTCCATGTAGCGCAGCCAGTCCATGGCGGCTCCCGCAGCAAAATTATTGCTGACGATGGCATCGGCCATATCTTTGTCCATTCGGAACGTCAGCGGGCCGCTATTGGCAATCCAGCCTTTCTCAATCAACCATTGTGGATTATTCACCCACAGCGGCAGCTCGCCATTCACTTTGCCCGACATGGCAAACTGCTTCGGTTTGATTGCCGTGATCAGCCTGCTGAGGTCAATCTCGCGCAGTGAGACGCGCGCGGGCTCATGCTGCGGCATCCTCAGCTCTGGCATGCTGACATGACCGCCCAGCAGATCGAGATTGACGTTGCTCAGCGTGAGCGGCTGGCGCTCCTGCCATGGATAGTGACCCTGCAGATCGGCGGTAATGTTCTGCAAGGCAAACTGATTTTTGACTTCGGCGATGCGCAGTGAAACCGGACCGCGCCGCCCTAACTGCCATTGGTGATCCTTGAGGCGGAATGGCAGCGTGAAGTCGATGCCATTGATTTCGCTGTCCGGCATCCACACGCTGCCTTGTTTCACTGCCCAGAAACCACCGGCTTCGAAGCCCTGTTGGGTGGCCGCAGAAAACGCCATTTGTGCCCGCAGTTCACCTGACTGAATGCGCATCTTCAAATCGCTGCTGAGCAGCGGCTGGAACACGGCTAATGACTGCGCGGGCCACCAGGCTTCACCACGCAGACGTTCACCATCCCAGCGACCGTGAACCCGCACCGGGCCGATATCCTCAGCAGTCAGTTGTCCACGCCAGATAAAGCGACTCGGATCGCTGCCTTTGGCCTCAAAGCGCAGTTCTGAAGGCGGCAACCAACCACCATAGCTAAACTGCGTCTGACCGGATTTTAGAGTAAAACCACCGTTGAAAGCCGGATGCGCAACGTCTCGCTGCCAGCGCACCGGTGCGGTCAAGGTCAGGCGCGGTTTATCAACCTGCACCATGCCATAAGCCAGTTGATCAAAACCGGTGTTGAGTGTGTCCAGGCTGATTAACGTATCCTGCCAGCTGCCCGTGCCCTTCACATCCCATTTGGCATTGAGTGGCTGCATCAATCCATCGCCCCAGTATCGCCAGTTCCAGCGTCCGCTGTCTGGCCAAAAATCGCTGGCGCGGCCATCAAGATGCAGCGTGAAGCGACCAAAGTTGGGATCGTGTGCCTTTAAAATGGCCTGCAGACGGCCATTAATGCCGCGCGAAGCCAGCGTGACACCCGCCAGCGGCCAGCGCGCTTCGTCCACTTCCAGCGTCGACAGCAAGCGTCCACGCAGGCGCAGCAGTGCGCCTTGTTTGAACGTGATTTGCGGGTCAGTCAGCATGCCGTGTAGCATTCCCGGCATACTGCCGAATAACTGCAGATCGGCAAACTTACTTTCGCCGGTCAGCTGGAACGGTAACGCGCTGTCAGTCAGGCTCAATTTTCCCGGCCCGACACTCAGCACCAGGTTTCCCTTACCTCCGCGCCCCGCGGTGAGCAGGTTAAACCGTCCGCTGACTTGAGTGTTTTCCAGCCCCTGCTGCCAGTGCTCCAGCGTGAGCGCCAGACCGCCTGACAGCGGCTGATCGGCTTGCGGCCAGCGCCAATGTCCCTGGGTGATACGAATCTGCTGTGCATCGACCTGCCAGGGTAACTGTAACAAAGGCTGATCGTCGCCCTGTTGATTTATCACCAGCGTGCCCTGCTGCTGCTGCCAGTTAAGCGTCACTGCCAGTGGCTGCGGCCACTGCGCCAGATTGACGTCGCCGCTGAGTTCGCCCGCAATCGGTAACCCATTGGCAAAGGTGGGCAGCGTTAACTCTCCGTGCAAATCGAGCGGTTTTGGCAGCAGAGGATGGCTGAGCTGGAGTTGTGCGATCTGCAGTTGCTGCCCTTGCAAACGTGCATCAACCTGGAGGTTATCGCCCTGATAGTGCAACTGCTGGACGGTTTTATCGAGGCTGAGATCAAAACGACCGGCATATTGCTGCCAGGGTAAAATACTCAGTTGCTCCAGATGGATATCGGCGCCCGGCAGCATCTGTTGCCATTCGGCCAGACTGCGTGGTGCACCGCTGGCTTCGCTCTGTGGCAGGGCTTGCAGGCAATCACTATTAAGCTGCACAGCCTGTGCACTGAGCTGCCAGCGTTTATCTTGCCAACCCAGCGCCACATCTTTTACCGTCGCCAGTTTGCAATCACCGGCCAGATAGCGTACCGCCGGAAAATGCACGCCGCCGTGATGCCAGCGCGGTGAGCCATTGAGCTCCACGCGGGTATTTTCCGGCAGCCAGATCCCCGCCAGACGCGGCAACCATTGCGTTAGCGTCAGCAATAATCCCAACAGCAGCAGTATCAGCGCCAGTAGCGCAGCAAGTGTTCGACGGAGGCCCCGCGACATGGCAGTTAACTATCCTGTTCTTTACGCAATCCTGACGGAGATGATGTCATGTTATGCCCGGCAAATGAAGGTGTTACCTATATAGCCTGGCTGAAGATCAGCAAAATGATGTAGAAAACGTTATTCTGTGAGGATACCGACGTTGCATTTTTCAGGAGCGAAATAATGAAAGTTGCGGTTTACAGTACCAAACATTACGACCAGAAATACCTCGAACACGTCAATGCCAGCTTTGGATTTGAGCTGCAATTTTTTGACTTCCTGCTCAGCGAAACCACCGCCAAAAATGCCGCCGGCTGCGATGCCGTGTGCATTTTCGTTAATGATGATGGCAGTAAAGGGGTGCTGGAGGAACTGGCAGCACTGGGCGTGAAAACGATCGCATTACGCTGTGCCGGGTTCAATAATGTCGATCTTGCCGCAGCCGAAAGTCTGGGCCTGCAGGTGGTGCGTGTACCGGCCTACTCGCCGGAAGCCGTGGCGGAACATGCGGTGGGATTAATGATGACGCTGAATCGCCGCATTCACCGCGCCTATCAACGCACACGTGATGCTAACTTCTCACTGGATGGGCTGACCGGCTTTAATATGCACGGCAAAACGGCGGGTGTCGTTGGCACCGGTAAAATCGGCGTGGCAACCTTGCGCATCCTGAAAGGCTTTGGCATGCGTTTACTGGCGTTTGACCCTTATCCAAACGCTGCGGCACTCGAACTGGGTGTCGAGTATGTCGACCTCAAAACGCTGTTTGCCGAATCCGATGTGATTACGTTGCATTGCCCAATGACGCCGGAAAATCATCATCTGTTGAACGCGCAAGCCTTTAACCAGATGAAAGATGGCGTGATGATCATCAACACCAGTCGTGGTGGCCTGATCGACTCACAGGCAGCCATTGATGCACTGAAGCAGCAAAAGATAGGTTCGCTAGGTATGGACGTGTATGAAAATGAGCGCGATCTGTTCTTTGAAGATAAATCGAATGATGTGATTCAGGACGATGTGTTCCGTCGCCTGTCAGCCTGCCATAACGTGTTGTTCACCGGCCATCAGGCATTTTTGACCGCCGAAGCCCTGACCGCGATTTCCGAAACCACGCTCAGCAATTTAAGTCAGCTTGAACGTGGCGAAACCTGCCCGAATCAGGTGAAAGCGTAAAGATGCTGCGCCTGCCTCAGCGGGCGCACTGTCCACCCATCAGCGCCTGCTCGTCACAACGACGGCCGTTGGCTAACTGGCACATGCCAATACGCGATCCATCCAGCTGGCGTGAAAACGCCAACGTTCCCCCGGCATTACTGCAATTCACTTCGGCCATGGAGGCCATCACAACATGTGGTTGAACGTGTGCTGCGGTAGCCTGTTGCGGTGGTTCGTCATCACTGTTGCAGCTGCAGGCAGAAAGTAACAGTGCTGCACCGGCCAGCAGTAAGGTAGCGGCTTTCATCGGTCGGGCTCCGGGGAGTTGGGCGTAAAAGAGCCACCAGCATATGTCAGGTAGGTTAAGGGATCGATAGGCGACACAGCTTTTTACAAATTTTTTTATCGCCTTTTGCAAGCAGAATTATCCTGATTGGACCTGATTAGCCTTTTTTCACCGAAACAATCCTATTTTTCAATGCGTAAGGAGGAATCATGCTAACGGACATGTTGATCCGTATTGCGCTCGCCGGCATTTTGGGTGGACTGATTGGTCTCGAACGTCAGATGCGCGCCAAAGAGGCCGGTTTACGCACCCATATTTTGGTGGGTATCGGTAGTGCCATGTTTATGCTGGTATCGAAATATGGCTTCGCCGACATGCTTGATAGTGATCACGTGGCGCTCGATCCCAGCCGAATTGCGGCGCAAGTCGTGAGCGGGATGGGCTTCCTGGGTGCCGGGACCATCATCATTCAAAAACAAGTGGTCAAGGGTCTAACCACCGCCGCAGGCTTATGGGTCACCGCAGCGATTGGCCTGGTGATTGGTAGCGGCATGTATGAAATTGGTATCTATGGCACGGTGTTAGCGCTGGTGGTGTTAGAGACCTTCCGCCGCATCAGCCATTGGTTAATCGGCCGCCATCATACCTTGATGGTGCACCTAAAACCCAAAAGTGTGCCGCTGGTGTTGCTGGTGCTGCAACGCGAAAATATTCGCTATGGTCATATCGCCGTGGTGAATCGGGATGAAGAAAATGGCCTGTGTGAACTCAGCGTAGAGGTGACATTGTCACGCAATGCCGCAATTCACGCTATTTACGATAAAGTGATGGAGATCAAAGGCGTTCAGTCACTGGAAATGATGTAAAAACCGACAACTTTAGATGGCAGTGCCTTCACCTGTCGTCACCACACAGATGAAAAAGTCCTGTTAACCCCCTTTGCTAAACTGAATCATTACCCCCGTAAAGTTTCGGGTTTCTCAGCGTAGCAAAGGACGATTTATGATTACCGTCGACGGCAACGGTGCGGTGGCTTCGGTGGCTTTCCGCACCAGTGAAGTGATCGCCATTTATCCCATCACACCCAGTTCCACCATGGCTGAACTGGCCGACAGTTGGTCTGGCGAAGGTCGCCGCAATATCTGGGGTGATATCCCCCGCGTGGTGGAGATGCAATCAGAAGGCGGTGCGATCGCTACCGTGCACGGAGCATTGCAAACCGGCGCCCTTTCCACCACGTTCACGTCATCACAGGGCCTGCTGCTGATGATCCCAACCCTGTATAAACTGGCCGGACAGTTAACGCCGTTTGTTCTGCATGTCGCAGCGCGCACTGTTGCCACGCATGCGCTGTCGATATTTGGCGATCACTCCGATGTGATGTCCGTTCGCCAGACCGGTTGCGCGCAGTTGTGTGCCTCCAGCGTGCAGGAAGCCCAGGATTTCGCACTGATTTCACAGATGGCTTCACTGAATAGCCGCGTGCCCTTTATTCACTTCTTCGACGGCTTCCGCACCTCACATGAAATCAACAAAATCGTGCCGATCAGCGATGAAACGCTGCAGGCATTAATGCCGAAAACCGCGATTGCCGCGCATCGTGCACGCGCACTGACGCCGGATCACCCAACGATCCGCGGCACCTCTGCCAACCCTGACACCTATTTCCAGTCGCGCGAAGCCACCAACCGCTGGTATGACGCCTGCACCGGCCATGTTGAAGCCGCTATGGACGCGTTTGCTGCTGAGACAGGCCGCCGCTATCAGCCGTTTGAGTATTATGGCCATCCGCAGGCTGAGCGCGTGATAGTGATGATGGGATCGGGTTGCGGCACCGCCGAAGAGGCGATTGACGTCCTGTTACAGCGCGGCGAAAAAGTGGGATTGGTAAAAGTGCGCCTCTATCGCCCCTTCTCTGCGGCACATTTGATCAACGCGCTGCCTGCTTCCGTTCAGCGCGTGGCGGTGCTGGATCGCACCAAAGAACCTGGCGCACTGGGTGAACCGCTGTTTCTGGATGTGATGACCGCGCTGGCTGAAGCCTTTAGCCGGGGCGAACGCGCGACGCTGCCGAAGGTGATTGGCGGACGCTACGGTCTATCATCGAAAGAGTTTGCTCCTGATGCTGTGCTCGCCGTGTTCCGTGCGCTACAACGTGAACAGCCGCCTGCGCGTTTCACCGTGGGTATTTATGATGATGTCACGCACTTATCGCTGCCGATGGAAGCTAACATCGTGCCAAACCAGGCACGACTGGAAGCGCTGTTTTACGGCCTCGGCAGTGATGGCAGCGTGAGCGCCAGCAAAAACAATCTGAAGATCATCGGCAATGCCACGCCGTGGCATGTGCAAGGCTATTTCGTCTATGACTCGAAAAAAGCCGGCGGCCTGACCGTTTCCCATCTGCGCGTCAGTGAGCATCCGATCCAGTCAGCCTATCTGGTGCAGCAGGCGGATTTTATTGGCTGCCATCAACTGCAATTTATCGACAAGTATTCGATGCTTGATCAGCTAAAACCGGGCGGCATTTTTCTGCTGAACACGCCCTATGCCGCCGATGAAGTCTGGTCACGCTTGCCGCAGGAAGTACAGAGCCAGCTCAATGACAAACAGGCACGTTTCTTTGTCATCAACGCGGCGCGCATCGCGCGTGAATGCCAGCTTGGCGCGCGCATCAATACCGTGATGCAAATGGCATTCTTCCAGTTGACGCAGATCCTGCCCGGCGACAGTGCCTTAACGGAACTGCAAAATGCTATTGCACGCAGCTACAGCAGTAAAGGCGAGGAGCTGGTGCAGCGTAACTGGCAGGCCCTGGCAATGACACAGCAAGCGCTGGAAGCGGTGCCGCTGCAGGCGGTTGATCAGCACAGCCCGCACCGCCCGCCGGTGGTATGCGACAGCGCACCGGATTTTGTCAAAACCGTCACCGCTGCCATGCTGGCGGGCTTAGGCAATAAACTCCCGGTGTCAGCACTGCCGCCGGATGGCACCTGGCCCGTCGGCACCACACAGTGGGAAAAACGCAACATTGCGGAAGCGATCCCCATCTGGCAACCCGACCTTTGTACGCAGTGTAACCACTGTGTAGCAGCCTGCCCACACGCGGCGATTCGTGCCAAAGTCGTCGCGCCTGAGGCACTGGATTCCGCACCGGATTCCCTCGCCTCACTGGACGTCAAATCGCGCGATATGCGCGGCCAGAAATACGTGTTGCAGGTGGCGCCTGAGGATTGCACCGGCTGTAATCTCTGTGTGGAAGTGTGCCCAGCCAGCGATCGTCAGCATCCGGAAATTAAAGCCATCAACATGCAGTCCCGCCTCGAGCATGTCGAAACTGAAAAGGCGAATTACGATGCGTTTCTTGCGCTGCCGGAAATCACTGCGGAACAGCTGGAGCGTATTGATATTCGAACATCGCAGCTGATCACCCCCCTGTTCGAATACTCAGGTGCCTGCTCCGGCTGCGGGGAGACGCCGTACATTAAATTGCTGACGCAGTTGTATGGCGATCGCCTGTTGATTGCCAATGCCACCGGCTGCTCATCCATTTATGGCGGCAATCTCCCTTCCACGCCTTACACCACCAACGCAGAAGGACGCGGCCCAGCGTGGGCAAATTCTCTGTTTGAAGATAACGCTGAGTTCGGACTCGGCTTCCGCTTGAGTGTCGATCAGCAAAAACAGCGCGCGCTCCGTTTGTTAGATCAGTGCGCGCCGCTGTTGCCTGATGACTTAGTGGCGGCACTTAAACAAGAGAATGTGCTGACATCGCTACGTCGTGAGCAAATTGCGCAACTGCGCCAGCAGTTGTCTGCCTCATCATCTGCGCACGCTGGCGAATTGCAGGTGATCGCCGATGCGCTGGTTGAGAAATCGGTCTGGCTGATTGGCGGTGATGGATGGGCCTATGACATCGGTTATGGCGGTCTTGATCATGTAATGAGCCTGAGCGAAAACGTCAATGTGCTGGTGCTCGATACCCAGTGCTACTCCAATACCGGCGGGCAAGCCTCCAAAGCCACGCCGCTCGGCGCAGTGACCAAGTTTGGCGAGCAAGGCAAGCGCAAAGCACGTAAGGATTTAGGCGTTGCCACCATGCTTTATGGGCATGTGTATGTGGCCCAAATCTCGCTGGGCGCGCAGTTGAATCAGACGGTGAAAGCGATTCAGGAAGCTGAAGCCTGGCCCGGCCCATCGCTGATCATCGCCTACAGTCCGTGTGAAGAGCACGGCTACGATCTCGCCTACAGCCATGAGCAGATGCGATTGTTGACCACCAGTGGATTCTGGCCGCTGTATCGTTTTGATCCGCGTCGGGCCGAGCAAGGCAAAGCGGCACTGGCGCTGGACTCTCGCCCGCCTACCTCGGTGCTGGAAGAGGCGTTGATGAACGAGCAGCGTTTCCGCCAGTTGCAAACCCGTGAACCGGAAGCCGCTGCGCAGCTATGGCAGGAAGCAACCGAAGCCGCCAATCAACGCTATCAGCGACTGGCGGAAATGGCCGGTAAAGCAGAGAAAAGTGACTAAATGAATTAAGCCCGGCGCGCTGGCCGGGCTTGATATTTCAACAGGGTTGAAGCTGAATGATCGCCATTTCAACCGCGCGATTTGGCGAGCCGGTGAGTTCCCGATAGCGCAGTTGCAGATTGCGCAATTCCGTCGCTACCACCTCTTTTTCTGTTGCTGATCCGCGCTGCGCCAGCTCGAGATAACATTGCCCGACTAGCCGGCACGCTTCTTCAAAAACCATGTCGTACGTTTGCATCTGCCTCTCCTCACCTTTAGAAACTAAAGAAAACACTTCATCCATCCTGTCAGGCAGCGATGCGCACAATCTTTACCCAGATCAATAAATGGGCAGATTGTTCTGGCAACGTGTGCGGTTTTATCGCAGGAAACCGTGAAAAGAGATCACATCAGACTGGCATTCGCCTGCGCAATCCGTACCATACGCACTCATGTGAAAGGGGTTTATTGCCGCTGAAGCTCCATTCAGCCGCCAACGGCCCTTGCGTTCATTCTCAAGCGTGAAAATGATGTCATAAATCAATAAGTAATGATGAAATAACTATTTAATCTGAACAAATTAGACAGTTACTGCAAGTTCTTAGCAGTATTGGATATTGATGATATCTAAGTCGGTTAAAATATCGTGTAAGTAAGCCGTTCTATACTAAACACCAATGACAATGCCCCATTTAGTGCTCTGAAATAGATCTTTGCCCCTGATTCTGCCCCCGTTTAACTCCCAGGATGGATCGTTAGCTCCCCCGATCGCTGAATCATTACTCTTTATGTAACATTAAAACTACGTGCGCATCCGTCACTTTTATCATGTTGTGCCAGGCTTAAAGTCGATTCCTCATAAATGGAGATTAAAATGAATAAAGTTGCCTGGATCGCAGTAATGTTACCTCTCAGTTTTGGCACTTATGCTGAATCTGGCGGATTTGAAGCGGGTAAAACCCCACCCCCTCAGAGCAAAGAAGATGCAGGTTACAAAGGATCCGAAGACACCTCGGAAACACCGGTCACACTGATCAAAGATTTCCGCCAGGGCGGTTATGTCACTCTTGAGGGTTACATCGTTAAAAAAGTGAAAGGCGACATTTATCAGTTTCGTGACAGCACGGGCACGGTGAATATTGACGCCCCAGTAGCTACCTTCAAAAGCAAAACCTTCAATTCTGAAGATAAAATTCGCGTCAGTGGCAAGGTGTTTGGCAAAGGTAAAAATGCGCATTTAAAAGTTTCACGCATAGACGAACCCTGAAAATTACCCGCATGCTCCTGCTCATTCCGGGCAGGGGCCTGAACCCATTAAGAACATGCGCTATCTCAAATGGCTAGAGTGTGCATCCATAATATCCCGTCGTTCAAAGCATGACTTCGCCAGCACACACCGAATAAGTTCAATATTACTTTCAATAAACATCCATCCCTCACGCTTAGATTACATTATGGCAAACCTGGTTTTTAATGATTGCGAATCTGACTATAGCAATTTGATTACAGGATTTTTGATTGTTTAACTTTGATCTTGGGGAAGGGGTAAGCTTCACTCGGTTAAGCTAATTATTTCATTGCGTTAGGCCATTAACATCGCTTAGATTTATCTGTGTCATAATAGGCATTATCTTAATAAAATTATTTAGTCATGACTCAATCTTCCCGCTTCGCATGCAATCCCATTATCTCGGTCTAAACTGTGTTTATCGCTACCACTTTCCTGTGATATCGATAAAACTCCGTTTGATCATGATTCGCACTCTTTGTGCAGGCCCGGCTCGCCACCAGCTCCGGGCTTTTCTTTTAAATGAAGATTCTCATACACTTCTGTTTTTGAATCTTTCAATGATTCTAAAACGAGCATTCACGGAGCATTTTGAAAGATAGAATCAAAACAGAGACGCTGTACATAAACCAAGCGCGCTTTACCACTTGATGAGGATTTAGCATTTGAATGCATTTCTGCCCGGTTCAATGCGATTCTTCCGGCTTGAATTGTGCTTTTTTAATGACTGTCAGCCGATGCAAGTATTATGTGTTTTTTACTTTCAGGCAATTACAGTGGTGCACAATAACCCTATTCACTACACGTTCACCTGCCCCTGACGGGTGTTTTTTGTACTCAACTGGGAATGATTGCATCACTACATGCAATAAAATGTAAGATGCGTGATATCCGAGAGTACAATCATTATCCCAAAATTTGCCCGCTATTGAACTCACCCGTAGTGCGATCTTTCTTCCTGCATGGTCTACAGTTGTCGGTAAATAAAATTCCTCCTGAATGAGAAAACAGGTCCGTATGAGATACCTGACGATTCCTGCGTTAACGACGGTGCTTTTGCTTGCAATAATTTTTCTGATCCAGGCACAATGGATTCCCATGATGTGGTAAAACGTCTTATCTTGGCAGAACAAAAAATAAGATAAATGAATACCAGACACTCTCCGCACAGGCTGAACTCAAGGGCATTCTGTGTTTTTTTGCGTCAAAGCCTGTAAACCTCAATGAAAAGTCAATTTTCATGCTGTTAATGTTCGCACAAGATTACTTCAGTTAAAGTCAAAGGATTCTCTATCCGAATTATCTTATCTAGCGCTTTGAGTGTCTTTCTTTTGACTTTTTTGCACTGCCCCCCTAACCGAATCACCTTCTTCCAGCCACCATCAAATGTCAAAACATCAACTTTTCTCACTCTTTATTGCCGCTTCGCTAGCGTTTAATCAGTTCCAGTCTATTTTCAATAGGTCGCCTTTTACTTCCCTGTTTAGACGACACAACTCTTATTGGAAATGTTTGGCATACATTGATGCCGCCCGGGTGACTGGATTCTCCCGGGCTTTTTATTTACTGCACCAGATTGGCGATCCATCTTGCCCTTTTATGGCCGTGACCTCATGCGTTACAACGCCAAGGATAGCCATATCTTCCAGTAAATTTTCTTCCAGAATCATTCCTTCATCCGTTATTACCCGGTGTGGATGTGTGTATAGGTTTCCCCACTCATACATCAGTGACATATCCAGCAAAACCATATCCCCATCTCGGGCCGGAGTCGTTCATCAATGATGCAGGTCCGCCCCTGAAACTTAAACAAATAACATGTTGAGCTTGTGGGTAGCAGCTGCTGCAGAGGATTTAGTCAAAATGTCACCTCGCAACGGGCAGGTCCGAAAAGCGGGTTGTGTACGCCGGGGACAACATTTCCCGCTTCATGGCCCATGTTTTCTGCATTCCCTGTCCTGCAAACCCTAATTTCCCCTTCCCGCTCTGGTTAAGGCCGTCAACAACTCGCATCAGCGCATCACTGTTGGCCTGTGGTTTGTAGTCCTCCAGTACGCGGCAGTTACGGTCCCCGGTCAGGTTCATAAATGCTTCGTCGATCGAGTAAATTTCGACGGACGGCGCCATGTCTTCCAGCGTCGTCATCACCCTGTTGCTCATGTCCGCATACAGCGCATAATTCGAGCTAAACACATGGACCTTATGACGTCTGAACTCATCCTTGAGCTTGAAGTACGGTGCCCCCATAGGCTGTTGCAGAGCTTTCGCTTCTGCCGATCGCGCGATGACGCAGCTATCGTTATTCGACAGCATCACCACCGGCTTACCACGCAGATCAGGCCTGAACACCGTCTCGCAACTGGCGTAGAAGGAGTTCACATCCACCAGGGCAAACATTAACAGCCCATCGCCTTAATGGAGTGACTGACCACACCGGAGATCTCAAACTAATCAGCATCGGGGATCGGGATAATGGCGAGTGCAGCATTCATGGGTTTGTGATGCAGGAATGGCCGGGTCATCAGTTGCTTCACGGTGAACTCGCCGGCAATCGCTGCCACGATGATATCCCCATGCTCCGCGCTGACGGAGCTGTCTACCACCAGCATGTCACCATCGTTAATACCACCCTCGATCATAGAATCACCACTGACCCGGATGAAGTAGGTCGAACTGGGATGGCTGCCCAGCAGATTATTAAGGTCTAACCGCTGTTCGACATAGTCCTGAGCCGGCGAAGGAAAGCCACACGGGACTCTGGCAATAAAAAGCGGTAACTCCAGTATGGCGCGAATTTCCGCTAGTCTAAAAAACGCCATAAAAATCGCCCTGATAAGAGCTGTATATATAAACAGTAATCGTAAACAGCAGACTCGATCAAGGCGGGCATGAATACTTTTTCAATGGTGTTGTGGGTAAAGGGGATTTAATGTCAGGTGTGCGGAGTGTTTCTGTCTGCTGAGGCGGAAATCATGAGCGCGAAAATGATAGTTTTTGAGCACATTTCAGGCCGTCTTAGACAAAAGATAATCAGCAATAAGCGCTGGCCGCTTCGGTTAAATCTCTGAAATTAAGTTTTTTGATTGTTAATCAGTATGCCTTATTGGAAATTACTGGAATTTTAACGCTTTTGTTAACACATCCTACCACCCGCAAATTAATGGACTATGGTATGAGGGCCAGTCGTTGACTGGCAGCACTGCACACAGGATGCGTTTCATACGAGAGAGACATTCCTTATCCACTGCTTTTTGGCCCGCCTTGTGCGGGCTTTTTTTAGCTTACTCCCCCCTGCACCACGCGGTTGATAACGGGCAGCCCACAGGAGTGGCGTTTCGGCATGGAGGCTTACCGTCTATTTCAACACCATGTAAAACCCCTGACTTCGTTCTTCAACTACGCTTTTAGTCTCTGAAATGTGCACTACGCTTAGTGAGCAAAATGCCTGTGCGGGAACGCTGGGAGAAAATGGAGCGTGCTCAGTAGGTGAATCATCAGTACGCAGCCTTGGTGATTTCAGTGATGACCGACATGCTACCGGCCTGGCTTCGTATTTTGACTGTGTACCGTCTGGTTGGCTGAGGTGACTTATAGATTTTTCACCAGGATCCGTTGTCATACTGAATATTGTGGCCATCACCGTGCTCACGATAGGCTTGTCAAAGTTTCTGAACGGTTTTTGAAATACCTGCCCCTGCGCTCTGCAGGCAGTAAAATTCAGGAGTTTGCATCAGGCTGACATTATCAATTTAGCGGTTCGTGGTGGATGCAGGCAGGTTTTCATCGATTCAAATTCTCGTGTTATGACACATAGGAGATTGAACATGCGATACCTGATTATACCGGCTGTCACCTCCGTGCTGGTTCTGATGGTTATCTTTCTGTTGTAAACCCGGTAGGGACCCACGCCCTGGTGACTCGACGCATCAGAGCGGGCAAATAAAAACTAAAATTTAGTAGTCAGCACTCTGCATGAACCGGATTCAAGGCTGGTTCATGCTTTTTTTTATGTAAACAAAAATACCACCGATATGTTGGCGGGTTTCAGCCTGTAACCGGTTCATCCGTTGGGATTGAACACCTGGAAAGCCCTCTCCTCCCCCTCCCGAAGGGAAATATCCCTGAAGGTCGTTGTGTGCATCTCGATCCAATTGTTGGCGGCGCGTAGCGAGTAGCGCCAGTTCAGACGATTGAGTTCTTCGACAAAATCGAGTGTCCTGATGATATAACGGCCAGCGGCATCGCGTTTAACCGCCTGCCTGAAAGCAATCATAATCTCGTAGTCGCGAGGCATGTCGAAACCCTCCTGTTACCACTGTATTTACATACAGCATTGATGAGTTGGTGATGCTGTTCAAGCCGTACCGCTTGAGACTTTGTAAGCTGATTGAATGCTATAGGAATTTAGACGTGTAGGGCCTTTGATAATGGATATACGGTATGGAAAGGATCTCAATAGCCCCTTTCGGCGGTGGGTAAATCCGTAACCGGGAAGGAATGTTAAATGTCGGGAGTTTATATGAAAAATCACCAAATTCAGATTATTTAAAGCGTAGAACCGCTTATTCTCAACAATTGAACTAAGCTGAACGTCTGCGCAGTGAATGGCATCTGATGATTCAGGCCGAAAAGCGCTTAGTAATACAACATATTGATGATAAGGATTTTAATTAATGGATGATGTGGATCTGGCTCAGGAACGTGAAGAAGCGCATTTAGCGGCCTCTTTGTCTGCCCGTAAGCCGCGCCTGGTAAGCCGAAATGGTAACTGCATCTGGTGCACTTATGAGGCAATTGTGGCTAACACCGCTTTTTGTTCTGCAGAGTGTGGCGAGGACTATCACAAGCATCAGCGCGAGATGAAGCAGAGAATTACTGGTGATTGAATATCTTGATAAGCATTCACCAGAAACTCAAACACTCATATACGTTGCTTATCTCAAATTATCTGCCATGCGGTTAAAAAGCTCTTTCGTTAAGGCGATGGAGCAATGCCAACAGGAATGATATCATATTGAACGGTACTTATTCTGAAAAGCGAATTTATGCCCGTATGGAACGGGTTTAAATGGCCTTACCCAAATTTCAAATCAAAAAATAAATTTAGCTCCTGAACTTTGACAGATTAAATAAAAACCCTACGCTTAATTAGCAACATATCGTTGCTTTACCATGGGCAGGAAATTATGAAAAATTTATTAGGCGGGATGTTCATTATAGCGAGTTTGGTTACATTGGCGGGATGCCAGCATGAAAGCCCTGCGGTGGGTAACGATGGCCGCCCACATGCCCCAAGTAATGAGTCGGTGCCCGGTGGGCCATTAGGTAAAGGCCCCGTCGGACAACCACAGAGTTAATAAAAACTCTAGACTACAATGCTTAACTGCATGAATGCTTTTGTTATGCAGGAAAAGCGTATTTGCCTGCAGTGGTGACTCGATGCGTCACAGCAGGCCTGAAATGGTTATAAAAGATTATCTGATACACTCCGCAGCGACTGCAGATATAAGCAATCTGTGTTTTTTTAATTTTAAGATCAGCAATTTTTCAGTTACATACTAAACGGGTCCCGTCCCCAACGGGACGCCATCAATTTAAGGCAAAACTTCTGCTGCCCGGAAATTCATCCGGGCTTTTTTATTTCTCCGCGCATGGCTAATCAAGACCTTGATACTCTTGGGCACTACTGGGCTTTTTAAAATCTTGGCACAAAACATATCTTGTTTTCTGTGAGTGGCATTCTGAGCCTATCCACTTAAAAAATAATTTGATTTCAATCATACTTTCAGAACGTATCAAAGCACTTCAATACGTAATGAGGAGGTTTCAAACACCAGGGCCGGGTAGGTTCCTAACTTGGAAATTCAGTGTCTGCATGATCATCTTCGAGTTGCTGATAAGTGATGGTGGCAATATCAAAGGACGTTTGAATTTTATCAAAAATACTTTTTCACACTTTTGAAAAAACCTACTCCATAGCATCAGGACGAATCAATTTTAAAATGATCGAAAAAACATCATTTTTTAATTGAGACGGACGCAATAAATTCTATTGAATCTGGCTTTTAAATTCGATTAACCTGATTTGAAATGACTTTAAAAATCCATTTGGCATTACTGCTGCCCGCTGAGTCTTTTTCGATAGTAAATGACTGTGTTTAGTCGGCTCTTTATTCTGAAATTGGCGTGGTTTATCACTTTTGCCCATCGGGGGTCAACGGTGTTCCTATTATAAGCTTTAAGAGCATCCAGCAAGATACTCCACTGGCGGGCCTGGTAAGGTTTGTCATCTCTCAGGTTAATTCGCATATGCTGTACGGTAGAATCTACCTGCCTTTTGGCTTCTAAAAGACTCAAACCCGACTGATGTGCCGCGGCTATTTTTCTAATCTCAACAACGTAAAGTTGCAGATCAAATCCGTTTTCTCTCATTGACTTCACCACTCACTGCTAATTATTTGAATATTTAATAGCAGAAAAAATCAAAATATAAAGCGAAGCCGTGAATTTAAAAGTTTAGCTTCTGGATAAACTATTAGATGCGCACTTTATTTATCTTTACGCTTTACTTGATAGTAATCAATTAGTTCAGCATTAACGACCAATCACTCAAACCTCACGAGATTGATTTAATCATAAATAATTTGAATCATTAATACTCAATTCATCGAAGAATTTTTGTGAAATCATGCTGCTATATAAGGGAGAGTTCATTAGCAATGAAAAAGAAATGTACAATTGATGTCAACTTGTATAACTTTGGGCCGCGGCTATCGCCGCATGTAACGAATGGTGCATTGCATCACCTCTGTAAGTGTTTACGGATTTCCACTTATAGAGGTTTTTTTTAGTGTTAATCAAAACCGCTTACTTTCTCTAATTACTGGTTCATTTGCCCCCGTACGGGTCATGCTTATGGTCTTCACTATCGTCGCGCGTGCGTCGAATTTCACCGTGTTCATTAGGATTATTCTTTGCGGTATGGTTGTCTTCTTCATAGGCATGACCCGTAATAGGATTGGCTTCAGGCAGTCCCTTGCGTGTATAACATTCTTTGGTGTATTGACCGTTATTTGTATGGACGCCTATAATTAACCTTAATGCCAAGGTTAATAAATGGCAGAGCAAATTTTGCACTCAATGTGATTATTTTAATTACATTCAGAATTAACATCTGGATATGCAAAATTTTGGAAGCATCCCTGAATTAACAGTGTTAGTCAATATAAACAAGCTCAGCTTTCAATCTTAAATTCGCTACATGAAAATTTCCCATCCCAAATTTTCATTAGAACGGCTTGGCAAGAAGTCGTTAATAACGCGTCAATCGATTGCCACTTCTTTTACCTCACTGAGATTTCGACCACGCCTCATCATCTTTTCGTTATGTCGCATATCACCCAATAATTTAGAAATCGTTACAATAAGATAATTTTTATTGATCTACATTCAGCGATACATTAAAGGAATTTAAGTAAAGAAAAAAGATTCCCCTTACGGAATTCTGCTTATACAGCTTGAAAAGGTCCTGTCGTTTTCCTCACGACAAATCATTTTTTCTTTCTTAAGAGTTGTCAATGAAAAAAAGTAAAATATAAAAAACCTTCCGCGCTGCAAAAATCATTTTTCACTCCATAATTAAAATGTCTAAACATGGAGAAACAAATGAAGAATCCAACTCTGTTACAGGCATTCCACTGGTATTACCCTGATGGTGGTAAACTCTGGCCCGAACTCACCGAGCGAGCGTCAGGCTTGAATGAATCTGGAATAAACATGGTCTGGCTACCTCCTGCCTACAAAGGCGCCGGGGGTGCAACTTCTGTGGGATACGACACTTATGATCTGTTCGATTTGGGAGAATTCGACCAGAAAGGTAGTATTTCAACAAAGTATGGTAATAAAGAAGATTTACTCAGAGCTATCAGCTCATTGAAAAATAATGATATTGCCGTTTTATTAGATGTTGTTGTTAATCATAAAATGGGGGCTGATGAAAAGGAGGCAGTTCAGGTCAACAGAGTGGACGAAAACGACCGCACGAAAATTGATGAAGAAGTTGTTAGCTGCGAAGCCTGGACACGCTATACCTTTCCGGCCAGAGCGGGAAAATACTCTCAATTTATGTGGGATTTTAAGTGTTTTAATGGTGTAGATCACATTGAAAACCCCTCAGAGGATGGGGTATTTAAGATAGTTAATGATTATACGGGAGAAGGTTGGAATCAGCAGGTTGATGAAGAAATGGGTAATTTTGATTACCTTATGGGCTCAAACATCGATTTTAGAAACCACGCAGTAACTGAAGAAATCAAATACTGGGCACGCTGGGTTATGGAACAAACGGGTTGCAACGGTTTCAGACTTGATGCAGTTAAACATATTCCCGCCTGGTTTTATAAAGAATGGATCGAGCATGTGCAGGCTGTTTCAGACACCCCTCTGTTCATTGTGGCAGAATACTGGTCTTTTGAATTAAATAAATTACAACAGTATATTGAGCAGGTTGAAGGGAAAACAATGCTCTTCGATGCACCTCTTCATATGAAATTTCATGAGGCATCTAAACAAGGTAGTGATTATGATTTGAGTCGAATCTTTGAAGGCACATTAGTTGAAGCCGACCCTTTTCATGCGGTCACATTGGTTGCGAATCATGATACTCAGCCCCTTCAGTCTCTAGAAGCCCCGGTTGAAGCCTGGTTTAAGCCACTGGCGTATGCGCTTATCTTATTGAGAGAAAATGGCGTTCCCTCAGTATTTTACCCGGACCTCTTTGGAGCAGACTATGAAGATACGGGTAATGATGGTGAAACCCATCGTGTTGACATGCCAGTCATAGATAAACTCGATAAGCTACTGCTGGCACGTCAGCAATTCGCGCATGGTGTTCAGACGTCCTGGTTTGATCATCCAAACTGCATTGCATTCAGCCGGAGTGGTACGGCGGAACAACCAGGATGCGTTGTGATAATGTCAAATGGTGATGACGGGGAGAAAACGCTTAATCTTGGTGAATCCTTGGCTAATCGGGTCTGGCGAGATTATCTTTGTAATTCCGGTGAAGTTGTTAATACTAATGAATCGGGAGAAGGCGTGTTTAGATGTAAAGCGGGTAGTGTAAGTGTTTGGGTACTCGAAGAATTTACTTCCTGATACGCTGTTTACACCCTTAATTAATGTGCCGGCAGAATTCATACTGCCGGCAAAATTTATTTGGTAGAAAGCTGATATTCAGGGTGTTTTCCTGCCAGCAGTAGTAAAAATTCGTATTCTCCCTGACTGAGTTGAGCAGGTTTCGAAAGCGACTCCTTCATTTGCCACACTCTCAGACTCAGATTAAATCTTTCGGCTGCATTAGCCTGTGTCATACCCGCTTCAATGCGTAAGCTTCGAATATCATGCTGGACGGACATTACCGGTACAAAGTTGTTTTTCATCATAACTTATCTCTGGCGTTGGTCTTTGGTGTGTGTAATGGTCAAAGAAACTTTATAAAAAACTCCACTTTCAAATATTTAATGCTCATAAATCTAGTTATGGAAAATTAACGCTTCGCTTATATTTTCACCCGCCTCGCTTACTTCCCGTCTCTATATCAGAAACATCCCATAAATAGTTTTAGACATTTATTAGGGAATATTCTGCTTTTTAGTTTAATCAAATCATTCAGAATCTGACCCCCAATTGGCCCCAATTAAATCAGAAAATTTTTTTCATATGAGGTTAGTCATGAAAGACCCGATTCAACGTCGCATCCCCCATGATTTGACGCAGGTAATAATTAACGAGCACTGGCAAATAACCTACTGGACTCTTACGCTCCAAACCACTCAGGAAAGGCTGACCAGAGCTATCAGGGAAGTAGGTTCAAATACAGAACAGATACGTGCATGGCTCAGGGATCATCCCCCTCTCATAACACCCAAGACCATGATTTAATTATCTGTAATTAAATGAGATTTTATTAGCAATTAAATCAGTTATCCCATGGCGTAGGTTAATGTGTCTTACACTTGATTGGTTGCCGGTAATGCGAAATGAATGATGGTCTTAGCCATGTCTTCGGTTCTGCTATTGAGCCTTACGGCTGAGCTGGCAACATGCCTGACCAATGTGGAATTTTGCTGTGTGACCCGTTCGAGATCGGTTACTGCCTGCGTCACCTGAATGATCCCTTTGCTCTGTTCATTTGAAGCATAAGATATTTTCCTGATGAGTTCATCAACTGAAAAAACGCATTGGGTCAACGCTTCCATAGTGTTCCCGGCACGATCTGCGACCTCTTTGCCTTCATTCACACGAGAGAGAGTTGCATTGATTAACCCTTCAATTTCTTTGGCTGCACTTGCGCTGCGCTGAGCAAGTGTACGAACTTCTGTAGCAACAACAGCGAATCCTCTGCCCTGTTCTCCTGCCCGTGCTGCTTCAACGGCAGCGTTTAACGCCAGTATATTTGTCTGAAATGCGATACTGTTAACTGTGGCGGTAAACTGCCGTATTTTTTCGGCTTCCTCGGTAATACCATTCATCATGAGCCCAACTGAGTTCACCAGCGTTTCGCCTTCTCCGGTTATGTATGCCGCTTTCTCTGCAAGACTGCTTGCTTCATCAGCACTTAATGCATTTTGCTGAACGTTTGCACTCAATTGGGTAATACTATGGGCTGTCTGCTCTAAGGAAGATGCCTGTTGAGTAGTCCTGCCAGAGAGGTCAGTATTGCCCGCTTCGATGTCTTCAGCCTCACGCTTCAGCAGGTCCGTATTTTTCTTGATGGAAAGTACAGTTAACAAAAGACTGTCTTGCATGGTTTTCACAAGTGGTACCAGCTGCCCTACACAATTTCTACCCAAATCTTGCAATGGATTAGTCAGTTCGCCGGAAGCAATTCCTCTGAAATGTTCCCTTAAGGTTGTCAGAGGCTCAACGAGGTGCACGACCAGAAAACGGTCGCAGAACACCAGTAACACAATGATAAATAATGAGGCAACGGTGAAAGCTAACTCGAGTTTTTGACGATCATCATTGAATGCATTCTCTTTATCAGCCAGTTTCTCCCGGAGGAATTCCAAACGCTCTTTTGATACTGAATTAAAATTTATATCAGAACCTGTCAAGGCTGTTCGAAATTCATTCCAGTCTGGTGTAGCAGGAACTTCTCCTGCCAGGGTTCTCTTCAAGGAATCGTCACCTGAATTCATCACATTACCTGCTCGGGTCAGAAAGATAAGTTCAGCTACCAACTTTCCTTCACGCTGCGTTTGTTTATGTAGATCTCTTAAGATTTCTGAACCATATAAACCAGCAAGAGCAACAACAATAAAAGCGGCAACAAGAATGCACTGCACTACCCGGCGAATAGTAAAGTTTGTAAGAAATTTCATTTAATTACCTGGTGTTGTGATTAATTTAGGAAAAAATAGTAACCATAAAAATTATTTTCGTAGCGTGCTATTAGATTGCGCGCAAGTGCGTTCTCAGTTAGAGTCTGGCAGGCATTTAAAAAAAAGGAAATATTCCAGCAAGAAATATTTTTCTCTAACAGATAGACCCTTTTAATTAAACTAAAAAAAACAGGACGTACTCGAGTGACCGTCTTATGATGGTGAAAGAGACAACAAAATGCTTAATCTTCACTCAGTTTATAGCTTCTCCTTCCGGTCGGTTTTTTTCTTTCACTTTTACGTTCCGGTTATTAGACCCGGCACGGGGGATTTATGAATAAAAATTTAAATGCTATTAATGAACGTCATAAGCGTGCGCTTGAAGCCCTTCTCGCCCCTGATGAAGAAAGGGACAATGTCCTGAGGAAATTTGTACATTTAGCCAATCAGGCGCTGGGTATCCCTGGGAGCTTCATTTCAGTTTTAGATGAGGAATTTCAATACATACGGGCCTCGCATAATTTCTCACTGAAACACTCAAAAAGAGAAGAGTCTTTATGCCAACATGTTGTTGATGGCGACAGTGCACTCATCGTTTCAGATACATGGCTTGATGCTCGTTTCTTAACCCACCGCTTTGTTACTGGTGAACCTTACATTCGTTTTTATGCTGGCGTTCCGCTTAAAGATCGAGAAGGCCAAGTATTAGGTACTTTTTGTGTGACTGATCGGGAACCACATCCCTTCAGCGATACGCAGCTCGCAACGCTTAAACAGCTTGCTGAGTTAGTAATGTCATTTCTGGAAGCCTGGCATGCCACCGGTTTTAATGACCCTGTTACTCACTTGCCTAACCGCTCACGATTAATCAGCGATATGCAGTCGCTCGCTGCAGAGGGAGATAAGTTCAAGCGTCGTCTGATTATTATTGATTGCCTGAAAATGGCACATGCTTATGACTTAGCTAAAACAGTTGGAATGATGCCGGTTGAAGAACTTCTCAGGGATATAGCTATAAAATTGCCTCGCCGGTTAAGTCCTCAAAACGGTGAGATGATTTATGCGATTTCCACGGGACGCTTCGCCATTCTGGTTCGCGACGAAAGCCGCCTGGACGCCTCGTGGATTGCCGGGCGTATGGAAGGCATCTGTGCAGAATTAGGTAATGGGATATCAATTACCCTCACTTCCCATGCGGGCCAAACGGATTTTACGGCAATTTCATCCAAAGCCTATGATGTCGTTCGCCGTGCTTCGGCTGCACTTGAGGAAGCGATCGATAAAAACTTACCTTCAGTCATTTATAAAGAGTCAGAAGAAATAAAACGTTCGAATGATTTTACGCTTATGAATGAGCTTTCTGATGCAATACGTTTTGATAAGGGCCTGTACCTTGTATATCAGCCTAAAACTTGCCTCAAATCGGGTCAGCCCGTCGGCCTTGAGGCGCTGATACGTTGGACACATCCTGTCAGAGGTGAACTCTCACCCGCGGCATTTGTACCAATGGCTGAACAAACGGACCTACTGCATGAGATGACAGAATGGGTGATTGACACGACGATAGCCTGCCTTAAGCGACTCAATCGACAAAATATTCAATTGCCCGTCACAATAAACGTCAGCCTGAACGATTTCGCAAAAAGCAATTTTGCAGATCTACTGGAATCGAAAATGCTTGAGGCCCGATTACCTAATAACCTACTGGGAATTGAATGCCTTGAAACTGAGCGAATTATTGAAAATGCACAGGCACTATCCGGCTTGCATAGACTTTATGAAAAAGGGTTTAACATATCTCTGGATGATTTTGGGACAGGTTACAGTAACATCAGTTACCTGCGACGTATGCCGCTAGATGTAATAAAACTTGATCGCTCACTCATATCAGGTGTACTCAAAGATGCCTCATCGCTCATCATAGCGCGCAGTATTATCAAAATGTTAAAAGAACTTGATTATACGGTGCTCGCGGAGGGTGTAGAGGACGCTGAAGTAGCCACTCTTCTTAGTGATTTCGGTTGCGACCAGGCTCAGGGGTATTTTTTTGCTAAGCCGCTATCTGATCCTGAACTGGACATATGGCTTCACAGACGCTTGAGGAACTGAAAGCACAAGTCCAGTTAACAATGCGCCTGCTCCGACTTAGCAGCGCGTGACTCCATTAACAGTGTTGCTAATGTTCATTTTGAGAGATTATGAGATTCATCCTAATCGTTTTCATCACCGAAGCGCACTATAATTTTATCGCTTAATACAGATAATTAAGCACCCCCCAGGGGGATGAGTAAACTTTAAGGATCGGTCATCAAACCAACTTTTAAATCCAGCTTTCAACCCGCTATTGCGGGTTTTTTCTTGGTCGTAAAAAACTTCAAGATAATTTTAACTTAATCACACAATTCGTATTTTTTAACTGAATCTTATGATTGACGACTGAAAGAACAAAAGAAATTAAAATATTATTTAACAGCATGAAAATTCGAGTTTGCATATAGCTGTTATTTTTACCCTCCTTTGTTGCTTGAAGGTGCGACACAATGAAAAATTTCATTGCATGTAACCAAAGCACTGGTTAAATTATTAAGGATTTATTGCGAAGGATGGCTGATATGAAACTTGCTCAGAAACACTTTAGATTGTTATCAATAATCAAAGAGAGAGGATCAGTCCCCTCTTCTGTCAAACCCGTTGTGAGAAAAGAGTTGTCAGATATGGGGCTTGTTGAGTTTCTTTTGGGCGATGAATGGATGCGTGAAAAAAAGCGATACAAACTTACTTCGCGCGGGAGAGAAATACTGGATGATTATGACCTTAGTCTGGCTGAAAATGCGTTTAAAAGTACCTGTCAGGGAAAACGTAAGTCCAGTTAAAAGTTATTGATCAATGTATTTCATCAAGTATTCAAAGATAGTCATACACTCCCCTTAATAGTTAAATACCAGTAAGGTAGTACCGATTATCGTAAACACGTCTCCAGAAATCATACTAACTAAAAACTATCGAGAATAACAACAAGCTATTTTTGCTCAAACATATTAAGAATTTCTGCATAATATATTGCTTCCATTGGACATGTGACATTTTCAAGCCTTAACAATAGTCGCGATATCATGGCACGTCTGTTGACACAACGGCGCTCACGTAGCAATTCATGCACCAGTTCACCAACCATAATTTCTGTAGAGGGCAACACTACCTTTTGACTATTTTTATCGCTTTCATCAAGATAATGAATATTCATCTCACCTCCAAGAAACTTAATTAATAGTTCATATACTATAGTTCATATGCCCAGAGTGGCCTTACTGAAATCAGGTCATATTTAATTAAATTTTAAATAATTGACATACCTCACAGATTTTCGATTGATTAATTAAATTCATCCTACACCAATCAAACAAAAGCCACCTCTTATTTAACCACTGAATAATCGAAACATGAATGCTTAATTGATTAAATTTAGTATTCGCCCACAAAAATTATTATCTGAACTTAACATTACAATGCTAGTTTCACTTCAAATCTTTTTTAAGTAACTTTAGCAAGTTCCAGTTGAGCTAACTCCTACAAATCTCCTCTATGCATTGCTTTAAAGCATCTTTAGCAACATTAATACCTTATTCAGCTTTGAACTAAATCCTTTGTCGGAAAGGCTTAATTTTTTTATAACCTAAGAAGTGCTTTAACGTTGTAACCTGGAATGTAAAAACACCGCCACTTCTGGCGGTGTTTTTGATTAATGTGGTATTTCTGATACTTCTTTGACTTCCTGCTTATTAATCTGTTGCTTAACGCCGTTAGCATCAGTGTAACCTAGCAATCCTGCTTCAGTCTCTTTAGGCTTACCATCGCTGACAATTGTTCTACCATCATTAGTATGAATGGCATAACTTGTCCGGGTACAGCCAGTTAAAGCCGACAGCGCGATAAGCGCGGCTAACATTGAGAAAGTGATTTTTTTCATAGACTGTTCCTTATCAATTATCTAATTCACTCATGTTGGTGATTTTATCGCGGTTGATTTGTTCAGTTCGTCCTGACTGGGCATCTTTGTAAGATACTAAGCCCGTATCACTGTCGATTTGAGGCTTACCATCTGTCACGATGGTACGACCGTCTGTAGTCTTAATAGCCTGATTTGAAGAACAGCCCGTAACTGAAACTGCGAAAGCTGAAGCAATTAACAGGAAACCTATGCCTTTTTTATTCATTACTTATCCCTCTTTTTGAAAAAAGTTGATTCTAACTGTTCAATAATAGATGGTTTTCAGCAATCTGCGTCAGTATTGTGCTCATACCCCACGATATGCAAAAGAGATATGCAGACTATGGTGTCCGTTTTTTATCTTTTTCACGATCCGGTCTGCATTCAATACATTAAAGTACCATCAAATTCTGATAGTACTTTAACTTGCATCTGGCGGTGGTTCGTCTTAGTGAGCTTTAAGCAGGTCTGATACGCCGGACGTTAGCTGTTGGTTGAGTAAGAGACTACCAGAGTTGAGTTAGAGGGCAAGTCGTGACACTAACCTGTTCGAAAATTTGATTTTTCCATTATGAGCATATTTATATCCTGATTCATGTGCTAATGGGTGATCATTCTCATATTGTTTGGATCTCAGGATGAAGATGTCGAATTTTAGAATGCAAAAAAATTAACCTACGCTAGGGTTTAGGGACTAATAGTGTAGATTAGTAAAAACGAGGAGCAACCAGTCTTCAGTGATGTAATTCAGGCTGCGCTCACTGGCTTCATCCACAGACCTTTCTTTTCTGAAAGAGCCCTGATGATTGGTTCAGAAAGATCGACTTCGCTGGACAGTTTTTCAGACTGCCAATAGCGTTCGAGTGTGAGCCTGCCTGTCAGATCACATGTACAATCCATCGTTGCTATAATTTTGTGCCGGGCGACGTTACCCTGCATCGTAGGTACAGAACATACGACTGCAGAAAAATAGAGCTTCTCATCAAACAGGATCCACATATGACCCGGTTCATGCTCAATGTTGCCAAGCATTTCAAAACGACGGTAAACCGTACTGGTGCTGTAAGACATAGGAATAACGTTCATTTGTATCAATCACTCAGGTGCGAATAGTAATATTTATGAACTCGTTGACGAGTATTCACCCGGCACGATATGTTTAACTATATGTTTAGAATATTTTTTTGATTCTATCCACCCCTATTCTTCTTTATGGTGTTTTTTTAATCAATCACTTGTATTAAACACTTGCCCTACCCACTCTAATAAGTGTGTAAAATCTCATTCGTTGTAAGCATACAGTCCTTTTTGAAAGGGTTAAAAAACTATTGTGCACATCCCAACTCTAGTCATAACCCACTAATCTCGGCGTCTATGACGCACTTCTGATAAGCGCTGAATCGTGAATTTTACCTGAAAGAGTTAAGCCCTATAACTGCTTCATTCCACACCCATTTTTTATAATCTAAATGCCCGCAATGATTATGGCCCGGCAGATTAGGGTGATTCTTATGCAGACTATATGAGGATTATACAAATAATATGTGAATGGAGTGCTCTCGCTTACTTTTAAAGATAAATGCCAATCAGGACAAATATTTTTTGGACAAACCAGTATTTTGGTCTAGCTTAATCGGGCTTGGAATTGTTACGGCTTGGGGTGAAATGGAAGCTGAATTTTTTCCCGGGAATTGTCCCGGGATTTTTTTTGCACTTAAAAAGTGGCTATTTTTTACCCACTCCATAGCTGTCTGGTAAAGGAAACCAGTGAGATACGCGATATTGCCTGAATGTAGCGTCCCCCGGCATAAGAATATGGGTAAAATTTTCAAATGATGCCTCATATTTTCCGCTACCTACCCCTTCATCCGTACATATTGCAACTACCTGACCGTCTGCGGGCTTTTCAACTTCATAATCAATCCAGCTCATACATTCTCCATTTTTGCTGGCTTAAAATATGGACTGCTTTTCGCCTTACCGCAAAGCCAAAGTCAATTTTAAGATAAACGGAAAACTGAGGTCTGATTTTCGTGGTTTCGGCAGATGTTGGCCGACCAGATCGTGTAGGGAAATCTCGTTCACTGCAAAAACAAAGTCGCCATGGGTGTGATGATCATAATATCGTGAATCCGTTTGACTAAGGCGCCCCGCTAAACGCATTTGACGGGCTTAAGCGATTCGGATTGCGGCTTTTGGGGTCACCGGGAGGCATCAGGGAAATTACCTATTATTGAAGAATGGGATTGCGCTACGAAGGTGGCCATGCTCTGGAAGGAACAGGGTCTGTATCTGAGGGGGGAAGAGTTGCCGGGCGGCCCGCGGCCGCTGCCGATGCTGGGCGGGTTCAGCCTAACTACCGCCTGTCGGGCGCTAGGGTGCTTTAACCCGTCGGAAACGTCGGACGCCCATTTCATTCTTTCCAACGGTCGCGATGAAGTCTGGTGTGTTTGAAACCGGCATCTTAGAACTGTTGTTATGCGCCGGGACTGTACGGCATTCCGGTTGCCACTCTCCTTTTTGGGCGAACTTATCTATACAAACACCCTGTCGGCAGCCCCCAGACTCAGCGATTAAAAAGCATCCTGAGCAGATCCATCAGGTGTGCCGCCTCGGTTTCATCGCTGGTCGCGTCGAGCCGCGCTATCAGTTTCAGGCACACAGCAGTCCGCGTCAGCCGGCGCTCCTTTCGCAGGATTTCAACGGTAATGCGGCCCAGCAGCGCAATCTGGCAGGGGTGGGTAACCTGGCTAAAGTAACCGGTGAGCCCGGCATCTTTTTCAGGTGGTAGTCCGTCCTGTCGCATGAAATACCCGTGTGGAGTGAATAAGTTCGGGCGCAAAATAACCGATGTAATGGCGCGTGTACAGCAGTAATCCGGCGGCGCTAAATTCTTTAAGCAAAATTTGGCATTACTTCATTAAATTCATAAAGTTAAATTAACGCTTCGGTTATAAGGGAAGCTCGTTGATCAGCATAATAGCGGCGGACGACAGCATGCCCATTATCCTGCCCGATAACATCTTCAGTCAGTTACTCAATCCGAAAGACACTATCCGGGCCAATACCCGGGTATTTCTTGCCGGCGATGCAAAGCCTTTACGCTGCCCTATTAATGCCGTTCGGCTACACCCTATGGCAGTACGCAGCAGAACGGCAGTTCAGGCTGTTCGCACAGGTGCCCTTGCTGGAAACCGTCTATGCGGTGACTGGATGACACTGAAGACTACACCTCGCCGTAGCAAGCCAGCATACAGGTGAGGTATGACGCACACGCCAGCCGCTGCATTAGAATGCGGTGTACGGCCTGACGCGACGATTTTCTGCTATTTGCTGCATCACTGATCGTTCATCATTATCGACAGCGCGCAGACCAACGCGGCAAAAGGGATGTGGGTGGGAATTGTAGCCTGTGCGCTGCGCGACCCGAAGCACCGCGTGTACGAGTGGGACGGCACAGGTGAATCAGGCTGCCTGCACCCGATGCGCAGCTGGCTGGCATTTTGAGTCCACTGACCCGCCTTCTACTGGGGGCGTCGAGCCTTAAAGTCATCTGCGGAGACGGGTGTTATTAGCTCACAGCCCCTAACGCTGCGCAGAACTGACGCAGTTGCGGAACGGCACGGCCGCAGAACAGCTCTCCACCGGAGGGTTGTCACGTGCCGTTCCGCGCATAAATCCTGACGCATCCCAATGAAATGGCAAGCCGCAAGTGCTGTTAGGCCCGCGTTTCAGATTCAGCCGTCCTGTAACACGCGTCCGCCGTCATTTCTCTGAAAAATTGTGCCGAACGCGGGTAGTCCTGTGCGGACGGGTCATAATTTAACTGCCTGAAATACAGGACATCTTTTAACTGAGGAACACATCACGACAACATCAAGACGCGGTGGTGCCGGAAACTTTGCGGCCGACCCGTCACTAGCCTCTGAAGCGAGCAGCAAAGGCGCCGCCGCCAGTGACGGCAACTTTAAAAACTGTCCCGACCGCGCACGCGTGGCCGCCCGGGGTCCAAAACCTGAATTTAATTAAGCTTTACGGACGCGCGCCGAAGGTAATATTTCATCCCGGAGTGCTCAATTAGGGAATTTACATTTCCTAAATATTTTCGATTCTGCTGCACAATAATCTTCACGTTTTACTCCGTGATTTACCCGCCCGATTCGCACTTTCACAGTGTTACCTCACAGACTGACCGGGGAGAACTTTTCGTAATGTGTTAAATCCTCGTTTGAGATTAAATCTCTTCTCAGCCCGATTCCTAAGCTGAAATCGATTTCATTTTACACTTAAGGATTATTCAGTATTTTCCGATGCTTAACCCCTATAAGCTGCCAGGCATCTGAATTCAGGTTGTTTTTATCTTCTGACGGAAACTTTTATTTCAGGCTGAGGGGATAATGCGCTGAAAATAATGATATGGAAGCGGACTTGATTTCATTAAACCACTACACTGAAACACCGTAACGAGACTGAGAGTGAGCTGAACATGTCTGAAGATTTTCATAACGGAAACCAGCTGATTATTGGCGAGGCTGCGGTTCACCTGGCGATGAATAATACGGATATTACCGTTAATTCACTTATCCGGGAACTGGCTGATATGGCCGCAGCTGAAAAAGATCCTTTGCGCTGCGTGCAGATAAGAGGGGCAAAGCGCTGGCTTCGCGGGTTTAAATCATTACCGGGTAACCGGGACGAGCTGAGATGGGTCACCGGAGCGGGCCGCAGCTCAGTGCACTGAATAGTTTAAGCCTGTCCGGGACAAACCGGGTAGGCATCTTCCCTGACCTCTTAACTAAATAGCCAGCCTGTTGTACAACCATTCCATTGAATTACTCACTCACTATTTGCGCACAGGTATCAACCTAACTTACTGAATAATAGATGTAAGCATTTTTTGCACAAAAAGAAAAGTTGTACAACAACACAATTGCTGTACAAGTTTGATTTGGTTGTATAACTTTATCGTCAGACAGAGCCGACTACATTTTAACCATTGAGAGGTTCACCATGCGTCAGAACGTTACGAAATTCCCGGACTCCGCCAGCGATATTGCGCATTACTTCAGTAAAGCATCGGCGCCGACCCAGCAGGAAACGCTGGGACAGATTGTCGTTGAAATCCTGCGCGCAGGCAAGAACCTTAACCGTAAGGCTATCTGTACTAAACTGCTGCGCCGCCTTGAAGTGGCGGCGAATCAGGAAGAAGAGCGTCATTATCAAACACTAATCGGCATGCTGTTTGAACGCTGAGTTTTTCGCTGTAAGCAGTTGATGCCCGCAGCGTGCATTCAGGACCGCCCGGAATAGTTGTCCTGCCACCCTGCCTGGAGGGCATTAACCTGAAGATGCGGGTATGAAAAATAACGATTTAAAACGCCTCGCCGACGTCGTCCTGGGTGAGGCCGTGGTAGCCCTGCTGAGCATCGATGACGGAATTAGCGCAGATAGCGTGGCTCGACAGCTCAGGGCTATGGGTAGCAGTGAGACTACTAAGGACAGGCGAGAAGCTATAGTCCTGGCGCTGGGTGAGGTGCAGACGGAATTTATACAGTCCCGGGAAGGCCTTGATGCAGCAGTGCTGGCATTGGGTGCCCTTAATGGACCGAGTAGTAGCACAAAGAAATAGTAGTCGCTGATTAACCTCAGGACGAATCTCCGTATTTACCGGAGAGCGGCAGGACGCCCGCAGGACGCGGCTACCTAGGGGGTAGCCGTTTTTTTCAGGCTATGAGCCTGGTCACTTTAGCCCGTAGGGCCTGACGGATAACACTATGCAGCTTAATGAACAAAACACCTCTACAGAAGCAAGCATCATTCAGCACTTTCGCAGCGGCGGCGACAAGCTGGCCGCAGAAACTGCCGTGCTAGACGCTGTTATCCGCGACATCGTCATTCATGGTAAAAAGGTAACCAGCAAAGCGATCATACTTTACCTGATCGCCGAGCTGGAGAGCACGACAGATGTGGTTGAGCTTGACATACTACGCAGCGTGCTGGAAATTGTGGTGGGCAAAACGCCTGACGACGAAGGTTTTTGAGACTAATTCTGCTGCGTGACGTGCGCGGCGGCCATTGCTGCTGGGGAATCAAATCCGCCCCGCGAAGCCCACACGGAGCAGCTGATGGCGGCGGTAAGACTTACAGCAATCCAGAATTTCACAGGTTTCTCCCGGCTTAAAAGTTCAACACTTCTTAGTGTGGCACGTCACCGTCAGTGCGCCAGGGTGTATGTCAGAACAGGGGGAATCCGAAAGTCAGTGCATCTGCTCAGCCAGAAGCCTGATGGCGCGTTCGCAGCTTACGCGCATTCCGGCATTGTCGACTGATTCACTCATGCTGTGCAGGGCGCTGGTAATCTCGTGAAGAGAGAGGTGCTGGTCCGGCTTAAGAAGGCGAGCCACGACCGTTCCAATAACGGCGTAGATATCTTCGGCGGTGGTGTCATCATTCATATGACCTCCGTCCGTAAGGTGGATGAGTGTACAGTATAACAGAAAGGGGCAGTGTCAGATACCGCAGCCCCTTAGGCAGTCAGTGAAGCTTCTGCTCTGTTAGTCCTGTGACCCTTTTCCCTCCGGTCTTTTCACCGTTGCGAATACGCATTTCCCGCCTTACTTCTTCAATAGCGCGCAGACCTGCGCGAATCCGATCTTCGTCGGTTTCAGTTTCAATGGCCGACCGTAAGCGATCCGTCAGTGCCGCCCAGCTAATGGCCACGTCCTCATCCAGCAGCGCCGTGACGGCCTCGCCAAGCATAATGTCGGCCATTTTATCTTCAAAATCATTTTTCATGGGGTTATCCGGCAGCAGGTTTTGGGCGCAGAGCTTACCACAGCGCAGCTGGCCCGAACATTAACGGGAAGGATACCTATAGAAAACATTTACACGGCAGTGTTAATACGGGTCACGTTAGGGATGTTGTGCTGAAGGTAGCTTACTCCAGCGCCGGTGATTTGTTTCTGCGGACGCGCTGCTTTGCTGCGGGCGATGAGGCTGCCGCCACCTGTGAAGGCTTATCCAGGCGGTACAGGCAGATGTCGCCGCGCTCCGCCAGGCTTGCCGGCCAGATCATCGCCGCGTTCCCGTCCTCAACGTAAAGCTCGCCCAGCGGTTGCACCACGGCCCAGGGCGCCCCCAGCATACGCCGCAGCTGTAGGATCTCCAGCGCCATGGCCACAGCTTCCGCTTCATAGTTGCCCGGATTTTCTGCGATTTGATTCAAACGATCTTCACTGAGCATTATTGACTCCCCTCTCAGTTATTCCCTCTTGCACTGATAGCCTGCCAGCGGATTGTCGGATACGCACCACAGGTTCATGCTAAAGACATCTGCGGTGCTGATAAGTGTTCTAACCCGCTGCCTTTACGAAATTTTTACGAATAATAATGTGCCGATAGCTTGCAGAGTCCGCAACCAGTTCTACGCTGGGCAGACCAGTGAAAAAAGTCTTCCAACTCTAAAACAACAAAGGCGAAAAAGATGATTCTTAGTGAGTTTATGTTGAGGTTAAACCGCTGGCCTCGCATGCATTTCACAGCAATTGAAAGCGAGCAACGTGATACCGGTATTGAGATTTATGCCATCGACTGCACAAACCAGACCAAAAGCCGGCTGCTTATTTACCGCACGCCCGATACACAACACGCGTCCGCAATGATGACGCATTTCATTACCTGGCTTGAAAAAGCGAATCGTGGCAGAACTCTGCGGTATGAAAAGGCTTAAATACCGGCTGTAATGGCAGAGCAGCCAGCAACCAACCTTACCGCATCCTCCTAATCCTGTTGGGCCCGCTTTGGGCCCTTTTCTTTCCTGTATCTCAAACAGCCTCTCGGGTCTCCGGCCAGGCAACAGCCGCGCCTTCTGCAGTGAACAGGGCACCCTGGAAATCAGTGACACCAGCTGCCTCCAGCCACATCCACTCCTCCGGCTGTTCGATACCCGCAGCAATGACGTTTATCTCCAGCGCTGAACAACAGCGAAGCACCGCGTGTACCACCGCCTGACGGGGACCGCTGCGGTGAATATTGCGCACGATCGCTGCGCCGATGCGCACGCGGTCCGGCTGGACGTGCGCCAGCAGAGACAGTCCTGCCGAACCGTCACCAAAGTTGTCGATAGAGATACTGATACCCGCTTGCTTCAGTTGGCGTACCGCCTGAGTGAATGATTCCAGCTGAGAGATAACCTCTGTTTCACTGACGCCGAGTATTATTTGCTGCGGCACCAGCTCAGCACGGTCAATTGCGTTAATGAGCCGGCTGACGGCATCTGGAAGGTTAACCAGCGTCATGGGCAATATGCTGACGTATAACATGATGTCGTCGGGACACGATCTGCCTGCCTTGTTCAGTGCCTCTGTGACGACGCTTAGGTTATACGCATACAGCGCTTCGCCGGTTAGTCCATCCGGGGCGTCATCGGGTATGGCCTCGATGGCTGTGACTTCACGACCCAGAGGATCAACCACCGGGAGGAAGGTGACGCCCACAGCCGGGAACGAAGGACCGTTCTCATCCGGTACAAAGTCCCAGTAGTCAGCGGGCAAAACCTCGAAGTAGTTTTCTTTCTCACGGGCTTCCACGAAGGTGCGTAAGAACTGCAGGCCCCGATCGTCGTATGTCAGACGATATTTAGACGTGCCGCGGTCAAGCACCGCCTGCAGCACACTGCCGCTGTCATGGCGGCGCAGGTCAAACAGCTCCATACCATGGTTGCCGAAGCGGCGCGACGGTGAATAGTCGCGCATCAGCTCAACCACATTGTGGTGACGCCGGTCGGCGCAGATACGACCATAGATGTCCTGCACGCCCTCCTCCGGGCCCTCAAGAATCTGAAAGAAGTGCGTGCCGTTAAAGAGCAGGATCCCCGTGACCTGATGCCGTGCGTTGAGCAGGCTGGCTTTCTCAACCATACCCGGCAGGATGTTGATGGGTACCTCATCGGCGAGATGGCTTCGGTAAATAATTGTTGTAAGCATTTCTGGCTCCATATTACCGCAGATTGTCACAGGCACCATAGCAGTTGGCTGACCATTCTCAAACCGGACCGGTAGTCACCCTCACCACACCGCGACTTCAACGACCTAGACATCATTAAGCCTGTTTGTCCTCAACACCGGCATTAATTCATGAGGGTGCCGCGCTTCGCAAAGCCAGTACGTACAACAGCAAAGCATATGTACACAAAGTAATATCTTTCGATTTGAGCGCCTCCGGCATGCGTTTACCTCAAATCCTAATCAACAGTACTGAATCTGCGCGCCGCGAAAGACTCAAGGTTACGGGCAGCACACCCCCCACATTCATGCAGACAAAATCTGATGGACAGAACAGCCTGATTTAATTATCAGCGAATCAATTCATCAGGCCACGGTTAATTCTTAGTGGATTACGTAAGTAGATTTTTTGCATGAAGGGTCCAATAAACTCAGCAATTGATACAAATTATTACGAATATAGCTTTTTTCAGAATTACCTACGGGCACTTTCACCATCTGCGACTACAGTGTGACGTGAGGCTGTCATCAACGTGAAATGGAGGTAGTTAATTTGTCTAATCATCACGACGGGAAAGGGCACGTCATTATTGGCGAAGCGGCATTGAGCCTTGCGCTGGGTGAAAAAGAGATAAGCGTACAATCGCTTATTGCTGAGCTTGGAAGCATGGCACAAGCCGGCGGCAGCGATAAACGGCTCACGGAAATATCGGAAGCCAGAACTTGGCTGAAAAGCTTCCATGAGCCTGATCAGGCCGTCCGGTATCTGCCGTACCTGCAGACTTCTGCAGACCTGAACGACGAGAAGAACTGACGCCAAAGGACGTAGTCCGGCTCTGGCCGGAAGACGACGATGAAGATGACCTCACCGGTCTCGCCAAGGCGTGCACCGGCCGGAGAACCTGTCAAGGACGACACCCTCCGGTAGTTCCGACTTATATCGCTTTAAAAAATGAATTTAACTACCTGACATCCCAGCATACAGTATCTCTTTTAACCGGAAGGAAAAACGTATGCCCCAGTTTTATTACCTTCTCAATGCAGGACAGCATTACCAGTTACACGCCAGAGGATGCGTATGCCTGGAAGATCATCCGGAGCGTCAATTTCTGGGGTCTGCGCTCACCTATAGGCACGCCTATCAGATTGCATCGCAACGTCTGAATGTATGGGCCTCCATCTGTCGTTTGTGCATCGATGACAGTATGTCCGATACGCGGGACTCTTCGCTCACACTTCATGCGCGTTGAACTCTTTTAATCCTAAGTCACATTCCCGATAATGATTCACGCTCGGTAAAGTAACGCAGCTAAACTTAATGTCGTGTATTTAAAGATGACGGGAATAATCATGTCAGAACATTGTATTCATGATGTCGCCATACCGCTGCCAGGTCATGAAGACGAAGCACCTGGCGGCAATCATGATATTCCACCTGACCGTATATCCCCTTACTAATTGAACTGCCATCAGGCTGTTTTTTTCCCGCATGTTTATCAGCACCGCTTATCGCGATATACTGTATATATCCCCAATAAGCGGAGCGCATCTGAAAAACGGAAATGAAATAGATGATCTTATGCATCAGGCTGTGGCGGTCGCGCTGAAACAACTTCTGCGTCCAAACGGGGCCGTACATGTGCATGAACTCATCGCTGCCCTCTGGCGCCTGAAGGAGTCCACCCCGGACAAAATAACGCGCGACTCCTGTGAGCGGGCCATCAGGTTACTGGCAAAAAAACTCAATTGAAATTATGCGGCGCCAGCCGCTTTCAGACACCGGGATCGTCCGGCGTAAATCTCACGACCAATTGGAGCAGGACGCGCAGAGTTTCCTGCCTTTCGGCGTTAGTTTCAACCAAGAGCTGATTCATGATACGCCGCATAATGGTTCTGTTATTCACCGGTACCCCTATGTAAATTAGGCTGCGGATCATGTTATCCAGCGCTTCTTTCTGTAATGCATAACGGTCACCTTTAACCATAAGGCATGCCTGTATGTGTGCAACCGTATTGGTTTCTCTCATGCTGTGATGATCCCTGAATGCTCGCGCGATTCGCGTTGGTTTAAATTACGCATTGTCTGGATAAAAAGTTAAAGATTATAGCCTTGCAGTCACAAATACTGCCGCTAAGGTTAAGTATATGGCAGTAAATGTATTGCGGAACCAGCAAGCACAGATTCAGAATAAGCGGCTATATGGGTAAGTAAAATCCTGGCACTGACACTTACGAAAGCGACAGGCATAACCGTACCTGCCGCCACAGTGTGTAGTTATCTTAAGTCATCGTCATCTGCCATCAAGCGGATGGTACTTTCCTGCGATGTAGTGCCTGAATGGCCTGCATCTGGTAAAAGCCAGCTATCTTCGCCAGTTGATTTAGCGCTCATACTACGGTGTCCTCGCAACCACTTAATGGCTCCCCTGATTGCCTGGTCTCTCGAGTGAATACTGTCCGCCTTAAGCATCGCGGCCAATTCTGAGATAAGCGCATCGACGGTTATATCCTGGTCACGCACGGCTAGATTGACTGCTGCTTCACCAATAATTGCGTGACCGGTCATGTCTTCGCTGTACAACACGTTTACACCTCGCTTAATAAATTAAAGAACATTATTAACTACACTATTATTATAGCATTAACCTCCCTAATTATATTATTTACCCGATAGGTTACGCCTATTTAAAGATGCAACTCATGAAGGAACTTTTCTTAATTTCTTTAAATAGGTGAAATATATGAATTATTATTGTTGCATGTAACAATGTCATCATTTATTTATAATAATGGTAGATAGGCGGTAATTGAGATCTTTCTATTTTATAACAATCATTTATGACGTTAAGGGACCGAAACCTCTCAACTCATATGTAAACAACTTAAATAAATGCCTGGCATCATTAATGATGAGGTGACTACCCTAATAAAGTCTTAACTAGCATAAGCAAAAGCAAGTTAATAACGCGTTGTAATAGCAATGCAAGGTTAACTGCCCCTCCTCGTACTTAATATTCCCTTATTGGTACTAAAGTTCTGTGAAAGAAATCCAGTCTTCACTTTAATTACCGGTTCTGGGAAAGTGAGTCAATAGTCTGTTTAATCTGAGAATAACTCAGAAGAGACATCTGATGGTGAGAGAAAGAGGGGCTGACTACATAGCTGACGCAGTGCATAAGCCAGCTATGGTTAAGTGTTTGCTAGTTTTCAGACACGAACTGCGGGAGTGGGAGCCGGTTTAGTCAAGCACCCTTACCTGAGATGATAACTACGGTGTAGGTATCCATGTCTCTGCTTCGCTATCATCGGGATAATAGTAACCATTCGGTATTGATTGAAGTTCAATCAGGCTGCCCCACGGAGCCTGAAAGTATACGCTGGCATTATTTTCTGTATCTTCATGACGGGAGTTCCCATGTATTTCTGAAAGAAGCCTTCCTCCCGCTGCTCTGACCCTTTCCACCGCATAATTTATATCGTCCACGTAAAGAGAGATGTGATTCCAGCCAATATCCTGCAGCCTTAAAGGTTGCTCCTGTTCTTCACTTTTTATCTCAAAAAGCTCAAGATTTGGACCATTACCAATCCGTAACAAGCGCTGCTTGATAATCATTGACCCAGAACTTAGGCCTAATTGTTTCTCTGTATCTGCCCCCTGTCGTGGATGATCATGGTCTGTTAGGCCGTCATAGACAAACCTCGCGTCCAGCGCCTTCTGTAAAAATTCAGTTGCCTTTTGCAGGTCAGGAACGGTAAGCCCTACATGGTTTATGCCCCTGCTTGGCGCGCGCGTCGGTATATTTTCCATACATACTCTCCAGTTAAAATTATGATAACTTCTACAAAGAGTAGTACTTTTCTGCCCAGTGAGCGGCGCCATAACTCATTGGCACCCTCTCAATTCAAAAAAACGTCCTGCCAAATCATTAGAGGTCAATTACAATGCTCCTTGAAAAGCTCATGTTGCTTGAATGCAGCCTTCACGGTGAAAAACGCAACGACCGGAATTGGCTCGAGCATCTTCTTCATCCTGAATTCCTGGAGATTACACGTTCAGGCATGATGGTCGATCGCTCAGACACGATCATGTCGCTGAAGAGCGAGAAAACTTCAAGTCCAATCATAAGCAGCAATTTCCGGCTAATCGAAATAAGTGAAAGTTGCGTAATACTTCTTTACCATACGTCTGATGCTGACGGGAGCCGACCCGCATTACGTTCCTCTTACTGGCTAATTTCGAAAGAGGGCCAGTGGTCTCTGGTTTTCCATCAGGGTACGCCTATAGCAACTGGTGCTTAGTGAATTAACAGCACTGTTATGTTCTGGTGTGATGCCCGGCACGTTCGAATATGAAATGAGTTCGACGGGTCGGTGCAACACAACCCTCACCAAAATGTAGGATAACATTCTGAATACTGTGGTCTTTTAAATCAGGGCCTAATATTCAGGTTTCTCTCCAGGCAGAGGTTCTTAAAGCTCCTGACCTTCAACTCCTGCGTAAAAAATTACCAGTTCAGCCCCCAGTTCGGACGTATACCCGCGATGTGCGCTATTTACCGTTTCATTAATCGCCTCACCCGCTTTAGCGCGATATGTGACGCCTGTATTCTTGTTTTCAATCGTCAACTGTCCCGACAGAACGTAGGCCGTGTTAGGTATGGCATGTGTATGCCAGGGCAGTTCGGTATCAGGAGGTAGAGACATACGCATAACCGATATGAGTGGCTTGCCTTTGGGATACGCTTCATAAGACTGCTTATTCCATGCTGCCCCACTCTGTAGAACAAGTTTATGTTCGATCTTATCCGAACCTTTATTTGGGATCAGCTCTGCGTTTGCCATTGTCTATCCTTTTAATCGTGTATTTTCATGTTTTCAGACAAAAGTTTAGCAGAGGCAGAAAGATTGCTTTTTAAGCTCAACGCCAAAACAGCTCCAGAGCCGGACATTGAAAATTCATATTAATAATCAGATTGGAACTGGAATTCGTCGCCGTAATCCGTACCATACGCGACATACTTTTGCCTGCTGGCTTTTGACGGCAGGCGTAAACCCGTCTTTCATAGCGAATCAGATGGGACATGAGAACGCGCAGATGGTGTGTAAAATCTACGCGACATGGATTGAAGAGATGAATGGCGAGCAGGTAGATATGCTCAACAGCAAACTGGCGATCTGAAATGACTTGCCCATTGCATGCCCCTTTTGTTTTCTGAGACAGTTAATAATGCAAGAAAATCAAGAAGTAACAAAGAAAGAACAATACAATCTCAACAAGCTTCAGAAGCGTCTGCGTCGCAACGTGGGTGAGGCCATTGCTGATTTCAACATGATTGAAGAAGGCGATCGCATCATGGTCTGCCTGTCTGGCGGTAAAGACAGCTATACCATGCTGGAAATTTTGCGCAATTTGCAGAAGAGCGCGCCGGTTAACTTCTCACTGGTAGCGGTTAATCTCGACCAGAAACAGCCAGGATTCCCGGCGCATATTCTGCCCGCGTATCTGGAAGAACAGGGTGTTGAGTATAAAATCGTTGATGAAGACACTTACTCGATCGTTAAAGAGAAAATTCCGGAAGGCAAGACCACCTGTTCGCTCTGTTCACGACTGCGTCGCGGGATTCTTTACCGCACCGCCACTGAACTGGGTTGTACCAAGATTGCGCTAGGCCATCATCGCGACGATATCCTGCAGACCCTGTTCCTGAACATGTTCTACGGCGGCAAAATGAAAGGCATGCCACCAAAACTGATGAGTGATGATGGCAAACATATTGTCATCCGTCCGCTGGCCTATTGCCGCGAAAAAGACATCATCCGCTTTGCTGAAGCGCGCCAGTATCCGATCATTCCCTGCAATCTGTGCGGTTCACAACCGAACCTCCAGCGTCAGGTCGTTGCGGATATGCTGCGTGACTGGGATAAACGCTATCCTGGCCGTATCGAAACCATGTTCAGTGCGATGCAGAACATTGTGCCTTCGCACATGGCGGACATTAATTTGTTCGACTTTAAAGGCATCCAGCACGGCGATGAAGTGGTCGACGGCGGCGATATTGGCTTTGATCGCGAAACACTGCCGGTGAAACCTGCGGGCTGGCAGCCGGACGAAGAAGACGCGCCGGAAATGAGCGTTCGTCTGGATGTATTAGAAATTAAGTAATTGACAGACGAATTAAAAACAGGCGCAGCGCTTCGGCTCTGCGCCTTTTTTGTTACCGATGGGGTGGCGGATCGGTGATAGGTGGAAACTCGGGGTCGTAGGGAGGATCAGGTTCCGGAATCGGCTGCGGATGAGGAATCGGTTCTGGAATCGGTGGCGGATCGGTTGGAATGGGATCGCTCGCAATGAGTTCTTGCATGCCCTGCTCCTTATTGCTGAATGTCCTTAAAGCATAGGTAATGAAGCGCGGCCAAGCCAAGCGGGCAAAAAAAAGCCGGCGGATTAGCCGGCGTTGTACGAATCAAATGTGCTATGCAGTAATTCTAAAAAAGGAAGTAAGACAATATGGAGCGCAACGCCCATCGCTTGACGTTGCATTCACCTGCGAGAGAGAGTTTGCCCCTGTTAGGCGATCCACTTATTGATATCGATCAGGTTTTTTCCGCTTTTTTGCTTGCAGCACTTTATTTAACAGCGGGTTAACGCTTATAACCTGAGCCTTACATTACAACCAGTTGCGTCGTTTGAGCCATATCGCCACGCCCACCACCATCACCAGCAGTAGTACGCAGAACGCGGTAAAGCCCAGCGGCCAACTACCACCCGGAATACCGCCAAGGTTGACGCCAAACAATCCTGTCAGGAATGTCGCAGGCAGGAAAATCATCGCCATCAGCGACATGGTATAGGTGCGGCGGTTCATTGATTCTGCCAGCAAAGACGCCACTTCATCGGCCAGTATCCCCGTTCGCGCTACGCCTGCATTGAGGTCATCCAGGCCGCGTCCCAGACGATCGGCAACGTCCTGCATACGACGGCGATCGTCATCATTCATCCATGGCAGTTTTTCACTCGCCAGACGGGCATAAACATCACGCTGCGGCGCCATATAACGACGCATCACAATCAGTTGCTTACGCAGCAGCGCTAGCTCACCGCGCGCCGGGACCTGTTGATCCATCAGCGCATCTTCCAGCTCGATGATTTTGTCGTGCATCTCTTCGATAAATTCGCTGGCGTGATCGGTCAGCGCATCGCAGACATCCACTAACCAGCTGCCGCCATCCACCGGGCCGTTACCGTTTTGCAAATCGGCCAGCACTTCATCAATGGCATACACCTTTCTCCGGCGCGTGGAAACAATCACTTTATCGTTGATAAACACGCGCATGGCGACGAGTTGATCGGGGCGTGAATCGGCATTGTGGTTCACGCTGCGCAGCACAATCATAAAGCCATCGCCTAAGCGAGTGACACGTGGACGCATGCTGTCGCCCGCGAGCGCATCACGCACGGAATCGGGGATCAAGGGGGTATTTTGCAGCCACTCGGCACTTTGCCGTTGCGTGTAGTTCAGATGCAACCAGCACGGGCGCTCACAGTTGATCACATCTTTATCTTCAATCGGAATCATCCCGCCTTTGCCGTCCAGCTGGCAGGAGATAATCGCATCCGATACTTTTAGCGCTTTTCCTTCAATGACGTTCACTGACTCGCCTCACTATCAAAATCAATACGATACAGTCTAGCGTGGCGGCGACGAGTTGCAATCATCAGGCTGTGAGCAAAGATGACAAGGCAGAGGTGAGCATCCGCTGAAAGCGAGAGCGGCAACAACGTCACTGGATGCGCCTCCCTAATCCGTTGCACCGGTTAAGGAGACGCACACCATCACGCCACTCTGCTGATTAGCGTCGTTAAATCAGTGCTTTTCGATCCACAGTTCGCGGCTGTATGCGACATCTTCGGGATTGGTGATCGGATAACCTTTGACCCACGGTTTGATCAAGCGCCCGTTGGTATATTGATAGATCGGGGCGATCGGCGCCTGATCGGCAATGATCTGCTCCGCTTTGTTGTAGTCGGTATTGCGTGCAGCCACGCTGGTTTCCATGCTGGCTTTGGTCAGCACCGCATCATAATCCGCGCTGTGGAAACGGGCGATATTGCCGGTGTGCGTTGAAGTCAGCAAACTCAGGAACGTGGAAGGTTCATTGTAATCCCCGACCCATGACGCACGAATCACGTCAAAGTTACCGCTGTTGCGGCTGTCGATGTAGGTTTTCCACTCCTGGTTTTGCAGCGTAACGTCCACTCCAAGGTTCTTTTTCCACATTGACGCCACGGCGATGGCGATCTTCTGATGGCTTTCCGAGGTGTTATACAGCAGCGTCAAATGCAAGGGTTTGCCGGGACCGTAGCCAGCGGAGGTCAGCAGCGCTTTTGCCTGTGCGTTCAACTCCTGCTGGCTGTGCTGTTGCAGATAACTTTGCTGTGGCGTAAACCCTGCGGTGACGTCCGGTGTAAAGTGCCAGGCCGGTTTCTCCCCCGTTCCTAACACTTTCTCGGCGATGATGCGGCGATCGATACTCCATGACAGCGCTTTACGCACGCGCACATCTGCGGTCGGGCCCTTTTCCGTGTTAAAGGCGTAGTAATAGGTGCCCAACTGATCCGGCGTATACACCTGGCCTGGCAGCTCTTTTTTCAGCAGCGCATACATATTTTTCGGGAAGGATTCGGTGATATCGATATCGCCCGCGCGGTAACGCTTGGTGGCGCTGGACTCTTCGTTAATAGGGATGAAGGTCACTTTGGTCAGGACAGAGTGGCTATTATCCCAGTAGTGTTGATTACGCACCAACACGATTTTTTCGTTCACCACGCGGTCCTGCAATTGATAGGCGCCGTTGCCCACCAGTTTTCCCGGGGCCGTCCAGCTATCAGGGTTTTGCTCAATCACCTTTTGCGGGACGGGATACATCGCGGCATTCGCGACCATGCTCGGGAACCATGGCACAGGACGTGACAATGTCACCTTAAGATGATTAGCATCAGTGGCTGTCACGCCCAGCTTATCGGCACTCATCTGCCCTTTGGTAATGGCATCCGCGTTTTCGATGCCGCTCAGCGCGGCAAACCATGCAAAGGGAGAACTGTTTTTCGGCTCCACCAGGCGCTGCCAGCTGTAGACGAAGTCCTGCGCTGTCACCGGTTCGCCATTTGACCAGCGCGCATCTTTACGCAGCGTGAAAATCCAGGTTTTGTTGTCGTTGCTGTGCCAGCTTTCGGCCACGCCCGGCACGATTTTTCCGTGTGCGTCCTGATTGGTCAGCCCTTCGAACAGATCACGCATGACCTGAATTTCTGGCAGACCCACGGCTTTCATTGGATCCAGCGAAGCAGGTTCGTCTTTAATATGGCGAACAATTTCCTGTGTTGGCGCTAACTGTGCGCCCGCTGGCACATTAGCGGCAAACACCGGTGAGAAAACACCAGCAATCATTACGGCGGCCAGCGTCTTGCGGAAAGTTAATTTCATCACCACTCCTTTACCCAAAAAAATGGCGACTGCGAAGAGGTCTGCGTCGCCAGCGTCTTTGGTGACTCTATCGCAAATTGCTGATTGATATATAGCTATTTCCCTGTCTGCTGTTTACCGTTATGTTGAGGCTGAATTGTCGGTCACATTTTTAATCCTGAAGCGCCTGGCCATCCTGGCGCTCATTGCACGATTTCAGAGAGGAATGTCATGTCGTCACATCATCCCCGCCCGCTGCGCGGCAAACTCGACGCGGTCTGGCAACAATATGGACAATCGGTGCTCGGTGCACCGCTGCTGTGGTTCCCGGCCCCGGCGGCCGATGCCGACAGTGGGTTGATCATTGCCGGCACGCACGGTGATGAAAATGCCGCCGTCGCGACGCTATCCGGTGCAATGCGCACGCTGCCGGAGCCACTGCGCCGTCATCATGTGGTGCTGGCGGTGAATCCGGATGGTTGCCAGTTGGGGCTGCGTGCCAATGCGAACGGGGTCGATCTCAACCGCAATTTCCCGGCCGCCAACTGGCAAAATGGCGACACGGTCTATCGCTGGAACAGCGCAGCGGACGAACGTGATGTGGTGCTGTCGACGGGCAGCAGCCCCGCTTCTGAACCGGAAACACGCGCACTCTGCCAGTTGATTCATCAGATTAAGCCGCGTTGGGTGGTGTCCTGGCATGAGCCACTGGCTTGTATTGATGATCCACACCACAGTCACCTCGCGCAGTGGCTGGCTGAACAAACGCAATTACCGGTGGTGAGTAGCGTGGGCTATGCCACGCCGGGATCCTTTGGCAGCTGGTGCGACGATCTCGGCTTGTTGTGCATAACCGCCGAGATGCCGCCTATTTCGGTAGATGAAGCCACCGAGGTTTATCTTGATGCGATGATTAACCTGCTTCGCTGGCAGCCGCAGGTTTAAGCACGCCGTGTGAGAAATGCAGCGACGGCTCAACATCCGCAGCCAGCCAGGTTGGGCCGTCAAGATCGGCGAATTTTGCCAGTGGCGTGAGCGGCAGCGCGGCGCGAATCGCCCGTGAGGTGCATAACATACAGCCTAACATCACCGTAAAACCCTGCTGACGCGCCGCGGTAGCCAACGCCAGCGCCTCGGTCAATCCTCCGGTTTTATCCAGCTTGATATTGACCATCTCATAGCGCCCTTTCAGCTGCGCCAGATTCTCCCGTGTGTGGCAGCTTTCATCTGCGCAGATGGGAAGTGGGTGCACAAAGTTTGCCAGCGCAGCATCTTCCGCCGCCGGAAGCGGTTGCTCCAGCATCGCGACGTTCAGGTCTGCCAGTAACTGGCAGCGCGCCGCCAGCCCTTCGGCCTGCCAGGATTCATTGGCATCCACAATCAGCGTCGCTTCTGGTACGGCAGTGCGAATTGCCACCAGGCGCTCACTGATTAAATGATGATCGAGTTTGATCTTCAGCAAACGCGCACCATGCTGCCACAAGGCTAACGCGCTGCTGGCCATCGCTTCCGGCGTATCGATACTCACCGTATGTGCAGTGATGATTTCCTCTGCCAACTCAACACAACACATCGCCTGCAAACTTTTATTCTGTTGCTGGCGTTCCAGATCCCATAAGGCGCAATCGAGGGCATTACGCGCGGAACCCGCCGCTAATGCCTGTTGCAATTCGCCACGTGTCATACCGTCCTGAATAGCGGGCAACAGCGTGGCGATTTGTTGCAGCACCGAGTCTTCACTTTCGCCATAGCGTGCGTAAGGCGTGGCTTCACCCACGCCTTTCAGACCATCCTGTTCAATCTCGACCACTACAACATGCGCTTCCGTCCTGCTCCCGCGTGAAATAACAAACGGCGAATGCAACGGCCAGGCCTCTGGATAACTCTTCACTGTTCTCATTAATTCTCCTTAAATCCGTGGCTTAATTGCGATGTGCTTCTGCTATCGCGACGAAATGCGCTCGTAAACCCTTCAAAATTATGTCATAAACAAACGCTATATCTGCTCTGGCAGGCTTAATGCCAGACTTTTTCATCGCTAAAAGGAAATCGTATGTCTCAGAATGTTCACTTTCAGGGTAATCCGGTCCCGGTTGCAGGTCACTTCCCGCAGGCTGGCGAACAGGCTAAAGCTTTTAGTCTGGTCGCAAAGGACCTGAGTGACGTCTCCCTTTCTCAGTATGCAGGTAAACGCAAAGTTCTGAACATTTTCCCAAGTATTGATACCGGCGTCTGCGCGGCATCAGTGCGCAAGTTCAACGAGCGTTCCGGCGAATCCGACAACACTGTGGTGCTCTGCATCTCTGCCGATCTGCCGTTTGCCCAGTCTCGTTTCTGCGGTGCAGAAAACGTGAGCAACGTCGTGACCCTGTCAGCGCTGCGCGGTGCAGAATTTAAAGAAGATTACGGTGTGGCAATCGCTGATGGCCCACTGAAAGGCCTGACTGCACGTGCTGTGGTGGTGCTGGATGAAAACGACAAAGTGATTTATAGCGAATTGGTGAACGAAATCACCGAAGAGCCAAACTATGATGCGGCACTGGCTGCACTGAAGTAAGTATTAAGATGATGTGATAAGGGCGCACTTTGTGAAGTGCGCCCTTTTTTATCGCTGCGAGCTATGCGCTAGCAGGTCATTCACTTTCGCCACGTTTTTGCCCTAAACCGTATTCGCGCAATTTGTTGGCTATCGCGGTATGCGACACCCCCAGGCGTTTTGCCAGTTTGCGCGTGCTGGGATAAGACAAATAGAGACGCGTCAGCACCGAACGCTCGAAACGGCTGGTGATCTCATCCAGCGAACCTTCCATCGCTTCTTCGCCCAACGTCACATCTAATGCCTGCTCAGGCAGAATGATGTCCTGAGGACGCAACTCGTAGCCTTCCAGTTGCGTCAGTGCGCGATACAGCGCATTTTTCAGCTGCCGCACATTACCTGGCCAGTTATAGCGCGTCAGGAACGGCGCGAGCTGCGGTGACAAACGCGGACGCGGCAGCCCCTGCTCATCGGCAAAGCGCGCCACAAACATCTCCGTCAGCGGCAGGATGTCCAGCGGACGCTCTCGCAACGGCGGCAAATTGAGCGTCAGTACATTAAGGCGGTAAAACAGGTCTTCACGGAACTCACCCCGTTGCACCAGCTCGATCAGGTTCTTCTGCGTGGCACAAATGACGCGCACATCCACATGCACTTCATGTTCTTCACCCACGCGACGGAAAGTCCCATCGTTGAGGAAGCGCAGCAGTTTTGTCTGCATGCGCGGTGACATCTCACCAATCTCATCCAGCAGCACCGAGCCGCCGTTGGCCTGTTCAAAGAAGCCTTTCTTGCCTTCCAGCGCGTTCGGATAAGCGCCCGCCGCGTGACCAAAAAGCTCGCTCTCGGCCACATCATCCGGCAGAGACGCACAATTAAGGGCCAGGAAGGGTTTTTTACCGCGTGCGCTGCGCAGATGGCAGGCGCGTGCCAGCATATCTTTGCCGGTGCCGGTATCGCCGACAATCAGCAGCGGCGCATCATGCATCGCCAGTTTACGTGCCTGATCGATCACCTGACGCATTTTCGGCGTCACTGCCACGATGTGGTCAAATTCCGACTCATCCGTCACGGTGAGATTTTGCAGCTGGCGGCCCATGCGGGCGGTGGATTTCAGCGTGATCATTGCGCCGACGGGCTGATCGCTCTGCCCCTCTTCTTCTGCCAGATAAATCGGTCGGGCTTCCATCAGGAAATCACGTCCCTGAATAACAACGTGATGTGCCTGGGCTTCCACACGCTCATTCTCGATCCAGCGCTGGAAATTGAAACCGGTGATCAGGGTTGCGGCGTTCTGATTACGCAGCTTCTGTTCATCGAGATTAAACAGGTTCTGCGCTGCCGGGTTGGCGAGTTCCACCTTGCATTTAAGGTCGATAGAGAACACCGGCTCCGGCATAGCAATCAGCAGTGCACTCAACGCGCGATGTTCACGTTCAGAGGGCATGTAGCTTACGGTGCGCACATCTGTTACGCCCGGTGTACGACGGATTTCCGCCATCAGCGTACTGAAGGGTTCGAATTCAAGGGCAGAAAAGTTGAGATAGATGCGACCGAGTGGCGCAATTTCAATACCGCGCAGGTCGATGTTGCGCGCAACCAGCAGGTCGAGTAGCTCGCGCGCCAGACCGATGCGGTCCTGGCAGAAAACTTCCAAACGCATTGCGATGAGCCTTAGTCAGGTTTTGATTTTAGAGATAATACGCTAACTTGCAGCGCCTCAGAAGAGGCCTGTCATGAAAAGTTGACAGCTTGAGGCAGGTGACGCGAAGAAGTGTAGCGGAACAACCCACAATAATCCCGCCAAATATCACATTTAACAAAGATAATTTCACCTTCCACCTGATTGACAGCGTGAAAGGTGAGCAACAGGACATTATTTAGCAGTCTGCCCTGCTTCACCCCCACTCTTAGACAGGGATTCTTTTAACTGAACCAATAGTTCCCGACGGAAATTTCCGAGACGCGGCTTATCATCTTCCAGCCATGGCAGCGGGCGACACAGTTCCATGGCTTTGATACCCAGACGTGCGGTCAGCAAACCGGCGCCAATGCCCTGAGCGGCGCGGGCTGAGAGCCGTGCGGCGATGTCTTGCGACATCCAATCCATCCCCACTTCACGCACCAACTCTGAGGCGCCGGCAAAGGCCATATTCAGCAACACTAAACGAAACAGGCGGATGCGGCTGAAGTACCCCAACTCGATGCCATAAATAGCCGCAATGCGATTGACCAGTCGCAGGTTGCGCCAGGCGATAAATGCCATATCCACCAGCGCCAGTGGACTCACCGCAATCATCAACGTGGATTCCGCAGCGTGGCGGCTGATCTCACGATGCGCCTGACGATCCAGCACCGGTTGCACCAGTTGCGCGTAAAGCATCACGATTTCACGGTCATTGTGGGTTTCATGCAGCGCCGCATGCCAGCGCTGCAGTGCCGGATGCGCCTGATCGAGCTGCGCCTGTTGGGCCAGCTTTTCGCAAAAAGCGCGCCCTTTACCGATACCGTGGCTGTGTAGCAACTCTCGTCCAATATCCCTTTCTTCTGCTCGCTGGCGCAGCCGGTAAAGTCGACGCCATTCGCCGATCAATGCCCCGGCTCCGGCGACCACAATCAGACTTCCTGCCACACCGGTGCCGAGCGAAAACCAATCGCGCGTGATCCAGGCATCATGCATCCACTGAGCGCCCTGCGCGACTACGCTGATGCCAAAAATCCCCAGACCCGCACCTACCAACTTGCGCCATAAACTGCGTTTGGGGCGCAGCGCGGCCTCAACCACTTTTTCACCTTCGCCCTCTGCCAGCGGCTCCGACTCTTGGGTAGCATGAAACGCGCCCTCGCTTTCCTCACTGAAAGTGTGTGCCGCCCGCAGCGGTTGCTGCGCCTCCGCTTCGAGCGGTCGTGCAAAATCAATGCGCGGTTTTAAAGGGGTTTCGTCGCTCATCGCAATTTATCTCCAAGTAAAAATTCCAGCGCGGCATCCATGCGAATGTGCGGCAGCGGCCGATCGACATCAAACTGCTGCGGCCGGAACTGTTCAAACTGAAATCCTTGCTGTTGCCAGAACTGATGTCCGGGCAAACGTGGCGGCACTTCGCCGGGATAGAAGGTCAGCGCTTCGCCGTCATGAAGACGATGACCGCGCAGCGCGGGCAGCTTTTCACCACGATGATCCACCAGCCCACTTTCGGTGGCCTGCACTGACGCCAGCCCAAGACAATCCATGCTGATCCCTTCAAACGCCGCGTTTTGCCAGGCATCCTGAACCAACTGTTGTAACAGAGACACCATATTGGCGTGCTGATCGGCCGTGATATGGTCAGCTTTGGTGGCAGCAAACAAGAGTTTGTCGATGACCGGGGAAAACAGACGACGGAATAGCGTGCGCTGCCCGTAATGGAAGCTCTGCATCAATTGGGTTAACGCCAGACGCATATCATTGAACGCCTGCGGTCCGCTGTTTAACGGTTGCAGACAATCCACCAGCACAATCTGGCGGTCAAAGCGCAGAAAATAATTTTTATAGAAACCTTTCACCACGTGCTGGCAGTAGTAGTTAAAACGTTGTTGCAGCACGGCAAAGTTACTGCCTGCAGGAGCCTGCAATAGCTTGCTGGCGTGAATCTCATCGACCTGTGGCCACGGGAAGAATTGCAGCGCCGGGGCGCCTGCCATATCGCCCGGCAGCACAAAGCGACCTGGCTGGATAAAGTGCAATCCCTCGGTTTTGCACTGATGCAGATAATCAGTCCAGGCAGCAGCGATCTCCGCCAGACGATTTTCATCCGCGGGGGCAAAGGGGTCGAGATCCTGTGACAAGCTGTGCCAGTATGACGCCCACTGCTGACGATCGCCCTGCAGCAACCCCATCATCTGTCGTGACCAGCTGAGATAATCCTGCGCCAGCATCGGCAGATCGAGCAACCATTCACCAGGGTAATCGACGATTTCCAGATACAGCGTGGCGGTATCTTTGAAATGGCGCAAAAGCGATTGTTCAGGCCGATAGCGCAGCGCCAGACGCATTTCGCTGACACCACGCGTCGGCGTTGGCCAGACGGGAGGCGTACCGTAGAGTTGCGCCAGCCCTTCGTCATAGGTAAAACGCGGCGTGCCCAGTTCCCGCTGCGGCACACGTTTGACGCCGAGCAGGCGCTCTTCACGCACCACGGAAAACAGCGGCAAACGGGCGCCGCTGTGTACATTGAGAAGTTGGTTCACCAGCGAGGTGATAAACGCGGTTTTCCCGCTGCGGCTCAGGCCGGTTACGGCAAGGCGTAAGTGACGGTCAACACCGCGGTTCATCAACGCGGCCAGTTCATTTTGCAGTCTTTTCATCCATCTCCCTGACGAAACGTGAGGACAGGCGTTTGAATGCCTTACTCAGCAACGGTTCCAGGGCGGCCGCCAGAAGCAGGCGCAACGGGCGACGCGCCACCGATTTCACTGCCCAGCCAGCTAACCCGCCGGGACCATAGGTTACTGCACTGATGATGATGAATTTCCCCGCCGACTTCAACGCAGGTGTTGCGCGGCGGCGCAGAGCAGTCATACGCGGATTGTACATCTCCACTCCTTAAGAATATGCGATGAAGCGGACCCGCTGTGGGCCCGGCGGAAATAATCAGATTTGGCGGAAGCGACTGCGCACGCTGAAGGTCTCGGAAGTGACGTAACGCTCGATATCTCGCACGTTGCGCTCATCACTTTTCAACGATGTTTCCAGCTCATCCAGCAAATCACGTGCCGTTGGCGTGTGTTGATCGGGCGCATCCGCGGGCTTTTCATCCAGCACAAAGCCCAGGATGAAGTACGCCAGCACGGTAAACATAAACAGCCCGAAGAACAGTGACAGCACCACAATCACACGCAACAGGCGCACCGGAATATCGAGATACTCGGCCAGACCGGCGCAAACACCGCGAATTTTCCCCTGCTGCGGGATGCGCCACAATTTGCGGCCATTCATCATGGTTGCCTCCAGTTCGGATGTTCTGCATCCAGAATCGCTTCGAGTGCTTCCACGCGTTCACGCATGCGGCGCGCGTCCTGGGTCAACTGTTGCAGACGTTGCATATCGCCTGATGACAATTCCGCGCCACCGTTGCGTTTGTTGCTGTAGTGCAGCCATAACCAGATCGGCGCTACAAAGAGCACGAAGATCGTCAGGGGTATGGCGAGAAAAAGTGCGCTCATTGACTCTCCTTAATCATTAACACCCTGGTCACGGGGCTCAGCGTAGAGCCCCACGCCCATTTACTCGCTGCGGTTCATTTTGGCTTTCAGCGCCGCCAGCTGCTGGCTGATTTCGTCGTCAGCTTTCAGCTCGGCAAACTCCTGGTCAAGGCCTTTTGGCTTACCAAAACGCTGGCTTTCCGCTTCTGCTTCCATGTGATCAATGCGGCGTTCAAACGATTCGAAGCGCGCCATGGCTTCATCCAGCTTGCCGCTGTCCAACTGACGGCGCACATCGCGGGAAGAAGACGCGGCCTGATGACGCAGCATCAATGCCTGCTGACGTGCGCGGGTTTCGCTGAGTTTTTTCTCCAGCTCACCGATCTCACCTTTCATGCGATCTAATGTTTCTTCAACCTGAATGGCTTCTTGCTTGAGTGCTGCAATCAGATCGGTCAGTTTCTGTTTTTCAATCAGCGCAGAGCGCGCCAAATCTTCTTTTTCTTTGCTGATGGCCAACTCGGCTTTTTCCTGCCATTCAGCCTGCTGAACTTCGGCCTGCTCAATTCGGCGCAGCAACTGTTTCCTTTCTGCCAGCGCGCGCGCTGACGTGGAGCGAACTTCCACCAGCGTGTCTTCCATTTCCTGAATCATCAGGCGTACCAGTTTCTGCGGATCTTCGGCGCGTTCCAGCAGGGAATTGATGTTAGCGTTCACGATGTCGGCGAAACGAGAAAAAATACCCATAATGATGTTCCTCTGATTGTCATGTGGTTGTGCGGTGCACGGTTTCTTAATACAAATGGCGTGCCAACTTTTAATTTATTGATTTTACAGAGTTTGCATATTTTACATTCGAGTAAGCATCCATTAATGTAGTGAAATTGATTAACCAGTGGCGAAATTCATCATGGCAAATGGCAGTGACAACCTGTTGGGCGAATCAAACAACTTTCTGGAGGTGCTGGAGCAGGTTTCCCGTCTCGCGCCGCTGGAAAAACCGGTATTGGTGATAGGCGAGCGAGGTACCGGCAAGGAGTTGATTGCCAGCCGCTTGCACTATCTCTCCGATCGCTGGCAAGGGCCCTTTGTGTCGCTTAACTGCGCGGCACTGAATGAAAACCTGCTGGATTCTGAACTGTTTGGCCACGAGGCCGGTGCGTTTACCGGCGCGCAAAAACGTCATCTTGGCCGCTTTGAGCGTGCTGACGCCGGCACTTTATTCCTCGATGAGCTGGCGACCGCGCCGATGCTGGTGCAGGAGAAATTGCTACGCGTCATCGAGTACGGTCAGCTGGAGCGTGTGGGGGGCAATCAGTCCTTGCAGGTCAATGTGCGTCTGGTGTGTGCCACCAATGAAGATTTACCCGCACTGGCTGCGGCAGGAAAATTCCGCGCGGATCTACTCGATCGTCTCGCCTTTGATGTGGTGCAACTCCCACCGTTACGCGAACGTCGCAGCGATATTCTGGTGATGGCCGAGCATTTTGCTATCCAGATGTGCCGCGAACTCGGCCTGCCGCTGTTTCCCGGCTTCAGCGAGCGTGCTCAGCTCACGCTACTCACCCACAGTTGGCCCGGTAATGTACGTGAATTGAAGAATGTGGTGGAACGCTCGGTGTATCGCCATCACAGCGCAGAGCAGGAACTGGATAATATCATCATCAACCCGTTCGCCCCGCGCAGCGCCGCGCCTGAAATCCCCCCCGAACCCAGCACCAGCGGCTTACCCGCCCTACCACTCGATCTGCGCCAGTGGCAAAACCAGCAGGAGCGAGATTTGGTCGAAGCCAGCTTGCAACAGGCAAAATACAACCAACGCCGTGCCGCCGAGTTACTGCGGGTCACCTACCATCAGTTACGCGCCATGATGAAAAAGCACGGCATCCAGGCACGGGATGAGGATTGAACGACAAAGCGAGAGCTGCAAACGCCGTGCCGCAGAGTGACTGCGCATTTCCTACCATCAATTGAGCGCCATCATGAAAAAACACCGCATCCGGCACGTGATGAGGATTAGCCTGAGCTACATGAGATGAAAAAGCGTAGCCTGGTGATTATCTGGGAGCACTTCGTTGCTTTGTTGCTTCGCTGCTAACAGTTACTCACCACATCATCGTTTTACCTATCGAAGTGCTTTTAAAGACAGCTCAGGTGTGGGTCGGTTTTCCCTATAGCTTTTGTGCTGATGCAAGGCGGCAAGTGCGCTAATCCCCGGGAGCATACATCAGTATGTGACCGGGGTTAGCGCGCGCAGCCAACGCAGCAGCAGCGCAAAAGATGACGGGAAAAACGACACACAAAAAAAAGCCCGCATTAGATGCGGGCAACTTAATACTGGAAGCAATGTGAGCAATGTCGTGCTCTTCTTCGGTAGAGCCACCGTCGAAGCGCAGAAGAATAATAATCATTCTTATTATCATCTGTAAAGCCCTAATTGAGAATTTTTCTCATTTCCACACTAAAATTGTGATTACCTCCTCGCCAGATTGGCGAAAAACAACGCAGAACCATCATGAATTTGGGGAGTGCGTGACGTTTGCGATACACTCACGCTATTGCCTCAGAATCGTTGAGTTCTATGCCAAAATTATTCTCCTCGCTGCTGCTCGGTCTCAGCGTATTGAGTGCGTCTGCGCTGGCCGCGCCAACCAATAACATCCGTAATAGCGGTTTTGTTTATTGCGTCAATGGCACGGTCAATACCTTTAACCCACAAATGGTCAGCAGCGGCCTTGTGGTGGATACGCTGGCGGCACAGCTCTATGACCGCCTGCTGGATGTGGATCCTTACACTTATCGCCTGATTCCTGACCTGGCACAGAGTTGGGAAGTACGCGATAACGGCGCCACTTACCGTTTTCATCTGCGCAAAGATGTCTCTTTCCAGCACACCAACTGGTTTAAACCCACACGCAAAATGAATGCCGATGACGTGGTGTTCAGCTTTGCGCGCATGTTTGATCGTCAGCATCCGTGGCATAACGTCAACGGCGGCAGCTACCCCTATTTCGATAGTTTGCAGTTCTCTGACTCGGTACAAAGCGTTAAAAAACTGGACAACGATACGGTAGAAATCCGTCTCAACAGTCCGGATGCCTCTTTCCTCTGGCACATTGCTACGCATTACGCGCCGATACTGTCGCAGGAATACGCCGACAAGCTGACGGCGAAAGGCCAGCAGGAGCGCCTGGATCGCGAGCCGGTGGGCACCGGGCCGTTTCAGTTGAGCGAGTACCGTACCGGGCAATATCTGCGCCTGGCACGTAATCCGCAATACTGGAAAGGTGTGCCGCGTCTGCAACAGGTGGTGATCGATCTTGGCGTTGGTGGAACAGGACGTCTTTCGAAGTTACTCACAGGTGAATGCGATGTGCTGGCTTATCCGGCGGCCAGCCAGCTCTCGATTTTGCGTGATGACCCCCGTCTGCGCATGACGCTGCGTCCTGGCATGAATATCGCCTATTTAGCGTTCAATACGCGTAAACCGCCACTGAATCGCCCCGAAGTGCGTCACGCGCTGGCACTGGCCATTAATAACGAACGCCTGATGGAATCGATCTATTACGGCACCGCTGAAACCGCCGCCTCCATTTTACCGCGAGCGTCCTGGGCGTATGATAATGATGCACGGGTCACCGAATACAATCCGGCGAAAGCCCGTGCAGCGCTGAAAGCGCTCGGGCTGGAAGATCTGCACTTGCGACTGGTGGTGCCTACCACCTCACAATCCTGGAACCCCAGCCCACTGAAAACCGCTGAACTGCTGCAAGCCGATTTGGCTCAGGTTGGCGTGCGCGTCACCATCGCTCCGGTGGAGGGCCGTTTCCAGGAAGCGCAGTTGATGGCGATGAATCATGATCTGACGCTGACCGGCTGGGCGACAGACAGTAACGACCCGGATAGCTTCTTCCGGCCGCTGTTGAGCTGTGCAGCCATCCGCTCGCAGACCAACTTTGCGCACTGGTGTTCACCGGCCTTTGATGAATCATTGCAACGGGCGTTGTTGTCGCAGCAGCTTTCGGCGCGCATCGACAGCTACGATCAGGCACAGCAAATTCTGGCGCAGGAATTACCGGTATTGCCGCTGGCGTCATCGTTGCGTTTACAGGCATATCGCCATGATATTAAAGGTCTGGTGCTCAGTCCGTTTGGGAATGCCTCGTTTGCCGGGGTTTACCGTGATGAGAGCAGCGAGGAATAAGCATGATCATCTATATACTGCGTCGCCTGCTGTTGCTGCTGATCACCCTGTTTTTATTGTCGCTGGTGAGTTTCAGTCTGAGCTACTTTACGCCGAATGCGCCGCTGGAAGGTGCCTCGCTGTTCGATGCCTGGTGGTTCTGGTTTAGAGGCCTGCTGCAATTCGACTTCGGTGTTTCCAGCACCAACGGCCAGCTGATCGACCTGCAACTGCGCGAGGTGTTCCCCGCCACGCTGGAGCTATGCATACTGGCCTTCATGCTGGCGCTGCTGGTGGGTATTCCGCTGGGAATTTGCGCGGGTGTGATGCGCAAAAAATGGCAGGATAAAGCCATCAGCGCACTGGCTCTGCTCGGCTTCTCGATGCCCGTGTTCTGGCTGGCACTGCTGTTCACCCTGTTCTTCTCCCTGACGCTGGGCTGGCTGCCGGTTTCCGGACGCTTTGATCTGCTCTACCCGGTACAAAACGTGACTGGCTTTGCACTGATTGATGCCTGGCTGAGTCCTTCACCGTGGCGCCATGAGATGTTGATGAGTGCCCTGACTCATATGATTTTGCCGGTGGTGGTACTGGCCGTCGCACCGACCACTGAGGTGATTCGTTTACTGCGCAGCAGCACCAGCGATGTGATGGATAAAAACTATGTGAAAGCGGCGGCCACGCGCGGGTTATCTCGCTTCACCGTGATTCGCCGCCATGTGCTGCACAACGCGCTGCCGCCCGTCATCCCGCGTCTGGGTTTACAGTTTTCCACCATGCTGACGCTGGCGATGATTACGGAAGTGGTGTTCAACTGGCCGGGCATTGGCCGCTGGTTGATCAACGCCATTCGTCAGCAGGATTATGCGGCCATCTCTGCCGGTGTGATGGTGGTAGGCGGTTTGGTGATTCTGGTCAGCGTGCTGTCAGATATTCTGGGTGCGGCGCTTAATCCGTTGAAACACAAGGAATGGTATGCCTTACGATGATATCTATGCAGAGAAGCGGCTGCCCAGCCCGTTTCGTCTGTTCTGGCAGCGTTTTTATCGTGATACCAGTGGCATGATCGGATTGTACGGCTTTGGTACCCTGCTATTCTTGTGCCTGTTTGGCGGCTTATTGTCGCCCTATGGCATCGATCAGCAGTTCCTCGGCTATCAGCTGTTACCCCCTTCATGGTCGCGTTACGGGGATGTCTCCTTCTTCCTCGGTACCGATGATTTGGGCCGCGATGTATTGAGCCGCCTGCTGAGCGGCGTCGCGCCTACTGTCGGTTCGGCCATCATGGTGACGGTTTTAGCTGCGATTTGTGCTCTGATCCTGGGTGTGCTGGCTGGCATTACCCACGGTTTGCGCTCTGCGGTCATGAACCACGTGCTGGATACCTTGCTCTCCATCCCTTCGCTGCTGCTGGCAATCATTGTGGTGGCCTTTTTAGGCCCACGCCTTGAACACGCCATGCTGGCGGTATTGCTGGCGATCATTCCGCGCCTGGTGCGGGAGATCTATACTGCGGTACATAACGAGATGGAAAAAGAGTATGTGGTGGCGCTGCGTCTGGATGGCGCGCGCAATCTGAATATTCTGTGGAACGCCGTGCTGCCCAATGTCCTGCCGCTGCTGGTCGGGGAATTTACGCGTTCACTCTCCATGGCCATTCTCGACATTGCCGCACTCGGTTTCCTCGATTTAGGGGCACAGCTGCCCTCACCTGAATGGGGAGCGATGTTGGGCGATGCGCTGGAGCTGATTTATGTCGCGCCCTGGACCGTGATGCTGCCCGGCGTCGCGCTGATGGTCAGTGTGTTGATCGTTAACCTGCTGGGCGATGGCATCCGTCGCGCCGTAGAAGCGGGAGCTGAATAATGCCGTTACTGGATATTCGTAATCTCACTATCGAGTTCATGACCTCAGAAGGTCCGGTGAAAGCCGTTGATCGCATTAACCTGACGCTCAGTGAAGGTGAAGTGCGTGGGCTGGTGGGTGAATCCGGCTCTGGCAAAAGCCTGATTGCGAAAGCGATTTGCGGCGTAACCAAAGATAACTGGCGCGTCACCGCCGATCGTATGGTGTTCGATGATATCGATTTGCTGCGTTTGTCGCCGCGCGAACGACGCCGCATTGTCGGCCATAACGTGTCGATGATTTTCCAGGAACCGCAATCCTGTCTGGATCCCTCTGAAAGCATCGGCCGCCAGTTGATGCAGGCGATCCCACGCTGGACTTTTAAAGGGCGCTGGTATCAGCGTTTGTGGTTCTGGCGCAAAGCGCGGGCCATCGAGCTGTTGCACCGCGTGGGCATTAAAGACCACAAAGACATCATGCGCAGTTTCCCGTATGAACTGACGGAAGGTGAATGCCAGAAAGTGATGATCGCCATTGCGCTGGCCAATCAGCCGCGTCTGCTGATCGCCGATGAGCCGACCAATGCTATGGAACCGACCACGCAGGCACAAATATTCCGCTTGTTGAGCCGCCTCAACCAAAATAACAACACCACGATTTTGCTGATCAGTCATGACCTGCGCACCATGAGCCAGTGGGCGGATCGCATTAACGTGATGTACTGCGGACAGACCGTTGAAACCGCGCAGAGTGAAGATTTAATGGATACGCCGCATCATCCCTATACCCAGGCGCTGATCCGCGCAATGCCCGACTTTGGCAGTGCACTGCCGCATAAAAGCCGCCTGAATACACTGTCCGGTGCCATTCCTTCGCTTGAACATCTGCCGATTGGCTGCCGACTAGGGCCACGCTGTCCCTATGCGCAGCGTAAGTGTATTGAGACGCCGCGTCTCACCGGTACCAAATCGCATCTGTTTGCCTGTCACTTCCCGTTAAATGTGGAGGGGCAATGAGCATGGAAACCCTGCTGGAAGTGCGCAACCTGAGTAAAACCTATCGCTATCGCACCGGCCTGTTTCGCCGACAGCATGTTGAGGCGGTGAAAGGGGTAAGCTTCACCTTGCGTGAGAAGCAGACCCTGGCGGTCATTGGTGAGAACGGCTCAGGGAAATCCACGCTGGCGAAAATGTTGAGCGGCATGGTGGCCCCGACGGAAGGTGAGATGCTGATTGACGATCATCCGCTGGAGTATGGCGATTACGGTTATCGCAGTCAGCGTATTCGCATGATTTTTCAGGATCCATCGACCTCACTCAACCCGCGTCAGCGCGTCAGTCAGATTCTCGACTTTCCGCTGCGCCTGAATACCGATCTGGATGATGAAGCGCGGGAGAAGCGCATTATTGCCACGCTGCGTCAGGTGGGCTTGCTGCGCGATCACGCCGGTTACTATCCGCATATGCTGGCCCCCGGCCAGAAACAACGTCTGGCACTGGCTCGTGCACTCATCTTGCAACCGAAGGTCATTGTCGCGGATGAAGCGCTCGCCTCACTGGATATGACGATGCGTTCGCAGCTGGTGAATCTGATGCTGGAACTGCAGGAGAAGCACGGCATCGCCTATATTTATGTGACGCAACATATCGGCATGATGAAGCACATTAGCGATCAGGTACTGGTGATGCATCAGGGTGAAGTGGTGGAACGCGGCGGCACAGCGGATGTGCTGGCCTCACCACTGCATGACCTCACTAAACGGCTGATCACCAGCCATTTTGGCGAAGCCTTAACCGCCGAAGCCTGGCGCAAAGTTCGTTGATTGTTCATCACATCGCGAAAACGCGGTGCGATTTACCGCATTTGAGACAGACGTGCTAGAATCCGCACGTCGATTAACGTCGGTCGCCTACTATTTAATCATTGCGACCGCCAACAACAATGACCATAAGGATTACAGCTATGGGTTTTCTTTCCGGTAAGCGCATTCTGATTACTGGCGTTGCCAGTAAACTCTCCATTGCCTACGGTATTGCACAGGCGATGCACAAACAGGGCGCAGAACTGGCTTTCACCTACCAGAACGACAAATTGAAAAGTCGTGTGGAAGAGTTCGCTAAAGATTTGGGTTCTGACATTGTTCTGCCTTGCGATGTGGCAGAAGACGAGAGCATCACTGCGCTGTTCACCGAACTGGCAAAAACCTGGCCAAAATTTGACGGTTTTGTTCACTCAATTGGTTTCGCACCTGGCGATCAGCTGGATGGTGACTACGTGAACGCCGTGACCCGTGAAGGCTTCAAAATCGCTCACGACATCTCTGCCTACAGCTTCGTTGCGATGGCGAAAGAGTGCCGTGCGATGCTGAACCCGAATTCAGCCCTGTTGACCCTGTCTTATCTGGGTGCAGAGCGCGCGATCCCGAACTACAACGTGATGGGTCTGGCTAAAGCGTCTCTGGAAGCCAACGTGCGTTACATGGCGAACGCGATGGGTCCTGAAGGTACGCGTGTTAACGCCGTATCCGCGGGTCCAATCCGTACCCTGGCAGCTTCAGGCATCAAAGATTTCCGTAAGATGCTGGCTCACTGTGAAGCCGTTACCCCGATTCGCCGTACTGTCACCATCGAAGACGTAGGTAACTCTGCGGCCTTCCTGTGCTCTGATCTGGCGGGTGGTATCACCGGTGAAGTGGTACATGTTGATGGCGGCTTCAGCATTGCCGCGATGAACGAGCTGGAACTGAAATAAGTTCTGAAGGCGAGCCTGGTGCTCGCCTTTTTTCTCAGCGAAGTCTCGGCTGTCCTGACCGATTTTCGCCCTGTTCACTTTCGCCTGACTGCTCCCGCAAACTCACCTCTCCCTGCTAGCTACCGCTTGAAATTTCAGGCGTATAGATTCATTCGATCTTAATTATTCCCCTTCATTCTTTTGCCACAGCCAGTGCTTCAGCGACGATAAGCTAGCCTTTTGGTGGCGATGCGCTTTTCAGATTTGCCCGTCGCGTACCCAGACCGTTTTTTGCGCAAGGAATGACCATGGAACAACGCCGTTCTCCCGGCCATGACCACTGGTTTTATGAAAGCCAGACTCGCCCGCACACCCAGGCCACCGCGCCATTAGTGCCCGAAGCCGCCTATCTCGAAGATCGGTTTTTATTAGGTCTGCAACAGGAAGCCACTGCTCTTCAGCCCCTGTTTACTCGCTTCCAGCCGGCGTTACTGGCCGCGCGCGATCTGAGCCAGATTTTGCTGCCGGATACGCTGAGCAACTCGCTCACGCATACCTTAACGCTCTACGATCGTCTCAGTACCGCGCTGACGGTGGCGCAGGTTGCCGGTGTGCAGCGCCTGTGCAATCACTACTCCGCGCGCCTCAATCCGCTGCCGGGCCCGGATTCCTCCCGCGAGAGTAACAACCGCCTGACGCAAATCACCCAGTACGCGCGTCAGTTGGCGATGCAACCGGCACTGATCAATGCCACGGGTATCAGCGCCCTGGATGCCGTCGGGCTCACAGAACCAGATATCGTCACTCTCAACCAACTGGTGGGATTCGTCAGCTATCAGGCGCGAGTCGTCGCGGCACTGCAGGCCATGATGGGCTTGCCGGTACGCTGGATACCCGGCGTATCACCACCCTCGGATGCCGATCCGGCGCTTTTTGACCGCGACACCGCATGGCAGCACGCGCTCAAACCGGTTGAGTTGCGCTATGCCAGTGCCGATCAACTGGCGGCGATAACCTTTTGTCAGGGCATCGAAGGATTAGAGGACGCGATTTGGTTGCTGGTGCATGACGCGCAGGCGCTGTATGGCTGGGCGACTTTGCAACAGCGCATCGGCGAACATCATGACGAGCAATCCGCGTTGGCGCTGGCAACCAGCGCGCGCATCCTGGGTTGTCAGCGTCCGTTCACGCGCCATGCCGCTAGCCAGCGCGACGCGTTGCTTGCAGATGTTGATAAAGCGGGAGAAGTGCAGCCGGTGATTGGCGTTAGCGCTCAGCTGGTTCGCATGCCAGAGCGCTTTAGCGCAGCACACCTGCAGCCATTGCTGAATGCGGGATGGGGAACCGAGCGCATTTTTACGCTATTGCAGACAGTGGCGTTTGCCAGCTGGCAGGATCGGTTATGGATGGCGCTGGGTGAAACACGTTAATCCGGCAGATGGCGCCGCGCTTCGTCAAAGAAATGTTGAGCCAGCGGCGATGCCCTGCCCGGCTCAGCAATCACTAACGCGGCCTGGCGTCCCATGGGCGCCATCTCTATCGGCCTCCGCGCCAGATTTTGCAGCATCTCCGGCAGTAAATGTCCGCGCGGCGACACCATCACGCCTAATCCCACCTGCGCGCTCTGTAATAGCTGCATAATCGAGGCACTTTCCACAATCACTCGCGGTAACAAACCAGTTTCGCGTAGTTGGCTATCCACGTAACGACGGAAATAGCGCGTGGGTTCGGCAAGACACAGCGGTTGCTGCGCCAGTTGCGAAAGTGAAACCGTTTCGTGTTGAAGTAAATCCGGGAAGTGCTGAGGATTAAAAATCGCCTCCACGCCGGGGTCTTTTAACAGCGCGGTCTGAAAGTGTAATTCTCGCAGAGCGGTGAGTTCGAAGAAGCCAATGCCACCGTCCACAGTATGGCTATTCAGTGCTTCCAGCAGTTGGTCCGCACTCATGGCGGAGACGCGATAATCCAGCTGCGGATAACGCGTTTCAACCGCTTTTAATAACGCCGGCAAGGCGACACTGCACTGCGGCATCACGCCCAGGCGCAGCGTGCCGTTGACGCCATGCTTCAGCGATTCGACTTCCAGCTTCAGGCCCGAGTAGACCGAAACGATCTCTCGCGCCCAGGTCAACACGCGTTCCCCTTCTGGCGTAAAGCCGTCAAAGTTGTTGCTGCGGTTAATCAGCGATAAACCCAGCTCACGCTCAAGGTTTTTTAACCGCATGGATAAGGTCGGCTGACTGACAAAACTGGCCTCTGCCGCGCGGCCAAAATGGCGCTCACGCTCTAAATTACAGAGATATATCAATTGCTTGATGTCGATTTTGGCATCCACCTTAAAGTCACGATCGCGCTATGGTAGCAAACCCGCACCGCTTTATCTTGTTCACGGCGCAAAAAGCACCAAGGCCGCCCTGCGGCAGCCTTCGATTGAAAGTTAATGCCCCACCCGGCGCTTATCTCCGGCACTCTTAATGGCTTAGCTCTTGAAGGGGCAAATGCATCTTCGCAAATTATGGCAAACGGCATTTAACATTGATTGCTCATTTTATTATTAGCCTGGTAACTAAATGTATTACGCCACGCCTAGTGCGCTTTTCACTTCGTTAGCAATTTTCTCTACCTGCGGACCATAAATCACCTGCACATCGTGCTCGCTGACGCGGTTAATCCCGTTAGCGCCGGTGGTCAGCAGCGTTTGATCCACCACCTCTTTCATCTCTTTCACGCGCACCCGCAGGCGTGTGAAACAGCAATCGACGTCCTCTATATTGGCCTCGCCGCCCAACCCGCTGATGATCACCTGAGTGCGTTCATCCGCTGTCACCTGCGCATTTTGCGGCTCCTCATCCGATTCTCGTCCAGGCGTTTCCACTCGCATGCGCGTGATGACAAAACGGAAGCCGTAGTAATAGATCGGTGCATAAATCACCCCCAGCGCTACCGTCCACCACCATTGGGTTTTACTGCCGCCGAGAATACCGAACACCACCAGATCGATCGCGCCGCCCTGCACGTTACCGATCATTAAATGCAGCATCGACATCAGCATAAATGACAGGCCGGTCAACAACGCATGCAGGATATAAAGCACCGGTGACACAAAGATAAAACAGAACTCCAGCGGTTCAGTGATGCCGGTGGTGAAGGAGGTCAACGCACCTGCCATCACCAGCGCTTTAACCCGCTGTTTATGCTCCGGGCGCGCGGTGTGGTAGATCGCCAGTGCAGCCGCAGGCAAGCCGAACATCATCACCGGGATTTTACCCTGAGCCAGGAATTGGGTGGCGCTGCGCACCGTCTCATCAGGTATAGCGCCCGGATTGGTGAGCGAAGTGTTGAAGATATTCAGTGCACCGACAATGGTTTGCCCGTCTACCGTCGCCATGCCACCGATGGGGGTGAAACGCACCGTTTCATTGAGGATATGGTGCAAACCCGTGGGGATAAGCAGGCGTTCGCCGGTTCCCAGCAGAAACGCGCCGTACTGGCCGCTTTTCCCAATCATCTTGCCGACCCAGGCAATGCCTTCGCCGATCGTGGGCCAGATCAGCGCCAGCAGCACGCCAATCAGCGGCAAGACGATAACGGTGACGATGGGTACAAAGCGCCGCCCGCCGAAAAAGCTAATCGCCGTCGGCAATTGTTGCGTGTAAAAGCGATTATGCAGTGCCACGGTGACCAGCCCGGCAATCACGCCGCCAAGCACACTCATGTTGTAAGTAAAGATGCCCAGCATTTCGATGTACTCTGCCGAGGTCATCATCGCCGTGGTTTGATCCAGGCCTGCTTGCTGCAAGGCTTCTGGGGTAGTGGTAGCCGCCGTCAGCCCTTTGGCCGCCAGCGTAGCACTGATGCCCACATTCATCACGACATAGCCAATGACTGCCGCAAAAGCCGCAGTAGGCTTCTCCGCTTTCGCCAGACCAATGGCGCTGGCAACGGCGAAGAACACGGGCAGATTGGCAAATAAGGCCGCCGCCACTTTGCGGATAAAGCCAATAATCAGTTGTGGTACCTGCAGATGGGCAAAGGCATCGCCGGTGACCGCGGGATTCTGCATCGCGGCAGCCAAGCCGAGAAAGATACCGGCAGCGGCAATAACGGAGATCGGCATCATTAATGCTTTACCGAAGGCATGAATTTGGCTGGCAAGATTCTTCATGGTGCGCGCCCTTTCATCGATGGAAAGAGCAATTATTAGCCAGTTATTGGATTCTCACGTCGCAGCCCGGTCCTGCCAGCGGGTAAAATTTGAACTGCATCACGCTTCTGCCAGCTTGAGCGCGATAAACGCCGCCTATCGCACCATTAAACCAATCAATTAGACAACTTTTGCTGTCAGTCGCACACTTTCCCACAACAGAAGTCATATTCTGATAACAATTCATAAACAATAAGCCTGCAACGACTATGAAATTTAAACGTAAAATTCAGCCTTATCGTGCCGCTGCTGGCGGCTGGGGCTCTTTGGAAGCCACCACTCGTTTCGTCCTTGATAGTAAAGCCGCGCTGAAAAACATGCGCAATTTGATGCGCATGAACAAAGCGCGTGGCTTTGACTGCCCAGGTTGTGCGTGGGGTGATGACAATAAAAGTACCTTCAGCTTCTGTGAGAACGGCGCCAAAGCGGTGACCTGGGAAGCGACCCGCCGCGTAGTGGAACCTGAATTCTTTGCCCAACACAGCGTGAGCACCCTGTATCAACAGAGCGACTATTTCCTGGAGTATCAGGGTCGCCTGACCCATCCGATGCGCTATAACAGCACCACCGATCACTATGAACCGATCAGCTGGGACGATGCGCTAGCGATGATTGCTCGTCATCTCAAGGCGATGGATCATCCCGACCAGATGGAGCTCTATACTTCCGGGCGCGCCAGTAACGAAGCCTCATGGCTCTATCAGCTGTTTGGCCGCGTGATGGGCACCAATAACTTCCCTGACTGTTCCAACATGTGCCATGAAGCCAGCGGCACCGGCTTGAAGCGCAGTATCGGCGTCGGGAAAGGCACCATTCGTCTCGATGATTTTGACCACGCCAATGCGATTTTCGTTATCGGTCAAAATCCGGGAACTAACCATCCACGTATGCTGCACAGCCTGCGCCACGCGGCCGATCACGGGGCGAAAATCGTGACATTCAACACGCTGCGCGAGCGCGGGTTGGAACGTTTTGCCGATCCGCAAAAACCGCTGGAAATCGTTACCTCTAAAGCAGGTACGATTAGCTCTGCCTATTACCAGCCCAATCTTGGCGGTGACATGGCGGCCATTCGCGGCATGGTGAAAACCCTGCTGGAAGTCCAGCGTGAGCGTCTGGCGGTCGGTGAACCGGGGATCTTCGACCAGGCGTTTATTGATGCCAATACCCATGGCATTGAGGGGTATCTGGCTGCCGTGGATAACACGCGCTGGGAAGACATCGTGCGTCAATCCGGATTGAGCGAAGCGCAGATTCGGGAAGCGGCAGCGATCTACCAAAGTGCTGAGCGCGTCATCATTACCTGGGCGATGGGTGTGACCCAGCATAAGCATTCTGTTGATACCGTACGCGAAATCACCAACCTGCAACTGCTGTTTGGCCAGCTGGGTAAAAAAGGCGCCGGCCTGTGTCCGGTGCGCGGCCACAGTAACGTGCAGGGTAACCGCACCATGGGTATCGATGAGAAACCCAATAAGCCATTCCTCGATGCTCTGGGCGCGCATTTCGGTTTTGAACCGCCGCGTGAACACGGCCATAACACCGTTGAAGCACTCAGCGCGATGTTGCGTGATGAAGTGAAAGTGCTGATCTCCCTGGGTGGCAATCTTGCTGCTGCTGCACCCGACTCACCGGTGACAGAGGAAGCATTGCAGCATTGCGGTCTGACCGTTCACATCAGCACCAAACTCAATCGCAGCCATTTAGTGCCGGGCCACGAGGGGTTGATTCTGCCAACGCTGGGCCGTACAGAGCGCGATCGTCAGGCCAGCGGTAACCAGTTCATCACCGTTGAGGACTCTTTCAGCATGGTGCATGCCTCAGAAGGTGTGGGCATTCCACTGGCAGACACCCAACGCTCCGAAACGGCGATTGTGGCAGGCATTGCACACGCCACGCTGGGCAGCGACAAGATTGACTGGCTGGGCATGGCCGATGATTACAATGTGATCCGCGATCACATCGGCGCCACCATTCCAGGCTTTGCCGACTTCAATAACAAATGCGATATTCCGGGCGGGTTCTATCTCGGTAGCGCGGCGGCAGAGTTGCGTTTCAATACGCCAAGTCAACGGGCGGAATTCAGCGCGGCGGCCTTGCCAGCTTCACTGTTCCCGCAGTTGGGTAATGATGTTGAAGTGCCGTTCACACTGCAGACCCTGCGTTCACATGACCAGTACAACACCACGATTTACGGCCTCGATGACCGTTATCGCGGTGTCTATGGCCAGCGTGAAGTGGTGTTTATCCACCCGGATGATATGGCGTCACTTGGCTTCAGTGAAGGCCAGTTAGTGGATATCGAAACGCTGTGGAATGATGGCCTGACGCGCCGTGTCAGTGGCTTTAAGCTGGTGCCGTATAACATTCCGCGTGGAAATCTCGCGGCCTATTATCCGGAAACCAACCCACTGGTGCCGCTCTCCAGCTACGGTGATGGCAGCGGGACACCGACCTCGAAATCGGTACCGGTCAAACTGGCGTTAACCGCCGCCGTACCGACCCAACGTATCGCCTGAGTCCTCAGCGTTATCAGAAGGTAAAAAGCCGCGTAATGCGGCTTTTTAGCCTGTTTTGGCCTTGCCGCGCGCCCCTGATTCGCGTAAAACTGTCCACCGCTCTTAGGCCACGAAACTAAATATATTATGTTCCAGGATAACCCGCTGCTCGCGCAGCTGAAAGAGAAGCTTCACGCGCAAACCCCGCGCGCCGAAGGTGTTGTGAAAGGCACGGAAAAAGGCTTTGGCTTCCTTGAAGTCGATGCTCAAAAAAGCTACTTCATTCCCCCTCCGCAGATGAAAAAAGTGATGCACGGTGACCGTATTTCTGCGGTGATCCACACTGATAAAGATCGCGAGAGCGCCGAGCCGGAAACCCTGATTGAGCCATTCCTGAGCCGCTTTGTCGGCCGCGTGCAGAAGAAGGACGATCGTTTGTCGATTGTGCCTGACCATCCACTGCTGAAAGAGGCGATTCAGTGCCGCGCTGCCCGTGATGTGACCCATGATTTTCAGAATGGCGACTGGGCCGTGGCTGAAATGCGCCGTCATCCGCTGAAAGGCGATCGCGGATTCTACGCTGAACTGACCGAATTCATTGTCACGGCCGACGATCATCTTGCGCCGTGGTGGGTCACCCTGTCGCGCCATAATCTGGAGCGCGAAGCCCCGAAAGTGGGCTTCGGCGACATGCTGGATGAGCACTTGCAGCGCGAAGACCTTACCGCGCTCAACTTCGTCACCATCGACAGCGCCAGCACCGAAGATATGGATGATGCGCTATATGTTGAAGAGCAGGCTGACGGCAATCTGCAGCTGACCATCGCTATTGCCGATCCGACCGCTTACGTGGCAGAAGGCAGCGAGCTGGATAAACTGGCTTCTAAACGCGCCTTCACTAACTATTTACCTGGCTTCAACATCCCGATGCTGCCGCGCGAACTGTCTGATGACATCTGTTCACTGCGTCCAAACGTGCGTCGTCCGGCGTTGGCCTGCCGCGTTTCGCTCACGCCAGATGGCAGCGTAGCGGGAGAAGTGGAGTTCTTCGCGGCCTGGATCGAATCCAAAGCCAAGCTGGTTTACGACGAAGTGTCAGACTGGCTGGAAAACGCCGGGAGCTGGCAGCCTGAGAATGAGGCGATTGCCGGGCAGATTCGCTTGTTGCATCGTGTGTGCCTGGCGCGCAGCGAGTGGCGTCAAACTCATGCGCTGGTGTTTAAAGATCGCCCTGATTACCGCTTTGTGCTGGGTGACAAAGGCGAAGTGCTGGATATCATTTCTGAGCCACGTCGCATCGCCAACCGCATCGTTGAAGAATCGATGATTCTGGCTAACGTCTGCGCGGCCAAAGTGCTGCAGGAGAAGCTGGGCTTCGGTATCTATAACTTGCATACCGGTTTCGATCTGGCCAACGCGGAGCAAGCCGCTGGCGTGCTTGCTGGTCACGGTATCAACGTTGATCCACAGGCGATCACCACGCTGGAAGGTTTCCGCCAGCTGCGTCGTGAGCTGGATGCCCAGCCAACTCAGTGCCTCGACAGCCGTATTCGTCGCTTCCAGAGCTTCGCTGAAGTCGGCACCGAACCGGGTCCACACTTTGGTCTGGGTCTCGAAGCCTATGCGACCTGGACATCGCCGATTCGTAAATTCGGCGATATGATCAACCATCGCCTGTTGAAAGCCATTGTGCGCGGCGACAGCATTGCGCGTCCAAAAGACGAGTTCACCACCATTATGAGTGAGCGCCGTCGTCTGAACCGCATGGCTGAACGTGATGTTGGTGACTGGCTGTATGCGCGCTTCCTCGCGCCATCTGCCGGGACCGATCGCAAATTCAGCGCCGAGATCATCGATGTGTCTCGTGGTGGTATGCGCGTACGTCTGCTGGAGAACGGCGCCGTTGCCTTTATCCCTGCCCCGTTCATCCACGCGGTGCGTGATGAGCTGGTGTGCTCACAAGAGAGCGGCACCGTGCAGATTAAAGGCGAAGTCGTTTATCGTGTGACCGACATTATCGACGTGACCATTGCCGAAGTGCGTATGGAAACCCGTAGCGTTGTGGCGCGCCCTGCTGCCTGAGCATGAATATCTGCGGGATAACAGCCGTTATCCCGCATTTTTCCTTCTACGTTTTATCTGATGTTAAATTTGCCTTCCGCTTCACACTTCTGATTCGATTCCCTGTCGTTAACAATTCATTACATTACTTTTAACTTGTTGTATCCGATCGCCTATTTTCCCGGTCTCTACAAGGAGTTAACTCATGAACAACGTCAAAACCGGATTGATCTGGTTAGCGGTGGCGTTAATTGGTGCGGGTGCGTTTGCCATGCTGGCCCTCAGCCGTGGCGAACACGTCAACGCCGTCTGGCTGGTTATTGCGTCCGTTGCCTGCTACAGCATTGCTTATCGCTTCTACAGCCTGTTTATCGCTAAACGTATTTTCGAACTGGATGACCGTCGCCTCACGCCTGCTGAGCGGCTCAATGATGGTCTCGATTATGTGCCGACCAATAAATGGGTACTGTTCGGTCACCACTTTGCGGCGATTGCCGGTGCTGGTCCCTTAGTTGGGCCGATCCTCGCGGCGCAGATGGGCTTCCTGCCCGGCACCATCTGGATTCTGGTCGGCGTGATGATGGCCGGTGCGGTGCAGGATTTCCTGATCCTGTTCATCTCTACGCGTCGTGATGGTCGCTCGCTCGGCGAAATGGCACGTCAGGAGCTGGGGTCGTTTGCGGGCGTGGTCACCATGCTCGGTGCACTCGGCGTGATGATCATCATCCTGTCGGCGCTGGCGCTGGTGGTGGTGAAAGCACTAGCCAACAGTCCGTGGGGGCTGTTTACCATCGCCGCCACCATTCCGATCGCGCTGTTTATGGGCGTCTATATGCGCTATCTGCGCCCCGGCAAGATTGCTGAAGTGTCGATTATCGGCTTTGTGCTGATGATGGCGGCGATTATTTACGGTGGCGATGTGGCAGCCGATCCCTATTGGGGACCACTGTTCACGCTAAAAGGCACTGAACTCACCTGGGTGCTGGTGATCTATGGCTTTGTCGCCTCGTCGCTGCCTGTGTGGCTGCTGCTGGCTCCGCGTGACTACCTGTCAACCTTCCTGAAAATCGGTGTCATTATCGGGCTGGCGGTTGGGATTCTGTTCGCCATGCCGGAACTGAAAATGCCGGCGGTGACCAAATTTATCGACGGTAGCGGGCCGGTGTTCTCCGGTGCACTGTTCCCGTTCCTGTTTATCACGATCGCCTGCGGCGCCATCTCTGGCTTCCACGCGCTGGTCTCCAGCGGCACTACGCCAAAACTGGTTGAGCGCGAAAGTCACATCCGCTTTATCGGCTATGGCGCGATGCTGATGGAATCTTTTGTGGCGATCATGGCGCTGATTTGCGCCTCAGTGCTCGATCCGGGCGTCTATTTTGCGATGAACTCACCCGCAGCACTGATCGGCACCACCGTTGAGAGCGCTTCGCAGGTGATTAACGGCTGGGGCTTTGTCGTCACGCCGGAGATGTTGAGCGGCATCGCGCGCGATGTGGGTGAAAGTACCGTACTTTCCCGAGCCGGAGGCGCACCGACCTTTGCCGTGGGGATGGCGCACATCATCACCGAGGTATTTAACAGCCGGGTAATGATGGCGTTCTGGTATCACTTCGCCATCCTGTTTGAAGCGCTGTTTATCCTGACGGCGGTCGATGCCGGTACCCGCGCCTGTCGCTTTATGGTGCAGGATTTGGTCGGCACCGTGGTGCCTTCCATGGCCAACAACCGTTCATGGCTGGGCAATATGGCGGGCACCACGGTGGCCGTTGCCGGATGGGGCTTCTTTGTCTACCAGGGTGTGGTCGATCCGCTGGGCGGCATCAATACCCTTTGGCCGCTGTTTGGCATTGGCAACCAGATGCTGGCCTCGATGGCGTTGATACTCGGCACCGTAGTGCTGTTTAAAATGAAGAAGCAGCGTTACGCGTGGGTGACGATTTTACCGACCGCCTGGCTGTTTGTGACCTCCATGACCGCAGGTTGGCAGAAGATTTTCCACGAGAAGCCCTCCATTGGCTTCCTTGCGCAAGCCAACAAGTTCCGTAAAGGAATTGATGAGGGTGTGATTATCGCCCCGGCGAAAACCGTGTCGGACATGCAAACTATCGTGTTTAGCAATCAAATTAACGCGGCCCTGTGTGGCTTCTTTATGCTGGTGGCCGTCACCATGTTAATTGCAGCGTTCTTTGTTATCCGCCGTGCCCTGGGCAGCCAGGTCCCTACCACCCATGAGTCCGAAGTCTCCCTGCGTAAGGAGGTGCGGAATGTCTGAGTCCATTCATCGCTGGAAAAAACCGATTGGTGCCTGGCACATTCAGCATTGCTTACCGATCGCACCCCAGGCCACCGGGCAAACTCTTAATCGCTGGCAACGAATATGGCAGGGATTGAAGCAAAGTTTTCGCTTAATGGTTGGCGTTCACGACTATCAAACTTATCTGAAGCATATGCACGAGCACCATCCCGGGCAAACGCCGATGGATGAGCGAGCCTTTCATCGCTACTGCCTTGAGGCCCGTTTTCCCAGCCAGGCAGGCAAGCTCGGCAAGTGTCCTTGCTGACATTTTTAAGCCCCGATTTTCGGGGCTTTTTCGTGCCATTCTTTAGTGAAAACAAAAATATATTTGGTTTGCATCTTGTGCTAACGCAGGAGGTTGAATACTGTTGCTAAAATAATGAGATACCGCCTGCTCAGCATTTCCCCGGAGGAAGTTTCCATGACCGATGAACAAGGGCAAACGTTGCTATACACCCTGTTTGGCACAACCAGCCCTCATTGGCGTTTAACTTCAGATAGCGATGCTTTGCATTTTGCCGAAGATGAGAATGCCAATACTAATTTGGCGGTTCCATTAACCCCCGCGCAGGCCAGTTTGCTGCGTGCGATGACGGTGATCACTTCCAGTATCAACCTGACCCTCTCCCTGCGCGGTGCGCCGGTGCCTATGCACTTTGTCGGCCGCAAGGTGAACCAATCAACATGGGCTGGTACCTCTTCCGCCTGGGGTGATACCTCCTCCGTGGCGCGTGATTTAACACTCGGATTGTCTTTTGCTGAACAAGTGGTCTCCGAGGCAAACTCGGTGATTGTGATCCTCGATCAACGTGGGAATATTCAGCGATTCAATCGCTTAAGCGAAGAGTACACCGGTCTGAAAGAGCAGGAAGTGATCGGCCGCAACGTGTTTCAACTGTTTATGACCAAGCAGGAGGCGCAGGCTTCACGGCGCAACATTTCGGGTTTCTTCCGCGATGGCAATTCTTATGAAGTGGAACGCTGGATCAAAACCAAAAAAGGTCAGCGACTGTTTCTGTTTCGTAATAAGTTTGTGCACAGCGGTAGCGGGAAAAATGAAATTTTCCTCATCTGTTCTGGAACCGACATCACAGAAGAGCGACGCGCTCAGGAACGCTTACGTGTTCTCGCCAACACCGATACGGTGACCGGTTTACCGAACCGCAATGCCATCCATCAACAGATTAGTCTGGCACTGGAATTAGCCAATGGCAGTCAAACTGGCGTGGTTTATCTCGATCTGGACAATTTTAAGAAGGTGAACGACGCCTACGGCCATATGTTTGGTGACCAACTGCTGCAAGCGGTCTCCCTCGCCATTCTCAGTTGTCTGGGCAAAGATCAGACGCTGGCCCGTCTTGGTGGTGATGAGTTCGTGGTACTGGCAGAGCATACCAGTCAGGCTGCGCTGGAAGCCATGGCATCACGTATTCTTGAGCGCCTGCGTCAACCCTTCCGCGTTGGTTTGATCGAAGTCTACAGTGGTTGCTCGATTGGTATTGCCCTGGCCCCGCTGCATGGCGAGGATCGGGAAAGTCTGATCCGCAACGCCGATACCGCGATGTATCACGCCAAAGAGAATGGGCGCGGCAAATTCTGCGTGTTCGCCAACGAGATGAATCAGCGTGTTTTCGAATACTTGTGGCTTGATACCAACCTGCGTAAAGCACTGGAACTGGAGCATCTGGTGGTGTATTACCAGCCCAAATTAGATCGTGACGGCGAAGTGCGCAGCGCAGAAGCATTAGTACGCTGGAATTCCGTCGAGCGCGGTCTGGTGCCGCCTGGCGACTTTATCTCGTATGCTGAAGAATCGGGCCTCATCGTTCCGCTCGGCCGCTGGGTTATGCTGAACGTTCTGCAACAAATTATTCAGTGGCGCAGCGAGGGAATTTTCCTGCGCGTTGCCGTTAATGTTTCAGCTAAACAATTGATTGACCAAAGTATTTATACCGATTTAAAGCAGGCGCTGAGCGAAGCTGGTCTCACTGATTGTCCTATTGATATCGAGCTCACCGAAAGCTGCCTGATTGAGAACGAAGCCGGTGCACTCACGCTGATGAAGCAGTTCCAGGAACTGGGTGCTCAGGTTCATCTTGATGACTTTGGTACTGGTTATTCCTCGCTTTCCCAGTTGGCTCGCGTGCCCATTGATGCAATCAAACTGGATCAAAGTTTCGTACGTAACATCAACAAACAACCCGTGGCGCAATCGTTGGTTCGTGCCATTGTCGCCGTGGCCAAAACCCTCGATCTGCAAGTCATTGCGGAAGGGATTGAAACCAAAGCCGAAGAGAAGTTTGTTATGACCAACGGTGTCGATGGGCGTCAGGGCTATTATTATGCAAAACCAATGCCCGCAGAACAGCTCGGGCATTGGCTGGCTAAGCATCCTGCCCGCGTTTAACGCTGGTCTCGATTATCCGGCTTTGCGCAGGGATGCGCTATGACGGTTCTGTAGTTGCACCAGTCGTTCCATGTAAGCAATGTCTTTAGGCTCCAGTGTGAAGGCGTAATCCACCCAATCTTCCGTGATATCCATCAACTCGGCTCGTGAGAGTTGCAGCACGCGCTGGCGCGCTTTCAGCATGGCTCTCACACCATTCAGCTTCGGACGCAAGGTATCGATAAAGGTACGCGTGGTGCGGTAGGCATCGCCTGGCTGGAAGACTTTATCCACCAGACCGCGCGTCTCATACCATTCCGCGCTATGCGACTCCCCTTCACAGATCAGCTCTTCGGCCAGCTTCATGCCAGAACGACGTGCAACCAGTGAATAGCCGCCCATGCCAGGGAACAGGTTAAACGCGATCTCCGGGAACCCCATCCGTGCAGAGTTCTGCGCCAGAATGAAGTGATGGGCCAGCGCGGCTTCAAAGCCACCACCCAATGCACTACCTTCAATCATCGCCAGCGTCACCGCTCCGGTATCAAACCCCCGCGCTGCCGAATGGATGCAATCCACGCAGGCGCGCGCATAAGCCCGCAGCGCTTCACGACGGTTGTTACGAATGCACTCCACAAAGAAACGCAAATCGCCACCGGCGTTGAACATCTGCGGCACCAGCGAACCCGTCACCCAAAAATCAATCGGCAAACCCGAACGCTGAGCGGCATAGCTCAGATTCATGATTTCCTCGATTAATTCGTGGTTGAAACTGGGCCGTGGCTGCGCACGCAGCATCATCCACATGGTGTGTCGGCCCTCCTCATAATAGGCCGCCAGCTGGGTAGTTTGTCCGACTTCGGTAAACAATCTGCAAGTTGGTTGGTTAATTACTGTCATTGTCTCATCCTCTAGTTATGTGATGCGTTAAACGCAACATCAGCGTAATCCAGAGTGAGGCCAGACCAAATGAGAGATTGATTTATAAAGTAAAATCCAGAGATATCCCCGACCATAGGGCCGGGGAAAGATAAGCAGGCTTACTTGATGGCAGCGCGCTGTCCCACCGCCACATGAGAACGCTTAACGCGTTTCGAATAGACGGCGGTAATAATCGGCACTAATACAGAAGTCACAATAACGGATGTCGCTACCAGTGCAGTCGCTGCAGGAGCGACCGGTTTAAACTGAGGCAACATCTCTGCAATCAGTACCGGCGTGGCCACTGCCGCGCCTGCGGTGCTGGAGGCTGCGATCCCCGCCGTGCCATCACCACCACCTATCAAGCGGTCGGCAATAATCAGTGGAATACCGGTGATGATGATGACTGCTACACCGAGCAATACGCCCAACAAACCGGTTTGTGCAATCACGGCCAAATCGATGGTGTTACCCAAAGCGAAGGCAAAGAACGGAATCAAGGTATGAACGGCTTTGCCGAAGAACTCGCGTAATTCCGGGTCAAGATTGCCAAGCGCGAAACCGACAATAAAGGGTAACACCGCGCCAACAAACACGTGTGGCTCAAACGAAGCAATGCCTGCAGTCCCCAGGATCACCATGGTCATCAGCGGACCGGATTCCAGCGACATCAGCACAAACGCGCCGGCTTCTTCTTTTGAACCGTATTGCTGCATGATGGAGGCATAAAGGCCGCCATTGGTCATGTCCATGGCAGCAACCAATGCCAGCGTGGATAAACCGGCGAACATACCGACTTCTACGCCATTTTCCGGCATCATGCGGGATGCCACGGCAGCCACGACCCAGGCAACGGCGATTTTGGTTAATACCAGGGTGCCGGATTTACGCAGCACGGTTCCGGTTGCGCTGAGTTTGATCGATGCACCCATACAGAAGAACCATACCGCCAGAATCGGCACAGTGCCCGTCATCAGGCCGTTAGTAAAAGAGCCAAAGTATTTTCCTGCGCCGGGTGAAAATGTGTGGCAGAGCGCGCCCAAAAACAGCGGGATTAACATCATACCGCCTGGAATCTTATCGATTGCACGTTTGATATGCATAGTTGTGTCACCTTTACTGAGCCAGAAGGAGGTGCGTTATCGTTCGCCGGATGGCATGGCAGGCAAGATAACCACTGACAGTCTGGAAAAAAGTGATCGCATCGATATTAATGAAACAGTGTTTTATTTTTATAGGGTGGGCATTTCTTTTTTATGATGTGCATCGCCATACCAGCGCTAAATGGCAAAAAATTAAGGCGCCCTCACGCGCCTCAATAAAGTTTCAATGTTCAATTCTGCCCGTACCAGGCATTCTTGCCATGCTTACGCAGATAATGTAGATCGAGTAGATTCTGCGAAATCGGAGGCAGTTCGCTGCGCAGTTGTTCCGTGTGAAGCGCCATATAAGCCACTTCTTCCAACACCACCGCACTGTGCACAGCTGCAGCTGCATCTTTACCCCAGGCAAAGGGGCCGTGCGAGTTGACCAGCGCAGCAGGGATGTCGGCTGGCTTAATGCGGCGTTGAGCAAAGCTTTCAATAATCACCTGCCCGGTGTTCCATTCATACTCTTGCTGTATCTCTTCACGCTTCATCGCACGCGTACAGGGAATGGTGCCGTAGAAATCATCCGCGTGTGTTGTCCCCAGCGCCATAATGTCGCGCCCGGCCTGCGCCCAAATTGTGGCGTGGCGTGAATGGGTATGTACGATGCCACCAATCTCCGGCCAGGCGAGATACAGCGCGCGATGGGTGGCCGTATCGGATGATGGGCGAAGCGCCCCTTCCACCACCTTGCCGCTCGCTAACTCCACAACCACCATATCGTCGCGCTGCATATTCTCGTATTTCACGCCCGAAGGTTTGATCACCAGCAGGCCATGGTCGCGGTCAATGGCGCTGACGTTACCCCAGGTAAAAGTGACCAGGTTATAGCGCGGTAAGTCAAGGTTGGCTTCCAGCACCTGCTGCTTGAGCAATTCCAGCATAATTTTTTCTCCTGCGAACTGTGATAGCTGAATTGTGCTGAACGAGCAGAGAAAACGTTATGGAGCGAATCGCTGTAAAAGCAGCGGAAAGTCGCTGAGACCGGAGAAGTGTGGCGTGAATTCAGAATTTTCTATCTTCATGGCATTTAGCTTTGCTTTAGGTGGCTAAAGTCAGGAGCGGTACGGTTTCCAGCGGTTAATTCGCCCATTAAAACACTGTATACAGGCATCAAAGTGAACAATGAATGACACGCTGGGATGACGTACTTCGTTGCGCAACATCTATACTTACAAGGTTGCCTCTGTACATACAATCAAGGAGAAAGAGATGACGACAACAATGAAACGTATGACCGTTGCGGTATTAGCTGCCACCCTGGTTGTTGCCTTGAGTGGTTGTTCGAACTGGTCAAAACGCGACCGCAATACCGCCATTGGCGCGGGTGCGGGTGCAATCGGTGGTTCTGTTCTGACTAACGGAAGTGCACTCGGTACCGTGGGTGGTGCAGCCGTTGGCGGTATTATCGGCCATCAGGTTTCTAAATAACGATAAAGATTCAGGCTACGCAGCACATCTACAGCATCACGGGCCGCACAGTGTGCGGCCCGTTTTTATTAACCGCCTGCTAATTTAACCTTCATGCCTTTGGCTTCAAGTAGCGCTTTCAAGAGATCGCGTTTATCGCCTTGAATCTCGATGACGCCATCTTTGAGTGACCCACCGCAGCCACACTTCTTCTTCAGTTCTGCCGCCAGTTTAGTGAGCGCATCATCATCCAGATCAATCCCCGTAATCAGGCAGACGCCTTTACCTTTACGGCCGCTGGTCTGGTGTTGAATACGCACTATGCCATCCCCTTGTGGGCGCGGCGCTTTTTCTTCTTCCTGTGCAATACGGCCAGTTTCAGTGGAGTAAACCAGTCGGTTGTCCTGAGCCATTAGGCCTCCTGTAAACTTTGCAGGATAGTGTGCAGCGTTGCAGCCGGATCATTTGATTGGGTGATCGGACGCCCAATCACCATGTAATCCACGCCAGCCAGTTTTGCCTGCTGCGGCGTCATGATACGGCGTTGATCGCCCGCATCACTGCCTGCCGGACGAATACCTGGTGTCACCAGCGCGAAATCCTGACCCAACACCTGTTTAAAGTGCGCAGCTTCCTGAGCTGAACAGACTACGCCATCGAGGCCACACTCACGCGTCAGGCGAGCGAGACGTTCTGCCTGCTCTGAGGGAGAAAGCGTAATGCCGAGACCCCTGAGATCGTCTTCATCCATGCTGGTCAGCACAGTTACCGCAATCAGCAACGGCGCATCGCTACCAAAAGGCAGCAGCGCTTCACGAGCCGCATTCATCATCCGCGCCCCGCCACTGGCGTGAACGTTGACCATCCACACACCGAGATCGGCAGCAGCGGCTACCGCGTGCGCGGTAGTATTGGGAATATCATGAAACTTCAGATCGAGAAAAACGTCAAAACCACGCGACTGCAGTGTTTTCACCAGCGACGGGCCAAATAGCGTAAACATCTCTTTGCCGACTTTCAGGCGGCACTGGCTCGGGTCAATGCGGTCCACAAACTGCAGTGCGCTGTCGAGATTATGATAGTCGAGTGCTACCAGAATCGGTGAAGTGGTTACAGGCATAACGTTTCCTCAAAGGCAGGCACCCGCAGGCGCAATGGACAAACGGCAAGCATTCTACCCGTGCGTGCCCTTCCCGACAATCTCACAGCGCGGTTAATACCGATGATAGACTGAACGCTGCACAATGCTGCAGTTTCGGTTGATGAATCAGCCAAATAGTATGTTGTAACTATATAGCAGAATAAATAAAAAAAACGGCCGTTACTGGCCGTCGAGTCCGCGAATCGGTTTCACCGAAGACCATGCGCGACAGGATGGGCAATGCCAATAAAGCGCATGTGCGGTAAATCCACACTTCTGGCAGCGATAGCGCGGTTTAGTGCGAATCTGTTCGCCTACCATATCACGCAGCACCATCAGGCTCTCTTTGGCACGACCGTCTTCTGCTTCGTGCAGGTGGAAATCCATCAAGCGATGGAACACGCGCATGGTCGGATGGCGCTGCAACTGGCGGTTGATATACAGCTGCGCCGCTTCCGGGCCCTGCTGCTGTTCAAGGATATCAGAAAGGTACAGTTCAGCGGCCGCGCCGGTATTCTCTTCGACGCAGCGTTGTAAAAACTGAGCCCAATCTTCAGGCTGATTCAGTCGCTGATAGCAGGTTTCGAGCATCGATAAGGTTTCGCTCACCAGCTCTTTATCTTGATCCAGTACGCGCTGCAGGCGAGCCGTTGCTTTGGCGTATTCCCCCTGCTCCATAAAAATGCGTCCCATCATAATGGAAACGCGTGCACTCTGGTGATCGGCCGATTCACCTTTCTTCAGCAACGTCATGGCGCGATCCAGATCGTCACTGCTCAATGCCTGTAGCGCAAGCTCACAGTAAAAATGGGCAATTTCACCCTTCTGCTTGTCTTTGCCCAGCTTGACCAATCTTTCCGCCACTTCGATAGCTTTCTGCCAGTCACTGGTTGCCTGATGTATCAGTAGAAGTTGCTGTAATGCACCGATGCGGAAGTCGGTTTCATCAATCAGCTGGCTAAACATGTCTTCAGCGCGGTCGTACAACCCTGCGGCCATGTAATCGCGTCCCAACTGCTGAATCGCCAGCAGGCGTTGTTCATAGCTCAGGGAAGCGCTTTCCATCAGCGATTGGTGGATACGAATGGCGCGGTCAACTTCGCCGCGTGAACGGAACAGATTGCCGAGCGTCAGATGAGCTTCGACTGTGCCGCTGTCCTCCTTCAACATATCCAGAAAGAGATCGACAGCTTTGTCCTGTTGATTGGAAAGCAGAAAGTTTACACCGGCAACGTATTCACGTGACAGGCGATTCGCTTCCTGTTGCTTATCCTGATGTGCACTTCGGCGGCCCATGTACCAGCCATATGCCGCAGCAACAGGAAGAAGCAAAAACAGCAATTCAAGCATCGAAACTTAATCCCGACGACCAGCAGTGGAAGAATTTGTCACAGCCGTTGATTGTTCATTCTGCGCCTGCATGCGTTTCAGCTTGCGCTGCGCGTGAGCGAGAGAAACACGTATCCGCAACCAGAAAAGACCGCAAATTGCCCATCCGAGCAGGAATCCGGCACCAAACAGGCTCGCCAGCAATGTGGAGATGCGGAATTCACCCTGCGCCAGCAGATAGTTAAAAGTGACGATTTGGTCGTTATGCGCTCCAAGCGTGACGGAGATGATAAAAATGACCAAAACCACGAGAAAAATCAGCAAATATTTCACAATGCGTCCTGTCGTGAGGTTATCCAGTAGAAGTATGCCAAAAAAGTGCCGTCGATGCTGCTTATCAGCACATCACTTAGCGCATTTTCCGTAAGCGCAATCAATCATATGGGGTCGCGCGCGAAAATTACAATGCGTCATCACGCTGTGCGATCTCCTGCTGCTCTTCGCGCGGCACCGTAAGCGGACCACAAAAACGCTGCGCCAGCCATGTGGCAACCGTAACCAGCAGCCAGGAAATCAGGGTGGCCACCACCAAATCGCGCGGCCAATGCATGCCCAGCAGCAAACGACTGCCCATGACCATGGTAGCCCAGGCAAACAGCACGACCACGGTCACTATGTGCCACCGTGGCCAGAGTAAGCCAATCACCAGCAGCGCCCAACTGGCGGCAAACATGGTATGTCCGGAAGGAAAGGCAAAACCGGTTTCAAACGCCCAGTGGTTTTTCAGCCATTGCGGCAGTTGAGTATCGTTAGCCAATAATGTCGACACTAACTGACTGCGCCCCTGACGGTTCTGCTGATAAAACGCCGCTTCATCAATACCGTGGCTCTTCTCCAGCCAAACGACATAAGGACGCGGTTCCTGTACCTGCTCTTTAATGAAAGATTTGGTGTACTGACCGACAAGAATAGCGCCATTCATGAAGATAATCAGTAATATGGCGGGTTTAAGCCTAAAGCGTAAGCACCATAAAACCCAGGTGCTGAGGATAATACTGGTCAATATACCCCAGGGGCTGGTGACGGTTTCTGTCATCCAGAAAAGCACCCGCAAAAACGCGCTACTCTCACCTGGCTGCCATTGCCAGCCAGAGAGCCAGACCGCAACGGGCATGACTAATAACAAAAGCATTCCCAGGGTAGTGCGCTGAGCAATTTTTAACATCCGTTTCCTTTTAGGTCCGTGGGTAATCGCGTGGGTGGCATAACTTTAGCTGAAAAAAGAATAACATACCCGTTGCGGCTTAGATAATTGTGCTTTATCACTACAATAACTCTGACTGATTAACGGCCCGGGTACAGGTTGTGGCACAATATTGTCAGTTTTGTCGGGCCAGTCGGGCCCGTGCGTTATCATGATGATAGCGCATCCTCTGAAGGTTCTGGAGAGTCACATGCAGCTTAAACGGGTAGCAGAAGCCAAACTGCCCACGCCATGGGGAGATTTCCTGATGGTTGGTTTTGAAGAACTGGCAACTGGCCAGGATCATGTCGCGCTGGTTTACGGTGATGTTAGCGACCACAATCCAGTGCTGGCGCGCGTTCACTCTGAGTGTCTAACCGGTGATGCGCTGTTCAGCCTGCGCTGCGATTGTGGTTTTCAACTGGAAGCGGCACTCACCGCTATCGCTGAAGAAGGCCGTGGCGTGCTGTTATATCACCGCCAGGAAGGCCGTAATATCGGTCTGTTGAACAAGATCCGCGCCTACGCTTTGCAAGACAAAGGTTACGACACCGTTGAAGCGAATCATCAGTTGGGCTTTGCCGCCGATGAGCGCGATTTCACCCTGTGTGCAGATATGTTCAAACTGTTGGGCGTCAATGAAGTCCGCCTGCTGACGAACAATCCACGCAAAGTCGAGATCTTGAGCGAAGCGGGAATTAATATTGTAGAACGTGTGCCGTTAGTGGTTGGGCGCAACCCCAAAAATGCTCACTACCTTGATACCAAGGCAGAAAAAATGGGCCATCTGCTGCCAAAAGCGTAATGCAGATAGCAAAAAGCCGGGAAATCTCCCGGCTTTTTCTTTAGTTCAGCATATTACGTATCACATAGTGCAATATGCCGTCGTTCTGGTAATAGGTCAGCTCATTGCCGGTATCGATACGACACCGGGTTTCCAGCGTCTCTTTTTTACCATCGACACGCGTCAGGGTGACATTCACAGTACAACCGGGTTTCAACTGTGAAAGGTTTTCGACATCAATAAACTCCTCCCCGGTTAGTCCCAATGTTTTGCGCGTGACGCCAGCGGGGAATTCCAGCGGCAGGATCCCCATGCCGATCAGGTTAGAGCGGTGGATACGCTCGAACGACTCAGAAATGACCACGCGCACACCTTGCAAACGTGGGCCTTTCGCAGCCCAGTCGCGGCTCGAACCTGAGCCATACTCCTTCCCGGCGATCACTGCCAGTGGCACACCTTCTGCCTGATATTTCATGGCCGCATCGTAAATCGCCAGCTGTTCATTGCTGGGGAAGTGTTTGGTGTATCCCCCTTCCACGCCCGGCACCATTTCATTTCGAATACGAATATTTGCAAAGGTCCCGCGCATCATCACTTCGTGGTTACCACGACGCGAACCGTATGAGTTGAAATCGGTACGCTCAACACCATGCGACAGCAAATAGCGTCCAGCAGGACTTTCCGCTTTAATACTGCCCGCCGGAGAGATGTGGTCAGTGGTGACAGAATCACCCAACATTGCCAGAATGCGTGCGCCCTTAATATCCTTGACCGGTTCCGGCGTTTTGCCCATATCGTCAAAGAACGGCGACAGGCGGATGTAAGTCGATCCCTCATCCCAGTCATAGGTTGCGGCTTCACTCACTTTGATTTGCTGCCATTCCGGCGTACCGTCAAAGACCTCCGCATACTCTTTATGGAACATATCGCTGGTCACTTTCTGCACTGCGGAGGCAATCTCTTCAGGTGATGGCCAGATATCCTGCAGATAGACATCGTTGCCTTGTCTATCCTGCCCGATGGGATCGTTCTGCAGGTTGAGCTTCATGTTACCGGCCAACGCATAAGCCACCACCAGCGGCGGCGATGCAAGCCAGTTAGTTTTCACCAGCGGATGGATGCGCCCTTCGAAGTTACGGTTACCCGATAGCACAGCACCCACGGTGAGATCGCCTTCTTTGATGGCACTCTCGATTTCATCTGGCAATGGGCCCGAATTACCAATGCAGGTGGTGCAACCATACCCCACCAGATTGAAGCCTAATTCATCCAGATATGGCGTCAGCTGGGCCACCGCGAGGTAATCCGACACCACTTTTGATCCCGGTGCCAGCGACGCTTTCACCCAAGGTTTGCGCATCAATCCGCGCTCAACCGCATTTTTCGCCAGCAGACCCGCCGCCATTAAGACGCTGGGGTTGGATGTGTTGGTACAAGAGGTGATGGCCGAAATAACCACCGCGCCGTCTTCCAGCTTATAGTTATCGCCGGTCTCGCTGTCACTATAGGTTACGGTCTTGTGGGCTTTCTGCGCATGATTGACTTCGAGTTCGTTGCTGGCATCAAAAGCTGCGGGCACATCGCCTAAGGAGACACGATCCTGCGGACGTTTTGGACCCGCAAGGCTGGATTCAACGTTTGCCATGTCCAGCGCCAGTGAGCTGGTAAACCGTGGTTCGTCGCCCGGATTTCGCCACATCCCTTGTTGCTTAGCATAAGCTTCGACTAACTCGACTTGTTCAGCATCACGCCCGGTCAGGGTCATGTAGCTCAGGGTGATTTCATCAATGGGGAAGAAACCGCAGGTGGCACCATATTCCGGTGCCATATTGGCGATAGTTGCGCGATCGGCCAGCGGCAAATCGGCCAGGCCATCACCATAAAATTCAACGAATTTGCCCACCACACCATGCTTGCGCAGCATTTGCGTCACGGTTAAAACCAGGTCGGTCGCGGTGATGCCAGGACGCAGTTTGCCGGTGAGTTTGAAACCGACAACGTCGGGGATCAACATAGACACGGGCTGCCCTAACATGGCGGCTTCGGCTTCAATACCGCCGACACCCCAGCCTAATACGCCCAGCGCGTTGATCATCGTGGTATGGGAGTCTGTGCCGACTAAGGTATCAGGATAAGCGACCTCTTTGCCTTCTAGCGTTTCATGCCAGACGGATTTACCCAGATATTCAAGGTTAACCTGATGGCAGATACCGGTGCCTGGCGGCACTACGCGGAAGCGGTTAAACGCTTTTTGCCCCCAGCGCAGGAAAACGTAGCGTTCGTGGTTGCGCTCCATCTCCAGACGCACGTTTTCTTCGAAGGCGTCTTCATCCCCAAAATGGTCAACAGTCACCGAGTGGTCAATAACCAAATCGACCGGCGATAAGGGGTTAACTTTGGCCACATCGCCGCCGAGGCGTTTTACCGCTTCACGCATCGCCGCTAAATCGACTACCGCTGGCACGCCAGTAAAATCTTGCATCAACACGCGCGCGGGGCGATAGGCAATTTCCCGGTCAGCATGAGCATCTTTCTGCCAGCCAACCAGAGCCTGAATATCTTCAGCGGTTACGGAATCCTCATCCTGCCAGCGCAGGAGGTTTTCCAGCAACACCTTCATTGATTTGGGTAAGCGATCGATATTACCCAATTGCTGGGCAGCTTTTGGCAGGCTGTAGTAATGATATTTTTTTGCCCGAACGTCCAGCGTATCCTGACTGTGCTCCCGTAACGTTAACGACATAGCTCCTCCTTTTATGGGCCTCTCTTTTAAACCTCAATAACCACAAGGTTTAGCTTAAAGATAGACCACAATTTCGTTAACGATTTGATAACAACACGAAATGACACATAAAGGCACAAAGAAAAATGCCCCGACGTTTGTCAGGGCATTAATAGAAGTCAGTACAATTTGAGTTATTGGATTAGATCATTGCCCACACGGCCGCGGCCCAAAATGCAAAGGAAAAGGCATAAACGCCGAACCATGAAAAAGTCGTTGTATTCATCGAGTCACTCCCTCCCGGATTCCGGGCAAAAAAAGTCCACCGTCTTCAGCGTTGTACTGATGACACCGTTTTTTGAATGCTGAGTGTTAAAGGACGGGCTTTTAAAATGCCCACCGGATAATCCGGTAAAGAGAGGTATGGATGTCTATATATAGAACAGAACGCAGACTGCGTTATTTCGACTTCGGATCCATGAACGATTCGATAAAGTTACGCTGGTTTTCACTCAGTTCCCACGACGCAGGAATCGCCACAGGCTGTTCAACGCTCTTTACTTCTTTCGCTTTGCACGCTGACGTGTTCGGCTGACGCGCAGAAACCGGAGACTTACGGCTGAGTGTATTTGCCCACATGGCTTAACCCCACATACGCCAAATCATCAATGCCACCACTACCCAGAACAGTGCTGAAGCAGCGAAGACGGTCAACCAAGCCTTGCGACGCACATTACCAGAGCGCTCAACCTTGGCGGTTTTAGTACGAAAATCTTGTTGTACAGTCAGTCTAGTATTCATAGTTTTTGATAATCACTCTCAATAAAACGATTGTTGATAACGATTAAGATTTAGGACGAATCCTAAACTTGTTAAGTCCGAAAATCCAGTTATTTTTATTGAGTACAACGATTAACGCTATTTATCAAAACCCAAAATATTGATGAGATAAATTTAATTACTGATCAAACTATTCATCAAATAACTACTTTGTAAATTTGGGTTAAAACAAATTTAGTACCATTCTAAATTTTAGTTTAATTTTAAGGACCAGACTAAAAGCCCTTTCTCATCAGTTGATAACTGGAGTATGGGAATATTCCTGGCGGTCCGCAAAGCGGCAGCGTAAATTTTGTGTACTGTTTCTCATTTAAGAAATAACAATGAAAAAACATGTGATCGATGTTTCATTTACAAAAAAATAATGAAATTTTTTGAGATTCTTGTGGCGCTAACGAGGGGGTATTCACAAGATGCCCACTGGACACCTTGTGAAAATAATGAGTTAGGGGATTATTTAAAAGGTAACTTGATATCGCGGAACATCGCTTCGATATCTTCATTTGAACGCAATGCGACCGCGGCATCCACGACATCACGGGTTAAATGCGGTGCAAAACGTTGAATAAAATCATACATATAGCTTCGAAGGAACGTGCTACGCCTAAAGCCAATTTTGGTTGTACTATTGGTAAAAATTTCTGATGCTTCAATTCGCACCAGATCCGGATCGGATACCGGGTCCACCGCCATACTGGCAATCACACCCACGCCTAAGCCCAGTCGCACATACGTTTTGATGACATCAGCGTCGGTGGCAGTAAAGACGATACGTGGTGTTAATCCTGCACGATTGAACGCAGTATCCAGCTCTGAGCGGCCAGTAAAGCCAAAGGTATAGGTGACGAGCGGGAAATCGGCCAACTCTTCAATCGTCACATTCGATTTGCCTGCTAGCGGGTGATCTGGCGTGACGACAATCGCGCGGTTCCAGTGATAGCAGGGCAACATAATCAGGTCGTCATACAAATGCAGCGCTTCGGTCGCAATCGCAAAGTCAGCATTCCCCTTCGACACGGCTTCAGCAATTTGCGTCGGCGAGCCCTGATGCATATGCAGCGAAACGCGCGGGTAACGCTCGATAAACCCTTTGATCACACCAGGCAAGGCATAACGCGCTTGAGTATGTGTGGTCGCCACATACAACGAGCCTTTATCAGGCCAGGTGTGCTCACCCGCGACAGACTTAATAGCATCTACTTTGGATAATACTTCGCGAGCAATTCGGATGATCTCTTCACCCGCTGGCGTAACTTGAGTGAGATGCTTCCCACTACGCGCAAAAATCTGCACGCCGAGTTCATCTTCCAGCATACGCACTTGCTTACTGATGCCCGGTTGTGAGGTATAGAGACCTTCAGCGGTGGAGGAGACGTTGAGGTTGTGATTAACCACCTCGACGATGTAACGCAACTGCTGCAATTTCATAGTTATATCTTCCCGGTAGCGACAGAGGGGCCATCCCTGCAGGCGTGTTTCCGCCTTAATTAAGGTATAGGGAGGGAAAGCATGTCAGCGAAACGAAAAAAGCTATAACCACTATATCAGTTAACGTAAGAATGTAGAACGATTAGCTATAAGGATGAGGAAAAGGCCAGCAGAAGCTGGCCTTGAGGGGAATTACTTCTTCGCTTCCTGCCACTTACCGTCGATATAGAACATCGACCAGCCAGTCGCTTTGCCCTCCTTCTCGGAGGAAACATACTGCTGCTTAGTTTTACGGCTAAAACGCACTAACGTTTTATTGCCTTCCGGATCCGCTGCTGGCGCTTCCGCCAGGTATTTCAGCTTCTCAGGCAGACGGTCAGCAAAACGTTGCAGCTCTTCCACCAGCGGCGCACGCGTTTCACGCGATTTCGGGAAGGTGTTGGCCGCCAGGAATACCCCTGCCGCACCGTCACGCAATACAAAGTAGGCATCTGACTTTTCACACGCCAGCTCAGGCAACGGCACCGGATCTTCCTTCGGTGGTGCAACTTCACCATTGCGCAGAATCTTGCGAGTGTTTTTACACTCGTCGTTGGTGCAGGCCATGTATTTACCGAAGCGCCCCATTTTCAGGTGCATTTCAGAACCACACTTTTCACATTCTACGATCGGGCCGTCATAACCTTTGATGCGGAATTCGCCCTGTTCGATTTCGTAGCCGTCACATTCCGGGTTGTTACCACAGACGTGCAGCTTACGCTGATTGTCGATCAGGTAGCTATCCATCGCGGTGCCACACTTCTGGCAACGACGACGGGCACGTAACGCATTGGTTTCAGCATCATCGCCTTCCAGTACGTTAAGAACTTCGTTTTCCGGAATCAGATTGATGGTCTGTTTGCAGCGTTCTTTGGGTGGCAGCGCATAACCGGAGCAGCCGAGGAACACACCGGTACTGGCGGTACGGATACCCATTTGGCGGCTACAGGTCGGGCAGTCGATCGAGGTCAGCACCATCTGGTTCGGCTGCATGCCGCCCTCTTCTGGCTCTTTCTCGGCCTGACCTAACTGCTGGCTGAAATCGCTGAAGAAGGAATCCAGCACCGCTTTCCACTGCGCTTCGTTATTGGCGACCTGGTCAAGGCTGTCTTCCATGCGCGCGGTGAAGTCATAGTTCATCAGCTCACGGAAATTCTGTTCCAGACGATCGGTGACGATTTCACCCATCTTTTCAGCATAGAAGCGGCGGTTTTCTACCCGCACGTAACCGCGATCCTGAATGGTGGAAATAATTGAGGCATAGGTCGATGGACGGCCGATACCCCGTTTTTCCAACTCACGGACTAAGGAAGCTTCGCTGAAGCGGGCTGGCGGCTTGGTGAAGTGCTGGCTTGGCATCAGCTCCTTCAGGTCAAGCATATCGCCGACATTGACCGGTGGCAGCGTCAAGTCTTCATCGTTTTTACGCAGGGCTGGCATCACTTTTGTCCAGCCATCGAAACGCAAGGTGCGGCCTTTCGCTTTCAGTTTAAAGTCTGCTGCACCCACCGTCAGGGTGGTGGAGTCATACTGCGCAGGCACCATCTGGCAGGCTACAAACTGACGCCAGATCAGCTGGTACAGTTTCTGTGCATCAGCTTCCATATCTTTCAGCTGTTCTGCCTGAATATTGACATCCGAAGGACGGATCGCTTCGTGTGCTTCCTGCGAATTCTCTTTACTGGCGTAGGTGATCGGTGATTCTGGCAGATACTTTTTACCAAAACTCTTCTCGACAAAGCCGCGCGCCATCGCCACCGCATCCTGACTCAGGTTGGTGGAGTCAGTACGCATATAGGTGATGTGACCTGCTTCGTAGAGACGTTGCGCCATCATCATGGTTTTCTTCACGCCAAAACCGAGACGTGTACTCGCCGCTTGTTGCAATGTCGAGGTAATAAAAGGCGCAGACGGTTTACTGCTGGTCGGTTTGTCTTCACGATCCAGCACTTCGTAACGCGCGTTTTCCAGCACGGATACCGCAGCATAAGTTTGCTCGCGATTAACCGGACGGAACGCTTTGTCGCCCTGATGCGTGACTTGCATCCCCAGCGCGTCGCCTTTCGGCGTAGAGAAATCCGCATCGATCTCCCAATACTCTTCCGGCACGAACGCTTTAATTTCGTGCTCGCGCTCAACCACCAGTCGCACAGCCACAGACTGTACACGACCCGCAGACAAACCACGGGCAATTTTCTTCCACAGCAGCGGGGAAACCATGTAGCCCACCACGCGGTCCATAAAGCGACGCGCCTGCTGTGCATTAACACGCTCAATATTCAGTTCGCCCGGTTTTTCAAACGCCTGGCGAATCGCATTTTTGGTGATTTCGTTGAACACCACGCGGCTAAACCGCTTGTCATCGCCACCGATCACTTCCCGCAGGTGCCAGGCAATGGCCTCCCCTTCGCGGTCAAGGTCCGTTGCGAGGTAGATGTGGTCAGCATCGGCGGCGAGGCTTTTCAGTTCGGCTACGACTTTTTCTTTACCCGGCAGAATCTGATAGTCCGCTTCCCAGCCATGCCAGGGATCGACACCCATGCGACTGACCAATGCGGCCTTCTCATCCTTCTTAACCTTTTTTCCTGTTTTCGCCTTTTCCCCGTCGGTAGTTTTACGGGCAGTTGAACCGCTGGTCGGCAAATCACGGATATGACCGACGCTGGATTTCACCACGTAGTCATTACCGAGGTATTTATTGATTGTTTTGGCCTTTGCCGGGGACTCAACGATTACGAGTGCTTTACCCATATGTACCTTTACCTAATTGAAACGTCCTGATAAACGGGAGAGGATTCGGTGCCCCAAAACCCAACGGGTTCAATATTGCTGCCAACTTTTCACATTTCAAGGCAGCGGGGATAATCTCAGGTCAGATTGCATCGACTTATGCAACTTTATGATTAGAAGCGGGTTTTCCATCTGACAGCACCACACATCCGGGTGTGATCTCCCTGAAAGCTGAATCGCCCACACTCTACCTGATAAAATCCGTTACGCAACTTAATTAGCATTCTGATTAATTTTGCGCCAGTTTTGCTGACGGACGTTGATTTGATGAACAGCCTAACTCGCTAGTAATATAGAAGGAGAACGATTGCTGTCAAAAAAGAGGTGAACAATGTCAGTAGAAACGGAATCCATTTCACGCCAGGCGTTACTGGATATAGCCAATCAAATGCTCAAGCAGCACGACGATTATTTAGCCGGGATGGAAGCCAATGACGTGATACAGCAGGGCAACGTTTTGGTGTTTCGTGGCCCCTGGTTTCTGGATGATGAAGGCTTGCCGAGCGCGAAAACTACCGCCGTGTTTAACGTGTTTAAATCCCTTGCCGTTGAACTCTCCTCACGCTATCACCTGGCATAAAAAAGCCCGGCATTTGCCGGGCTCGCTTACAACAGCGGCTTATCACCGCGCTGCCATATTTTCAGAATTAACCGCTCGGCCGCCAGACTGGCGCTGTTGGTGAAACGGTCCATCATTTTCTTCTTCCGTGCATAATGGACACCCAACACATTGAATCGGTCCATCTGTTTGATGATTAACGCATCGCTGGTGCCGATTTCATCAATCAGGCCCAAGTCCAGCGCCTGGCGTCCATACCAGTGTTCACCAGTGGCCACTTTTTCCAAATCCAGTGTTGGGCGCATCTGCTGAACGAACTCTTTGAACAGCAGATGAGTTTCGTTGAGATCTTCCTGGAACTTCTCACGGCCTTCGTCGGTGTTTTCACCAAACAAGGTCAGCGTGCGCTTATATTGACCCGCAGTGTGCAGTTCAACGTCGATATCATTGCGTTTCAGCAGGCGGTTAAAGTTGGGGATCTGCGCGACCACACCAATTGAGCCAATAATGGAGAAAGGCGCCGCAACAATACGGTCCGCAACACAAGCCATCATATAGCCACCGCTCGCCGCCACTTTATCGACGACTGCGGTCAACTGCAGGCCCGCGTCACGCAGGCGCTGCAACTGAGATGCGGCCAGGCCATATCCGTGCACCACGCCACCCGGACTTTCCAGACGCAGCAAGACTTCATCTCCCGGCACTGCCACCGCCAGCACAGCGGAAATTTCCTCACGCAAAGAGCTGACTTCACCCGCATCCATGCTGCCTTTAAACTCCAGCACGTAGAGAGTGGATTTAGTAGCTTCGCTCACTCCGGCTTTGGCATTGCGCTTCTCGATTTTGGCTTTTTGCTTCTCTTCTTTTTTATGCTGCTTCAGCCACACTTTTTGCGCCTGTGGCTTCATCTTCGCCAACTGCAGGTCTTCCTTCATTTCACGATAATCATCGTCGAGATGAGTCAAGCGCAGTTGACCACCGCTGTGGCGTTTACGCATCGCGGCATTGAGCACAATCAGAACAATAGCTGCGAACGCCACCACCACGGTGACGGCCTTGGCCAGAAATAATCCATAACTGGAGAGTAAATCCATTCTGCCGCCTTATTAAACAGTGAATTACAAACAAAGGCTGAGTTTAACCGCTTTAGCGACTTTCGTCGCCTGAAATGCCCGCAGGCGGCACAGATTGCGAGGCGCGATGATTGCACCTGACGCCAAATTGAGGCATAAAGCCAAAAACCCTCTGACCTGCCAAAGGACATCGCTGTGCATTATCAACCGAAAAGCGATCTGCTGGAAAATCGCATTATCCTCGTGACCGGCGCTTCAGACGGCATTGGCCGTGAAGCGGCACTAACTTATGCGCGCTACGGCGCACGCGTCATTTTGCTGGGCCGCAATGCCGAGACGCTGCAACAAACGGAGCATGCCATCAATCAACTGAATAAGCAGCCCGCATCACATTTGCTGCTGGACTTGTCGCATGCCACACCAGAAAACTGTGCCGAGGTGGCCAATCAGATTGCCGCTTTGGTGCCAAGGCTCGATGGTGTGCTGCACAATGCCGGGATTCTGGGTGACATCGTCCCGCTGGCGGAACTCGATCCTCAGGTCTGGCGCCAGGTGATGCAGATCAATCTTGACGCCACCTTCTACTTAACTCAGGCATTGCTGCCGCTACTGCTAAAATCAGACGCCGGTTCACTGGTGTTTACCACGTCCAGCGTGGGTCGCACCGGCCGTGCGGGATGGGGAGCCTATGCGGTGTCGAAGTTCGCCACCGAAGGCATGATGCAGGTGCTGGCCGATGAGTATAAAAATCGCCATCTTCGGGTGAATTGCATCAATCCTGGTGGCACCCGCACTAAAATGCGTGCCAGCGCTTTCCCGGAAGAAAATGCCAGTTTACTGAAAACGCCTGCCGATTTGATGCCGCTTTATCTTTATTTAATGGGCGATGATAGCCGTCGCAAAACCGGCATCAGTTTTGATGCACAGCCGGGACGCAAACCGGGGCCTGCCAGCGCATGAGTGACCGTCATCAGCAGCGACAGCAGCGTTTAAAAGAACAGGTTGATGCGCGCATTACCGCCGCGACAGAAGCGCGCGGCATTTTGATGGTGTTCACCGGCAATGGCAAAGGCAAAACCACCGCCGCCTTTGGTACAGCTTTACGCGCTTGCGGACACGGTAAAAACGTTGCCGCCGTGCAGTTTATTAAAGGTGAATGGCCAAATGGTGAGCGCAATTTGCTGGAGCAGCATGGCGTGGAATTTCAGGTGATGGCCACCGGCTTTACCTGGGATACCCAGAATCGGGAGACCGATACCACCGCCTGCCAACAAGTTTGGCAACAGGCAAAACGTATGCTTGCCGATGAGCATGTGGATTTAGTGATCCTCGATGAAATCACCTACATGGTCAGCATGGATTATCTGGATCTGGATGAACTGGTGCGCGTGCTGGGACAACGTCCGGTTCAGCAAAGTGTGATTATCACCGGTCGAGGCTGCCATCGAACCTTGCTCGAGATGGCGGATACCGTGACCGAGATGCGCCCGGTTAAGCATGCGTTTGATGCAGGCATTCAGGCTCAGCAGGGAATAGATTGGTAAAACAGTGACGCCGCTGCATGCGGCGTCACGGGCATATCAGGAACCGCGCTTGTTGGTTCCACTGGTCCGCGTGCTGCTGTTGCGGCTGCTACTGCTGCCACCGCGACGTGGGCTGCCGCTCACATTGCTATGACGTTTTACCGCACGACGAATCTGATTGGCTTTAGTACGACGACGATCTTTTTCAACCGCGACTTTCGTCACCGTCTCTTCCGGCATATCCACCAGCGTACGCAGGTAGTTAACCGCCGGCAATTCCATCTCCATCCAGCCACCGCGTGGTAAGCCTTTTGGCAGCTGAATATCACCATAACGGACGCGCATCAGACGGCTAACCTGCACACCTACGGCTTCCCACAAACGGCGGACTTCACGGTTACGACCTTCGGTCAGGGTGACGTTGTACCACTGGTTGATGCCTTCGCCGCCAGCAAACTTAATGGTTTTGAACGATGCCGGGCCATCTTCTAACTGCACACCTTTACTGAGCTGACGAATTTTATCGTCATCCACTTCGCCGAATACACGCACCGCATATTCACGCTCAACTTCACGGCTTGGGTGCATCAGGCGGTTCGCCAGTTCACCATCGGTGGTGAATAACATCAGACCACAGGTGTTAACGTCCAGACGACCCACAGCGATCCAGCGTGAACCGCGCAGACGTGGCAGACGGTCGAATACCGTTGGGCGCCCTTCAGGATCGTTACGAGTACAGAGTTCGCCCTCTGGTTTGTAATACGCCAGCACCCGGCAGACTTCGGTTGCGGATTCAGCAATCGAAACCAGATGGCCATCAATACGAATTTTCAGGGATTTATCATTTTCAATGCGATCGCCCAGCGTCGCCAGTTTGCCATCGACGCTGACGCGTCCGGCTGAAATCATCGTTTCGATTTCGCGGCGTGAACCGTGACCGGCGCGCGCTAATACTTTTTGTAGTTTCTCACTCATGGAGATGCCTCGTTGTCGCCTTCCCAGGCGTCGTGGTAAGAAGAGGTACGATACGGGGATTACCAGTTCCCATATCAGAATCTGTTACCGCTGAGCATAGCGCATGCCATCCCAGGCGGCCCGCGATTTTACACTAACGCAAGTTTCGTTAACACCTTTTCCTTTGCTGCCGATAATAAAGGCCAAAGGCTGCGTCACTCGTTTAGTGCCCTATGCCTATACATTTACGCTGCTGATAGATACACCAACCGCACTTCTCTTCTTCATGCGCCAAGTGACTGAATTTTTATCATTTGCTGCTGGCACTATAAGCCTGGTTATTACCCCCACTTTAGACCCGTGATACATTAGCGCTTTTCAAGACTGGTCTGCTAGCATTGCGCACCACGCTTAAGGATAATCCCAAACATAAAATCTAAACCCAAACTGCAAAACAGGATAAACAACTAATTAACCGGGATAAATAAGGCTCATTAATCCAGTAAATTTAAATTACCAGTTAATTGGCACTGCAGGTTGGATTAAGTCTGTATTTTCGCATTATTTGATTCAGATTAAATTTGATGAATTGTTCTGATTAAAAAATTGTGTAAAATTTAAGCCTGAAACAGAGTGTGCCGTATTTATAAAAGCGTAACCTTTACTATTTACACTCGTTTCTCTAACAAGCCATTAACGAAATCACTGTGGCATTGTTGATAATATAAACCGGCGCACGCAGGAATTGACGCGTTTATTCATTCACGGAATGAATTTAATTTGCATGTCGAAAGTCTTCACCAGGGATTTTCCTGACATGCTTAAAAGAAGATGACTATCATGAAAACCTCTCTGCTTTGGCCTGCCCTCGCGGCGCTGGCACTGAGCGGCTGTTCCGTTGGCCATACTGAGTATAGTCGCGCGGCGCTTAAACACGTGGATATGAGCGTGACAGGCATCCCGACGGTACTGGGTCTGGGTATCCTTGGTACAACCATCCCCTTAACGCCAGAGTACAGCCTGACAGCTGCGCACGTCGCCACCACTGCCGTGCAGCGTGTTAAGGCTTATCATCCTTATTGCGACGTCGCGATTATTTATCATAAGAATAGCCCGGAAACGCTGGCAAAATTCCGCACCAGTAAAGTGGGTGAGCCCATTAAGATGTACGGTTACAGCTTTATTTCTGCTATGCCCGTGGAATCAAGTGGCGTTAATTTAGCGCGCACAGCGATTACCAATAAATGGAATAAAAAACCGTGCATGGCAATGGCATCAAATGCTGGCGTTGTGCAGGGAATGTCGGGGGGCGCGGTATATAATGCTGACCAGACAATTGGCGGAGTGATTGTGGGCTACAGCCATGAAATTTCCAATGTGCGCAGCAAACAAGTCATCCTCAAAGATGTTTCACTGTATATTCCGTACGGTGATTTTAAACATTGGTTAGAAAAAAATATTGGCCAGACGACGTTAACGCCGCCTGACCACGCGTGATTAGAGGAACGGGCGCGTGTCGCCGACCCCTTCACGAACCACAACCGGGATATCGCTGGTGAGATCGATCACCGTCGTCGGCTGCTGCCCTACCGTGCCGCCATCAATGATCAGATCCACCAGCTTACCGATGCTGTGCTGAATCTCTTCCGGATCCGATTCCGTGAAGTCATTACCGGGCAACATCAGCGAAGTAGACATCATCGGCTCATTCAATCTCTCCAGTAACGCCAGCGCCACCGGGTTGGAAGGTACGCGCAAACCAATGGTTTTACGTTTGTCATTCATTAAACGACGCGGCACTTCTTTGGTCGCTTTAAGAATGAAGGTGTAACTGCCCGGCGTATTATTTTTCAGAATACGAAACGCGGTATTGTCCACCTGCGAATACGTTGAGAGCTCAGACAGATCGCGACACATCAAAGTAAAGTTGTGGTTGCCATCTAACTGCCGGATACGGCAGATACGCTCCATGGCGTTCTTCTCTTCCAGTCGGCAGCCCAGCGCATAACCCGAATCAGTGGGATAGACAATCACGCCACCTTTATTGAGATAATCGACCGCCTGATTGACGAGGCGCGGTTGCGGGTTATCTGGATGAATGTGAAAAAATTGACTCATAAAAACCTCATGTCACCTGTCTGCAAGAGTTACGGCGGGCGCTAGCGCAGGAAAGCGCTCCCAGATGGGTTCAACGCCGCCTGGCAACCATAATTTGCGCCCCAGTTCTATCCACGGACAGGGTTGGTGAAAATCTGATCCCTGCGATCCCGCCAGCTTATTGTCGCGCGCATATGTCGCGAGCTGCGTGCGCTCGTTGGGTGCCTGCTGACACTGCGCCACTTCCATTGCATCACCACCGACCTCGGCGAAATGGGCAATCAGTCGTTTAAGCCACTTTGCAGACAATCCATAGCGACCCGGATGTGCGAGTACCGCAACGCCGCCAGAATGGTGAATGGCATCAATAGCTTGTTTAATTGTACACCATTGCGGCGGCACATAGCCGGTTTTCCCACGGGCAAGATAGTTCTTGAACACTTGCGCCATGTTATCGGCTTTACCGATCTCGACCAGATAACGGGCGAAATGACCGCGGGTGATGACACCGCCCTGCGCCAGGCGTTGCGCCCCAACCCACGCGTCAGGAATGCGGGCACGTTCGAGGCGTTCAGCGATCAGCTGCGCCCGTTCAACACGGCATTGATGCTGTTGCTCAAGAAACGAGGTCAGCGCCGGGTGCTGGCAATCCACATTCAAACCTACGATATGAATTTCGTGGTTTTCCCACAATGTAGAGGCTTCTAATCCGGCCAGAATACGAATCGGTAGATTCTGTTGCAGCACGGCGGCTTGCGCTTCTGCCACGCCAGCAATGGTGTCGTGATCGGTAATCGCCAGTACCCCTACTTTCATTGCGACGGCACGTTGCACCAACTCGGTTGGGGTCAGCAAACCGTCAGACGCCTGGGTATGGCTGTGTAAATCGTAAAGGGGAAAACGGGCAATATCCGACAAGGTAACTCCAGCAGCAACTTAACTCGGCTGGCATGATAACGATTTTGCCCCTGACTGAAAAAGGGTATTGACTTTTTTCACATGAACCAGTTAACTAGTACACAAGTTCACACGTAACGGGTATCTCATCATGGCTAATTTTGGTACGCATGCAAAAGGTTGGTGGCGCGATAATCCTTTAAACGGGCGACGTCGTCGTGCACAACATGCGTAACCACTGTGCAGATACCTGAGCCCGCCACCGAGCGGGCTTTTTTTTGAGCGAAATTCAGAGATGACAATAATGGCTAATGCGAAACCTACATTGAAGTTGATTACCGGTACCGCGCCCTACCGCGAAGATCCGGCCGCAGTGTTCCATCAAATTTGCGGCGCACGTCCGGCAACTCTGCTGCTTGAATCGGCCGATATCGACAGCAAAAAGAATCTGAAAAGCTTACTGATTGTGGATAGCGCCCTGCGCATCAGCGCACTGGGCAACGTGGTGACATTGCAGGCGCTGTCAGAAAACGGCCGCACCATTCTGCCGCTGCTGGATGAAGCACTGCCGCAGGATGTCAGAATTGAAGCACGTCCGGATGGCCGCGTGCTGCATTTCCCGCTGCCTCAGGGCCTGCACGATGAAGATTCACGTCTGAAAGCATTATCTGTTTTCGACGCACTGCGCCTGATTCCGCAGTTGGTGAACAGCCCGGCGGAAGAGCGTGAAGCGATGTTCCTCGGCGGCCTGTTTGCTTATGACCTGGTGGCCGGATTCGAAGATTTACCTGAACTGCGTAACGAGCAAAGCTGCCCGGATTACTGCTTCTACCTGGCTGAAACCCTGCTGGTGATTGATCACCAGACGCGCAGCGCTCGTCTGCAGGCGAGCTTGTTCAGCCCGTCCACCAGCGAATTCCAGCGCTTGCAGAGCCGTGTTGAGCAACTGCGCGGTCAAATGACGCAGCCTGCCCCGGCCTTGCCAGTTCAGCGCGTTGAGCAAATGGCACTGAGCACCAACCAGAGCGATGAAGAGTATTGCACCGTGGTGCGTGAAATGCAGGAAGCAATTCGCATCGGCGAAATCTTCCAGGTGGTGCCATCGCGCCGCTTCTCGCTGCCGTGCCCTTCTCCACTGGCCGCTTATGACACGCTGAAGCACAGCAATCCCAGCCCATATATGTTCTTTATGCAGGATCAGGACTTTGCGCTGTTTGGCGCTTCACCAGAAAGCTCACTCAAGTATGACGCCACTTCACGTCAGATTGAGATCTACCCGATTGCCGGTACGCGTCCACGTGGCCGTCATGCCGATGGTTCACTGGATCGCGATCTCGACAGCCGTATCGAACTGGAAATGCGCACCGACCATAAAGAGCTGGCAGAACATCTCATGCTGGTGGATCTGGCGCGTAATGATCTGGCTCGCATCTGCGTTCCCGGTAGCCGCTATGTGGCAGACCTGACCAAAGTCGATCGTTACTCTTTCGTGATGCATCTGGTCTCTCGCGTGGTCGGCACGCTGCGTAACGATCTTGACGTCCTGCACGCCTATCGCGCCTGCATGAACATGGGCACCTTAAGCGGCGCACCAAAAGTGCGTGCCATGCAGTTAATCGCTGAGAAAGAAGGTACGCGTCGTGGCAGCTATGGCGGTGCGGTCGGCTATTTCACCGCACACGGCGATTTGGATACCTGCATCGTGATTCGCTCCGCGTGGGTGGAAGACGGTGTTGCCACCGTGCAAGCCGGTGCCGGTGTGGTACTGGACTCTCAGCCTCAGGCTGAAGCGGATGAAAGCCGCAATAAAGCGCGCGCGGTATTACGTGCCATCGCCACAGCCCATCATTGCAAGGAGATTTTCTGATGGCCGATATCCTGTTGCTCGATAATATCGACTCCTTTACCTATAACCTCGTTGATCAGCTGCGTACTTTTGGCCACAACGTGGTGATTTACCGCAATAACGTCCCTGCTGATTTACTGATTGAACGCCTGCAGCAGATGGAGAATCCGGTGCTGATGCTGTCCCCTGGCCCCGGTGCACCGAAAGATGCCGGCTGCATGCCTGCGCTGCTGCAAGCCCTGCGAGGTCGCCTGCCGATTATTGGTATTTGCCTCGGTCATCAGGCGATTGTTGAGGCTTATGGTGGTCATGTAGGCCAGGCCGGTGAGATTCTGCACGGCAAAGCCTCTTCGATTAATCATGATGGTGAAGCGATGTTTAGCGGGCTGAGCAATCCGTTGCCGGTGGCCCGTTACCACTCGCTGGTGGGCAGCAATACGCCTGCCGAATTGACCGTTAACGCCAGCTACAACGGCATGGTCATGGCCGTTCGCCATGATGCCGACCGTGTGTGTGGCTTCCAGTTCCACCCCGAATCGATTCTCACCACCCAGGGTGCACGTTTGTTAGAGCAAACGCTGGCCTGGGCGCTGGCGAAATAATAGGGAGATTATGATGCAAACTATTCTGGAAAAACTCTATCAGGCACAAACCCTGAGCCAGGCGGAAAGCCACCAGCTTTTTAGCGCCGTTATTAAAGGGCAGCTGGAGCCAACTCAATTAGCCGCCGCGCTGATTGCCATGAAAGTCCGTGGCGAGCGCCCGGAAGAGATTGCGGGTGCCGCTACGGCACTGCTGGAAGACGCGAAACCATTCCCGCGTCCAAATTACACCTTTGCCGATATCGTTGGCACCGGCGGTGACGGCAGCAACAGCATTAACATCTCCACCGCCAGCGCCTTTGTTGCGGCAACCTGCGGGTTGAAAGTGGCAAAACACGGCAATCGCAGCGTCTCGAGCAAATCCGGCTCTTCCGATCTGCTGGCCGCTTTTGGGATCGATCTGGATATGCCGGCGGAAAAAGCGCGTAAGGCACTGGACGATCTGAACGTCTGCTTCCTGTTCGCCCCGCAATATCACAGCGGATTCCGCCATGCGATGCCGGTGCGTCAACAGTTAAAAACCCGCACCTTATTTAACGTGCTGGGCCCTTTAATTAACCCGGCACGGCCTCCTCTCGCGGTCATCGGCGTTTACAGCCCGGAACTGGTGCTGCCGATTGCTCAAACTTTAAAAGTGCTCGGTTATCAGCGTGCGGCGGTGGTGCATGGCGGCGGGATGGATGAAGTGGCGCTGCACAGTCCGACCCAGGTTGCTGAGCTGCGTGATGGTGAAATCACCGGTTATCAGCTAACGCCAGAAGACTTCGGCTTTGGCTTCCATGATAAAGAAGCACTGGCGGGCGGCACGCCGGAAGAAAACCGTGACATTCTGGCGCGTTTACTCCAGGGTAAAGGCCAGCCGGCCCATGAGCAGGCCGTTGCGGTGAACGTCGCAATGTTGCTGAAAGTATTCGGAAATGAAGATTTGCGCGACAACGCTCAGCGCGCCATCACCGCAATTCGCAGTGGTCAGGCTTACGAACGCGTTGTTGCTCTGGCAGCGAGAGGATGAGATGAGTATCAAGGGCACCGTTTTAGAGAAAATTGTTCAGGATAAAGCCGTCTGGGTTGAAGCGCGCAAGGTACAGCAGCCGCTGGCGACCTTCCAGAACAGCTTGCAGCCTGCAGGACGCCACTTTTACGATGCACTGCGCGGTACGCGCACAGTGTTTATCCTGGAATGCAAAAAAGCGTCTCCGTCAAAGGGGTTGATCCGCGAAGATTTTGATCCTGCGACTATTGCCGGGGTTTATCGTCATCACGCCTCGGCTGTTTCCGTTTTAACTGACGAGAAGTATTTCCAGGGTGATTTTGACTTTCTGCCCATCGTCAGCTCCGCGATTACTCAACCGGTGCTGTGCAAAGACTTCATTATCGATCCCTATCAAATCTACCTGGCGCGCCACTATCAGGCCGATGCCATTCTGCTGATGCTGTCGGTGCTGGATGATGAGCAATATCGTCAGCTCGCCGCCGTGGCGCATAGCCTGAAAATGGGCGTACTGACTGAAGTCAGCAATGAAGAAGAGCTGGAGCGTGCCATTGCGCTGGAAGCGAAAGTCGTCGGCATCAACAACCGCGACTTGCGCGATCTGTCCATCGATTTGAATCGCACCCGCCAACTGGCACCACGTTTAAGCCATGGTGTCACGGTCATCAGCGAATCGGGCATTCATAACTACGCACAAGTGCGTGAGCTGAGCCACTTCGCCAACGGTTTCCTGATTGGTTCCGCGCTGATGGAAGAAGCCGATCTGAATGCTGGCGTGCGTCGCGTATTGCTCGGTGACAACAAAGTCTGCGGCCTGACCCGACCTGAAGATGCGCGTATTGCGCACGAAGCAGGAGCGATTTATGGCGGGGTGATCTTTGCTGAGGGTTCACCGCGTAAAGTTAGCGCCGAACAAGCGCATAATGTAATAGCGGCTGCACCACTGAAGTATGTCGGCGTATTCCGCAATAACACTGCAAGTGACGTTGTCACGCACGCCACGTCACTTAAACTTTCTGCTGTGCAATTGCATGGCGATGAAGATCAGGCGTTCGTCGCAGAACTGCGCAGCGCCCTGCCAGAAGAGGTGAAAATTTGGAAGGCGCTGAGTATTAGCAGCAGCCTTCCAGCCCGCGATTGGCCGCATGTGGATCGTTACGTGTTCGATAACGGCCAGGGCGGCAGCGGACAGCGATTTGACTGGTCACTGCTGCAGGGTGAAGACCTGAGCAACGTGCTGCTGGCCGGCGGATTAAGCGCCGACAACTGCGTAGAGGCTGCACAACTGGGCTGCGCCGGACTGGACTTTAACTCTGGCGTTGAATCCGCGCCTGGCATCAAAGATGCCAGTAAAGTCGCGGCGGTATTTCGCACGCTGCGCGCCTATTAATTTCGCTCGCCCGCCAATGTGCGGGCCGCATAAGGAAGATGAAAGATGACTACGTTATTGAATCCCTACTTTGGCGAGTTTGGCGGTCAATATGTTCCACAGATTTTAATGCCCGCTCTGCGCCAGTTAGAAAGCGCCTTTGTTGAGGCGCAGCGTGATCCCGAATTTCAGGCTGAATTTACCGATCTGTTAAAAAACTATGCTGGCCGTCCCACTGCATTAACGCTTTGCAGCAATCTGACTAAAGGCACGAAAACCCGCCTGTATCTGAAGCGTGAAGATTTGCTGCACGGCGGTGCACACAAAACCAACCAGGTGTTGGGCCAGGCGCTACTCGCTAAGCGCATGGGCAAAAATGAAATTATCGCTGAGACCGGCGCCGGGCAGCATGGCGTGGCTTCAGCGCTGGCGTGCGCGCTGCTGGGCATGAAGTGTCGCATTTACATGGGGGCGAAAGATGTTGAGCGCCAGTCACCCAACGTATTCCGTATGCGTTTAATGGGCGCGGAAGTGATTCCGGTGCACAGTGGTTCGGCTACGTTGAAAGATGCCTGTAATGAAGCGCTGCGCGACTGGTCTGGTAGCTATGAAACCGCGCACTACATGCTCGGCACAGCAGCCGGTCCGCATCCCTTCCCGACCATTGTGCGTGAATTCCAGCGCATGATTGGCGAAGAGACCAAAGCGCAGATTCTGGAGCGTGAAGGCCGTCTGCCGGATGCGGTGCTGGCCTGTGTGGGTGGCGGTTCAAATGCCATCGGCATGTTCGCTGACTTTATTGATGACACCAGCGTCGGTCTGATCGGGGTTGAGCCCGCGGGTCACGGCATCGAAACCGGCGAACACGGCGCGCCACTTAAGCATGGCCGCGTCGGTATCTACTTCGGCATGAAAGCGCCAATGATGCAGACCGAGGAAGGCCAGATAGAGGAGTCCTATTCCATTTCTGCTGGCCTCGACTTCCCTTCTGTCGGCCCACAGCACGCCCATCTCAACAGCATTGGTCGCGCCGAGTATGTGTCGATTACCGATGATGAAGCGCTGTCAGCGTTCAAAGAGTTGTGTCGTGCAGAAGGCATTATTCCGGCTCTGGAATCCTCTCATGCTCTGGCGCACGCGCTGAAAATGATCCGCGAGAATCCAGAGAAAGAGCAGTTGCTGGTGGTTAACTTGTCCGGTCGCGGCGACAAAGACATCTTCACCGTTCACGATATTTTGAAAGCTAAGGGAGAGATCTGATGGAACGTTATAATCAGCTGTTTCAACGTCTGTCGGCGAAGAAAGAAGGCGCCTTTGTTCCTTTCGTCACCCTTGGCGATCCGACCCCTGAACTGTCACTGAAGATCATCGATACCCTGGTAGCCGGTGGCGCCGATGCGTTAGAGCTGGGCATTCCATTCTCCGATCCACTGGCGGACGGCCCAACAATTCAGGGAGCAACCTTACGTGCCTTCGCGGCGGGTACCACTGTCGCGCAGTGTTTCGAGATCCTTGCCGCCGTGCGCCAGAAGTATCCTGAACTGCCGATTGGGCTGTTGATGTACGCTAATCTGGTATTCAGCAAAGGTATCGACAACTTCTACGCGCAGTGTGAAGCCGTCGGCGTTGATTCCGTGCTGGTGGCAGATGTACCGGTTGAAGAGTCTGCGCCGTTCCGTCAGGCTGCGATGCGTCATAACGTTGCGCCAATCTTCATCTGCCCGCCGAATGCAGATGATGATTTGCTGCGGGAGATTGCCTCACACGGCCGCGGTTATACCTATCTGTTGTCGCGCGCGGGCGTGACGGGTGCAGAAAATCGCGCCAGCCAACCGCTGAATCATTTGATTGAGAAGCTGAGCGAATATCACGCTGCACCCCCGTTGCAGGGATTTGGTATCTCAGAAGCAAGCCAGGTGAGAGAAGCCATCGCGGCGGGCGCGGCGGGTGCTATTTCGGGATCAGCGATTGTGAAGATCATCGAACGTAACCAGAACGATCCCGACACGCTGTTAGCTGAACTCAAAGCGTTTGTCAGTGATCTGAAAGCCGGTACGCGCTAAATCTTTAAGACCTTATTCGCAACCGCGAATAAGGTCTTCCCTTGATTATTCCAGCCTGAACGTTTGCTCATCTCCCGAACCATCAGGATATCTCAGCTTCATCGTCAGCATGTCGTTTCTGATTTGCCACGTCAGCTTCTCGTCATCTGGCCCCTCACGCCAGCGTCCACTGCTATTCGGGTTATCTGACATCAAGATAACTCTCTCGCCCTGGATCCGGCAGCGCACGGCCCAGCGTGATTGGTCGGACGGCCGGATATAGTGCACCCACGCCACGCCCTGCTCATCCACCTTATCCAGCTGCATAATTTTGAAGCTGCGACCAAAGCTCAGCGCGGTAGCCGCCTTGCACAGGGTACCAAGGTGTGGATTGATCAACGGTTCTGCCTGTGCGCTGGGCACCGGCAAAATTTGTGAAGCAAATAGCTGGAGGTAGGACAGATAGCTAATCGTCGCTATCGCCAGAATGGCGCGCTTTTTCATTATTGTTTTCCCTGCCTGATGCTTCAATTTGCACCTGTCGGCTTATCGTCTTGTTGTTTTATTGTTAGTTTTGCCCTGCTCTTCCAGCTTACCGTTTGCCTTGCTGCCTTCATTGGATCAATAAGTGGTAAAAATCGCGTATTTCCATCTTTTTCACCTCAGGCGATTTGCCGATTTGAAAAGCGCATACCACAATTAATCGCACCGTCTCGTTGCGGTGAAACACCATCTAAGACAGGGAGATAACCAATGAATTTTTTCAAAGTCGTTGCAGGATTATTAATGGCTGCGGTAATGGCGATCACACTGAGCGCCTGTGCACCAACAGCAACAAAGGAAGGGACCGGGGGCTATATCGATGATACGGTGATCACCACCAAGGTTAAGGCACAGTTGTTGAATGACGACTCGCTGAAATCCACCGAGATCAACGTCGAAACCTTTAAAGGAAAAGTGCAGTTAAGTGGCTTTGTCAGTTCTCCGCAGATGGCGAACCGTGCAGTGACGGTGACCCGCAGCGTGGCAGGCGTTAAATCTGTGGTTAACAATATGCAGATTAAGTAACAGCGTACCCATCATGCAGCGGGCGACCTTCGGGTCGCCCGTTGTGTTTCGGTTGTTGCCTCAGAAACGGTAGCCCACACCAAAGAAGAACACCCACGGATCGATGCGCGTGTTAATGTTCTGCTGCTCACCGTTGGCTTTAAATTTCACGGTAGTATCAATGTCCATGTACCATAGGGATGCATTTAGCATCCAGTCGCGGTTGATTTGATAATCCATCCCCACCTGACCCGCCACACCCCATGAGTCTTTGACGCTGAGATCGCTTAAGCCTGCGTCCTGGCCGGTTTGATTAAATTTGGCATCGTAGAACGTGGTGTAGTTGATACCCACCCCAACATACGGACGCACCGGGCTTCTGCTATCGAAGAAATAGTACTGTGCCATTAGCGTAGGCGGTAGCTGGCGCACGGTAGCGAGATTTCCGGTGGCACCAAGGCCAACTTTGTGACGGAACGGTGTCGCCGCCAGCAGCTCAACACCGATGTTGTCCGTCGCCATGTAGGTGAAGGTCAAGCCAAGCTGGGTGTCGTTGCTCACGTTAAAGCCGCCCATACCCAGCACATTGTCAGAGCCTTCGGTTGGACGAACAGTCGCGCTGCCGGCACGCATGAAGAAATCACCCGCCTGATGGGCCAGTGCCAGTTGAGGAATAGCCAGAGCCATGAGCAATGCGCATTTTGCCAGTTTCATAATCACTCCTTTGCAGAAAAGTAAGGTCTTAATCGGGTTTGCGGCACAAGATCTAACCCTTTTTTGGTAAAAGATCATCTGCATCAATTCAAATTAATCACTTAAAAAACAATGGATTGATTCAGATCAATTTCCGGCATTGCACGTCATGAAGAAAAACCGCTGAGGAGGGCTTGAACGCAGATCAAGTGGGTTTGCACATTTTATGAACTGGTTGCGAGTGACAATTTCCTATTCTTTACCAGAGATGACACAAAGTTATGGTCTTCCGGGTGCCCGCCAGCCCACAGAACATGTACAATCGCCGGGTTAATTAACCCGGTTCCATCAAGGAGAGTACATGTCTATCACGGCAAGCTCGTTATACCGTGACACAGGAAATTTTCTGCGTCATCAGCTGGTTACTATTGTGCTGATGGCGTTGCTGACGTCGTTCATTACGGTGATTGTCGGTCATGCATTAACCCCAGGCGAAGACCAGTTATCGCTTCTTAGTCAGGCTGACGACAGTGCAACCTCACTGTTTGAACTGGTACAGAATATGTCACCGGATCAGCAACGCATCTTGCTGCGCGCTTCGGCTGCCGGCACCTTCGCTGCCCTGATCGGCAACACGCTGCTGCTGGGCGGTATGCTGTGCCTGATCCCGCTGGTTTCGAATGGCCAACGCGTGAGTGCGCTGCGAGCGATCGGAGCCTCCGCGCCACTGCTGCCAAAACTGCTGCTGCAGACCTTCCTGATTACCCTGCTGGTGCAAATCGGCTTTATGGTATTGATGGTGCCTGGCGTGATTCTGGCGATTCTGCTGTCACTGGCACCGGTGATGCTGGTCAGCGAGAAAATGGGCGTGATTGGCGCGATGCGCGCCAGTATGAAACTGGCATGGAAGAACATGAAAGTCATCGCCCCCGCCATCGTGTTGTGGTTACTGGCGAAGATTGTGCTGATGTTCCTTATTTCATCACTCACGGTGCTACCGGTGAACATTGCGTCGGTGGTGATGAATGCGCTGGGTAATCTGGTATCCGCGATTCTGATTATCTATTTGTACCGACTGTATATGCTGTTACGTTAACAGCAGTGGCGCTCTGCGGAGCGCCTTAATTGAATGCTCCTGCCCTAACTGGAAACACTATGAAGCAGTTACTTGATTTTCTTCCCCTGGTAGTTTTCTTCATCTTCTACAAGCTGTACGACATCTTTGTCGCCTCTGGCGCCCTGATTGTTGCTACGGGCCTGGCGCTGGTCGTCAGTTGGGTGCTGTATCGTAAACTGGAAAAGATGACGCTATTCACCTTCGCACTGGTGACGGTGTTTGGCACATTGACTCTGGTGTTCCATAACGATGAGTTCATCAAATGGAAAGTCACCGTGATCTATTCCCTGTTCGCATTGGCCCTGCTTTATAGCCAGTTCTTTATGGAACAGCCGCTGATTCAACGCATGCTCGGCAAAGAACTGCAGCTGCCTGGCGTTGTGTGGCGTCGATTGAACATTGCCTGGGCCATCTTCTTCTTCGTCTGCGGCCTGGTAAATATCTATGTTGCGTTTTGGTTATCACAAGAGTTTTGGGTTAACTTTAAAGTGTTTGGTCTGACCGGCCTGACCCTACTGTTTACTCTGTTTAGCGGCGTGTACATCTGGCGACAGATGCCGCAACAAGAACAAAAATAAGCCACTCCGCCCGGCACTGTCGGGCTTCTCTTCACCTGCAGAAGAACTGAGCAATGGACGAAAAACATAAATTGCCGCAAGGCGAAATGGTGTCGCGCACCCTGGCGATGCCAGCGGATACCAATGCCAATGGTGATATTTTTGGCGGCTGGTTGATGTCACAGATGGATATGGGCGGTGCCATCATGGCCAAGGAGATCGCCGAAGGTCGTGTGGTCACCGTACGTGTTGATGGCATGTCGTTCCTGAAACCGGTAGCCGTGGGCGATGTCGTGAGCTGCTATGCGCGTTGCATACGTACCGGCAACAGTTCGATGACCATCAATGTAGAAGTGTGGATCAAGAAGGTTTCGTCTGAGCCAATCGGTCAAACGTATTGCGCCACTGAAGCGGTATTTGTTTACGTTGCCGTGGATAACACCGGGAAATCCCGTCCGCTGCCTCCTGGCAAAGCCAATCTTGCCGATTAACAGCGATTAAAAAAGCGGTCAATGACCGCTTTTTCTTTGCCTTCAACCCAGGCTTACTCAATGTTCGCGCCGCCGTTAATGCGGAACACAATGTTCATGGTCAGGCCTTTGCCAGGACGACCTGGCTGATAACGCCACTTCTTCATGGCCTGCTTCACTTCACGCTCAAACATATTGCGCGGTTCGGCAGAGAGAATTTCCACGTTATCGACACGACCGTCGCTATCCACATCAAACTGTACGCGTACACGCCCTTCCACGCGTAACGCAAACGCGCGCGCTGGGTAGGCAGGTTTGCTCACGTTCATCGCTTTCGGCCCGTCCGAGACGGTCTGCGTTGGTGCTGGATTGCTCTTCGGTGCCGTGGTCGGGCGCGTCTGGGTGGTCGGGATATCCTGCTTAAACGGATTCTCCTGCGGCTTCACTTCTTTACGCGGCTTCGGCTCGACCTTTTTCTCTACCTTGGGCTTCGGTTTTGGCTTGGGCTTAGGTTCAGGTTTCGGAATCGGCACGGGCTCGACTTTAGGCGGCTCTGGTGCGACTTCCGGCTCAGTTTCGGGCTCTGGCGGCGGCGGAGTCACCACTGCGGGAGCCGGTTCAGGCTGCACTTCAGGCGCCACCATGGTCACGCTGATTGGCTGGGATGCTTTCGGAACCTCAATGGTCTGATGAAACGATGCATAGAGAATGCCCGCAATCAGCGAGCCGTGGAGTACCACGGACAAGATCATAGCTACGGGGGTACGTGTAGGAAGAGGCGTAGTCAACGTCGTCATATCAGTCATATTCATTGAGTGAAGCGCAGATTTTAAATGCAAATAGCAATCAGTTTCAATAAGCGATGTGTAAGCCACTCGCAGAAAGGCGTTTTTTAGCGGGGATTGCGCTATATGACGGTGGATTTATCTTTCATTTGCACTCTGATTAACGATCACTTAACGTGTCTCGCAATTTCGGCAAGTCTAACGGGAGTACCCCATCGTGCTTTACGTCATTTATGCGGAAGATACCGCAGATTCACTGGAAAAACGCAATTCCGTACGCCCTGCGCATCTCGCGCGCTTGCAGTTACTGCAGGATGAAGGTCGACTGATCGCCGCTGGCCCAATGCCCACTGTCGATAGCAACGATCCGGGTCCCGCAGGCTTTACCGGTTCAGTGATCATTGCCGAGTTTTCCTCGCTGGAAACCGCACAATCCTGGGCTAATGACGATCCGTACATTGCCGCTGGCGTGTATGAGAAAGTGGCGGTCAAACCGTTTAAACGCGTATTTTAACCGATGTGGCAGTCTGTTTTACTGCTGGTAGCGGTGTTAACGCTGATTGGCAGAGCACTCTGGATTTGGCGTCAGCAAGGCTGGCGCCAGGCCCGGCAGCACATTGTGATGTTAGTCGTGCTGGCGGCCGCATTACAGATCGTCAATGTCTATCTGGTGTTACGCGGCGCTTAACGGCCGCGTAAGCCATTTACATATTCTGCGTGATGAACAGGATGGATCGGCGATGCTGCTGCGCCACCTGATGACGAATGGCATGGATACGTTTATAGCGACGTGACTGCCCTTCCAGCCAACGTGCACGACGGCGGTGTACCTGACGTAACATTCTCCAGCGCGCCACTTCATTTCTGCTTCGTCTCATCACATCCTCATCAGACAGGCTAAACTCGCCAGGCATTATAAAGATCTGATTGAAAATGCCAAATCGAAAGCTTCATAGAACTGTCATTCACGATTAAAGGTTTCACTAGTGCTATTCAGCACGTAAACTTTCCTCATCAAAGCGCGAACAGGATGTCCACTTAATGACTACAGTTTATACCCTAATCAGTTGGTTGCTGCTGTTCGGCTACTGGTTGCTGATTGCGGGTGTCACGCTGCGTATCCTGATGAAACGCCGCGCAGTGACGTCCGCCATGGCCTGGTTGCTGATCATCTATATTCTGCCGCTGGTGGGTATTATCGCGTATCTGTCGTTTGGTGAACTTCATCTGGGCAAACGCCGGGCGGAGCGCGCACGCACCATGTGGCCCTCCACCGCCAAGTGGCTTAACGACCTCAAACAGTGCCGCCATATCTTTGCCACCGAGCACAGTGACGTGGCACGTTCATTATTTGAACTCTGTCACCATCGTCAGGGCATTGCGGGTGTAAAAGGCAATCAGCTGCAGCTGCTCACTAACTCTGATGATGTGATGCATGCGTTAATCCGTGATATCCAACTGGCTCGTCACAACATCGAGATGGTGTTTTACATCTGGCATCCGGGCGGCCTGGCGGATGAAGTCGCGGAGTCGCTGATGGCGGCTTCACGCCGGGGTGTGCATTGCCGCCTGATGCTGGACTCCGCGGGTAGCGTGGCATTTTTCCGCAGCCCCTGGGCGAATATGATGCGCAATGCCGGTATCGACGTGGTTGAGGCGTTACAAGTGAGCCTGCTGCGTGTGTTCCTGCGCCGGATGGATTTGCGACAGCATCGTAAAGTGGTGCTCATCGATAACTATATTGCCTACACCGGCAGCATGAACCTGGTCGATCCTCGCTACTTCAAGCAGGATGCAGGCGTGGGTCAATGGATCGATTTGATGGCGCGTATGGAAGGGCCGGTCGCGACCACGATGGGCATCGTTTATGCCTGTGACTGGGAGATCGAAACCGGCAAACGCATTCTGCCACCCGCGCCGGATGCCAACATCATGCCCTTTGAGCAGGAAAGCGGTCATATCATCCAGGTGATCGCTTCGGGACCGGGCTTCCCGGAAGATATGATTCATCAGGCGCTGCTGACGGCGGTCTACTCCGCACGTGAACAGCTGATCATGACAACGCCCTATTTCGTCCCCAGTGACGACCTGCTGCACGCCATCTGCACCGCTGCGCAACGCGGTGTGGAAGTCAGTATTGTGGTGCCACGCCACAATGATTCGCTGTTGGTGGGCTGGGCCAGCCGCGCGTTCTTCACCGAGTTGCTGGAAGCCGGCGTAAAAATTTATCAGTTTGAAGATGGTTTGCTGCATACCAAAAGCGTGCTGGTCGATGGACAGCTGAGTCTGGTCGGTACCGTAAACCTTGATATGCGCAGCCTGTGGCTTAATTTTGAAATCACCCTGGTGGTGGATGATGATGGATTTGGCAGCGATTTAGCCACGGTGCAGGATGACTATATCGCCCGCTCACGCTTACTGGATGGTGCGCGCTGGGCTAAACGTGCGTGGTGGCAGCGCATCGTTGAACGACTGTTTTACTTCTTTAGCCCTTTACTGTAAAACGAGCGACAAGATTACCGCCTCAGAGTAAGCAGGAATGACCATGGATTTAAATAATCGCCTTACCGAAGATGAAACGCTGGAACAGGCCTACGACATTTTTCTAGAACTGGCAGGTGATAACCTCGATCCGGCTGACATCATTCTGTTCAATCTGCAGTTTGAAGAGCGCGGCGGTGCAGAGTTGTTTGACCCGTCGGAAGACTGGCAGGAGCACGTCGATTTCGATCTCAACCCGGACTTCTTTGCGGAAGTGGTGATTGGTTTGGGTGAAGCGGACGGCGAGCCGATTACCGATGTGTTTGCCCGCGTGCTGCTGTGCCGCGAGAAAGACCATAAGCTCTGCCACATTCTCTGGCGTGAATAATCGCTGACGCATAAAAGAACGCCGGGCAATTGCCCGGCGTTTTCTTTTCGACCTTATAAAGGATCGACCTTCAAACAGGATACTGCGTGGCGGAAACTCCCCTCCAGCAAAGGACGCGTTTTCGCACACTCAGGTCCGGCAATCGGACAGCGGGTGCGGAATACACAGCCCGATGGCGGATTGATCGGTGAAGGCAGTTCACCCTCCAGCAACTGGATCTGTTTGTTTTTTTCCAGATCCGGATCCGGGATCGGCACCGCAGACATCAGTGCACGGGTGTATGGATGCTGCGGATTGTTGTACACCGAATCATAGGTGCCCAACTCAACCGCATGACCGAGATACATTACCAGCACACGGTCAGAGATGTGCTTCACCACCGCCAGATCGTGCGCAATGAAGATTAGCGATAATCCCATTTCACGTTGCAGCCGCTGCAGCAAATTCACTACCTGCGCCTGAATCGACACATCCAGCGCCGAAACCGGTTCATCGCAAATAATCAGCTTGGGTTCGAGGATAAGCGCACGCGCAATACCGATACGCTGACACTGACCACCGGAAAACTCGTGTGGATAACGGTTGATGAGGTTTGGCAGCAGCCCAACCTTCATCATCATGTTCTTCACCTTATCCTTCACTTCCTGCTTTGGCATCTTCGGATAGTAGGTGCGCAGCGGCTCGGCAATGATGTCGCCAATGGTCATACGCGGGTTCAGCGAGGCCAGCGGATCCTGGAAAATCATCTGGATATCGCTGCGCGCCTGGCGCCACTCATCCTGACTCTGTCCCAATAAATCACGTCCCAGCCAGGCCACACGACCGTCGGTAGCTTTCACCAGGCCGATGATGGCGCGTGCAAGGGTTGATTTACCACAGCCCGATTCGCCCACTACGCCGAGGGTTTCCCCCTCATACAAGCGCAGGCTAACGCCATCCACTGCTTTCAATGTTTTTGGCGGCTGCCAGAACCACTGTTTGCCGTCTTTAATATCGAAATGCACCTTAAGATCGGCGATTTCCAGTAAGACTTTCTTCTCTTCGATGACGGTGCTCATGCTAATTCCTCCACCGGTTTGAAGCAGGCACGCAAACGCCCTTCCGCGAAAGGCTCCAGCGGCGGTGACTTGGCACAGACGTCCATCGCAAAGGCGCAACGTGGCTGGAACGGGCAGCCCTGCGGCAAGCGCAACAGGTTAGGCGGGTTGCCGGGAATCGTGGTGAGTGAATCCCCCTCTTCCGCATCCAGGCGCGGCACCGCACTTAGCAGGCCAATGGAGTAAGGATGTGCAGGCTGATAAAACACATCGCGTGCGCGGCCATACTCCATGGTACGACCGGCGTACATCACCAGCACTTTGTCACAGATACCGGCAACCACGCCGAGATCGTGCGTAATCATGATGATCGCAGTGTTGAATTCGCGTTTCAGCTCGTTCAGCAGCGTCATGATTTGTGCCTGCACCGTCACATCCAGTGCCGTGGTCGGTTCATCGGCAATAAGCAATTTAGGACGGCACAGCAGTGCCATGGCGATCATCACACGCTGACGCATGCCGCCAGAGAACTCATGCGGGAACATCTTCATGCGCTTGCGTGCTTCAGGCATTTTCACCGCATCCAGCATGCGTACGGACTCTTCAAACGCCTGCGCGCTGCTCATCCCTTTATGCAGTTTCAGCACTTCCATCAGCTGCTCGCCGACGCGCATGTACGGATTAAGCGAGGTCATCGGGTCCTGGAAAATCATCGCAATCTGCTCGGCGCGCAGCTTGTTCAGTTTGTTCTCCGGCAGATTGAGAATCTCATCGCCATTGAATTTTGCCGAACCGCCAATGCGTCCGTTTTTTGCCAACAGGCCCATCAGGGCGAAAGCGGTTTGCGACTTGCCCGATCCCGATTCGCCGACGATACCCAGGGTTTCGCCGGCACGCAGTGAAAAGTTCAGGTCGTTGACTGCGGTGACATCACCATCGTGGGTGCCAAAGGTCACGCGCAGGTCTTTAACGTCCAGCAGCAGGTTACTGTTTCCCGCACGTGCAGCCATTGCTGGCTGAAATTCATGTATGGTCATCGGGAAACTCCTTAACGATCTTTCGGGTCGAGGGCATCACGCAGGCCATCGCCGATAAAGTTGAAACAGAACAGCGTAACCACGAGGAAACCCGCCGGGAACATCAGCAACCAGGGCGAGACTTCCATGGAGTTGGCGCCGTCACTCAGGAGTGCGCCCCAACTGCTCAGCGGCTCTTGCGTACCCAACCCAAGGAAACTGAGGAAGGATTCAAACAGAATCATGCTGGGTACCAGCAATGAGGCATAGACCACGACCACACCCAGCACGTTTGGCACGATGTGACGCAGCACGATGTTGAAGGTCGACACCCCACCCACCTGAGCCGCTTCAATAAACTCTTTGCGCTTCAGGCCCAGCGTCTGGCCACGCACGATACGCGCCATATCCAGCCACGACACCATGCCGATCGCCACAAAGATCAGCAGGATATTACGGCCGAAGAAGGTCACCAGCAGGATCACGAAGAACATGAACGGGAAGGAGTTGAGGATTTCCAGAATACGCATCATCACGGAGTCGATTTTGCCGCCGAGATAGCCCGCCAGCGAACCATACAGCGTGCCCACCAGCACCGCGATCAACGCGGAGGCAATGCCGACCATTAATGAGATACGACCGCCAATCGCCACGCGCACGAGCAAGTCACGTCCTGAGGAGTCGGTACCAAACCAGTGGCCTGATACCGTATCCGGTGCCGCAGACATCATGCCCCAGTCGGTATCATCATATTTAAACTGCGACAATACCGGCGCAAAGATCACGAACAGAGTAATCGCTAACAACACCAGCAAACTGATCAGCGCAGCGCGGTTATGGATGAAGCGGCGACGCGCATCCTGCCACAGGCTGCGCCCTTCGACTTCCAGTTTTTCACTGAAGGCATCCAGAGCTTCGCTGTTTTTCTTACTTAACATCATGGGCGAACTCCAGAATCAGTAACGAATTTTCGGATCGATGACGGCATACAGCACATCAACAATCGCGTTAAACAGAATGGTCAACACGCCGACCAAAATGGTCAGACTCATCACCAAAGAATAGTCACGGTTCAGGGCGCCGTTGACAAACAGCTGACCAATACCCGGCAGACCGTAAATCGATTCGATCACCATTGAACCGGTAATGATGCCGACGAATGCCGGCCCCATATACGAGAGCACGGGTAGCATGGCAGGTTTCAATGCATGGCGCAGTACGATACGGCGCAGCGGCAACCCTTTGGCGCGCGCAGTGCGGATAAAGTTGGAGTGCATCACTTCAATCATCGAGCCACGGGTGATACGCGCGATGCTGGCGATATAGGCCAGAGACAGCGCCACCATGGGCAGCAGCATGTAATTCCACTGCCCGCCGTTCCAGCCACCGCCCGGCAACCAGCGCAAGGTGATGGCGAAGACCAGCACCAGCAGCGGTGCAACGACAAAGCTGGGTATCACGACGCCCGTCATGGCGACCCCCATTACCGCATAATCCCACAAACTGTTTTGCTTAAGCGCGGCAATAACGCCGGCCGTCACGCCGAGGATGACAGCAAGGAAGAAGGCGGCGAGGCCGAGTTTGGCCGATACCGGGAAGGCGTGGCCGACCAGATAGTTTACGGAGTAATCTTTGTACTTAAACGATGGACCAAAGTCGCCGTGCGCCAGTTGCACTAAATAACTGACGTACTGTTTGCCGATCGGATCGTTCAGGTGATATTTGGCTTCAATGTTCGCCATCACTTCAGGCGAGAGCGTACGTTCGCCGGTAAACGGACTGCCGGGTGCCAGTCGCATCATAAAGAAGGAGATGGTGATCAGGATGAAAAGCGTCGGGATCGCTTCCAGAAGCCGACGCAGGATGAATTTTAACATTGCCGTACCTACCAGGCTGGTGCTTCACAAAGTCAAAAAGGCGGCGCTACAGCGCCGCCACTGTCGATAGCCTGAGTGCTATTAATGTTTAATGATATACAGGTTTTTATCGAGGGTTTTATCCAGCGGGTCATTGCCGGTGTAACCGCCAACGTACGGTTTCACCAGACGCGCATTCACGTAGTAGTAAACCGGCACGATGGTGCTGTCTTTATCCAGAATCTGCTCAGCTTTCTGGTAATCCGCGACACGGGCTTTATCGTCAACCGCTTTCACCGCATCGTGGATCACTTTATCGAAGTCCGCGCTCTTATAGTGCGAGGTGTTACTGCTGCTGTCAGACAGCATGATGTTCAGGAACGAGGTTGGCTCGTTATAGTCTGCGCACCAGGCCGCACGGGAAACATCGAAGTTGCCCTGATGGCGGGTATCCAGGAAGGTTTTCCACTCCTGGTTTTCCAGCTTGATGTTGACGCCGATGTTCTTTTTCCAGATCGAAGAAGCGGCGATAGCCAGTTTCTTATGCAGATCTGAGGTGTTATACAGTAGGTTGAAGGTCAGTGGCTTATCAGCGGTATAACCGGCTTCAGCCAGCAGTTTTTTCGCTTCTTCGTTACGCTTGTTCTGATCCCACTTGAACCAGTCTGGCGGCAGCAATTCCATACCATCGGTGGCTGGTGGGGTGAAGCTGTAGGCGGGTAACTGACCCTGCGCCAGCACCTTGTTCACCATGATGTCGCGATCCAGCCCCAGTTTCAGCGCAGTACGCACGCGCGGATCGGTGAATGGCGCCTTCTGGTTGTTGATTTCATAGTAATAGGTGCAGAGATACGGCTTCACCATCAACTCTTTGCCGTTATCACGCTGCAGTTTTTTGAACAGCTCGATCGGCATGTTGTTATAAGTGATGTCGCTGCCGTTTTCAGAGAAGTAACGGTTCACGTCACTGACTTCTGAGTTAATTGGCAGGAAGGTCACTTTGTTCAGCACGGTATGCGCGTTATCCCAGTATTCTGGGTTACGTACGATGGTGACACGTTCGTTGATGACGTGTGATTCCAGTTTGAAGGCACCGTTGCCGACCCAGTTTTGCGGCTGCGTCCACTGATCGCCAAACTTATCGATGGCTGGTTTATACACCGGAGACATCACGGAGTTGATCAGCAGCTTGTAGAAGTAAGGAACCGGCTCGCTGAGGGTCACTTCCAGCGTATGATCGTCAATGGCTTTCACACCGAGATCGGTGATCGGTTTTTTACCGGCAATGATGTCATCGACATTCAGGATGTGGCCGTACTGTGGATAGCTGGCGTAAGGAGATGCAGTTTTAGGATCGACTAAACGCTCCCAGCTGTACACGAAATCTTGTGCCGTTACCGGCTCACCATTGGACCATTTGGCATTTTTACGCAGATGGAAAGTCCAGACTTTAAAATCTTTGTTTTCCCAGCTTTCCGCTACGCCCGGAATCGGTTTGCCATCGCTGTCGCTGATGATCAGACCTTCGTACAGATCGCGTGCGATGTTATCTTCTGGCACGCCTTCAATTTTATGTGGGTCGAGTGATTGCACTTCATCACCGTTACCACGTACCAGCTCCTGTTTTGCTGCCAATTCAACCCCTGCTGGCACTGCTGCCAAAGCGGCATTCCCTGCCAGTGCGCCGATTGCTGCAAGAACGCCTGCGGCAATCAGGCTTTTTTTCGTGATGTTGTTCATTACTTAGCTCCAGTTTTATTATCGTCACCGGGTCAGTGAACTGCCCGGCGTACCCCGTTTCCGGGAGATCTCTGCCTGTCTGAACAGAGACCACTATCACCCTTCAGGGTTTACCACGTTAATGTGCCGTCCGACTGTAGCGCCGGTTCCCCACATTACTCAATGTTTCTTTATGTAATAGTATTTCAATGCCAGCATATCTTGCGGATCCTTGCCGGTGAAACCGCCTACCCAGGGTTTCACCAGACGAACGCTGACGCGATAGTAAACCGGCACGATGGGCGAGTCCTTATCCAGCTGCGCTTCGGCCTGCTGATACAAAGATGCCCGTTGAGTGTTATCGGCAACCGTCAGGGTTTGCGCCATCAATTTATCGAAAGCATCGCTGTGATAAAATGCGGTGTTAATGGACGATCCGCTCAACAGCATGTTTAGGAAGGTTGAGGGCTCGTTATAATCCGAGCACCATGTCGCACGCACTACATCGTATTGTGCCTGACGACGTGTCTCCAGCAGCGTTTTCCACTCCTGATTTTGTAGCGTCACCTCGGCACCGAGATTCTTTTGCCACATTGAGGCGGCGGCGATGGCCTGCCGTTTGTTCTGTTCAGAGGTGTTATAAAGCAGCGTGAAACGCAACGAATGCTGAGCATTGAAACCCGCTTCTGTCAGCAGTTGCTTCGCACTGGCGTTGCGCTCGGCCTGAGTTTGCTTCGACCATGCCGGGGCTTCAGGCGAGATGCCGTGCGTAAATGGCGGCGTCAGCGCATAGGCGGGAATCTGACCTTGCCCCATGATCTTGTCGGCGATGATGTCACGATCGAGCGTCAGCTTCAGCGCTGTTCGTACCCTGGCATCATCGAACGGGGCTTTTTTGTTATTCATCTCATAGTAGAAGGTGCAGAGCACAGGGCTGACTTTGACTTGATCGCCCAAATCCTGCTGCAACTTCTTGAACAAATCAGGAGGCACCACGCTATTGGTCATGTCCGTGCCGCCGCTGCGATAGCGGTTAATGTCACTGTTTTCGGAAGAGAGCGGCAGAAAAACGCCCTCATCAATCACGCTGTGCGCGTTATCCCAATATTGCGGATTACGCTTCAGGACAATCTTTTCATTCACCACCCAGTCAGCCAGCGTGTAGGCACCATTTCCCACATAGTTCTGCGGTTGGGTCCACTGCTCGCCGAATTTTTCAATCGCCGCACGATACACCGGCTTCATCGCGGTGTGGGCCAGCATATCGACAAAATAGGGAACAGGCTCAGTGAGTGTCACTTCGAGGTGATGCGCATCAATCGCTTTCACGCCCAGTGAATCCGGCGAGGCTTTGCCCGCCAAAATGGGGTCAATGTTGGCGATATGAGCGGCTTGCAAATAACTGGCATAGGGTGAAGCTGTTTTCGGATCGGCCAGACGCTGCCAGCTGTAGACGAAATCTTGCGCGGTGACGGGTTCACCGTTGCTCCAGCGCGCATCTTCACGCAGGGTGAAGGTCCAGATACGCCCTTGCTGGTTGCTCCACTGCGTTGCAACCCCGGGCACAATCTGACCGTTGTTGTCGGTCTCAACCAGCCCTTCGAGCAAATTGCGGATAACGTTGGATTCAGGCACCCCTTCCGTTTTTTGCGGATCGAGAGAAGACACTTCACTGCCGTTGTTGATGACGATGCGCTGTGTTGCTGATAATTGCGTCCCAGCCGGGATGTCAGCTGCCTGACTGTGAGAGACAAAACCTGCACCTGCCAGACAAAGTGCCAAAGACGTGCGCGCAACCTTTTTCGCTACCATGTTTTTCATCAACAAATATCAACCTTAAATAAAAACCTGATAGCGAGTAAGCAAGAAGCGTACACATTTGTCGCGAACAGGGAAAAAATTTGTGATGAGCCGAAAATTATCAGAACCGATGCCCGCACGCCAAAGCTAAACAGCAAAAATGTTAGCTAATTCTCTTTTATCATGGAGTCCGCGACAGGAGAAGTGTTAATTTTCACCCTGAAATATTATTCAAGCATATGTTTTACAAGCAATAAGTCAATATTCAGTCGATTTTCTCGCCAATAAAGCTCTGCAACCCGCCATTTTACTGTTAACGCTGCCAAACCCTCGACCAACAATATGAAACGTTATTTGAGGCGAGAAAACATCCGAATAGTGACTAATTAAAATGAATATAGCAGTGAAATATACTGTGATAATTATCACATATATTTATTGATGAACTGGCGCAGGAAGGAAAAGTAGTAGCAAAAGTGATGACAGGCAAATCATATTAAGCTAGGCGAATAATTTCACCCTATTGGTGCAAAATAATGGCCAATTGCACCAACATGGATCACGAAAGTTATTTTTTAACTGAAAACACCGACAATTTAATTCAGCAACCCCGGAAATATCGCTTTCATTCCGGTGACAACAAACTCAATCCCCAGTGCCATTAATAGCAATCCCATGATTCGGGTAATCACGTTAATGCCTGTTTGCCCTAGAACGCGCACCATTAAAGGGGCAGCCCGAAACAGTAACCAACAGCAGCAAGCGAATATCGCAATGGCGATAGTGAAACCGATCAGGTTTATCCAGCTGTGGTAACGCGTGCTCCAGACGATGGTCGAACTGATCGCACCCGGGCCGGCCATTAAGGGCAAGGCCAGTGGCACCACACCAATACTTTCACGAATCGCGGTTTCTGACTTTTCTTGCTTGTTTTGCTTATCCTCGCCCAGTTTGCCGCTGATCATCGACATCGCGATTGTGACCACCAGAATGCCCCCGGCGATACGGAATGAGTCAATGGAAATGCCAAACAAATGGAGAATGGCATCCCCCAGGAACAGTGAGGTCCAGAGAATAATCGCCACAGCAAGATTTGCCGTAAAATTGGTTTTATTCCGCTCAGCGACCGCCTGGTAGCTGGTCATGCTGATAAACACGGGGATGATCCCTACGGGATTAACCAGGGCAAATAAACCGACAAAAAACTTAACGTAGCCGGAAAAATCAAGTAGCACGGGGTTCACGGTGAGCTCCACGAAGGTAGTGTTTCAAATCGCGCTTAATGTAGTGCATAAGCCGGACGGAAAACCAGTGGGTTAAGCGGAAATATATGCTGCTATTTCCACTTACTTCCAGTTTATTCCTCTGCGAACAAGGGGTCGTCACCCACCTCACGTCCTCTCAACCAGCCAAAACCGCTTAATGCGTTACTTTAGTTGCTAAAGTCGGTGCTGAAAGGTGTCAGCTTGGCGCCAGATTGATCCACATCAAAATTTGCCTACCTCATCAGGGGTAATCTTACCCCATCGAAACTATTGAAATAGGCGTAAGCATCTTATCCTGGAAACCCTTTTAGTAAGCAACGGCAATCTACTCGCCACTCTGAACAACGTATAAGCATAGCGCGACTATACTTTCGGACTCAGGCTTGCTTACTAAAAGAGTTTAACTTCCTTCAGGAGAGCACTATGGCCGTTACAAATGTTGCCGAACTTAATGCACTGGTAGAGCGTGTTAAAAAGGCACAGCGTGAATACGCCAACTTTAGTCAGGAACAAGTTGATACCATTTTCCGCGCTGCTGCACTCGCCGCTGCTGATGCCCGTATCCCCCTCGCCAAAATGGCCGTCGCCGAATCAGGCATGGGTATCGTTGAAGATAAAGTGATCAAAAACCACTTCGCTTCTGAATATATCTACAACGCCTATAAAGATGAGAAAACCTGCGGTGTGCTGGATACGGATGACACCTTTGGTACTATCACCATCGCTGAGCCGATTGGCCTGATTTGCGGTATCGTCCCGACCACCAACCCGACCTCAACCGCCATCTTTAAAGCATTGATCAGCCTTAAAACCCGTAACGGCATCATCTTCTCACCCCATCCACGCGCCAAAGATGCCACCAACAAAGCAGCCGACATTGTGTTGCAAGCCGCCATTGCCGCCGGTGCACCAAAAGACATTATTGGCTGGATCGATGTTCCTTCAGTAGAACTGTCTAACCAGTTAATGCATCACCCTGATATCAACCTGATTCTGGCCACCGGTGGCCCAGGCATGGTAAAAGCCGCATACAGTTCCGGTAAACCAGCGATTGGTGTCGGTGCCGGTAATACGCCTGTGGTGATCGATGAAACCGCCGATATCAAACGCGCAGTCGCTTCTATCCTGATGTCCAAAACCTTCGATAACGGCGTCATTTGTGCGTCAGAGCAGTCAGTCATCGTGGTGGACTCGGTGTACGATGCGGTTCGCGAGCGTTTCGCCAGCCACGGCGGCTATCTGCTGCAGGGCAAAGAGTTGAAAGCCATTCAGGATATCATCCTGAAAAATGGCGCACTGAATGCCGCTATCGTCGGTCAGCCTGCGGCAAAAATTGCTGAACTGGCCGGTATCAGCGTCCCTGCGACCACTAAAATTCTCATCGGTGAAGTGAAGCTGGTGGATGAGTCTGAACCGTTTGCCCACGAAAAACTGTCGCCAACCCTGGCGATGTATCGTGCAAAAGATTATTACGACGCGGTAGATAAGGCAGAAAAACTGGTGGCTATGGGCGGTATCGGCCATACCTCTTGTCTCTACACTGACCAGGATAACCAACACGAGCGCGTGCACTTCTTTGGCGACAAAATGAAGACCGCCCGAATTCTGATTAACACACCCGCTTCGCAAGGCGGTATTGGCGACCTGTATAACTTCAAACTTGCGCCATCGTTGACGCTGGGTTGTGGATCCTGGGGCGGTAACTCAATTTCTGAGAACGTCGGACCTAAACACCTGATCAACAAGAAAACCGTGGCCAAGCGAGCTGAAAATATGTTGTGGCATAAACTTCCGAAGTCTATCTACTTCCGTCGTGGTTCACTGCCGATTGCCCTGGAGGAAGTTGCCACCGACGGCGCTAAACGCGCCTTTATCGTCACCGACCGTTTCCTGTTTAACAATGGCTACGCCGATCAAGTCACTCGCGTGCTGAAAGCCCACGGCATTGAAACCGAAGTGTTCTTTGAAGTTGAAGCGGACCCAACGCTGAGCATCGTACGTAAAGGTGCTGAGCAGATGAATAGCTTCAAACCTGATGTGATTATCGCCCTGGGTGGCGGTTCGCCAATGGATGCCGCGAAAATCATGTGGGTAATGTACGAACATCCTGAAACCCACTTCGAAGAGCTGGCGCTGCGTTTCATGGATATCCGTAAACGTATCTACAAGTTCCCGAAAATGGGCGTGAAAGCACGCATGGTGGCTATCACCACCACTTCCGGTACCGGTTCTGAAGTCACGCCGTTTGCGGTGGTCACTGACGATGCGACCGGCCAGAAATATCCGTTAGCGGACTATGCACTGACGCCTGATATGGCGATTGTGGATGCCAATCTGGTGATGGATATGCCACGCTCGCTCTGTGCATTTGGTGGTCTGGATGCGGTGACTCACTCGCTGGAAGCCTATGTCTCTGTCCTTGCAAATGAGTACTCTGATGGCCAGGCGCTGCAGGCGCTGAAGCTGCTGAAAGAGAACCTGCCTGCCAGCTATCGTGAGGGTGCGAAGAATCCCGTGGCGCGTGAGCGTGTGCATAATGCGGCAACCATCGCCGGTATCGCCTTCGCCAACGCCTTCCTCGGTGTGTGTCACTCCATGGCGCATAAGCTGGGCTCGGAGTTCCACATTCCGCACGGTTTGGCCAACGCCCTGCTGATTTGCAACGTCATCCGTTACAACGCGAATGACAACCCAACCAAGCAGACGGCTTTCAGCCAGTACGATCGCCCACAGGCACGTCGTCGCTACGCTGAAATTGCCGACCATCTTGGATTGAGTGCACAGGGTGACCGCACTGCCCAGAAAATTGAAAAACTGCTGGCATGGCTGGAAGAGATGAAAACTCAACTGGGTATCCCAACCTCTATCCGTGAAGCAGGCGTGCAGGAAGCCGATTTCCTGGCGAAAGTCGATAAGCTGGCAGACGACGCGTTTGATGACCAGTGTACCGGTGCGAACCCGCGTTATCCGCTGATTGCTGAATTGAAGCAAATCATGCTGGATACCTTCTATGGCCGCGAATTCTCTGAAGCTGAAGGCCCAATTGCTGAAGCCGCCGATGATAAAACGGTGAAAATCGAGAAAAAGACCAAAAAAGCCTAACCGGCTAAAAAACAAAAAACCCGCTGCGGCGGGTTTTTTTATCACTAAATAATCAAGCGTGCGGAGATTGCGCACCATAGATAGCTTTTAACGATCCTTCATCAATCGCCTGTTTATAGTGTTTACGGCAGACAGAAATATATCGCTCATTACCGCCAATCACCACCTGCTCTCCTTCGCTGAACGGTTTACCGTTGGCATCAAGGCGCAATACCATGCTGGCTTTACGGCCGCAATGGCAGATGGTTTTAAGCTCAACCAGTTTATCTGCCCATGCCAGTAAATATTGACTGCCGGTAAAGAGCTCGCCGCGAAAATCAGTGCGTAATCCATAACACAATACGGGAATATCCATATTGTCGACCACATCCGATAACGCTCTGACCTGCTCACGTGTCAGGAACTGACTCTCATCCACCAGCACACAATGAACCGGTTGCTTCGCATGCTCCCTGGCTATTTCCTGATTTAATTGTGTCGCAGCGTTATATAAAAAAGCAGGGGACGAAAGACCAATCCGCGAGCTTACCTTGCCCGCACCAAAGCGGTCATCAATCTCGGCGGTATACACCAGCGTGCGCATGCCGCGCTCCTGATAGTTATAGGAGGACTGAAGCAAAGCAGTGGATTTACCCGCGTTCATCGCGGAGTAATAAAAATAAAGTTGGGCCATATGCAGAATCTCATCGCAGCACAAATCTGATGGCGCGCAGTTTACCATAAACAAGTAAACCTGTAGCGATGCATTATTTTTATCATTTGCTCAAATTAACGGCAATGGCAGGTACGTGATTCATCATCGAAGTTAAAACAGCACTTTTTGGCAAAGAACAATCTATGCTGAGAATTTATTCAGCATTATTACCGCCAAAGTGTAAGGATTAGCACAACGTCACGGTGGCAAACGCGGATAATCAAGGCTTCGGATCTAAGCGCTAATGGTAAATATATTTGTAAACCGTTATACAATGTGATTTCTGGTTTTTACTTTACGTTTTACTTTTTAATCTGACTATTGCAGTTATTTTTTAGCCCCACTATTATGAGTCGGCAGAACAACTCCCATTTATTATATTTTGAGATTAGGACAATGAGCGAAGCACTTAAAATTCTTAATAATATCCGTACATTGCGCGCGCAAGCTCGGGAATGCACTCTGGAAACACTGGAAGAGATGCTGGAAAAACTCGAGGTTGTCGTCAATGAGCGTCGTGAAGAAGAAACTCACGCGCAGGCTGAAAATGCTGAACGTAACCGCAAACTGGAACAATACCGTGAAATGCTGATTGCGGATGGTATCGATCCAAACGAACTGTTACAGGCACTTTCTGAAACCAAAGCACCGGGTAAAACCAAGCGTGCTGCACGTCCTGCCAAGTATTCTTACGTTGATGAAAATGGTGAAAACCGTACCTGGACAGGCCAGGGTCGTACACCAGCCGTGATTAAAAAAGCGATTGAAGAACAAGGTAAACAACTGGACGATTTCCTGCTGTAATTCTCCAGTGCTTCGAATTGTGAATAACGCTAACGTGAGTTCACTTTACACCGGGTAAGAAAAAGGAAGCCGCTGGCTTCCTTTTTTAATGCGTCGTTATTGCTGATAGAAGCGACGATACCAATCAACAAAGTTCTGCACGCCCTGCTCAACCCTGGTTTGCGGACGGAACTGAATCGCGTCATATAACGGCTGGGTATCCGCACTGGTATTGAGCACATCTCCCGGCTGCATCGGCAGCATATTTTTCTTCGCTTCAATGCCCAACGCTTTTTCCAGTGACTCGATATAGGTCATCAGGCTGGTCGGCTGGCTGTTGCCAATATTGTAAACACGATAGGGCGCAGAACTGGTGGCCGGCGATCCCGCTTCCACGGTCCAGTTTTCATCAGCCTGCGGAATCACATCCTGAATGCGCACGATAGCTTCAGCAATATCATCAATGTAAGTGAAATCTCGGGTCATTTGCCCACGGTTATAGACGTCAATTTGCTCACCGGCCAGCATTGCGCGGGTGAATTTGAACAATGCCATATCCGGACGTCCCCACGGACCGTAAACAGTAAAAAAGCGCAGACCGGTGGTGGGCAACTGGTACAAATGGGAATAAGTATGCGACATCAATTCGTTGGCTTTTTTGGTGGCCGCATACAGAGAAATAGGATGGTCAACAGAATCATCCGTTGAGAAAGGCATTTTGCGGTTAAGCCCATAAACTGAGCTGGATGACGCATACAGCAGGTGGCCAACTTTATGATGGCGGCACCCTTCGAGAATATTGAGGTGGCCAATGAGATTGGCATCGGCGTAAGCGTGTGGGTTATCAATTGAATAACGAACGCCCGCTTGTGCACCCAGATGGATCACGCGATCAAATGCATGATCATCGAATAATGAAGAAATGGCCTGGCGATCTGCCAGGTCCATTTTCAGGAAAATAAACTCGGGATGCTGAAGGATTTGGTCTAAGCGCGATTGTTTCAGGCTGACATCGTAATAGTCATTCAGGTTATCGATACCGACGACCTGGTGACCGGCGGCCAGCAAACGCTGACTCACGTGAAATCCAATAAAACCTGCCGCACCGGTAACCAAAAACTTCATACATCCCTCATTTATTACACAATTTGAATTGATGCTCCGCGGCCGATAGCGTAATACGTAAAGCCGCGTTTGCTGATACGTTCCGGATCATACAGGTTACGACCATCAAAAATCACGGGTTGTTTTAACGCGGTTTTGATAACGTCGAAATCTGGCGCACGGAAGTTCTGCCATTCAGTACAAATGACCAGGCCATCAGCACCCTGCAACGCCGCTTCTTTGGTACCGGTCAGCTTCAGATCGTCGCGGTGGCCATAAATACGCTGCGCTTCTTCCATTGCTTCCGGGTCAAATGCCTGAATGGTCGCACCCGCTTCCCACAGCGTTTCCATCAGCACACGGCTGGAGGCTTCACGCATATCGTCGGTATTAGGTTTGAACGCCAGGCCCCAGAGAGCGAAGGTTTTGCCACGCAGATCGTCGCCAAAATGACGTTTGATGAAGCTCGGCAGTTTGTTCTTCTGTGAATCATTCACATCTTCTACCGCCTGCAACAGACGCGGTGTGTAACCAATCGACTCAGCAGTGCGAATCAGCGCCTGCACGTCTTTCGGGAAGCACGAACCACCGTAGCCGCAGCCAGGGTAGATGAAGTGATAACCAATACGTGAATCTGAACCAATCCCCTGGCGGACTTTCTCAACGTCGGCTCCCAAACGTTCTGCCAGGTTAGAGATCTCGTTCATGAAGCTGATTTTGGTCGCCAGCATGCAGTTCGCTGCGTACTTGGTCAGCTCTGCACTGCGAATATCCATCAGAATCATACGATCGTGATTGCGATTGAATGGCTCATAAAGCTCACGCAGCAATTCAACCACTTCGTCGTTATCGGTACCCACTACGATGCGCTCAGGACGCATGCAGTCGTTTACTGCAGCCCCTTCCTTGAGGAATTCAGGGTTAGAAACCACATCAAACGGGATGTTTGCATCACGTTTTTGCAGCGTCTCGGCCATTACTGCACGCACACGATCAGCCGTTCCAACAGGGACGGTAGATTTATCGATCACCACTTTATGATCGTTCATGTGCGCTGCAATTGTCCGCGCAACCGCAGTCACATATTTCAGATCGGCAGAACCGTCTTCATCCGGCGGCGTACCCACAGCAATAAACTGCATCACACCGTGGTTAACACCCTCTTCTGCATTGGTGCTGAACTTCAGGCGACCCGCTTCATAGTTAGACATCACCAGCGGCGTCAAACCCGGTTCGAAAATCGGAATATGGCCTTTTTTCAGGTTTTCGACTTTCTTTTCATCGACATCAATACAGAGAACGTCATGTCCGACTTCGGCTAACACCGCAGCCTGAACCAGACCGACATAGCCGATACCAAATACAGTGACTTTCATTGAATTATCCTGTGTTTAATGAATTACTTTTTGTTGCCTACAGCGCCTTCCAGCCATTGAGTAAAGTCTTTACCCAGTACTGGATGACGAACGCCATACTCAACGAAAGCCTGCATATAACCCAGTTTGTTACCGCAGTCATGGCTTACACCGGTCAGGTGATAGGCTTCAACGGTCTCTTTTTCCATCAGCATGGCGATGGAGTCGGTCAGCTGAACTTCGCCGCCAGCACCTGGAGGGGTTTTCGCCAGCAGAGGCCAGATGTCAGCAGACAGCACGTAACGACCCACAACCGCGAGGTTAGATGGCGCTTCAGAAGCTTTAGGCTTCTCAACCACACCCACCATCGGCGCGCTCTGGCCTGGCGCCAGGTCAGCACCTTTGCAGTCAACGACACCGTAAGCGGTTACATCAGCAACCGGCTCTACCATGATCTGGCTGCGGCCGCTTTCTTCGTAACGCGCCAGCATTTCTGCCAGGTTGTCTTTGGTCGGATCAGATTCGTACTCGTCGATGATCACATCCGGCAGAATCACGGCAACCGGCTCATCACCGACCAGTGGGTGTGCACACATCACTGCGTGGCCAAGGCCTTTCGCAATACCCTGACGCACCTGCATGATGGTCACGTGTGGAGGACAGATAGACTGGATTTCGTCCAACAGCTGACGCTTAACGCGTTTTTCCAGCATGGATTCCAGTTCAAAACTGGTATCAAAATGGTTTTCGATGGCGTTTTTGGAAGAGTGTGTAACCAACACGATTTCGTTAATGCCCGCAGCGATACACTCATTCACGACATATTGGATCAGCGGCTTATCGACCAGCGGTAACATCTCTTTTGGAATAGCTTTAGTAGCAGGCAGCATACGCGTACCCAGACCTGCAACCGGGATTACCGCTTTTTTTACTTTAGACTTATAGGCAGACATCTAAATACCTCTCTTAATAGGCCGTTCAAGTTAATACTTGATATGTCGGTTTAAAAACGAAATGAGTATATCAGTTACTATCAGACGGATTTATCCTGGATGGAGCTAATCCGCGGAATTTAAGACTATTACCCAAGTGTAAAGCTTACCCCTGGCCCTGTCTCCAGCCCGCAAAAAATATAAATCCGATCGCTTATTCTTCAGCCGATAACATCAGCCGTAGCCTGCCACCCGCGCCCCACACATGGCACTGCCAGGCATCCGCGCGTTGACTGATCTGATTGAGGTGCGTACTGCCCATAGTACCAAGCGGCACGCCATTACTGAGTTGAATCTGATGGGTGTTAATGTGCAATGTGGCGTTGAGGCCAGCGGAGACCAGAATCAGGTTTTTCAACTGACGATGGTAGTACCCCACCAGCAAGGGGAACTGGCCACTGAGATTGGCCTGGCGTAACAGCATATTGACCTGGCGCAGCAGGCCGTTTAACTCCGGCAGGCGCTGTTTCTGTCCGGAAAGTTGTTCCTGTAACAGGCCGTTGAACAGCGCGCGCAACAGTAAGGCGGCCAACACGCCATTATCGCCTGCTCGGGTCACATCAAGACAGTAGAAGGCCAAATCCTTGTCGGACAACGCGGCGATATCCAGCACCAGCCCCGGCTGTTCAGCCATGGTCAGTTGGCGATAGTTAATGCGGCAATTAGCGATGGTTTGCTGAACCGGCGGTTGCAACTGCTTCAGTAGCTTAGACGCAGCTAAAGGATCGCGAACCAGTGCATCCCAGTCCTGAAACAGTTGTTCATCTTCCTCAACTTTAGAAGTGAACATCGAAGGGTAAAGACACTCATATACAGCTTCACGAAAACGTTCGAGGTTTCTGAGCGGCTTAAGCAGAACATCCTGAACCCCAAGGCGCAGGACATGCGCAATATCTGCCATGTTCTGCGTGGCGGAGATGATCAAAATTGGCACGCTATTGCCGCGACTGCGAATACGTTCGACGAACTGAAGCCCCCCCATGCGCGGCATCTCCAGATCGCAAATCACCAGATCCACGGCTTGAGCCGACAGTAAGGTTAAGCCATCGAGGCCATCTCCCGCTTCCAGCGTGCTGGCTCCCAGCCCCACCAACATAGTGTCTAACATCGAACGGAAAACGACCTCATCTTCGACAATGAGTATCTTTTTGCCGATTAGTGGTTTTTCCATTCTCTCCCCCTGCGTACCAGATATTTCAATAGTGGTTCATAAAACGCAGTTGCGCCTTTCAGAATTGACTGAAGTCGCACTGCCTGTGAATGAACAACCTGATTATCTGCCACGGACCAGCGGTAATAGTTCATCCATTTTTTTCTCGACGGCGGCTTTACCTGCCGCAATGGCTTCTTCTGCACGATGAAAATCCAGTGTGGATATCTGCGGACAAAACGGTTGAATCAGCACATCCGGTGGATCGCCCGCCATACGATTACGTTTAAGGCGGTTTTCCAGAATCTGGATGGATGTGGACATGATCTCCATGGCGCCCGGCGTTTGATTCGCCCGGCGGTGCGTCAGACCCAGTATGCGCTGGCGCAATTTTTTGCCCCAGCTTAATGCTTCAGCCGCGGCCTCTTCTTCGCCGCTCTGTGGCGTCACCGACAATAAATCCTGCTGCATTAGATGCGCGTCATGCTGTAAGTCCACCGCGATGACAATGTCGGCGCCGAGGGCTCGTGTCAGAGATATCGGCACCGGATTGACCACGGCACCATCCACCAGCCAGTAACCATTGTAGCCAACAGGTGGTAATAAGCCTGGCATACTACAGGACGCGCGTACTGCCTGATGCAAATCACCTTCGGTTAACCACAACTCACGGCCGGTACTTAAATTCGAGGCCACCACGCCAAAAGGTTTATTGCACCCCTCAATAAATTCATTGGGGATCAACTGACGGATGTGGCTGAACACGCGGTCACCGCGAAGCAAACCACCACGCTGCCACGACAGATCCATGAGGCGGATCACATCCCAATAGCGAAATGCGCTCACCCACTTTTCCATTACGCCCAGCCGCCCATTGACGTATGCCGATCCCACCAGCGCGCCGACTGAGCAGCCTGCAACCACATCAATTTCAATGCCGGCACGCTCCAGCCCATTAATCACACCAATGTGCGCCCAACCTTTGGCGGCACCTGAACCCAGGGCCAGCCCGATCCTCACCTTTCTCATCGCACCTCGTGATTAGTCTGGTACGTAGCATCCCGCTCAGCAGTCGGCTACCATAGCGCACACTTTAATTAACTTTAATCACTCACAGGAGATGACGTGTCTGAAAAGTGCCCCTGCTGCAGCGGAAAGCAGTATAGCTTATGTTGCCAGCCCTTTCTGAGCGGTCAGGCATTCCCTGCCAGCGCTGAACAATTAATGCGTTCACGCTATACCGCCTATGTTGAAAAGAACGCGGGCTATCTGGCTGCGACCTGGCACTCCAGTAAGCGTGTGGCCGACCTTGAGACGTTATTATCTGAAAGTTTTTCCGGTACTGAATGGCTGGGCTTGAATGTAACCCGTTGTAATCATGGAAGCCACGAGAATGAAGCCTTTGTGACCTTTTTTGCGCGTTACCGCGAAAAAGAGCGCACTTCGGCCATCTATGAATGTTCACGCTTTCTTCGTGAGGATCAACGCTGGTACTATATCGACGGAACGGTGCCCGAGCTGGGGCGCAACAATCGCTGTCCTTGTGGCTCCGATAAAAAATACAAAAAATGTTGTGGTTAATCTGGACAGATGCACAACGGCTTTACCATTCATCGCTTTGACAGGACTCTGATCGAGATGCAAGCGCAAAACACGCAACGAAAAGTTTTACGGACCATTTGCCCAGACGCGAAAGGTCTGATCGCCAAGATCACCAATATTTGCTACAAGCATGAACTCAACATCGTGCAAAACAACGAGTTTGTCGATCACCGTACCGGGCGCTTTTTCATGCGCACAGAGCTGGAGGGGATTTTCAACGACAATACCCTGCTGGCCGATCTCGACAGCGCATTGCCAGTCGGTTCGGTCCGTGAATTGCAGAGTGCCGGCCGTCGTCGCGTGGTGATTTTGGTGACTAAAGAGGCGCACTGCCTGGGCGATTTACTGATGAAATGCGCGTTTGGTGGTCTCGATATGGAGATTGCTGCCGTCATCGGTAACCATGAAACACTGCGCTCGCTTGTTGAACGTTTCGATATTCCGTTTGTGCTGGTCAGCCATGAAGGCCTGACGCGCGAAGAGCATGACAATCGCATGGGCGACGAAATCGATCGTTACCAGCCGGATTACGTGGTTCTGGCAAAATACATGCGTGTGCTGACACCGGCCTTCGTGCAGCGTTACCCGAATCAAATCATCAACATTCACCACTCGTTCCTGCCTGCCTTTATCGGCGCGCGCCCTTACCATCAGGCTTACGAGCGTGGCGTTAAAATTATCGGTGCCACCGCGCACTACGTGAATGACAACCTGGATGAAGGTCCAATCATCATGCAGGACGTGATCAACGTCGACCATAGCTACACCGCAGAAGAGATGATGCGTGCCGGGCGTGATGTCGAGAAGAATGTCCTGAGCCGTGCGCTGTATAAAGTGCTTGGCCAGCGCGTGTTCGTCTACGGTAACCGCACCATCATTCTGTAAGCTTCCTGGCGCTGAATTGTGCAACTCTTCAGCGCCACGGATGAAAAGTGGACAAACGATTCATATTTTTGTTTTCAGCGCTTTACAGTCAGAGCGCATTTGGTATGATGCGCCCCGCTTTCAGGCACATTATTCAGGCCAGTGGCGGGATTCCCGAGCGGCCAAAGGGAGCAGACTGTAAATCTGCCGTCATCGACTTCGAAGGTTCGAATCCTTCTCCCGCCACCATCGTTTTCCTTCTTGCTTTCATCGTCGTTTCTTCCCGATTCAACCCATGACTTTTTAACGAAAACTCGCTACCATCCAGACATACTTTTGCGGATAAAAATGGCAGCGAAATGAAATTCATCTCTTTCAACATCAACGGCTTGCGCGCACGCCCTCATCAACTTGAAGCCCTCGTCGAGCAGCATCAGCCGGATGTGATTGGTCTGCAGGAAACCAAAGTTCACGATGACATGTTCCCGCTCGAAGACGTCAGCAAACTGGGTTACAACGTGTTTTATCATGGCCAAAAAGGCCACTACGGCGTCGCGCTGCTGACCAAGGCTCAGCCCGTTTCGGTACGTCGTGGTTTTCCCGGTGATGATGAAGATTCACAACGCCGCCTGATCATGGCGGAAATCCCCAGCCCGATTGGCGACATCACCGTGATTAACGGTTACTTCCCGCAGGGTGAAAGCCGTGACCATCCAACCAAATTCCCGGCGAAAGAGAAGTTCTACCGTGATTTACAGGATTATCTGGAACAGCAGTTGGCGGTTGATAAGCCGGTGCTGATCATGGGTGACATGAATATCAGCAGTACCGATCTTGATATCGGCATTGGCGAAGATAACCGTAAGCGCTGGCTGCGCACCGGTAAATGCTCATTCCTGCCAGAAGAGCGTGAGTGGATGGATCGCCTGTTGCATTGGGGTCTGGTCGATACCTGGCGCGCGAAATACCCGGAAACGGCTGACCGTTTCTCCTGGTTCGACTACCGTTCAAAAGGTTTTGATGATAACCGTGGTCTGCGTATCGACCTGTTGCTGGCCAGCCAACCGCTGGCCGCGCGTTGCATCGAGAGCGGCATCGACTACGAGATCCGCAGCATGGAAAAACCCTCAGATCATGCACCGGTCTGGTCGACGTTCAATCTGGAAAAATAAGTCAACTGCGTGGCGTGAGAACGCCACGCACCTTTACTTGATGATTTTCCAGATAAGCGGGTTAGTGACCATGACTTTCTCATCACGCCCGCACTGCAGCAGCACGCCTTCCGCTTTCACGACCGCCCCTTCAGAATAACTGCGATTCTCATAAGTGCAGCACTGCAGACAGTTGCTCTGCTGATTATTCTGTCCCTGTGTCCAGACTTCCGGTGGCATATCAACCACCACATCCGTATTGCCCATGCGACTGTTTTCCGGCTGGCGGTTCGCCAGCGCCGAATTCATGCACAACAGCAGCCCGCTAAGCGCTAATAGAATATAACGCATCACTCTGTCTCCTTGGTTTTACGCCGGGTCGATTTCGGTTTTGCTTTACGTTTAGCGGCCGGTGCGGCAATGCCTCTAAATGATTGCAACGAGGGTCGCTGACGCGCTTCGCCAATTAACCCGATCAGCGTGGCAACCAGCGGCTGCATAAACTCATCGTAGCGGCAGGCCTTTTCACTGATGCGTGTTAATGTCGATTCCCATTGAGCCGTCATATCTGGCCGGGCCGCCATTTCAGGTAACGCATGGATCAGCGCCCTGCCCGCGTCCGTAGAATGAATATAGCGGCCTTTCTTCACGAGGAATGTCCGGCGGAACAATAATTCGATAATGCCCGCACGCGTCGCTTCCGTTCCTAAACCATCGGTCGCACGCAGCACTTTCTTTAATTCTTTATCCTGAACAAAACGCGCGATGCCGGTCATGGCGGATAACAGGGTAGCATCGGTGAACGGGCGCGGCGGCTGTGTCTGCTTGGCAAGCACTTCACCGCGCTCGCACAGCAGCTCATCCCCTTTCGCGACCACAGGTAAAGGCGTGCCATCGTTCTCTTCATCGCGCTCTTTGCTCCCCAGTAAGGCACGCCACCCCGCTTCTGCCAGAAAGCGCGCTTTGGCAACAAACTTGCCGCCGCCAATCTCGAGATCGATAACGCATTTACGGAACACCGCATCAGGGCAGAATTGCATCAGATACTGACGCGCCACAAGGCCGTAAATATTGGCTTCATTTTCCGTCAGGTTCACTTTGCTGGCGCGGGCGGTAGGGATAATGGCGTGGTGAGCATCCACCTTCTTATCATCCCAGCAGCGGTTCTTCTGATCAGGATTAAAATCCGTGGGCGGTGTCAAATTGGGCTGATGTGCCTGAATCGCATTCAGCACCGCATGCCGTCCGGCAAAATGTTCATCCGGCAAATAACGGCTGTCAGAACGCGGATAGGTTATCAACTTATGGGTTTCGTACAGACGCTGGCAGCAGTCCAGTACGTTTTGCGCACTCAGGCCGAAACGCTTTGCCGCCTCGATCTGCAGGCTGGAGAGCGAAAACGGCAATGGCGCGGTGTCAGATTCCCGTTTGTCGTTATAGCCCGTCACTATCGCCGGCTTGCCGTTGATGCGCTCTAAGACGTGATCGGCCAGCGATCGATGTAACAGGCGACCTTCCTCATCCTGCCAGGGTTCGCAGGCGTCGCTGGGTATCCAACTGGCAACAAAACGCTCATCCTTCGGCGTCACGATGTGCGCTTTCACTTCGAAGTAATCTTTCGGGATGAAGTTTTCGATCTCTTCATCGCGACGCACCACCAGGCCGAGCACCGGCGTTTGTACGCGACCGACCGACAACACACCATCATAACCAGCATTGCGGCCTAACAGCGTCCAGGCACGGGTCATATTGATGCCGTAGAGCCAATCTGCGCGGGCGCGGGCCAATGCGGAGACGCACAGCGGGATAAACTCGCGATTCTCACGTAAACGGCTTACTGCTCGCTCCACGGCGGAGGGGTTGAGATCGTTGATCAGACAGCGCTGCACTTTCTGCCGCTTTTCCGGCGCGAGTTGCAGGTAGTCCAGCACTTCATCCACCAACAGCTGACCTTCACGATCCGGGTCACCGGCGTGCACCACTTCACTCGCCTGTTGCAGCAAACCCTCAATCACTTTGAGTTGCTTCGCCACCGACGGGCGTGGCTGTAAACGCCACTTTTCCGGAATGATCGGCAGGTCGGCAAGATTCCAGCGCGCATAGCGGCTGTCATAGCTGTCCGGCTGCGCCTGTTCCAGCAAATGCCCGACACACCAGGTGACCATCTGATCGTTGCCACAGGCAATAAAACCGTCACCGCGTCGATGCGGTTTCGGCAGTACATCAGCAATGGCACGCGCCAGGCTGGGTTTTTCAGCAATAAACAAACGCATGTCTGGCGTCGTTCCTTCTACGTCAATTCACGACGGTAATTAATGGGCAGGAAGGATCGGCAGCGAAGAGTTCACCTATCGCTGTCGCCTGCACGCCGGCCAATGTCGCGCAGCGCTGGAAAGCTTCGACCTCGCTGGGTTGCACCGCCACCAGTAAACCACCCGAGGTTTGCGGATCGCACAGTAACGCGCAAGTCGCATCGTCCATCGCGGAAATAAGGGCGCCATAGCTGGCAAAATTGCGCTGAGTACCCCCGGGCACGGCACCTTTAGCAATATACTCATCGACACCCGGTAAGCGCGGAACTTGCGTGGCGTGGACTTCCGCACGCAAACCTGACCCCTGGCAAATCTCACTCAAATGTCCGAGCAAGCCAAAACCGGTGACATCGGTCATGGCGCTGACGCCATCCAGTTTGGCGAATTCGGCACCGGCTTTATTCAACTGACACATCACCTCCGCCGCTAAGGATTGGTGTTCTGGCAGCAGAAGGCCTTTTTTCTCGGCGGTGGTCAGGATGCCGATCCCCAGTGGCTTGGTGAGAAACAGCTGGCTCCCCACCTGCGCGGCGCTGTTCTTTTTCACCCGCGCCACATCAACAATTCCCGTGACGGCCAGGCCAAAAATCGGCTCCGGCGCATCGATCGAATGCCCACCCGCCAGAGCAATGCCAGCAGCCTGGCACGCCGCACGCCCGCCTTCAATGACCTGCTGAGCCACTTCCGGGCTCAGCACGTTGACTGGCCAACCCAGGATGGCAATCGCCATGATCGGTTTGCCGCCCATAGCATAAATATCACTGATGGCATTGGTGGCGGCGATACGGCCAAAGGTATGGGGATCATCGACAATCGGCATAAAAAAGTCAGTGGTGCTGACCACCGCCGTACCGTTGCCGAGATCATAAACGGCAGCATCGTCACGTGTTTCGTTGCCCACCAGCAGCTGTGGGTCGTGAAAAGGGGTCAGCTCACTATGAAGAATGGTTTCCAGTACCTGCGGCGAAATTTTGCAGCCGCAGCCAGCTCCATGGCTGTATTGCGTCAGACGAAGCGGTTCACTCATGGCGGGTTCCTTATGCGCTGAACAGAAGGCTGTATGTTAGCCTGGCTGTCAGCCGGTGGTAAGTGTTGCGCGGTTTAAGCCCGATCTTTCGCACACACGGTGTGCAATCTTTGCAACACGGCTCACCCTGCCGAAGAAACCCGCCGATGTCTGTCAGAAATAACTGACAAATTGCGCGGTGTCCGGTGCAACCACCGTGGTATTGGCTTTAAGCTGCGGCGTACCGAGATAGAGGAATCCAACAATCGCATCCTGCTCGCGGCAACCAAAGGCTTCGCGTACCGAAGGATGGTCAGTCCATGGACCGCTACGCCAGATACCGTTAAAACCTTGTGCCACCGCGGCCATTTGCATCGCCATCACGGCACAACCTGCTGAAACCAACTGTTCCCAATGCGGGACTTTGGCATGATCCTCACAGTGCGCCACCACAGTGATAATCATCGGCGCTCGAAACGGTGCAGTGGCCGATTTTTCAATCGCCTTTTCATCGAGGTCGCTGTCACGCGCTGCTTGTTCAAGCAATTTACCAAAACGCTCACGCCCTTCATTCTCTACAATGACAAAGCGCCACGGCTGCAACGTACCGTGATCCGGTGCACGTAAGCCTGCGTGCAAAATGTTCTGCAAGACTTCGCCCGCGGGTGCCGGTTCTGCCAGACGCGATGCCGAACGGCGGTTAATTAATAAATCCAGTGCATCCATCATTATTCTCCCGTGAATAAAAAGCGTGGGCTAATCCTGGCACAGCAAGATCTTTTGTAACAGTCTGGCGCGATTTCCTGCTGACATTTCGCACGCTGCTCTTTAGGATGAACCCGACATCGGGGCAGACCGCGTGGCGACTGCCCTGTTACGTGAATATGGAGAGTTTATGCGCACATTGTGGCGAATTATTGCTGGCCTGTTCCGCTGGAGCTGGCGGGTGTTGAATTTTATTCGGGAATTCATTCTTAATTTATTCCTCATCGTCTTAATCCTCGCCGGTGTCGGTATCTGGTTACAGCTTTCCAGCGCCAACAGCAGCGAACCGGTACAACAGGGTGCACTCAAAGTGGATTTAAGCGGTGTATTGGTGGATAAACCCTCCGTCAGTAATCGCCTGAGTCGCATCAGTCGTGAGTTGCTGGGCGCGAGCAGCGATCGCCTGCAAGAGAATTCATTATTCGACGTGGTGGATGCGGTTCGTCAGGCTAAAACCGACAAAAACATCACCGGGATCGTGCTTGATTTGCGTGATTTTGCGGGCGGCGATCAACCCTCATTACAATATCTGGGCAAATCGCTGCGTGAGTTCCGTGATGCGGGCAAACCGATATACGCCATTGGTGATAGCTATAGCCAGGCGCAATACTACATCGCCAGCTATGCCACCAAAATTTATCTGTCACCGCAGGGCACCGTTGATCTGCATGGCTTTGCGACCAATGGGTTGTATTACAAATCCCTGTTAGAGAAGCTCAAAGTCAATTCTCATGTGTTCCGTGTGGGCACCTACAAATCTGCCGTCGAGCCTTTCCTGCGTGACGATATGTCTCCGGAAGCCCGTGATGCGGATGGTCGCTGGATCGGCCAGCTGTGGCAGAACTACCTGAACACCGTTTCCGCCAATCGCCAGATTACGCCGGATCAACTGTTCCCAGGAGCAGCCGGCGTCATCAGCGGATTGCAGGCTGTTGACGGCGATACCGCAAAATATGCGCTGAACAGTAAATTGGTTGATGTGCTGGATAGCCGTGCGGCTGCGGATCAGGAACTGGTGAAAGCCTTTGGCTGGGATAAAGCCAATAACGATTACCGCAACGTCAGCATTTACGATTACACCGTGAAGCAGCCTCAGCAGGACCAGGATGGCAATATTGCGGTGATCTTCGCCAGCGGTGCGATTATGGACGGTGAGGAAACCGCCGGAAACGTGGGTGGCGATACCACCGCTTCGCAGATTCGCGATGCGCGTCTCGATCCGAAAATCAAAGCGATTGTACTGCGCGTCAACAGCCCAGGTGGCAGCGTGTCGGCATCGGAAGCGATTCGTGAAGAGTTAGCCGCAGCGCATGATGCCGGTAAGCCAGTGGTGGTCTCAATGGGCGGTATGGCGGCTTCAGGTGGTTACTGGATCTCGACGCCAGCAGACTACATTGTGGCCGCCCCCAGCACCCTGACCGGTTCAATCGGCATTTTCGGCGTGATTAACACGGTTGAAAATAGCCTGAACAGTATTGGTGTGCACACGGATGGCGTGGCCACTTCTCCGCTGGCTGACGTTGCCACCACCAAAGCCCTGCCGACGGAAGTGCAGCAATTGATGCAGCTGACCATCGAAAACGGCTATCGCAACTTTGTCGGACTGGTGGCGAAGTCACGTCATAAAACGCCAGAACAGATCAATGATATCGCCCAGGGTCATGTCTGGACCGGCAGCGATGCTAAAGCCAATGGCCTGGTGGATGCGTTGGGTGATTTTGACGATGCCGTGGCGAAAGCAGCTGAGTTGGCAAAAGTCGCCAAGCCTCAGCTCAGCTGGTATCAGGACGATCCCGGTATGATTGACCTGCTGTTAAATCAGATGAATGCCTCTGCACAAGCGATGCTGCCAGCAGCACTGAAAGTGTGGCTGCCCGCGCCGATGCTGGACGTAATGAGTGCAGTGAAAGATCAGCCTGGCCTGATGAATAATCTCAATGATCCGCAAAATCGCTACGCCTTCTGCCTGAACTGCGGCAACGTACGCTAATCTTTACAGCCCGGCCGCTGGTCGGGCTGCTTTTCGCTGTTAATCCCCTTATACTGCGCGTTTTACGGCAAGTCTGAGTTCTTCCATGCAAAAGAAAAATATCTATGTAGCCTACACGGGCGGTACCATCGGTATGCAGCGCTCCGCGCACGGCTACATTCCGGTTTCCGGCCATCTGCAGCAGCAACTGGCCAACATGCCAGAGTTCCATCGGCCTGAGATGCCGAATTTCACCATCCACGAATATCAGCCTCTGATGGATTCGTCAGATATGACGCCATTGGATTGGCAATCGATTGCTGATGACATTAAACAGAATTACGACAGCTATGATGGCTTTGTGATTCTGCACGGCACCGACACCATGGCGTTTACCGCCTCGGCGCTGTCATTCATGCTGGAAAACCTCGCGAAGCCCGTCATCGTAACCGGCTCGCAAATTCCTTTGGCAGAATTGCGCTCAGATGGTCAGCAGAACCTCCTCAATTCGTTGTATGTTGCGGCGAACTATCCCATTAATGAAGTGGCGTTGTTCTTTAATAACACACTGTTTCGTGGCAATCGCACCACCAAAGCACATGCCGACGGCTTCAACGCCTTCGCTTCACCGAATCTCCCTCCTTTGCTGGAAGCCGGTATTCACATTCGTAAACTCAATACGCCGCCGGCACCACAGGGCAGCGGCGAGTTGATTGTGCATCCGATTACCCCACAACCGATTGGTGTGGTGACCATTTACCCCGGGATCTCTGCCGATGTGGTGCGTAACTTCTTGCGCCAGCCGGTGAAAGCACTGATTCTGCGCTCTTATGGTGTCGGCAACGCGCCGCAAAATGCAGAATTCCTGGCTGAACTGCAGCAGGCCAGCGAACGTGGGATTGTGGTGGTGAATCTGACGCAATGCATGTCCGGCAAAGTGAACATGGGGGGCTATGCCACCGGTAATGCGCTGGAGCATGCGGGGGTGATCAGCGGTTTTGACCTTACGGTTGAGGCAACATTAACAAAACTGCACTTTTTGTTGAGCCAAAACCTCACCAACCCGGAAATTCGTGCCAGAATGCAACAGAATTTACGCGGCGAACTGACCGACGACTGATACGGAGCGAGATGTAATGAAGCGGGCATTGATAATCATCGATATTCAGAACGATTTTTGCCCCGGCGGCCCAATGGCGGTGCGCGAAGGCGACCAAACGGTTGCCGTTGCTAATCGCTACGCACGCGAGTTCCGCGATCGGGGAGAATGTGTAGTGGCATTGCAAGACTGGCATCCGGCAGATCATGGCAGCTTCGCCTCCGTCTCTGGCGAACCGGTGTATACCCTGGGTGAATTGAACGGTCTGGCGCAGATTTGGTGGCCCGATCACGGAGTCGAGAACTCAGTGGGGGCGGATTTCCACCCAGAACTGGACCGCACACTGATTGATGCGGTGTTCCATAAGGGGGGCGACGCTGATGTGGACAGCTACAGTGCTTTCTTCGATAACGGCCATCGCCGCAAAACGGAGCTAGACAGTTGGCTGCGAGAACGCGACATCAGCGACCTGGTGATGCTGGGGCTCGCTACCGACTATTGCGTCAAATACAGCGTGCTGGATGCGCTGGAGCTGGGCTATAACGTTGAAGTGGTGAAAGAGGGTTGCCGCGGCGTCAACCTGAATCCTGATGACAGCGATATTGCCATCGAACAGATGCAAGCTCAGGGTGCGGTAATAATCTGAAAATGAGGGCTGGTGAAAACCAGCCCTTTTGCGTTTTAGTGCAGGTTAATGCGCGTGATGTCCGGCTCGATACCAAACTCTTCCTTAAGCTGCTTTTTCGACTTCATAACCATCTCGCCCCCTTTGCCAATGGTCATATGCTGTGGGTCGTCGTTATGACGCGCCTGCCACAGCATCACCAGCTGCAGGCAATTATCGCGCTGCTCCTGCGTCAGCGCGACACCGTCCGGCCATTTACCGGTTTCCACTGCAGTGGCGAGCCGCTCATAGACTTCCGGCGTCATCGCCGCCAGCATGGCTTCCAGTTCTTGCTTCATGCTCAGCCCTCTTGTTGCTTGCCCTGCTCATCGGTAAAGCTCAATGAGGCAGAGTTAACGCAGTAGCGCTCACCGGTAGGCTGCGGGCCATCCGGGAACACGTGGCCGAGATGCGCATCGCAATTGCCACAGCGAATTTCCACACGGTGCATGCCGTGGGAATCATCTTCCAGGTAACGAATCGCTTCGTCGCTGTAAGGCTGGTAAAAGCTCGGCCAGCCGCAGCCTGAATCATATTTAGAATCGGAGAGGAACAGCGGTGAATTGCACACTAAACAGTGGTAAATGCCTTCCTGCTTGTTGTGCAGTAATGCGCCACTGAAAGGAGGTTCCGTGCCGCGATGCTGTGTGACATAGCGCTGCATCTCAGAAAGCTGCGCGATTTTTGCCTCGGGTGCGGTGTCTTTAGCCATTTTGAGTTCCGGAGTGTCATTCTGTAAAAATCGACTAGTATTCTAACAAACGAACAACATCTTCATGGTCTTTTTTCGTGCGAACCCGTTCGTCACGACTGCCACAGCGCAAAATTGTGACATCGATCACCCTTTGCAAAAGTCATCCCTTTTCGGCCGCCATTCGGCGTAACATAGGCGCGCAATAAGGGTGCTGCGTAAGCGATTGCGCATCCAATTATTCCTGGCGTTGGAATTGACCTGTCGCAACAATTGACACGATTCCGCTTGACGCCTGGTAAGGTTTTTGTAATTTTACAGCCAACCTTTTATTCACTAACAAATAGCTGGTGGAATATATGACTATCAAAGTAGGTATCAACGGTTTTGGCCGTATCGGTCGCATCGTTTTCCGTGCTGCACAGCAGCGTTCTGACATCGAAATCGTTGCAATCAACGACCTGCTCGACGCGGATTACATGGCTTACATGCTGAAGTATGACTCTACGCACGGTCGTTTCGACGGTACCGTAGAAGTTAAAGACGGCGCGCTGATTGTTAACGGCAAAAAAATCCGTGTTACTGCTGAGAAAGACCCGGCTAACCTGAAATGGGATGAAGTGGGCGTTGACGTTGTTGCTGAAGCAACCGGTATCTTCCTGACCGACGAAACCGCACGCAAACACATTCAGGCTGGTGCGAAGAAAGTGGTTCTGACCGGTCCATCTAAAGATGCGACCCCAATGTTTGTTCGTGGTGCAAACTTCGACAAATACCAGGGACAGGACATCGTTTCTAACGCCTCTTGCACCACTAACTGCCTGGCACCACTGGCTAAAGTGATCAACGATCACTTCGGTATCGTTGAAGGCCTGATGACCACTGTTCACGCCACCACCGCAACTCAGAAAACCGTTGATGGCCCGTCTCACAAAGACTGGCGTGGCGGCCGCGGCGCAGCTCAGAACATCATCCCATCTTCTACCGGTGCTGCAAAAGCAGTCGGCGTGGTTCTGCCAGAGCTGAACGGTAAACTGACTGGTATGGCGTTCCGCGTTCCTACCCCGAACGTGTCTGTTGTTGACCTGACTGTACGTCTGGAAAAACCAGCAACTTACAAAGAAATCTGTGCCGTAATCAAAGCTGAATCTGAAGGCAAGATGAAAGGCGTTCTGGGTTACATCGAAGACGACGTCGTATCTACCGACTTCAATGGCGAAACCCTGACTTCAGTATTCGATGCTAAAGCCGGTATCGCACTGAACGACAACTTCGTGAAACTGGTTTCATGGTACGACAACGAAACTGGCTACTCACACAAAGTTCTGGATCTGATTGCACTGGTTGCTGCTAAGTAAGCAACTGGCGAACCAGACAAGGGGTGACTTCGGTCGCCCCTTTTTTTTCATTTGGAAGAAGAGAAGGTCTGACGATGCAAGATACGCTTTATAGTTTGCCGGTGGTGAATCAGATCACCCCATATCTGACGCAACGCCAGATGGGCGATTTGCCCATCGTCGTTGTGAGCCATCCCAAGGTGCGTGCGGCGATTGCGCTGCAAGGCGCGCATCTGCTCTCATGGCAGCCCAGCGGCCAGCAGCCGGTGATTTGGTTAAGCGAGAAGACGCCGTTTGCCACAGGCAAAGCGATTCGCGGTGGTGTGCCCATTTGCTGGCCATGGTTTGGACCTGCAGGTGAACCGGCGCACGGTTTCGCCCGTAATCAACCCTGGACGCTTACCGCACACGATGAGAACGAAGATGCGGTAATGCTGACGTTCACGCTGGAAAGCAACGCACAAACGAAAAAGTTGTGGCCACATGATTTCACCCTGCTGGCCCGTTTCCGTATCGCCGAGCATTGTGAAATCGAGTTGGAGGCCTGGGGCGATTACGAAGCCACCGCTGCCTTACATACATACTTCCAGATCGCCGATATTGATCAGGTTGAAGTGAGTGGCTTAGGAAACAGCTATATCGATAAAGTGGATGCAAATACGGTGGGCAGTTCGGCTGATGGCAAGCAAACCTACCCTGATCGCGTCGATCGGATTCACACGGCTGCCGAGGATTGCAGTGTGATTCATGACATCGCGGGTAAACGTCAGATTGAAGTGTATCACCACTATCAAAGTGACGTTGTCACATGGAACCCAGGGCCGGAATTGTCTTGTAGCATGGCGGATATGCCTAATGAGGGTTACAAAACCATGGTCTGCGTAGAAACGGCTCGCATCAACAAGGCGATGAAAAGTGCCGGGGAATCCCCTGCTCGCCTAGGTACCACCCTGCGCGTGCGCAATAAGTAGCTTTTTTGCGGCGCAGATGCGCCGCTATACCACGTCTAAGCCCGTTTTATGTTGCGGTGCTGGAAACGCCCGGTCAATGATCGCCAACTCCTCAACACTCAAATGCAGGTCTAACGCAGCCGCATTTTCCGCCACGTGTTGTTGGCTGCTGGCCTTGGGAATGGCGATCACGCCTGGCCGACGAATCACCCACGCGAGCAGCAATTGCGCCACGCTGATGCCCTTATGTTGTGCAATTTGGTTCAAATGGGGATCTTCAAACAGTGACTGACGCAAGCGTCCCGCCTGCGCCAGAGGGCAATACGCCATGATCGGCATATCACGTCGCTGGCATGCCGCTAATAAATCGTATTCGATTCCTCGTGATGCCAGGTGATACAGCACCTGATTAGTCGAGCAGTTTTCACCGCCCGGCTCGCTCCACAGTTCTTGCAGATCGTCAGTATCGAAATTGGATACGCCCCAATGCCGTATTTTTCCCTGCTGTTGCAAGGTTTCCATGGCATGAATCGTCTCCTCCAGTGGCACATTACCGCGCCAATGCAGCAGATAGAGATCAAGGTAATCGGTCTTTAAGCGCTGTAAGCTGCGCTCGCAGGCCTCTATGGCATCCACTTCGCCGGCATTCCACGGATAGACTTTTGACACCAGCCAGGCCTGATGGCGGCGTCCGCGTAACGCGTCGCCCACCACCTCTTCTGCACCGCCTTCGGCGTACATTTCTGCGGTATCAATCAGTTGCAAGCCCAAATCCAACCCAGCCTGTAATGCCGAGACTTCCTGACGACGCAGCGCTGCATTCTCCCCCATGTACCACGTTCCTTGCCCAATGGCAGGTAATGCTGGTTCTCCACGAAATTGAATTGTCTTCATTAAGGCTCCCGATGCGCCAGGATGGGGCGCGCTATTGGTGCAATGTAATAAAAACGCCTCATTAAGAGGCGCCGCAGAAAACCATTAGAAACTGTAGCTGATGCCGGTCCAGAGGGTGAACTGGCCACTTTTGTCCACCATCGGACTGTCTTTGATTTCGCTGTCAAAACGGGTGTAACGCCCGGACAAACTGGCGTTCCAGCTATCGCTAATCTGATAGCTGGCGTTCATTTCCACATAGGGTGACCAGCTGTCGTCCGGTTGATATTCAGCAATACCTGTCCGTGCGCTTTCATGCGAAGACACGCCATAGTAGTAGCGGTTTTGGTTGGCGCTGTTCCACATTGCACCGATGCCTGGTGTCAGGCTAAACGCGCCAAAATCGAAGCGATACAGATAGGTAAGATCCCAGATGATGCCATTACTGTTGTTCAGCACATCGCCCAGCAGCGCAGTACGCACAATGCCCCAATCGGCAACATGGCGATAGCTGGCACCCGCCATCAGGGTCATCCGACGCTTATCCAGTGCCTTCATGTCCCCCAAATCATTATCTTTAGGATCGTACTGCTGTGGTGAACCCAGCAGCGTTAACGACAGTTGATTCTGCTGATCTTTCCACAGGTAATAGCCACCTTGCAGGCTACGGAACCAGAAGTTTTCGCCTTCATAATTGATGACCGGGATGGGGATGTATCGGTCCTGCCCACCGCGATAAGGTGACTGGGCATAAATAACTGAAGCCCCAAGTGATAAGGGTTCTGCATGAGTGCTGAACGCCGCAAAATAACAAGGAACAACACAAGCAAGCGCTTTAAGTTTGAATTGGTTCACAATTTAATCAGTCCATTAATATAACAATCACACGCAGAGTCTAACTAAATTTTCGCGATGAGTTAACGTTAAATCAGGGATGTTTATCACCCGCACGGAATAGTCTGAGGCTGGTTGCCAGCGTAGACATGCAAACTGAATGCCTTAGTGCTTATGAGACTTTGTTATTGATATATCGCTAAATAAGGAGAAATGTGGCTGCAGATTTTCTGAATGCCTTCTACAGTTAAAAGTAAGACGAGACTTTTTGAACGAGCAGAGTAACCATAAGAATTGTGTATCCCGATAAAAAAACGTCAGGTTGGCATAAGGGTTGCTGTACTCAATAAAGAATATCTTCCGGGAGCTGCAAACGTATCTAATTTCGCTCCTTTACCTGTGCTAAAAACGAAAGGACGGGCATCGCTATGAATATATTCGATCACTATCGTCAGCGTTATGAAGCTGCCAAGGACGAAGAGTTCACACTGCAGGAATTTCTCGCTGTCTGTAAACAGGATCGCAGTGCATACGCCAACGCTGCAGAGCGACTATTGATGGCTATCGGTGAGCCGGTGATGGTTGACACGGCGCAGGAGCCACGCCTTTCCAGAATCTTCTCTAACCGCGTCATGGGACGCTATCCCGCCTTCGAAGAGTTTTATGGTATGGAGGAAGCGATTGAACAGATCGTCTCCTACCTGAAACACGCTGCGCAAGGCCTGGAAGAGAAGAAACAGATTCTTTATTTGCTGGGGCCGGTCGGTGGCGGTAAATCGTCACTTGCTGAGCGTTTGAAAGCCCTGATGCAACGCGTACCGATCTACGTGCTGAGCGCTGATGGCGAACGCAGCCCGGTAAACGATCATCCTTTGTGCCTGTTCAACCCGCAGGAAGACGCCAATATTCTGGAGAAAGAGTATGGCGTGCCGCGGCGTTACCTGGGCACCATCATGTCGCCGTGGGCGGCAAAACGCCTGCATGACTTCGGCGGCGATATTACCCGCTTCAAAGTGGTCAAAGTCTGGCCTTCTATCCTGGAGCAAGTGGCCATCGCCAAAACGGAACCGGGAGATGAGAACAACCAGGATATCTCTGCATTGGTCGGTAAGGTGGATATCCGCAAACTGGAAAACCACGCGCAAAACGATCCTGACGCTTATGGTTACTCGGGCGCACTGTGCCGCGCGAACCAGGGCATTATGGAATTCGTTGAGATGTTTAAAGCACCGATCAAAGTGCTGCATCCCTTACTGACCGCCACTCAGGAAGGTAATTACAACGGTACTGAAGGGATCTCTGCCCTGCCGTTTAATGGCATCATTCTGGCGCACTCCAACGAATCAGAATGGGTGACTTTCCGTAATAACAAGAACAACGAAGCGTTCCTTGACCGTGTGTATATCGTCAAAGTGCCTTACTGCCTGCGGGTGTCGGAAGAGATCAAAATCTACGACAAACTGCTCAATCACAGTGAGCTGACGACGGCGCCATGTGCCCCGGGCACACTGGAGACCTTAGCGCGCTTCTCTATCCTGTCGCGTTTGAAAGATCCGGAAAACTCCAGCATCTATTCAAAAATGCGCGTCTACGATGGTGAAAGCCTGAAAGATACCGATCCAAAAGCGAAATCATGGCAGGAGTATCATGACTACGCCGGCGTGGATGAGGGCATGAACGGCCTTTCGACCCGCTTCGCGTTTAAGATTCTGTCGCGCGTGTTCAACTTTGATCATGCCGAAGTGGCGGCCAACCCGGTACATTTGTTCTACGTACTGGAGCAACAAATTGAACGCGAGCAGTTCCCGCAGGATCTGGCAGAGAAATACCTTGAGCACCTGAAAGGTTATCTAATCCCGAAATACGCGGAGTTTATCGGCAAAGAGATTCAGACCGCCTATCTGGAGTCTTATTCAGAATACGGCCAGAACATCTTTGACCGCTACGTAACCTACGCCGACTTCTGGATTCAGGATCAGGAGTACCGCGATCCCGATACCGGACAGTTGTTTGATCGTGAATCACTGAATGCCGAGCTGGAAAAAATCGAGAAACCTGCCGGGATCAGTAACCCGAAAGATTTCCGTAACGAGATCGTCAACTTTGTGCTGCGTGCCCGGGCGCAAAATAGTGGACGTAATCCCAACTGGACCAGCTACGAAAAACTGCGCACGGTTATTGAGAAGAAAATGTTCTCCAATACCGAAGAGTTGCTGCCGGTGATTTCGTTTAATACCAAGACCTCAACGGACGAACAGAAAAAACACGATGATTTTGTCGATCGCATGATGGAGAAAGGCTATACCCGCAAGCAGGTACGCCTGCTGTGCGAATGGTATCTGCGCGTGCGTAAATCGTCTTAATCGTTACCTGTAAGCTACGCGGCGCCGCGACGCCGCAACAGGAGGCCGGAGAGGTTCCGGCCTGGCTTGCACTGTAGTTTGGGGGATATGTATGGCCTATTTTATCGATCGGCGTCTGAACGGTAAAAACAAGAGCGCGGTCAATCGGCAGCGTTTCCTGCGCCGTTACAAGTCGCAAATCAAGCAGTCGATCTCCGAGGCCATCAACAAGCGGTCGGTCACCGATGTGGAGAGCGGCGAATCTGTCTCGATTCCTATCGATGACATCAATGAGCCCATTTTCCATCAGGGACGCGGCGGCAGTCGCCATCGCGTGCATCCGGGGAACGATCATTTCGTCCAGAACGACCGCATTGAGCGCCCACAAGGGGGCGGCGGTGGCGGCGGCAGCGGTCAGGGCAACGCCAGTCAGGACGGTGAAGGACAGGATGAGTTTGTTTTCCAGATATCGAAAGATGAATATCTCGATCTGCTGTTTGAAGATCTTGCCTTACCGAATCTGCGTAAAAATCAGCACCGGCAGCTGAATGAGTATAAAACCCACCGCGCAGGCTTTACCTCCAATGGGGTCCCGGCCAACATCAGCGTAGTGCGTTCGTTACAAAACTCACTGGCACGTCGCACTGCGATGACCGCCGGCAAGCGCCGCATGCTACACGAACTGGAAGCCACGCTGACGGAAGTGGAAAACAGTGAACCCGCTCAGTTACTGGAAGAGGAGCGGCTGCGCAAAGAAATTGCCGAACTGCGGGCACGTATTGAACGTGTGCCTTTTATTGATACCTTCGACTTGCGCTACAAGAACTTTGAGAAGCGCCCCGAGCCTTCGAGCCAGGCGGTGATGTTCTGCCTGATGGACGTCTCCGGATCAATGGATCAGGCCACGAAAGACATGGCGAAGCGTTTTTATATTCTGCTCTATCTGTTCCTGAGCCGTACCTATAAAAATGTGGAGGTGGTGTATATCCGTCACCATACGCAGGCGAAAGAAGTCGATGAGCAGGAGTTCTTCTACTCGCAGGAAACCGGCGGCACCATTGTGTCTAGCGCATTGAAGTTAATGGATGAAGTGGTTAAAGAGCGCTATGACCCGGCGCAGTGGAATATTTATGCGGCACAGGCCTCTGATGGTGACAACTGGGCGGATGACTCTCCGTTATGTCATGAGATTCTGGCCAAACATATTTTGCCGGTTGTACGTTATTACAGCTACATCGAAATCACGCGCCGTGCGCACCAGACGCTGTGGCGTGAGTATGAACATCTGCAGGCCATGTTTGATAACTTCGCGATTCAGCACATCCGCGAGCCAGAAGACATTTATCCGGTATTTAGAGAACTTTTCCACAAACAGGTGGCAGAAGCCTGAACATCAAGCCGGTCATTGACCGGCTTTTTCTTTTCCGCGCCACCGCTCATTCGCCTCAAATCCCCGCTGATTTTTCACACAATTTTAACGATCTATGGGATAGCGCTCCGCAGATTGAAAAAATATGCAATTAAGCGCTGACAAGCTATTGATAAGGCATTATCTTTTCACCTTGTCTGTGTGAATCCCCCGCAGTTTGTCATTTTCGCTCGTACCGCAGGAGAACGCCGTTGAATGCCAGCATGATTTACAGTTTGTTTATTATTGGTTCCGTGCTGGTTGCAGCAAGTATTCTTCTGAGTTCATTCTCGTCACGGCTTGGCATCCCTATTCTGGTGATTTTCCTTGCGTTAGGCATGTTGACTGGCGTTGACGGAATTGGCGGCATCGCTTTTGACAACTACCCCGTGGCGTATCTGGTATCCAACCTCGCGCTGGCCATTATTTTGCTGGATGGCGGCATGCGCACCAAAGCCAGCTCATTCAAGGTGGCGCTGGGGCCCGCATTATCGCTCGCCACGGTCGGTGTGATGATAACCGCCGGTTTAACCGGTTTGGCGGCGGCCTGGCTCTTTAAACTCGATTTGATGCAAGGTTTCCTGATTGGCGCGATTATCGGTTCCACCGATGCCGCCGCAGTCTTCTCGCTGCTGGGGGATAAAGGGCTTAACGAACGTGTCAGCTCCACGCTGGAAATTGAGTCCGGCAGTAACGATCCTATGGCGGTATTCCTGACCATCACGCTGATTGACATGATCCAGCAAGGCCAGTCAGGCTTAAGCTGGATGTTTGTGGTGCATCTGGTGCAACAGTTCGGTCTCGGTATTGTACTGGGGCTGGGCGGCGGCTGGGCACTACAGCAACTGATAAACCGTATCAATCTGGCACAAGGTCTCTACCCCCTGCTGGCGTTAAGCGGCGGGATCATTGTGTTTGCACTGACCACAGTCATGGAAGGCAGCGGCATACTGGCCGTTTACCTGTGTGGTTATCTGCTGGGTAACAGCCCGATCCGCAACCGTCACGGTATTCTGCAAACCTTCGATGGTATGGCGTGGTTGAGTCAGATCGGCATGTTTATCGTGCTCGGCTTACTGGTGACGCCATCTGATCTGTGGCACATCGCCGTTCCAGCCATGATTTTATCTCTCTGGCTGATTTTGGTGGCGCGCCCGCTTTCAATTCTGGTGGGTCTGTTGCCATTTAAAGGGTTTACCGGCCGCGAACGCATCTTTATCAGTTGGGTTGGCCTGCGTGGCGCAGTCCCTATTATCCTCGCGGTATTCCCGATGATGGCCGGGCTGGAAAACGCCAAGCTCTACTTCAACATCGCCTTCTTCGTGGTTCTCGTGTCGCTAATGCTACAGGGCACCTCGCTGGGCTATGCGGCCAAACGCGCCAAAGTTGTGGTTCCCCCTACTGCCTCACCTATTAGCCGCGTCGGACTGGATATCCACCCTGAAAACCCCTGGGAGCAGTTTGTTTACCAACTCAGTGCTGACAAATGGTGTATCGGTGCCGCGCTGCGTGATTTGCAGATGCCACGCGAAACGCGCATCGCTGCCCTGTTCCGCGATAACGCGCTGATGCATCCCAATGGCAGTACGCGCCTTAAAGAGGGCGATGTGCTATGTGTGATTGGACGTGAACGCGATTTGCCCGCTTTAGGTAAAATGTTCAGTCAGTCGCCACCCGTCGCGCTCGATCAACGCTTCTTTGGTGACTTCATTCTGGATGCCGAGGCACGTTTACGCGATGTGGCGCAAATTTATGGGCTGGAACTTGATGAAACCACCAACGATCAGCAATCCCTCGGTCAACTGGTGATGGGCCTGCTAGGCAGTACACCCGTGGTGGGCGATCAGGTGGAGTGGAACCAATTGACCTGGACCGTGGCGGAGAAAGAGGACAACCAAATCGTTAAAATTGGCGTACGTGTCATGGAAGACAAGGAGTAATCCGAACTGCGAAAACGCCAAAACTGCGTGTGAGCTACTATGATCACTATTCCACCCAGCACAAACGGGAGAAGCGCATGGGACACGTGGTAAAAATTGGTCGTTACGAGATCGTTGATGCAGAACTGAATGCTGAAAAGCTCGATACCATCAGCATTCCCTGCAATACCAACCCCGGCCTGAGTTACCAACTCGATGGCTGGGATCATGAAACCAGTGTGCCGGCGTGGATTGATGGCGAGCCCGTCGATCTGCAGATCGGACACTATGACAAGCAACAAGACCGCTGGGTATTAAAAAAACCCGCCTGATGTACCCCCGCCGCCATCCGCTTCGTATGGCGGTCATTCCTAAAAGCAGTCTTAAAATGAAGCGTTCTATCTGGGTTTTTTTTGGTTTTAACCTTGTATTTCAATTAGCTAACTCACTATTTCACGCAGCATTTATTTCCTTTTAAGACTATTTCCATATTAACTCTGTCAAATAACTCCTGCATACTCTTAAACGTTGCTGCAGCTTTTCGTGACGTACATCACGTCTCAAACGGCCCTTTCCATGCAGCGCTTATGGCAGCATTGACTTATATCGCACTGAAAAATCATTTCTTTTTATTTTCGGTGGACAACTCCTGAGCGCGTACTTGATTCTGGTCAGGCCATCTTTTACTTAAGAAAAGAGAGCAGGTTTTATGGCAAGTACATTGGTAATGAATGATGCAACCCGCTCGTGGAGCGGATTGCGTAAAAATCTCATCGCAAAAGTCGCTTTAAGCTTTTCGGATTTAATTGCTCTGAATCTGGCTTTGTTTCTATCTGCAGCAACCGTTCAGGGTATTTGGGGAGAACTGGACACCTTTATTCCGCCGCAGCAGATTGAATACCGCTTTATCGCTCAATTAGGGCTTTCTGTACTTTGCACCGCGTGGTTTTGGGTGCGCATGCGTCATTACACTTACCGCAAACCGTTTTGGTTCGAGTTAAAAGAGATTGTAAAAACCCTGTTCGTTTTTTCGCTGCTGGATTTGGCGCTGATCGCCTTCTCCAAGTGGGACTTCTCGCGCATGGTTTGGGTGTTTAGCTGGACTTACGCACTGCTACTGCTGCCGCTGATGCGTGCGGTGGTCAAGCGAGCCATCAACCGCGCAGGTCAGTGGCAGAAAGAGACCATCATTATTGGTTCAGGCAAGAATGCCATGGAAGCTTATGCAGCACTGCAGAGTGAGGAAATCCTCGGCTACAACGTCCAGGCTTTCATCTCACTGGAAGATGAGCACCATCCTGAGAACGTTAATGGTGTACCCGTGATCACCTGGAAAGACATCAACTGGCAAACGATGGATCGCGACAACACGCAATTTATCGTCGCCACTGAGTTTGAACAGCAGGTGGTGCGCGATAAATGGCTGAAGTTCCTGTCCAAAATGAAGTGCCGCTCGATCTCCGTGATCCCAACCCTGCGCGGCGTGCCGCTTTACGGTACGGATATGTCATTCATCTTCAGCCACGAAGTGATGATCCTGCGCGTCAGTAATAACCTGGCAAAACGTTCTTCTCGCTTCCTCAAGCGTACCTTCGATATTGTGGTCGCCTCCCTGTTGCTGCTGTTCCTCGCCCCGGTATTCGGTCTGCTGTGTGCGATGGTAAAACGTGATGGCGGCAATGCGATCTATGGGCATGAACGTGTTGGGCAGGATGGCGTTAAGTTTAAATGCCTGAAGTTCCGTTCGATGGTCACTAACTCTCAGGAAGTGTTGCAAAACCTGCTGGCGACCAGCGAAGAGGCGCGCGCAGAATGGGATCGTGATTTCAAACTGAAAAACGATCCACGTATCACCAAAATTGGCGGTTTCCTGCGTAAAACCAGCCTCGACGAATTGCCGCAGTTGTGGAATGTGATTCGTGGTGAAATGAGTCTGGTGGGTCCACGTCCGGTGATTGAAGTTGAGCTGGAACGCTATGCGGGGGATGTTGATTATTACCTGATGGCGAAACCGGGCATGACCGGTCTGTGGCAGGTGAGCGGTCGTAACGATATCGACTATGATACTCGCGTCTATTTCGATTCCTGGTATGTGAAAAACTGGGCGTTGTGGACCGACATCGCCATTCTGTTTAAAACCGCAGGTGTGGTGTTACGCCGCGACGGGGCCTACTGATCCTACCCGCGATGCGATGTCTGTGTTGTCTCAGCAGACATCGCTTTTTTATTCCTTTCTTTTTCCCTGCTAAGTCATTACCCTTCCCGCTTGTTTAACAGGACGTTTCTGGTTTCAGATGCAAAAATTTACCCTGCTGCTTTTAAGCCTGGTGCTGCTGGCACCACTCGGCATCGATTTATACCTTCCTACTCTGCCGCAAATCGCTGAAGGCCTTAACAGTCCGGTCAGTTTGATTCAGATCACCATCCCGCTGTTCTTACTGGTGATGGGCATCGGCCAGCTGGTGACCGGACCCTTAGTAGATAATTTTGGCCGTAAGCCGATTGCGATCATTGGCCTGGTGCTTTACATCATTGGCAGCGCCGTGGCGGCAACGGCCACCGTATGGCCAGTGTTCTTCCTCGCCCGTTTGATTCAGGGCTGCGCGGTCTGTTGCAGTGCGGTGGTGGCCTTCAGTGGCGTGCGCGATCGTTTAAGCGGTGATGAAGCTGCGCGCGCCTATGGTTTTCTCAATGGTGCATTGAATATTGTGCCGGCATTGGCGCCACTACTGGGTGGTATCCTTGCTGAAGCCTACGGCTGGCGAGCGCCCTTCTGGTTCCTGTGTGGCTATGCTGCAGTCATTGGTTTGATTGTAGTGTTCTTCCTGCCGGAAACCCGTCCAGCCGATACGTTACGCGTCAAAGGATTGCCGTTAGCGCAATATGCGGCGATTGCACGTGAGCCGCGTTTTCTTGCTTTCGCGTTTGCCAACGCGGGTGCGCTCGGCATGGTGCTGACTTATGTGTCACTTGCCCCCCACGTGCTAATGACGGAAGGGGGTCTGACGCCCCTGCAATTCTCCTTTGCCTTTGGTGCCAACGGCTTTTGGATCATGCTGGTCAGTGCGTTTGTGAATAAGACTATCCGTAAAGCCGGACGCCCGTTCTGCCTGGCGATGGGCTTTGTCACCATGCTGCTGGGTGCCATTCTGCTGCTGGCGGGAATGATGCTGTTGCCTGCCGCATGGCAGACACACTGGGCGCTGTATATGATTCCGGTGGCGGTATCGGTTGCAGGACTGGCCTTTACCGTTGGCCCCGCCACCAGCTACGCGTTAGAACCGTATCAGCAGCAGGCAGGCGTTGCCGCGGCCTTGCAGGGGTTTATTCAGATGGCGTGCGGCGCGGGTGGCAGCCTGATGATTGTGGCATTGCCGGTCGCAGAAAAATCAGCACTGGCTTTAATGATGCTTTTAGGTGCAGCGCTGGCCCTGATTGCCTGGCGCTGCAGTAAGAAGATGCACGGCAGCGTGACCGCGCTTAAATAATCTCAACTGGTACGCGGGGCGCGAGCGCACACATCAGCTCGTAGCCCACCGTGCCAGCGGCTTTCGCCACCTCATCGATTTTCACCTGATTGCCCCACAGTTCCACTTTGGAACCAATCCCGGCCTGCGGGCAAGGTTCGAGGTCAATCATCATCATATCCATGGAGATCGCGCCCAGCGTCTGGGTACGAATACCGTCAACGCTGACTGGCGTGCCGGTTGGCGCATGGCGCGGATAGCCATCTGCATAGCCGCAGGCCACAATACCAATGCGCTGTGCGCCCGATGCATGATAGCGATAGCCATAGCCCACGCCGTCACCAGCACTGAGCTGCTGCACACCAATGATTTCACTGTTCAGCGTCATCACCGGTTGCAAGCCGCTGCTGGCAATATCCTGCCAATTCCCGCTTGGCGATGCGCCATAGAGAATGATCCCCGGACGCACCCAGTCAAAGTGCGCCTCTGGATGCCACAAAGTGGCGGCAGAGTTGGAGAGCGAGCGCGGGCAATCCAAACCTTCGGCGGCCAGTTCAACGCGCTTCATCGGTTCGATAAGTCCTTCCGGGTTTTCCGCGTCCGCAAAATGTGCCATCAGCGTCATCTCACCGACGTTAGGGAGCGCACGCAGTTTCTGCCACGCCGCCTGCACCTGTTCCGGACGGAAACCCAGCCGATTCATGCCGCTGTTCATCTTCACATAGATATCAACCGGTGCAGAAAGTGAAGCTTTGGCCAGCGCCTGAATCTGCCAGTTGCTGTGCACACTGGTGGTCAAACGATAACGATCGATCAAGGTTAAATCTTCGGCATGGAAGAAACCTTCCAGCAACAGAATCGGTTTTTTCCAACCCTGCTCACGCAACAGAATCGCTTCTTCCATATTCAACAGCGCGAAACCATCGGTCTCTGCCAGACTTTGCCAGGCACGCGCGATACCGTGCCCGTAAGCATTGGCTTTGACCACTGACCAAACCCGCGACTGCGGTGCAGCCTGCCGTACAATCGCCAGATTGTGGCGCAGCGCCTGTTGGTTAATGGTGGCGCCAGTAGGACGTGACATGCTTGTGCTCTCCCTGAGGTCTCAACGCGCCGCGTTAGCGTTACGCAACGGCGACGAATGGGGTTCGAAACCCGGCAGGTAGCGCAGTACTGACAAATCGTCTGCGGCAATCGCCGGTTTCTGACCGGAAATCAAATCGGCCAATAGCTGACCGGAACCACAGGCCATGGTCCATCCCAGCGTTCCGTGACCGGTGTTGAGATAGAGATTGGACAGCGGTGTACGCCCGACAATCGGCGTGCCGTCCGGCGTCATCGGACGCAATCCTGTCCAGAACGTGGCCTGTTCAACAAAACCGCCTTCAGGATAGAGATCGCTGACCACCATCTCCAGCGTTTCACGTCGTGCAGGCGTCAGTTTGGTGTTAAAACCAACAATTTCCGCCATGCCCCCCACGCGGATGCGATCGTCAAAGCGCGTGACCGCCACTTTGTAGGTTTCATCAAGGATGGTGGAGACGGGGGCTGCGACTGGATTCTTAATCGGAATAGTGAGGGAATAGCCTTTAAGCGGATAGACCGGAATTGACACGATGTCTTTCAGCAGCGCGGTCGAGTAGGAACCGAACGCCACCACATAGGCGTCCGCCTTAATCACCTCTTCGCCACACTTCACGCCGTAAATACGATTGCCTTCACGCAGCAGTTGGTCAACCTGAGTGTCGTAGCGGAAGGTGACACCCGCAGCGGCTGCCATCTCGGCCAGGCGCTGCGTAAACAGCTGGCAGTCTCCGGTTTCATCATTCGGTAAACGCAGCCCGCCGGTCAGTTTATGTGCCGTCGTGGCCAGCGCCGGTTCAACGCTGTGTAACTGGTGTGCTTCCAGGAGTTCGTAAGGCACGCCGGCATCTTTGAGTACGGCAATATCTTTGCTGGCGCTCTCAAACTGTTGCTGAGTGCGGAACAACTGCAAGGTGCCGCCCTGCCGGCCTTCATAGGCGATACCGGTCGAGGCGCGCAATGCTTTCAGGCAATCACGACTGTATTCCGCGATACGTACCATGCGTCCTTTGTTTTCCTGATAATGGCGCATGTCACAGTTGCGCAGCATGTTCCACATCCATTCCAGCTGGAACTTGCTGCCATCGAGGCGGACGGCCAATGGCGCGTGGCGCTGGAACATCCATTTAACCGCTTTCAGTGGCACACCCGGTGCCGCCCAGGGCGCCGCATAACCTGGAGAGATCTGGCCAGCGTTACCGGCACTGGTTTCCAGCGCGGCCCCCGGCTGGCGATCGATGACCGTCACCTCATGTCCAGCCTGCGCCAGATACCAGGCACTCGCCACTCCCACGACACCACTTCCAAGAATCACTACGCGCATAAGCCCCTCGCCGCGGCAAAAGCATAATCAACTATGAATGCTGTTTGTATCAGCATAACCAGACAGCACTTCTTATCTTACATTCGACAGACATATTTCACATGTTTTTCACCTTCCTGCACACAGAAATCATGAGTCAGTGCAAAAATCAGGATTTTTTATGCCATAAAACCATTAATCAGCAATTTATTATGCGTAAGGGAGTGCTTTTCTCTTTTTTCAGGAGAAAGCGTCGCAGTCATATAATGCGCTTATAAACAGAGTTTTATTCTGCAAGTTAGCTAAAAACCAAGAGTTGTCATCAGTAATGACTTAAGCGACGATTTTTGAATGATTTTCTGCCAAAAGAATTCGATTGAGTTCCGGTTTCGGATAAGCGACAGTGGACTATCATTGAAGTGTTCGCTCAGTTTTATTGGGCCGTCTTTCTCAGGATGAAGCCTTAAACGATCGTGACAGGTGACACTCCGTTGCCTGCCGCTTGCAAAACAGAGGTGCGCTATGACGACAATCTTTGACGAGCCAACCCGGAGCAGTAAACGACTCAGTGATGGACCCGACTGGACCTTTGAACTGCTTGATGTTTATCTGGCAGAAATTGACCGTGTAGCGAAAAGCTACGGGCTTGATACCTATCCGCATCAAATCGAAGTCATCACCTCCGAACAAATGATGGATGCCTACTCCAGCGTGGGTATGCCGATTAACTATGCCCACTGGTCGTTCGGTAAAAAATTTATTGAAACCGAACAACGCTATAAACATGGTCAGCAGGGCTTAGCCTACGAGATCGTCATCAACTCCAATCCTTGTATTGCTTATTTAATGGAAGAGAACACCATGACCATGCAGGCGCTGGTGATGGCGCACGCGTGCTATGGGCACAACTCTTTCTTTAAAAATAACTATTTATTCCGCAGCTGGACCGATGCCAGCTCCATCGTCGATTACCTGTTATTCGCGCGTAACTACATCACTGATTGCGAAGAGCGATATGGCGTGGAAGAAGTGGAGCGGCTGCTCGACTCCTGCCATGCTCTGATGAACTACGGCGTTGATCGCTACAAGCGTCCGCAAAAAATTTCGCTGCAGGAAGAGAAAGCGCGGCAAAAAAGCCGTGAAGAGTATCTGCAGAGCCAGGTGAATACGTTATGGCGCACCCTGCCACGTAAAGAGAAGGAGTCCGTGCACGTGGAAGCGGCGCGCTATCCTTCGGAACCGCAGGAAAATCTGCTCTACTTTATGGAAAAAAACGCCCCGCTGCTGGAATCCTGGCAACGTGAGGTGCTGCGCATCGTGCGTAAGGTCAGCCAGTATTTTTACCCGCAGAAACAGACGCAGGTGATGAACGAAGGATGGGCGACGTTCTGGCATTACACCATCCTCAACCATCTATACGACGAAGGGAAAGTGTCGGAACGCTTTATGATGGAGTTCCTGCACAGCCACACCAATGTGGTGTATCAGCCACCGTATAACAGCCAGTGGTATAACGGCATAAACCCTTACGCTTTGGGCTTCGCCATGTTCCAGGATATCAAGCGTATCTGCCAGTCACCGACGGAAGAAGATCGCTACTGGTTCCCGGATATTGCGGGTTCCGACTGGCTGAAAACGCTGCACTTTGCCATGCGCGAGTTTAAAGATGAGAGTTTCATCAGCCAATTCCTGTCACCCAAAGTGATGCGAGACTTCCGCCTGTTTACGGTAATGGATGACGATCGCAATAACTTCCTGGAAATTGCCGCGATCCACGATGAGGCAGGCTATCGCGCCATCCGCCAGCAACTGTCAGCGCAGTACAACCTGAGCAATCTGGAGCCTAACATTCAGGTCTATAATGTGGATCTGCGCGGCGACCGTTCGCTGACCTTACGCTACGTGCCACAGCAACGCGCGCCGTTGGATAAAAGCCGCCGCGAAGTGCTAAAGCATGTGCATCGGTTGTGGGGTTTCGATGTGATTCTGGAACAACAGAACGAAGATGGCAGCGTTGAGTTGCTGGACCGTTCGCCTTCACGTGGCCCGGCACTGTAAGCATAAAAAAACCGGACTGTTAAAGTCCGGTTTTCTTTTAGCGCTTGCTGGCTAAATCATCGGGCATGCTTTTTTGCATGCTATGCCAGATTTCTCCACTGCGACGACCATACTCACGTACTGTATCGACAATCTGGTCCTGTGTGGGATTCACACTGCACAAATCCGCCAGTTGACGATAGAAGCTACGAGCCTGCTGACGCGCCTCAGAATTAGAGAAGTAGTGGCGCCCCACGCGGGTATACAGCCCTTTCAAACCGTTCAGGATCAATCCATAAATCGGGTTACCGGAGGCAAAGGCCAAACCACGGAACACGCGATAATCCAGTTCGGTGTAAGCTTCTGCTTTATCCTCTTCGCTCAGTGCAGTTTCCAGCACCTCGCGCGCTTTGTCCGGATGATGGCGCAGTGCGCGGCTGATAAAAATCGACGCGATATTGGTACGCACCGACAGCAGATTATCAATCAACTGCGGTACGCTATCGTGATCGAGGCGGGCAAGCGTTTCGAGAATGTTAAGACCGGAGGTTTCCCAGAAATCATTCACGCGCGTGGGTTTACCATGCTGAATGGTTAACCATCCATCGCGTGCCAGACGCTGTAAAACTTCACGCAGCGTAGTGCGCGTGACGCCAATCAGTTCAGAAAGCTCACGTTCAGCAGGCAGAATAGACCCCGGCGGAAAGCGACTGTTCCAGATGCTTTCAATAATATACTCTTCAGCAAATCCTGCGGGGCTTTGCGCCTTAATCACCATAGCATTTATTTCTCATTGCTTTCTTTGTCGTAATGGCACTCATCATACCAGAGCGGCTATAGCGGAAATAGACTGACAATCGATTAAAAGCGCGCGCTGGCGCAAAATTCAGCGGTGTTTTTAACCGGTCAGACGGCAACGCACTCGTTTGCGTGGTATGGACCTTCTGTCACCTCCGCTTGATCAGTAAATGCGATTTTTATGGCCTGGATCAGGCTTAAGTCATTTTTGTACATGATTTTTTCCCCTTACCTGGCTGGCACGGTTACGCTTTTGGTTTACACTGCGAAGCATTAATGGTTACAGGATAAGCAATATGTTGCGATATTTGAATCAATGCTCACGAGGACGCGGGGCATGGTTATTGCTGGCTCTGACAGCACTGGCTTTTGAACTGACTGCACTCTTCTTTCAACACGTCATGGGACTGAAACCCTGCGTGATGTGTATCTACGAACGTTGTGCGCTGTTTGGCGTCATGGGTGCAGGTATCGTTGGCGCGTTCGCCCCGAAGTCCCTGCCACTGCGCTGGGCCGCTATCCTGATTTGGCTGTACAGCGCTTATAAGGGCTTAATGCTTTCGATTGAACATACGAATATTCAGCTGCACCCGAATCCGTTTGTCACTTGTGACTTTGCCGCGCGCTTCCCGACCTGGCTGCCGTTGGATAAATGGCTGCCATCGGTATTTGTAGCCAGCGGTGATTGTGCCGAACGCAGCTGGACATTCCTGACCTGGAGTATGCCGCAGTGGATGATCGTCATCTTTGCCGCGTATCTGCTGGTTGGTGCACTGGTGCTGATTGCCCAGCCGTTTAAGCCAAAACGCCGCGATCTGTTTAGCCGCTAATCATAACAAAACAGGCAGCTCTCGCTGCCTGTTATCACGTCAACCGTTACGGTCGGGCCGATCGATAATGTGATCTTCCCAGTCGCGCACTTCGCTCTCCCGCACCGCGATATACCGCACCGAGATACGCTGCGCATGCATCGCTTTTTTCGAACCGGCCACCAATGGATGCCAGGCAGGCAATGTGCCGCCTTCGCCTAACAGACGATAGGCGCAGGTACGCGGCAACCAGTTAAAGGTGGTGAGGTTTTCACGCGTCAGCTTGATACAGTCCTCTTCAAATTCAAACCGGCGCTCGTAGTTACGGCACTGGCAGGTTTTGATGTTCAGCTGATTGCAGGCCACATTGGTGAAATAGATTTCGTCGGTGTCCGCATCCTGCAACTTATTCAGGCAGCACTGGCCGCAGCCGTCGCACAGTGATTCCCACTCTGCATCGTCCATTTGGTCAAGGCGTTTTGTCTGCCAGAAAGGTTGTTCAGTCATGATCGCGGTCCGGGTTGTGCAATAAGACCGCACCTTATAAAGGGTTAGGTGCGGTGATGCAAGTTTTACAGTACGCGGGTGGTAATTCCGTGACCGGCCAGCGAGATTTCGAGTTTATCGCCAGATCGCATTGGCCCGACACCTTCCGGGGTGCCCGTCAGGATCACATCGCCAGCGCGCAGCGTAAAGTACTGACTCATATAGGCAATCAGCGGCAGGATTTTGTGAATCATATCCGCCGTGCTGCCATGCTGGCGCACTTCACCATTCACCACCAGTTTCAGTTCGGTGTCTTGCGGGTCGCCGCTGAATTCAGAAAACGGAATAAAACCTGACAGCGGGCAGGAGTTATCAAACCCTTTGGATTTTTCCCACGGCTGCCCGGCTTTTTTTAAGCCCGCCTGCACATCGCGCAGCGTCAGATCCAGTGCCACGCCATATCCGGCAATGGCCTTCACCACATGCTCTTCACTGGCTTGCTTCAGTGTTGATCCAATCAACACTGCCAGTTCCACTTCGTGATGCACTTCGCCGAAGTTAGCGGGAATTGAGAGCGGCTGACGCAGATCGCACACCGCCGTTTCCGGTTTGATAAACACCACCGGTTCTGTCGGCGTGGCGCTGCCCATTTCCTTGATGTGCTTCGCATAGTTGCTGCCTACGCAAACCACTTTGCTGACGGGATAATCCAACAAAGCGCCCTGCCAGTTACGATGCTGATACATGCTGTTCCCCTGCATTAGTTGTGTTTGATGCCAGTCTGACTGGCGGATAGGTCAGGTTCAGCGCCGGAACGCGGCGAGCTGAGGAAGATTATATTAGCGGTTTTATAGCGGCAGACGTGGCGGAAATTGTCAAAAGTCGTTAATCATGCTCAACAAACAGGATCACCGCCGGAGATTATTGCCCGCAATATTGCTTTAAAGCGGGCGAATAATTAATGCAAATAACACTGAGGATATTTACAGGGCATATTTACAGATGAATCCGAATTAAACTTTTTTACTCTGATCAAGATGAATGTTGAGCAGACTTTCAACCGGTGGTGGGATCTGTAAATAATAGCCTTGATCGCTCAAACCTTGCTTAACTTTATTGATATCTGCATTAGCCAGTTTGTCGCGTTTGTCCAGTGATAGCACCATTGCCAGCTGGGGTTTACCAAAGCCACGCAGCAGTTCTTCAGGAACGCGCGAAAAATCGTCTTTTTTTTCAACATAAAGATAAGTTTGTTCACGTTGCGGGCTTCTGTAGATCACACAAAACATATTTTTTACTCGAATTAACCTGTGGCGTCACTTGCCTGAATATAGCAGTAACTATAACATGCTTGCAGAACTTCGAATATTGACCGTTTGATGTTAATGACGATTTTATCGACGTACATCTTAGGGTCGTAAAACAGGACTGAGTCAGGACAGATGTCGCAAACGCCAATCGAATTCAAGGGAAGCAGTTTTACCCTGTCAGTGGTTCATCTGCACCATTCACAACCCGAGGTGATTCGTCAGGCGCTGCAGGACAAAATCGACCAGGCACCTGCGTTTTTGCAGAATGCGCCGGTGGTGCTCAATGTGTCAGCGCTGAACGGTGACATCAACTGGAAGCAGATGCAGCAGGCGGTCATCGCCACTGGTTTACGGATTGTTGGTGTCAGCGGTTGTAAAGATGAAGCCCTGAAAAAGATGATTGCCCGAGCAGGCTTGCCGGTGTTGTCAGAAGGCAAAGAGAATCGCAAGCGTGCAGAAGCGCCAGTGGCAGAAGATGCGCCGCCGATCGTGGCACCGGTGGCTGAAACCGCCAGTAAAACCCGCATCATCAATACGCCAGTGCGCTCAGGCCAACAAATTTACGCACGGAATGCCGACCTTATCGTCACCAACAGCGTCAGCGCCGGTGCCGAACTGGTGGCAGACGGCAATATTCATATTTACGGCATGATGCGTGGTCGTGCGCTGGCGGGTGCCAGTGGCGAACGTGACAGCCAGATTTTTTGTACCAACCTCGCAGCCGAGTTGGTCTCTATTGCCGGGGAATATTGGATCATGGATCAGATACCGGCGGAATTCTTTGGTAAAGCCGCGCGCCTGTGCCTTAAAGAGGGCGCGCTCACCATTCAGACACTTTATTAGGCCCCTTTTCTTTCGTTAAGGAAATCAACATTTATGGCACGCATCATTGTAGTTACATCGGGTAAAGGGGGCGTTGGCAAGACCACGTCAAGCGCGGCCATCGCAACCGGTTTAGCGCAGAAAGGCAAGAAAACTGTCGTGATCGATTTTGATATCGGTCTGCGTAACCTCGACCTGATCATGGGCTGTGAACGCCGTGTGGTTTATGACTTCGTCAACGTCATCCAGGGCGATGCAACACTGAACCAGGCACTGATTCGTGACAAGCGCACGGAGCAACTCTATATTCTGCCTGCTTCACAAACGCGTGATAAAGATGCGCTGACCCGCGAAGGCGTGGAAAAAGTATTAAACGACCTGGCCGCGATGGAGTTCGACTTCATCGTATGTGATTCCCCTGCGGGTATCGAAACCGGTGCGTTGATGGCACTGTACTTTGCGGATGAAGCGATTATCACCACCAACCCGGAAGTCTCTTCCGTACGTGACTCCGACCGTATTCTGGGCATTATCTCTTCTAAATCGCGTCGTGCTGAAAACAGCCAGGACCCGGTGAAAGAACATCTGCTACTGACACGTTATAACCCAGGCCGCGTGACGCGTGGCGACATGCTGAGCATGGAAGACGTGCTGGAGATTCTGCGTATACCACTGGTGGGTGTGATCCCGGAAGATCAGTCGGTACTTCGTGCTTCTAACCAGGGTGAGCCGGTCATTCTCGACGCTAACTCTGACGCCGGTAAAGCTTACGCTGATACCGTAGATCGCCTGCTTGGCGAAGAACGCCCCTTCCGCTTTATTGAAGAAGAGAAGAAGGGTTTCCTGAAACGCCTGTTCGGGGGATAACCAATGGCATTATTAGATTTCTTTTTATCCCGTAAGAAGAACACAGCCAACATAGCCAAGGAAAGGCTGCAAATTATCGTAGCCGAGCGCAGAAGGGGCGACAGTGAGCCCCATTATCTGCCGCAACTGAAGCGCGATATTTTGGAAGTGATCTGTAAGTACGTGAAAATTGACCCGGATATGGTGACCGTTCAGCTGGATCAGAAAGGGGACGATATCTCCATCCTGGAACTCAACGTCACACTGCCGGAGACGGAGACGGAAGACGTTCCTAAATGATTGTAGCGGGTTCCTGATTTTCCCCTGCGTTGTGCGCAGGGGAAAACATTCCGCTTATAGCGCCTGCAGGATCTCGTCGATTCGTTTTTGCAGCAATTCACCACGCCAGCCAGTCAGTAATTCTGGTGTACGGCATCCGCTTTTCAAGCCCCAGTAAACGCTTAACACCTGATTGATTTGGCGACGTGAAGCCAATAGCTCCTGACTGAAACCCGTCTCTTCGCTTACCTGTAACACCAGCGCTTTGATGGCTTTAAATGCCTGTTTGTAATGTGGATGGTCAATCAGATTAGGCAACGGTTGTGGCAAGGTCGCTTCATCCTGAGCCTGAGCTTCCGCCACCAGCGCCACCATCGCTTTCCCGTGGAAGCGGATTTCATGACCGTTCAGGCCCAGATGATCGAGTTCCCCCAGGCTACCCGGCATAAAGCGCGCCACTTTCCACAGATTCTCTTCACGTACCACAAAATTCACGGCCATGTCTTTCTGGCGGGCGATGTTCAAGCGCCATGCCGCCAGGCGTTGCAGCGCTGCCAACTGGCGCGGACGCAACTGCCATGCGTTGGTGATGTCGCGCCATGCATCCTCTGGCTGCAAAACGTCAAGACGACGCTGGCAAAGATTATCGCATTCGCTCAGCGCTGCAGCCATGTTGCCTGCGGCTTGTGTCTGCTCAACTAACTGATGGGCAATCGGCAGAAGATACGCGACATCTGCTGCGGCATAGTCGCATTGACGCTCAGTGAGCGGGCGCGCCAGCCAGTCAGTACGGGATTCGCTCTTATCCAGTTCGATTTGGTTAAAGTGATTAACCATCGAAGCGAAGCCCCATGACAGGGGCTGCCCAGCGAAGGCCGCCAGGATTTGAGTATCGATCATCGGATCGGGCAGGCATTTAAAACGATGCAAGAAAACTTCAAGATCTTCGCCACCGGCGTGCAGGAATTTTGTCACCTGCTTGTCTTGCAGCAGTGCGATGAACGGCGTCCAGTCACTGATGTTAAGCGGATCGATCAGAACCAGTTGTTCACCATCGAACAGCTGGATCAGACCCAACTGCGGATAGTAAGTGCGCGTGCGCACGAATTCAGTATCCAGCGCAACGGCATCATGCTGGCGCGCTTGTTCGCACACGGCAGCCAGCTGGCTGTTTTGGTCGATCAAAGTGTAATTCACGTATTCATTCTCGCTGCGGCACACTTCGCGCAGCGCTCCATGTTAAAAGCAATAAAAACGCCGGACTGAGCCGGCGTTAACCTGGAGAGAAAGGCAGCTTACTGCCCTTCTCGCTTCGCCTCGTCACGCAATTCGCGGCGCAAAATTTTGCCCACGTTGGTCTTCGGCAGCTCATCTCTAAACTCGATAATCTTCGGCACTTTGTAGCCGGTGAGCTGACGGCGGCAATGATCCAGCACTTCTTCTTTCGTCAGTGACGGATCCTTTTTAACGATGCACACTTTCACCGCTTCGCCGGAAAGGTCGCTGGGCACACCGATTGCGGCGGCTTCGCGCACTTTCGGATGCTGCATCAGCACATCTTCGATTTCGTTAGGATACACGTTAAAGCCTGACACCAGAATCATGTCTTTCTTCCGATCGACGATGCGAATAAAACCTTCGCCATCAACGGTAACAACATCACCGGTGTGCAGCCAGCCATTTTTCAACACTTCTTCGGTGGCATCCGGCCGCTGCCAGTAACCCACCATCACCTGTGGACCACGAATACAGAGTTCGCCCGGTTCGCCTGGCGCCACATCGTTATCTTCGTCATCGACGATACGTACATCCGTGGAGGGTACAGGAAGGCCGATGCTGCCGGTGTGGCAAGTGATGTCATACGGATTGACCGATACCAGCGGTGAACACTCGGTCAAACCATAACCTTCGAGCAGATAATGCCCGGTGAGTTTTTCCCAGCGCTCAGCCACGGCCTTTTGCACGGCCATGCCGCCGCCAGCAGAGAGACGCAGTGTAGAGAAATCGAGCTTATTAAAGTTTTCGTCGTTTAGCAGCGCATTAAACAGCGTATTGACGCCGGTAATGGCGGTGAACGGGAATTTGCTCAGCTCTTTGACAAAACCGGGGATATCACGCGGATTGGTGATCAGCAGGTTGGTACCGCCGAGATCGAGAAACAGCAGGCCGTTTACCGTTAACGCAAAAATATGGTAGAGCGGCAGAGCCGTGACCACCTGCTCTTTGCCCGCACGCAGCAGTTTGCCATAGGTGGCTTTGGTCTGCTCCAGGTTAGCCTGCATGTTGCCGTGAGTCAGCATCGCGCCCTTGGCGACGCCGGTGGTGCCGCCGGTGTATTGCAGGAATGCCAGGTCGCTGTTCGTCAGTGTCGGACGCTGGTAAGTCATCTGCGCACCCTGCTGCAATGCGCTGCGGAATGGCACCGCACCTGGCAGATGGTATTTCGGCACCAGCTTCTTAACATACTTAACCACGAAATTAACCAGCGTGGCTTTGATCGGGGCAAGTTGGTCACCCATGCGCGTCAGCATCACGTGCTTGATTGGCGTTTCCGCGACGACTTTTTCCAGCGTGTGCGCAAAGTTAGACACAATGACAATCGCACTGGCACCGCTGTCATTCAGCTGATGTTTGAGCTCACGCGGCGTGTACAGCGGGTTAACGTTGACCACCACCATACCCGCACGCAATACGCCAAACAGCGCCACCGGATACTGCAGCAAGTTTGGCATCATCAGCGCCACGCGGTCGCCCTGCTTCAGGCCCAACCCCTGTTGCAGCCAGGCCGCAAAGTCACGACTTTGCTTATCCAGCTGACGATAGGTCATCGGCTGACCCATATTAATAAACGCCGTTTGATCGGCGTACTGCAATGCTGCGTGCTCGAAAAGTTCGACCAAAGAGGTATAACGGTCCGCATTAATCTCCGCAGGAACATCTGCCGGATAGCGTTTAAGCCAAACCTTATTCAAAAAATCACCCCGATATTCTTGTTGCGTAGCCATCGCCGCCTCTGCAATCAGTGTTGTTAACAATATTTTAACTGATTGTACCAGTTTGCCTGTTTCGGCATTTTCAGGTTGCGAAGCGCATCACTAAATTTCGCGCATCGGTTGCGCGCCCAATAAAAAAGCCCGGTCGCGAGCATCGCGACCGGGCCGTCAAATAATGAAGATGAATTATTCGGTCAGGATAGTTTCCACCTGCGCGGGACCGGTATTCATGTTCATCCCCCAATAAGGATTTGGCCCCCAATAACCCGGATGACGACGCGTTGGCCCATACCAGATCCAGGGATCGATAGGCTGCGGTGGCGTCATCACCTGCTGAGTCAGGTGCCAGCGCTGATAGCCGCGCACATCCACCACCACGAAGTTGTAGCTGGCTTTCCCAATCTCACCTTTTTCGGTGCCTTTAATGTTGCCCAACACCGTAATGTATTGATTGTTCAGATCCACCGGATCAACGAACCCGCGAATATCGGCAAAAATGCGTCCTACTGATGCAGAGCCTAAACGTGGCCGCGCACTGTCATCCAGCGGTTGGGTGGCAATTTCCAGGCGTGTGAGACCGGTCAGGTTAGTGACTTTCACCACTTTACCGCCAAAACGGGACTCCTGGCCGACATACAGCTGCGGCGCATTCATCACGCGTAATAAATCTTGCTGTGGAAGTTGAGAACTCCCTTTAATGGAATCTGGTACCGAAACGCAGCCGCTGAGCAGCAGCGCGCAAGCTAACAAAGCGCCAGACATCCCTTTACGACTTATTGGCATAGCACTTCTCCTGTTATTTCTCAGTTAGACTGGGCGCTTACGGAATAGTTGCGTCACACTTATCGGCCCGGCAACTTTTTCCATGCCACTTCGTTACGCAGGTACACTGGCTCAGCATTTTCCACTGCGACAACTTCATCGCGCTGCCAGGCACTCAGTGCCAGCGGCAGCATATCCTCGGCTGCCGGCAGCGTCACCTCCGTGGTCACTAAAGTTGCGCCGGTCGAACTTAACAGATGCGGATAAGCTGCCCAGCCGGTGCCCACCGTTGCCCATTCGCCGCTTAACTGGGCGATGCGCGCCTGTGCATCTTCGGGTTTCAGTACGGCTTCCGAGTCCGCACCTTGCCATTCACCGTTAGCATCACGCTGATATTCGGCCCAGTAAACTTCGCCCATGCGCGCGTCAATGGCAGCCAGCACGCGTTCAGCGCCAGTTAAGCGCCATGCGCCCTGAGCCATAGTCGCGAGAGAAGATACGCCGATCATCGGCAAGTTCGCCCCCAGCGCCAGCCCTTGCGCGATACCAATGCCAATGCGCACGCCAGTAAAACTGCCTGGCCCACGGCCAAACGCCAGCGCATCGAGTGCCGTCAGCGCCAGCTGCTCCGCCTGCAATAGTTCCTGTACCAGCGGTAAGATACGTTGGGTGTGATCGCGCGGGGCGATTTCAAAGCGGGCATCGATCTGCTGCTGATTGAGCAGCGCGGCAGAACAGGCTTCTGTCGCCGTGTCCAGAGCTAAAATTCGGGCGGACATAACAACCTCTGAAAGTCAAAATGGCGCGCATCTTAACACAGCCTGGCACAAATTAGTGCTTCTCTGGCTGGCGGACGAAGGCGATGGCGCGCTGCAAATCGCGGGTGCGCGGCGTGGGTGGCAGACTATTGAGGAACAACCCGCCGTACGGGCGCGATACCAGACGCTGATCGCAAATCACCAGCACACCCCGGTCTTCTGTGTCGCGGATTAAACGGCCGACACCCTGCTTCAGGGTGATCACGGCATCCGGCAGTTGCACATCATTGAAGGGATCGCCGCCGCGCAGCCGGCAGTCTTCCATGCGCGCTTTGAGCAGCGGATCTTCCGGCGAAGTAAACGGCAGCTTATCGATAATCACCAGCGACAGTGCATCCCCGCGCACATCGACGCCTTCCCAGAAACTGCTGGTCGCCACCAGTAAGGCATTACCGGCTTCAAGGAACTGCTTCAGCAGTTGGCCTTTGCTGGTTTCTCCCTGCAACAACACGGGTAAGGTCATCGAGGCACGAAATTCGGCGGCCAGTTCGCGCATCATCTTGTGGGAAGTACAAAGGAAGAAGCAGCGTCCTTTATTGGCATCGATCAGCGGTTTCATCATCCGTGCCAGCTGACGGGCACCGCCGGGTTGATTCGGCTCCGGCATATTGCGTGGCACACACAACAGCGCCTGCTGCGTGTAATCGAAGGGACTGTCGAGAATCATAGTGGTGGCTTTATCCACCCCTAAACGACTGGAAAAATGACTCATCTGCTCATTCACCGCCAGGGTCGCGGAGGTGAATACCCAGGCGGCTTTACGGTTGTCCATCACTTCACGAAAACGCTCTGCCACCGATAGCGGCGTTAACGCCAGCGTAAAGTGGCGGCTGGTGCACTCATACCAGTAGCTAAAGCCCGGTTCATCAATGGCACGCAGGCGTTTTAGCCGGGTGCGATACAGTGCCGCGCGCTCGAATGCCGCGTCCAGTAACGCCGAACGTCCCAGCGACAATTTGATGACGTCGTAGCAAAGTTCCAGCGCATCATCCAGCAAGGTCAGCATACGCATGATGTTGTTGTCGCTCAGCAGGTCACGCAGATTGCCGCGAAAACCCGGCTCGCCCAGTGTTAAGCGGAAATCCTGCGCGCACTGTGCCAGACGGTCGGCTGATTTCTGCAACTGCTGCACGTCGCGCACTTCAGTGCGATAGGCAATAATGATGTCTTTGGCGAGATCCTGCAGTTGGCGGCTCGATAGTTGCTGACCAAAGTACTGGCTGGCGATATCGGGTAACTGATGCGCTTCATCGAAGATCATCACATCCGCTTCTGGGATCAGTTCGCCAAAGCCGCCCTCTTTGACCACCAGATCGGCAAGGAACAGATGATGGTTCACCACCACCACATCGGCATCCATGGCTTTCTTACGCGCTTTCACCACAAAGCAATCTTTGTAGAGCGGGCAGTCGCTGCCCAGGCAATTATCATTGGTGCTGGTGACAAACGGCCAGATCGGGCTGTCTTCGGCGACGCCGGAACAGTTGCTGACGTCACCATCCGAAGTTTGATTTGACCAGCTGCGCACGTTGATCAAATCCCCGAGCGCCTGTACTGTCAGATCGCCACCCGTTTGATTTTGCTGCTCCAGACGTTCGAGGCATAAATAGTTGGAACGTCCCTTCAGCAGAGCGGTTTTACCGCTGAACTTCAGGGCACGAGCGATGGTGGGCAAATCGCGGTTATACAGCTGATCCTGCAAAGCTTTGGAGCCGGTTGAGATAATGACCTTTTTTTTCGCACGCAGTGCGGGCGCCAGATAGGCGTAAGTTTTACCGGTCCCGGTGCCGGCTTCGACCACCAGCTCACCGCCTTTCTTCACCGCTTCCATGACCGCTTGCGCCATTTCACGCTGCGCGGCACGCGGTTTGAAACCTGGAATAGCCTGCGCCAGCGCGCCATCAGCTGCAAAATCGTCTGCCACACATCCTCACCGATTGGTCAAAAACACTGTAATTATGTCAGGATTCCCCTGAGGCGACCACAACAGATGACAGCGCCCTACTGGATATGGCAGGCTAGCGCAGCGAAATTACAGGAGAACACCATGACCATTACGCGTATTGATCCCGCACCCCGCATGTCAGAAGCCGTTGTGCATAACCAGACCGTCTATTACACCAGCGTGCCAGAAAATCTGGATGCAGATGCCGAAGCGCAAACCGCCAACGCGCTGGCGGTGATTGACGCGATTCTGACTCGTGTCGGATCAGACAAAAGTAAGATCCTTGATGCCACAATTTTCCTGGTCGATAAAGCCGATTTCCCTGCCATGAATCGTGCATGGGATGCGTGGGTTTCACCTGACAACGCGCCGGTACGTTGCACCGTGCAAGCCGACTTGATGAATCCAAAATACAAAGTGGAAATCAAAATCATCGCTGCGCTGTAACCCTTTCGGGCGTTATTCGTCTTCTTCGTCGTCTTCGAACATCGCCCGAATCGATTCACCCTGATAGCTCTGACGGATCTCGTGCGCCACCTGCGCAATCGCCTGACCACTCGCCATGCCACCTGCCATCAATTCCTGGATACGTTCCACAGCTTGCTGCTGCTGTTCATGAGATAAAGCCGGAAGACCTGTAAACATTATTTGCTCCTGGTGCAAAAGGGAACGCATTATTCCACGCGGAACAAACAGGTGCCAGCAACAAAAAAATGTGCCAGGCTACGCGCCTGCTTGTTGGATTAATTAGCCCGATGATCGTAAAAACCCTTAACCTGAAGTATACGCCGGATGCGCTGTTGCACCGTTTTTCTGCGCTTGCTCATCGTCCCTGGGCAATGTTGCTCACCTCTGGCCATGCCGACCATGCCGATAATCGTTTTGACATTTTAACGGCGGATCCCCGTGCCACGCTCACCACGCGCGGTGAGATGACGGAAATCGACTGTGATGGCAAGGTGATACTCTCCGCCGACGATCCACTGCACCTGGTACAGCAACAGTGCGAGATGCTGGGCGCTACTCCCCTGTTTGATGCTGATCTGCCTTTCCAGGGCGGCGCGCTGGGTTTGTTTGGCTACGATCTGGGACGCCGCTTTGAAACCTTACCGCAGCGCGCGGAGCAGGATTTGGCGACGCCGGATATGGCAGTCGGCATCTACGATTGGGCTTTGATCGCGGATCATCATCAGCAAAAACTCACCCTGATTTCACTCACCGATGCCGGGCAACGCTGGCAGTGGCTGCAGGCGCAGGCGATTCCGCAGCCTAAAGGGTTTTCACTGACCAGCGACTGGCAGTCAAACCTCAGTTTTGACGAGTACGCCGCGCGTTTTGCCCAGGTTCAGCACTACATTCAAGCCGGTGATTGTTATCAGGTAAACCTGGCTCAACGCTTTCAGGCTCGCTATCACGGCGACGAGTGGCTGGCCTTTTTACGACTCAACCGCGACAACCGTGCGCCCTTCAGTGCGTTTATCCGCTTGCCTAAGAGCGTCATTCTTAGCCTGTCGCCGGAACGTTTTCTCTCGCTACAGCAGCAGGAGATTGAGACCCGCCCGATCAAAGGCACTTTGCCACGCTTAGCCGATCCAGAAGCCGATCGCGCACAGGCAGAGAAACTGGCCCATGCGGAAAAAGATCGCGCCGAGAACCTGATGATTGTCGATTTGCTGCGCAATGACATTGGCCGCGTGGCTGAACCCGGCAGCGTCAGCGTCCCTGAGTTGTTTGTGGTGGAACCGTTCCCGGCGGTGCATCATCTGGTGAGCACCGTGCGTGCGCGACTACCTCAACATCTCAGCGCAACCGATCTCCTGCGCGCCTGTTTCCCCGGCGGCTCCATTACCGGTGCGCCAAAAATTCGCGCTATGGAGATTATTGAGGAACTGGAACCGCAGCGCCGCAACGCCTGGTGCGGCAGCATCGGTTACATCAGCCTGTGTGGTCGCATGGATACCAGCATCACCATCCGCACGTTAATCGCTGAAAATCAGCATCTTTATTGTGCGGCAGGTGGTGGCCTGGTGGCGGATAGCGATGTGGAGCTGGAATATCAGGAGACCTTCCACAAGGTCAATCGTATCTTGCCCAGCCTGAGCGACGAGGTTTGAATGAGCCTGACGCTTGACCAGTTCCTGAACCGCTTTGTGATGCAACCCCCTGTGAGTGCGCCCAAAAGCGTTATCAGCGGGCGACGGGCAGCCGTACTGGTGCCCGTAATAGACGGTGCTGAACCCGGGTTACTGTTGACGCGTCGCTCATCACATTTACGCAAGCACGCAGGTCAGGTGGCGTTCCCTGGCGGGATGCAGGATGCAACGGATAATTCGCTCATTCATACTGCACTGCGTGAAGCCGAAGAAGAAGTCGGCATTCAACCCGCCATGGTCAACGTTGTGGGGGTGTTACCGCCGGTCACCAGCAGCACCGGTTTTGCCGTCACGCCGGTGGTCGGCATCATTCCCGCTGGCCTGTCCCTTGATATTAATCCTGACGAAGTGGAAAGCACCTTTGCGATGCCACTGGCAGAAGCCCTGCGTCTCAGCCGCTACAGTGGACTCACCTTGCGCCGAGGTCATCGTCAGCATCAGGTGTGGTTGTCGTGGTATGAGGATTATTTTATCTGGGGCATGACCGCCGGTATTATTCGCGCACTCAGTCAGCAAATCGCCCTTCCCTGAGTTCCACACTGCGTGTTACTTCCGCCATAAACTCGATCCACTTCACAACAGCTGAATGGGATAACTATTTCTGTGCATTATAATTAGTTTATTTCATGCGAAAAGCTGCTCGCTCAGTCACGCGGGCGATTACTATTAGCCGCATAAACGGCCTCAGCCGTGCAGAATAAGATTTGTGAGGAGTGTCACCGGTGATTAGTGTTTTTGACATGTTCAAAGTGGGCATTGGCCCATCCAGTTCACATACCGTAGGTCCGATGAAAGCGGGCAAGCAGTTTGTTGATCTGCTGGCCGAACAGGGCAAGCTACAGGACGTGACGCGTATTGCCGTCGACGTTTATGGCTCGCTGTCGCTCACAGGTAAAGGTCACCATACCGATATCGCTATCATTATGGGGCTGGCTGGATTTGAGCCTGCCACGGTAGATATCGACAGCATTCCCGCCTTTATTAAAGATGTAGAACAGCGCGAGCGCCTGCTGCTGGCTAATGGTGCGCGTGAAGTCGATTTCCCACGCGAAGGCGGTATGGTGTTCCGCAGTGAAAATCTGTCGTTGCATGAAAACGGCATGACGGTTTTCGCCTTCGCCGGCGATCTGTTGATCCTGACCAAGACTTACTACTCCATCGGCGGCGGTTTTATCGTTGATGAAGAGCATTTCGGCCAATCCGTGTTGGATGAGGTATCCGTGCCGTATGCGTTCAACTCTGCCAAAGAGTTGTTGAGCCACTGCCATGAAAGCGGTTTGTCACTTTCCGGTTTGGTGATGAAGAATGAACTGGCGTTGCACAGTCGTGAAGACATTTATGCCTATTTCGGCAACGTGTGGCAAACCATGCAGGCCTGTATCGATCGCGGCTTAAATACGGAAGGCGTATTGCCTGGCCCACTGCGGGTGCCGCGCCGTGCAGCCTCGTTGCGTCGTTTGCTGGTCTCCTCCTCCAAACACTCCAACGATCCGATGAACGTGATTGATTGGATTAACATGTTTGCCCTGGCGGTGAATGAAGAAAATGCCGCCGGTGGACGTGTGGTGACCGCGCCAACCAACGGCGCCTGCGGTATCGTGCCTGCAGTGCTGGCCTACTACGATCACTTTATTGAGACCGTGACGCCAGATATCTTCATCCGTTACTTCCTGGCTTCGGGTGCCATTGGCGTGCTGTATAAAATGAACGCCTCGATTTCCGGTGCCGAAGTGGGCTGCCAGGGCGAAGTCGGTGTGGCTTGTTCGATGGCTGCCGCTGGCCTGGCGGAACTGCTTGGCGCCAGTCCGGAGCAGGTGTGTGTCGCTGCTGAAATCGGCATGGAACATAATCTGGGATTGACCTGTGATCCGGTGGCAGGCCAGGTGCAGGTGCCGTGCATCGAACGTAATGCCATCGCCTCAGTCAAAGCCATCAATGCCGCGCGCATGGCGTTGCGCCGTACCAGTGAGCCGCGAGTTTCGCTGGATAAGGTGATCGAAACCATGTATGAAACCGGTAAAGATATGAATGCCAAATACCGTGAAACCTCTCGCGGTGGTCTGGCGATCAAAGTTCAATGTGATTAACGAGACATGCTGAAAAAGTAATCAATTGAATTATTTTCTGCATCTCACGCTACCTCCTGGTGAGTAAACCAGATACATTAATTTGCGCGCGGCCCTTAGTGGCCGCGCTGTTTTTTAGTGCCGCTTTTTTTCTCTGCGCTGCGCTAAACCTGGCCGCCTCCATGCCGATAACCTACACGTTAATTTGGCTTCAATTTTTGTTTTGCAAGGTGGTTACTGATGCTCATTCCCCAGCAATTTGTTGGTCAATTTCGCCGTAAGCGTTTGCTTATTGCGTTGGTGATCGCGGCGCTGGTTCTGATTCTCACGCTGACTTTTCGTTATATCGAAGAGAAATCACGTATTGAGCAGCAGTCACTGAATTTTGCCAGCCGCGCCATTGAGCGCTTTGACCGTATGTTCTCCCCGCTGGATGTGTCCGCCAACAACACGCTTGGGCTGGTTGGCGTACCTTGCGCACAAGTTCGCTATCCGTTGATCGAAAAGATTTCTTCATTGCAAACCGTGCGCACCATTCTACTGGTGCAGGACGACAGCATTTACTGCTCCAGCATTTACGGTCCGCGCAATATTTCGTTTAGTCAGACCTATCCGGAACTGGCAATTAACAATCAGCGCATGATGCTGACCACGGATAACTACCTGCTGAAAGGTTCACCGGTCTTGCTGCTGTGGACGCCCAAATCGCTGGATAATCGCGATGGGCTGCTACAGGTTATCAATGTGGAATTGATGACGAATTATTTGCTGGAGCCGCAGTTACCCTGGGTCGAACGGGCCATTTTTAATGTCGGCGGACAGAGTCTGGAATATGGTAATCCGCTGATTGAAGAGACAGAGCCATCGGAAGATGAAGTGGCTTTCGATCAGGCTTCACTGCGTTACCCCTACAGCATTACCTTGTATGGCCCTTCTCCGGCACGTCTGGCGTTGCATACGCTGCCTTCCCAATTGCCGCTCGCGGTGTTGCTGAGCTTGCTGATGGGTTATATCGTTTGGTTAGCCACCGCGAACCGCATGAGCCTCAGTTGGCAAATCAGTTATGGCATTACCGCGAATGAATTTATGGTGTACTGTCAGCCGCTGATCAATGCCAAAAGTGGTGAGTGCGATGGCATGGAGTTACTGCTGCGATGGCATAATGCGCGTCAGGGCTGGATTGCGCCGGATGTGTTTATCCCGCTAGCTGAGCGTCAGAACCTGATAGCACCACTGACGCGCTTTGTGTTAGCCAAAGTGGTTAATGAGTTGCCCAACCTGCCACAATGTTCCTCTTTCCATATTGCGATTAACGTTGCCGCCAGCCATTTCCGCGATCGTGCGATTGTCGAGGACCTGCAAAGCATCTGGTGGCCCGCTAACCCGCTGCCAAAGCTGGTGGTCGAGTTGACTGAGCGTGATGCCTTGCCGGTGATCGATCAATCTGTGGTATCGCAGCTTCATGAGATCGGCGTACGTCTGGCGATCGACGATTTCGGCACTGGCCACAGTTCCCTCGCCTACCTGAAAGATCTGAAGCCAGACGTGCTGAAAATTGACAAGATTTTCACTGCGGCCATCGGCACCGATGCGATTAACGCCACGGTAACCGATATGGTGATTTCGCTGGCGCAGCGTTTGAACATTGCCTTAGTGGCTGAGGGCGTGGAAACCGCTGAGCAGGCACACTATCTGCGTGAACGCGGCGTGGATCATTTACAGGGCTATTATTACGCCCGTCCAATGCCAATCGAAGATTTCCCTGTGTGGCTGGAACAGCATCAGGCGCATCTTAGGGCCTGATGTTAGGCTGGATTGCAGTGTCTGACGTTGGGTTGGACTGCTGTATCTGATGTTGGGCTGGATTGCTGTGTCTGATGTGAGTTCGATTGCTGCGTCTGAGGGTGCGTTCGATGGCTGTACCTGAGGGTGCGTTCGATGACTGTGTCTGAGGGTGCGTTCGATGGCTGTACCTGAGGGTGCGTTCGATGGCTGTGTCTGAGGGTGCGTTCGATTGTTGTGTCTGAGGGTGCGTTCGATAGCTGTGCCTGAGGGTGCGTTCGATGGCTGTGTCTGATGGTGCGTTCGATGACTGTGTCTGAGAGTGCGTTCCAGCCGGTAAAGGGGGATGTTCCGTAAAGACGGCGTGAATACATCCCTGTAGCCTCGGACGCCGCATCCCTGCGGCGTACGCTTTTACTCCTCATCCCCCTTTACCGGCTTCATGTGGCATTTTTGCGGTCTGCATAATGTTGAACCTGGAATGGGTCAATCGCGTTATGCGTTTAACATACTCGTCCATTACCTACTCCTCAGTGTGAGTGTGAAAGGTGTCAGCGTCATTCAGTGCGAAACATAGGAATAAAAAAGGCCGACATCATGGATGTCGGCCTTTTCGATGACAATTAACTTAGCGCTTACGCCTCATGCTCTTCATCTTCATGCGGCTTATCTTTGGTGACGCGCACCAGGTCGATACGATAATCGGTAGCCTCAATGATTTGGAAGTGCAGCGGCGGCAGGTCGATGATCTCACCAGGCTGCGGCAGTTGGCCTTTCTGGGCAATCAACAGACCCGCCAGCGAGGCATGATCCTCTTCCCTGTCAACCAGTTCATGGTGGTCAAGCAACTGCTGCAGTGAATGCAGATCGGTACCGCCCTTCACTAACCAGCCATCACCATCCGCGATAATATCAGGCGTTTCATCTTCATCCGGGAACTCACCGGCAATCGCTTCCAGCACATCCAGTGGGGTAATCAAACCTTGCACCACACCAAATTCGTTGGTGACGATGACAAAGCTGCCTTTAGCGCGGCGCAGTACGCCCAGCAGGTTGATCGGATCCAACGTTTCAGGCACCACGATGGCCGGAGTGGTAGCAGCAAACGTCGCCACGTCCATACCATGCTCAAGCGCCACCAGCAGTTCTTTGGCACGTACCACACCGATGATCTCATCCAACTCACCTCGGCACACCGGGAACAAACTGTGCGGCGTGTCGAGCAGCTGAATACGAATTTCATCCACTGGACGTTCGGCATCTACCCATGAAATGTTTCCGCGTGGCGTCATGATGCTGCGAATTGAGCGCTGTGACAGCGTCAACACGCCGTTGATCATATAACGCTCTTCGTCTTTAAAGGCTTCCTGTGGCATCGCCTGCGTCAGCGAAGCTTCTTCTGTGGTCACCGGCTGATGACGCTGGCGACCGCCCATCAGGCGCAGGATCGCTTCGGCGGTGCGCTCACGCATCGGGCGATGTTCCTGGTGGCGAATAAAGTTACGGCGCGCTATTTGGTTGAACAGCTCAATAACAATCGAGAAGCCAATTGCAGCGTACAGATAGCCTTTCGGAATGTGGAAACCAAAGCCTTCCGCCACCAATGACAAACCAATCATCAGCAGGAAGCTTAAGCAAAGCACCACGACCGTCGGATGGGCATTGACGAAATTGGTCAACGGCTTCGAAGCCAACAGCATCACACCCATGGCGATCACCACGGCCGTCATCATCACCGGCAGATGGTTCACCATGCCCACCGCAGTAATCACCGCATCCAGCGAGAATACCGCGTCCAGCACCACAATCTGGATCACCACGGCCCAGAAGCTGGCATAACCTTTATTGCCCTGTTGTTCCATGCCGCGGTTTTCCAGCCGCTCATGCAGTTCCATGGTTCCTTTGAATAACAGGAACAAACCACCGAACAACAGAATTAAATCTCGCCCGGAAAAACTGAAATCGCCTACGCTGAATAGGGGTCGCGTCAATGTCACGATCCAGGAAATCAGCGACAGCAGGCCTAATCGCATCACCAGGGCAAGGGATAAACCAATCAGACGCGCTTTATCACGCTGTTTCGGTGGCAACTTGTCGGCAAGGATAGCGATGAACACCAGGTTGTCGATGCCGAGAACGATCTCCAGCACGATCAGCGTTAGCAAACCCGCCCAAATTGAGGGGTCGAAGAGAAATTCCATCAATGACTCCTTACAACACAGAGGGGCGAACGAGATTGAGCCTGCGCTGTGAAGCGAGACGAGAGATCGTTAGCAAATGAGGTCACGCTGAAGAGCGTTGTAGTGTGCGCCAGAAAGCGCTGAGAACATGTTGAGCGACGTCGGTGACGGTCCATATAGGTGAGCTGAAGCCCGATACTCCTGAATATTAAACAGAACGCTAATGTATCAGTTACATCAACAACGTCAAAAAATTTTATTACATTTACAAACAACTGCACAAACGCAGGAATAGTGAACATAAATGCAATTTTGCAGCGTTACGCTCGAAATAGCTGACAAACATCACATAAATTATTTTTTCGCACACTAAAATAAATCGCGACCTTACTGCTGTGCAGCGGACAGTTTCGGAATATTTATTGATGCGACTCTTCATCTTAGACCCAAACGATCCACCTGAATCAACAACGGTAATTCTCAATGATTCCCGGCAATGCCAGAGAATCTCTCATGCGAACGGAGGTAGCAAGTGACCATTGCTATTGTAATTGGTACACATGGCTGGGCGGCAGAACAGTTGCTTAAAACAGCAGAAATGTTGTTGGGTGAGCAGGAAAATGTCGGATGGATTGATTTCGTGCCCGGCGAAAATGCAGAAACGCTAATCGAAAAGTATCAGGCGAGACTGGCAGAACTCGACACGTCGAAAGGCGTGCTGTTCCTGGTGGATACCTGGGGCGGCAGTCCATTCAACGCGGCCAGCCGCATTGTGGTGGATGAGCCGGATTATGATGTCATCGCCGGGGTGAATATCCCGATGCTGGTGGAAACCCTGATGGGGCGCGATGACAACCCATCCTTTGAGGAATTGATTCACATTGCCGTGGAAGCCGGTCGCGAAGGCGTTAAAGCCCTGAAGACCGAAACCCCTACCCCGGAAGCTGCAGCACCGGTTGCCGCAAAAGCCCCGGCGCAACCGCAAAAGCCTTTGGCGCCAGGCGAGCACATGAAGATCGGTCTGGCCCGTATCGATGACCGTTTAATTCACGGCCAGGTGGCAACCCGCTGGACCAAAGAGACCAACGTCACGCGCATCATTGTCGTTAGCGATGAAGTCGCCAACGATCATGTGCGTAAAACGCTGCTGACCCAGGTGGCACCGCCAGGCGTAACCGCCCACGTGGTAGACATCGCCAAAATGATCCGCGTGTGGAATAACCCGAAATACGGTCGTGACCGCGTGATGCTGCTGTTTACCAATCCTACCGATGTAGAACGGATTGTTGAACAAGGCGTGGATATCAAGTCGGTCAACATCGGCGGCATGGCATTCAAACAGGGTAAAACCCAGGTCAACAACGCCGTTTCGGTCGACCAGAAGGACATTGAAGCCTTCCGTAAACTGAATGAACGCGGTATCGAGTTGGAAGTGCGTAAAGTTTCAAACGACCCAAGACTGAAAATGATGGACCTGATTGCCAAGGTCAATCAGTAGTTCGCTTTTGCCTGCGCTGGCGGGCGAATACTTGAGACCTTGCTGAGGAGAAAAGCAATGGAAATAACCACGCTACAAATCATCCTGATATTTATTGTGGCTTGTATTGCCGGGATGGGATCGATTCTTGATGAGTTCCAGTTCCACCGTCCACTGGTGGCCTGTACCTTGATTGGTGCGGTTCTGGGTGACATGAAAACCGGTATCATCATCGGTGGTACCCTGGAAATGATCGCGCTGGGCTGGATGAACATCGGTGCGGCGGTTGCACCCGATGCGGCACTGGCCTCCATCATTTCGACCATTCTGGTTATCGCAGGTGGCCAAAGTGTTGGTGCGGGTATCGCGCTGGCGATTCCACTGGCGGCAGCCGGTCAGGTTCTGACCATCATCGTCCGTACCATCACCGTTGCCTTCCAGCACGCTGCCGATAAGGCCGCCGAGAAAGGCAATCTGAGCGCCATCAGCTGGATTCACGTCTCTGCTCTGGTATTGCAGGCGATGCGTATTGCCATTCCAGCCCTGATCGTGGCGATTTCAGTGGGTACCAGCGTGGTACAGGAACTGTTGAGCTCGATTCCAGAAGTGGTCACCAACGGTCTGAACATCGCCGGTGGCATGATCGTCGTCGTGGGTTACGCGATGGTCATCAACATGATGCGCGCAGGCTACCTGATGCCGTTCTTCTATCTGGGCTTTGTGACGGCGGCCTTCACCAACTTCAACCTGGTTGCTCTGGGCGTGATTGGTGTGGTCATGGCGGTGCTGTATATCCAGCTGGCGCCGAAATATAACCGTACAGCAGGCGCGGCCGCTGCCGGTCCTGCACACAATGACCTCGACAACGAACTCGACTAGGAACAGGTGAAATCATGGTTGATACAACTAACACGCAAAAGAAACTCACCCCGAGCGACGTCCGTGGTGTGTTCATCCGCTCTAACCTGTTTCAGGGTTCATGGAACTTTGAACGTATGCAGGCGCTGGGCTTCTGCTTCTCGATGGTACCGGTGATTCGTCGCCTCTATCCTGAGAACAACGACGATCGTAAACAGGCCATTAAGCGTCACCTGGAGTTCTTCAACACCCATCCATACGTGGCTGCACCTGTGCTGGGCGTTACGATGGCGATGGAAGAGCAGCGTGCCAACGGCGCGGCGATTGATGATGCCGCGATTAACGGTATTAAAGTCGGCCTGATGGGACCGCTGGCGGGGGTTGGTGACCCGATCTTCTGGGGTACCGTTCGCCCGGTGTTTGCTGCACTCGGTGCCGGTATTGCGATGAGCGGCAGCCTGCTCGGTCCCCTGCTGTTCTTCATTCTGTTTAACGCCGTGCGTATGCTGACGCGTTATTACGGTGTGGCTTATGGTTATCGCAAAGGCGTGGATATTGTCAGCGATATGGGTGGCGGCTTCCTGCAAAAGCTTACGGAGGGGGCGTCGATTCTCGGCCTGTTTGTCATGGGGGCGCTGGTCAACAAGTGGACACACGTGAACGTGCCGCTTGTGGTGTCGCGCATTACCGATCACACCGGCAAAACCACCGTGACGACCGTTCAATCGATCCTCGATCAGCTGATGCCGGGCTTAATCCCGCTGCTGCTGACCTTCGGCTGTATGTGGCTGCTGCGCCGTAAAGTTAACGCACTGTGGATTATCGTGGGCTTCTTTGCCCTGGGTATCTTTGGTTACTGGATCGGCCTGCTCGGTCTGTAATCATCTCGCCGGGGGCTTTGGCCCCCGGCCGTTTTAAGCGAGGTTACCTGAGCGCCAACGTTGAGGTAAATTCGGTTGAGGAAGAAAATGTAATGTCACTGACTGACGCTCTGATTGCCCTGCTGGTCATCGCCTTTGCCCTGTTCGCGATTTACGATGACGCTATCCTGCCGCGGCGCAAAGGGCCGACCAAATTGCGTGTCGCGCTGCGTCGTCGCCATAAAATCGACAGCGGTATTTTTATCGTGTTATTGCTGATTCTGCTGTGGAATAACGTCAGCAACCATGGCCCGCAACTCACCACCACGCTGCTGATGGTGTTGTGCTTTATGGCGATCTGGCTATTCTGGCTACGCACGCCGAAATTGTTGATGAAGACCGAGGGACTGTTCTTCGGCAGCGTGTGGATCGACTATCGTCGCATTCAAAGTATGAACTTGTCTGAGGATGGCATCTTAGTCATGCAGCTGGAACAGCGTCGCCTGCTGATTGCAGTGCAACAGCTCGACGACCTGGAACGTATCTACAATACGCTGGTGGAAGCGCGTTAAGCGCGCTGCCATAGCGTCAGCATGAAGTCGGCGTCGCAGCTAAAGGTATCGGCTGCCGCCAGTGTCTGCCAGACTTCTTCGCGCGCACGCCAGGCAAAAGGTGTCATCTGCAGCAAGCTCACCGCTTCGGCCCCATTTAACGTCATCTCATAACGCAGGTTGTGTTGCTCGACCTGCCTGAAACCTTCGTAAGCCTTTTCTTCTGCCGCGTGCAGCTGCACTTCACGATAAATCAGCGCTTTGAACTGCTGCAGATGATGTGGGCCCGGTGTCACCGTCAGTAGATAGCCGCCCGCTTTGACGACGCGACTCAATTCCGCTTCGTTGCAAGGAGCGTAAATGCGCACAATGCCATCCAGCGATGCGTCGGCGAAGGGTAAACGCTGGCTGGAGGCGACACAGAATTTCACCGCACGATAGCGTTTAGCCGCCATACGAATCGCCGCTTTCGCTACATCAAGGCCAAACAACTGTGCTTGTGGAAGCGCTTGCGCCATTGTTGCAGTGTAATAACCTTCACCACAGCCAATATCCAATACCTGAGCAGCCTTGCCATTCAGACGCTGCGACAGATGTTGCGCCACCGAATCGCGCAAGGGTTGATAGTGTCCGGCATCAAGAAATACACGGCGAGCCAGCAGCATTTCCGCACTGTCACCCGGTTCCTTTGAGCCTTTATGCTGCACCGGCAACAAATTGACGTACCCTTCTTTCGCCTGATCGAATTGGTGACCGGAATCGCAGCGGAAGCTGTTAGCTTGCTGATGCAAATGTTGCTGGCAAAGTGGGCAAATCAAAGACATAGACAACTCCGGGTTCACGATTCGCGCGCAGTTTACCCTGATCGTCTGGCAACAGAAAGGATAAAAGAAAAGCCCCGATCAGAGACCAGGGCTTTACAATTTGTGTCAGCGGCGCATGGCACCGAGTCTGAAAACGAAATCAGATAGCAGTTACGTTTACTGCAGCTGGACCTTTCTGGCCGTCCTGAATTTCGAACTCAACAGCCTGGCCTTCAGCCAGAGTTTTGAAGCCGTTACCCTGGATTGCAGAGAAGTGTACGAACACGTCTTTGCTGCCGTCAGCAGGAGTAATGAAACCAAAACCTTTAGACTCGTTGAACCACTTAACCTGACCTTTAATCTTTGCCATTTTTGCAAATTCCTTTGATTGTTTATATTGCCCGAAGGCAGTCTTACAGATAAACCAGAGACGTTACTGAATGAGGCACTAATTTAAGGTTCGGCAAGGAAGCGGAATTCAACGTCAACGTCTTTACTCGTAACTTCTTTACTGAAGATGCCATACATAAACAGAACTGTACCTCGTTTGACCCAAGAGTCGTTATCACATATCCGCAAATTAATGGCAAGCCATTTTTAAACGGTGATCGACATGACGCACATAATTGGCCGTTGCTCTGCACTCTTCTGCCATTAGCATATTGACAGATGACGGAATAACTGCACAAAAAAATGATATATGTCAGAGTAGTTAGCGCCAGTACTTACATTAGTCAAGCGTAGCGACGCAACTTAAACCAGCACAATTAAAGCGGTCAAAGCTACGCAAAAAATATTGCATTAATATGGCATTGATAAAATATTCCGCCAAAAAATTAGCGTGGTATGCAACATTCGTGCACTGTGCAAAACTTGTACAGCCGGGTTTATTAAGTACAAGTCATTAATTGTTTTGCACCAAAATCAGGAAAATATAAGCGCTCTTGCCCCAAATATATGCACGCTCGTTTTGGCGGTTATCTTATTTTTAACTAACGACTCTACAATTAAATGTTAAAAAAACGCACTGCTACACTTGATTTAACAAATCGGGCTTAGGACACATCTGAATCGCTATTCTGCAGGCTTCGGCTGGTGCCTATTCTCCATGGCATAAAGCGTGAGTCCAATTCTCCCGCGGATTGCATTGCTTGCGCCAAAGCGGCAGGGGGTTCATCTAAGGGATCATCCGCCAGTTCAAACACACCCCAGTGGATCGGCAGCGTTAACGGACGCCCTATCGCCTGCCATAAACGCACCGCCTGATCGGGGTCCATATGTTGACCACGCATGAACCATTTTGGTGCATAAGCGCCAATGGGCAACGCGGCAAGATTAAAGGGCCCGAGACGTTCAGCAATTTCTAACAGGTTTTCGCTATAGCCACTGTCACCTGAAAACCAAAAATTCACACTCTGGTTTCGCACCACCCAGCCGCACCACAGTGAGCGATTGCGATCCCAGAAAGTTCGCATGCTCCAGTGTCGCGCGGGTACAGCAGTCAACGTCACTCCTGCGATATCAATGGATTGCCACCAGTCGCGTTCGGTGACATGACGTACGCCACGTTTGCGGCACCAGGTTCCCATCCCCAGCGGCACAACAAATTGCGCTTCCGGGAAATGACGTGCGATGCGCTTTACCGTAGGCCGATCGAGATGGTCGTAGTGATTGTGCGAAATCAGCACCACATCAAGATGTGGCAGCTGTGCAATTTGGAGCGGAGCGGGGGTTTTACGCTGTGGTCCAGCAAACGGCAGCGGTGAAGCACGCGCAGAGAGTGCCGGGTCGATGAGAATATAGCGGCGATTGAGCCGCATCAACACGGCGGCATGACCCAACCACCAGATGCGATCGTCATCACCACTCAGATCGCTTTCCTGGTACCAGCGGGCAATGAATGCCGGATAACCGGCCTGAGGCGGCAGCGGCAAATGGTCCGCTTTGCGCTCCCGCCGCCAGCGCTGCAAATCCCCTGGCTGGCGCAATTCCGGTTCCGGGTTGCGGAAACCTTCTGGCGTGTGATGCGCCAGCGCTGCGTCGTACCAGGGATTTTGCCAGGCCATTATTGCTCCATCATGTGATTAACGTTCTGGAATCATACGGATGAAGTCGCGCTGTTCTACGGCGTCTTCTTCCTCCTGCTGTTTTGCTGTGGCAGGTTGAGCATCCGCCAGGCGGCGCAACAATGCATTCTGTTTTTTCTGCTCTTCCAGCAGTGCTTCCAGCAAACGAATCTGTTCACTGGCGCGCATGCTGGCCCGGTTAACGAAGAACCAGGCTATCAAGGCCACAACAATAATGATGGCCAGTACACCATAACTAAACAGCGGACTGGTATTTGCGGCTAACTCGTTCATAACTGCCTCTATTGTCAAACATAAAACACTTACACCGCCGCTGATTCTACTCGTTGTGTGCGGAAAAGATAATGGTTGCCGGTGGAAAGCAGATTATCCCGCATCTTGATGGCTTTCAGTTATCTCTGATCGATTTCATGAGCAGGACGCGTCATGCTGCTACTATAGAAATCGCAGCGACTTCAGGATAGCTGCGTTGTGTATCACAAGGAGATAAAATGAAACTATTCATTCGGGCGATAGTCGTGGTAGCAGTGGTCTGGCTAGGGATGCTGCTCACCGGTTATGGCGTACTCACCGGAAGCAACAAAAACGCCGCAGGACTGGGCTTACAGTGTAGCTATCTCACTGCACGCGGCATGATCACCGCGCAATATCTGCATACCGACAGCGGTATTGTGGGTGTTACCGATTGTCCACTGCTAAAGAAAAGTGGCGAAGTGGTAGATAATTAGTGATTCAAACGGGCTGGCGACAGCCCGTTCTGCTATTCAGAATGGGTAGTTGTGGTAACCCAACTGATCAGAAATATTGCGCGCAGCACGATGCAGCATCGCCACATATTCGTTTTTTGCTTCTTCAGAGAATCGGATTGTCGGGAACGAGATGCTCAATCCAGCAATCACCACGCCGAAGCGGTCGAAAACCGGCACGGCAATGCAGCGTAAGCCCTCTTCCTGCTCTTCGTTATCTTCACCGAAGCCCTGCACTTTTACTTGATCTAATACCTCAAGCAACCCTTCTGCACTGACGATGGTGTTCGCGGTGCTGCGACGAAATTCAACTTCGCTCAGGAGCTCCTGAACTTCAGTGCGATCGCGCCACGCCAGCAATACTTTACCGATGGCGGTGGTGTGCAACGGGTTACGACGCCCGATGCGCGAGTACATGCGCAGGTTATACAGTGAATCGATTTTATGGATATAGACAATGCTGTCTTCTTCCAGTGCACCCAGATGGATGGTTTCTTTGGTCAAACGCGACAGTTCTCGCATTTCGACATCGGCACTACGAATCAGATCGACGTTTTGTAGTGCCTTGGCACCCAATTCAAACAGCTTGAGCGTCAGCGAATATTTTTCACTTTCCCCTTCCTGCGCCACGTAACCCAATGATTTCATGGTTTGCAGAAAGCGGTAAACCGTGCTTTTTGACATCATCACGCGTTGCGACAGTTCGGTGATACCATGATCACGATCTTCGCCTAACGCCTGCAAAATGCCGAACACTTTCATTACCGAAGAGACGGAATCTGGCTGTTTATCGTTATCACTGCTCGCCATTGCGCGTATCCTTTTTTGACGGTGTTTCAAAAAAAACGGAACAGAAGCGCCAGTATATGCGTTTCAGCCCAACGGCGGCAACGACTGGCACTCAGCGACACATTCCTTCGTAATTTTTTGTCAATGAATGCGGTGCTTTCCGTCACAAAATTGATTAGCATGATGATATTCACTTCCTTCATTTATTTCATTTATGTCCCCTACAGTCTCTCAGGATGGATTACCTGTTCCGCAGCGGTACGGCGCGATTATCACTATTGCGTTAGGCATCATGATGGCAGTGCTGGATGGAGCTATTACTAACGTCGCGTTACCCACCATTGCGCGCGAACTGAATGCCAGTCCGGCGGAATCAATCTGGATTGTTAACGCCTACCAAATCGCCATTGTTATCTCGTTACTGTCGCTCTCCTTTCTCGGCGATATGCTGGGTTATCGCCGTGTTTATCAGGTAGGGCTGGCGTTGTTTATCGCCACTTCATTGTTCTGCGCCCTCTCCTCTTCACTCAATATGCTTACCGTGGCGCGTATCCTGCAGGGTTTTGGCGGCGCGGCACTGATGAGTGTGAACACAGCGCTGATTCGTATTATCTATCCGCAGCGTTTTCTCGGCCGCGGTATGGCGATTAACTCGCTTATCGTCGCGGTATCGAGCGCTGCGGGCCCCACGGTGGCTGCCGCGATTCTCTCCATCGCCAGCTGGAAATGGTTATTCCTGATCAACGTGCCGCTGGGCATTGTGGCATTGTGGCTAGCGCTGCGTTTTCTGCCGGATAACACGCAGAAAGCCAAACAGCAGAAGTTTGATATTCCCAGCGCCATCATGAACGCCCTGTTCTTTGGCCTGCTCATATCGGCCCTCAGCGGATTCTCACAGGGGCAGGATCACTGGCTCATTCTGGCGGAAGTCGTAGCACTGGTGTTGGTGGGCGTGGTGTTTGTTCGTCGCCAGTTGGCGATGCCTGTTCCGCTGCTGCCGGTGGATTTGCTGCGTATCCCCATTTTTTCGTTGTCGATGTGCACGTCTATTTGCTCGTTCTGCGCGCAGATGCTGGCAATGGTTTCATTGCCGTTCTTCCTGCAAAACGTGCTGGGGCGGGATGAAGTGGCGACCGGATTGCTGCTCACACCCTGGCCGCTGGCCACCATGGTGCTGGCACCGATTGCTGGCCGGTTGATTGAGAAAGTCCATGCGGGATTATTGGGTGGTCTGGGGCTGGCGATGTTTGCGGCAGGTCTGTTCTTACTGGCACTGCTGCCTACACAACCCACTGATATTGATATTATCTGGCGAATGATGCTGTGCGGTGCGGGCTTTGGCCTGTTCCAGTCTCCGAATAATCACACGATTATCTCCTCTGCCCCGCGCCATCGCAGCGGTGGCGCCAGCGGTATGTTAGGGACGGCGCGTTTGGTCGGTCAGAGCAGCGGTGCCGCACTGGTTGCCTTGATGTTCAATCTGTTTAACGACAGCGGAACACATGCATCACTGGTTTTAGCGGGGAGCTTCGCCACGGTGGCAGCCGTCGTCAGTATGTCGCGGATGACGCAATCGAGTGAGACGGTGAAGTCATAAAACAACAAAGGTGCCCAATTGGGCACCTTTGTTTATTGCAACAGCTAAACCATTATTTCAGATAGTCACCGTTACGCAGCGCTTCGATACGCTTATCGAGCGGCGGATGCGACATAAACAATTCGCTCAACGATTTGCTTTTACCGTTAATGCAGAATGCCATCATGCTGCTTGGCTCCTGCGGCTCGTAGCTGGTTTTCAAACGCTGCAGAGCGGCAATCATCTTCTCGCGGCCCACCAGTTTGGCTGAACCTGCATCCGCGTGGAATTCACGGTGACGTGAGAACCACATGGTGATGATGCTGGCGAGAATGCCGAACACCAGTTCCAGCACGGTCGCGACCGCAAAATAGACCAGCGGGTTACCGTTGCTGCTCTCTTCACCGTCACGGTTACCCGACAGGAAGCCCGATGCCACCTGCGCGATAATACGCGAAATGAAGATCACGAAGGTGTTCACCACACCCTGAATCAGCGTCATGGTGATCATGTCACCGTTAGCGATGTGGGCGATTTCGTGCGCCAGTACCGCTTCCGCTTCATCACGGCTCATGTTCTGCAGCAAGCCGGTCGAGACCGCAACCAGTGAGGCGTCACGACGTGCACCGGTCGCAAAGGCGTTAATGTCTGGCGCGTGATAGATCGCCACTTGTGGCATCGCAATGCCGGACTGTTGAGCCTGGCGACTGACGGTATCCATCAGCCAGCGTTCTGTCTCGTTACGGGGTTGTTGAATCACTTCACCGCCGACGGAGCGCAATGCCATCCATTTAGACATCAGCAGTGAAACAAACGCACCGCCAAAGCCAAACAGACCTGCCATAATCATCAGACCCTGAACACTGCTTGACTGAATTCCTGTCAGACTCAGAATCAGTCCGAATACCAACATCACCGCCAGGTTGGTGACCAGGAAAAGCGCAATACGCATCATAAACGTTAATCTTCCTCAGTTGTGCTCGCGCTCATGCGCGGATATACATCCTATGTCCATTGCGCAGGTTTTCAAGCAACCTTAATCTTTAAGTGTCTAAAAAGACATAACTTTACATTTGGTAATGATGTGCGCAAATCTGCCCATTAGCCACAATGAACAATACCTTTGGTGCAAAAAAAAACACCGCCGGAGCGGTAATGCTTGTCAGTTAAGATCTTAATGGAGGCCGCAACGGATAACGTTGCG